>MKVK01000022.1 GCA_001898825.1 Magnetospirillum sp. 64-120
CCACCAAGCAACAGTCCTGCAACGCGGTCCCCAAAAGAGCTAACCTACTGTCCCGTATGAGGTTTCAAGCCTCCCGTGTTTTGCACGCAAGGCTTGACGCCGGCACTTTTTTGTTGCCTTAAGCCTTGCGCCGGGTCACCCAGCCGCCGAAGCACAAGGCGCGGAAGAACGGACGCGGCGCTTCGAACCCGGCCTGATCCAGCAACTGGGCCAAGCGATCCTCGCTGACCGGGTGGATGTTGCGGTCCACGTGCCGGAAGCCGCGTTCGATGTCTTGCTCCGGGATGTCGGCGGATTTCTGCAGGTGCTCCCAGAACAGCCGCAACTGCCCCTGCCACGGGTCGTCCCAGCCAGGGCCGAACAGGTCGGCCAGCACCAGCGGCGTGCCCGGCTTCAGGTGTTCGGCGATGTCGGTCAACAGGCCAAGCTTGGCGCCGTCATCGGGCAGGAAGTGCAAGACCAGCAGCAAGGTGGCGGCGTCGAAGGGTTCGAATTTCGGCAGTTCCGACACCTTGGACGGATAGAGCCGCACCCGGGCGTTCAGGCCATGCTCGGCGACTTTCTGTTCGGCATGGGCCAGCATGTCGCCGGCCGGATCGACGCCGACCACGTGCAGGCTGGGGCAGGCCTGGGCCAGGGCGACGCATTCCACCCCGGTGCCGGCGCCGACCACCAGCACCCGGCCGTGCCCACCGGTACTTTCGGCCAACACCATGCACGACAGTTGATGCAGGGCTTCATAGCCGGGAATGGCGTCGCGCACCCGCCGGTCATAGGCCTGGGCCTTTTCGGCGTCGTAAAGAACTTTCACATCGGTGCTCATGACCCGGTCTCCGGCGGATAGGCGTTCAGTTGCCCCAAGGCTTGCCCCACCGCCAAGGTGGCGGCCAGAGCCACGTTCAGCGAGCGCAGGCCCGCCGCCATGGGAATGCGCAAGCGGGCGTCGGCGTGGGCCGCCACCTCGTCCGGCACGCCGGCGCTTTCGCGGCCCACCATGATGACATCGCCGGCCTGGAAGGAAAAGCCGTCCAGACGTTGGCTGCCGGCGGTGGTCAGCAGCACCAGCCGTCCGCCGCCCAGGGATTGCCGGAACGTCGCATAGGATGCGTGACGGCTGACCCGCGCATGATCGACGTAATCCATGCCGGCGCGGCGCATGCGTTTTTCATCCCACAAAAACCCGCAGGGTTCGATGACATCCAAAGGGATTCCAAGGCACGCCGAAAGACGTATCAGGGTGCCCGCGTTCTGCGGAATGTCGGGTTGATACAGGGCTAGACGCAACAAATGCATAGAGAATCCTCAATCCACCACCCCTTCGGGCGGGGGCCGCACCATCTGAAGGGGTCCATCTTAATTAGCAGTTACTTATGTTAACTTGACTCCCCTGTTGAATCACAAGGGGCAATGTGGTTAATAGGGCCGCTTCCGCGGGCCAACAAGAGGTTAAGTCATGGCTGATTCGGCTACGCATGCCCAGCCCTCGTCGACGGATGGGCAAACTCGGCGGGATTTCCTGCTGTATGCTACCACCGCTGTCGGCGCGGCAGGGACCGCCGCCGCCCTGTGGCCGTTCGTGCACAGCATGAACCCGGCCGCCGATACCCTGGCAATGTCCACCACCGACGTGGATCTTGCCGCCATCCAACCCGGACAGGCGATCACCGTCGTTTGGCAGGGCAAGCCCGTCTTCGTGCGCCGCCGCACTGAAGAAGAGATTGCCGCCGCCACCAAGGACGATGCCGCCGACCTGCGCGACAAGGCGACCGACGCCAGCCGCGTGCAGAAGCCGGAATGGCTGATCCTGATCGGCGTCTGCACCCACCTGGGCTGCGTGCCGCTGGGACAGAAGGCTGCCGACCCCAAGGGTGATTTCGGTGGTTGGTTCTGCCCCTGCCACGGTTCCCACTACGACACGTCCGGACGTATCCGCAAGGGTCCGGCGCCGCTGAACCTGCCGGTGCCGAAGTACACCTTCACGTCCGACACCACCGTCCGCATCGGGTAAGGATCGACCATGAGCGGTTTCCAAACCAACAACAAGGTGATCAGCTGGCTGGATCAGCGGCTGCCCATCTTCTCGATGATGCAGCATTCTGCCATCGATTACCCCACGCCGCGCAACCTGAACTACTGGTGGAACTTCGGCTCGTTGGCCGCGTTCGTGCTGGTGGTCATGCTGCTGACCGGCATCTTCCTGGTGATGAACTACTCGTCGCACACCTCGCTGGCTTTCGACTCGGTCGAACGCATCATGCGCGACGTGAACTATGGCTGGCTGATCCGTTACCTGCACATGAACGGCGCCTCCATGTTCTTCATCATGGTGTACATCCACATGTTCCGTAACCTGTATTACGGATCGTACAAGGCGCCGCGCGAAGTGCTGTGGTGGGTCGGCATCCTGATCTATCTGGCGATGATGGCCACCGGCTTCCTGGGCTATGTGCTGCCGTGGGGTCAGATGTCCTTCTGGGGCGCCACCGTGATCACCAACCTGTTCTCGGCCTTCCCGGTCGTGGGCCAGCACATCGTGACCCTGCTGTGGGGTGGCTTCTCGGTCGACAACCCGACCCTGAACCGCTTCTTCTCGCTGCACTACCTGCTGCCGTTCGTCATCGTCGGCCTGGTGGTGGTGCACGTCTGGGCGCTGCACACCGTCAAGTCCAACAACCCCCTGGGTGTGGAAATGAAGGGCGAAGCGGATTCCATCCCCTTCCACCCCTACTACACCATCAAGGACCTGTTCGGCATCGGCGTGTTCCTGATCTTCTTCCTGGGCTTCGTGTTCTGGGCTCCGAACTTCTTCGGTGAACCCGACAACTACATCCCGGCCAACCCGATGGTGACGCCCCCGCACATCGTCCCCGAATGGTATTACCTGCCGTTCTACGCGATCCTGCGTTCCTTCACCTTGGATCTGTTCGGCATCCCGGCGAAGCTTCAGGGCGTGGTGGCGATGTTCTCGGCCATCATCATCTTGTTCTTCCTGCCCTGGCTGGACACCTCGAAGGTGCGTTCCGCCAAGTTCCGGCCGTTGTACCGCCAGTTCTTCTGGCTGTTCCTGATCGACTGCCTGGTTCTGGGCTATGTCGGCGGCAAGCCGGCGGAAGAGCCGCTGGTGACCATCGGCCAGCTGTGCACGGCTTATTACTTCGCCCACTTCCTGATCATCATGCCGTTGCTGGGCAAGCTGGAAAAGCCCAAGGCCCTGCCGGCCAGCATCGCGGCTGCCGTGTTGAAGGAGAAGGCATAATGCGTAAGCTCATCCTTTCCGCCATCGCGGCCGTCGGTCTGATGGCTTCCTCGGGCGCCGCCATGGCGTCCGGCGGCGGCGAGCCGTTGATGAAGCCCGGCTTTTCCTGGGAAGGCTTTTTTGGTCGCTACGACCAGGCCCAGTTGAAGCGCGGTTTCGAAATCTTCAACGGTGTCTGCTCGAACTGCCACGGCCTGCGTCTGGTTGCCTATCGCAACCTGGCCGCGGTCGGCCTGACCGAGGACGAGATCAAGGCCGTCGCTTCGGCCCGTGAAATCGCCGACACCCCCAATGACGAAGGCGAAGTCCGCATGCGTCCGGGGCGTCCCTCGGACAAGTACATCGGGCCCTTCCCCAACGACAAGGCGGCGGCCTTCGCCAATGGCGGCGCGCTTCCGCCCGACCTGTCGCTGATGGCCAAGGCCCGCGTCGGCGGCCCGAACTACATCTACAGCCTGATGCAGGGCTTCGTGGAAGAAGTGCCGGAAGGCCATACCATTCCCGAAGGCAAGTACTTCAACAAGTACTTCCCCGGCAACGCCATCAGCATGCCCCCGCAGCTGATGGAAGACCTGGTTTCCTATAGCGATGGCACCAAGGCCACCGTCGAACAGGAAGCCGCGGACATCACCGCTTTCCTGAATTGGGCCGCCGAGCCCGAACTGGACGCGCGCAAGTCCCTGGGTCTGAAGGTCATGATCTTCCTGGTGGTGTTCACCGCCATGCTGTACGCGCTGAAGCGTCAGATCTGGAAGAACCTGCACTAAGTACCGGCCCTGCCGGACCGGCCCGCTTCGGCAGGGCGGGAACCAATTGGCCGCCATCCTTGCGATGGCGGCCTTTTTGTTTTATGCCCACCGGTAATCTGTTTCAGGAGACCAGCATGACCAAGCCCGTCCTCGGCATCATCGGCGGTTCCGGCGTCTACGACATCGACGGCCTGACCAACAAGCAATGGCGTCGTGTCGACAGCCCGTTCGGCGAGACATCCGACGAATTCCTGTTCGGCGAACTGGACGGGCAAAAACTGGTCTTCCTGCCCCGTCACGGCCGCGGCCATCGCATCCCGCCGTCGGAACTGAACTTCCGCGCCAACATCGACGCCCTGAAGCGGGCCGGCGTCACCGAGATCCTGTCGGTGTCGGCGGTGGGCTCGCTGAAGGAAGAGCTGCCGCCCGGCACCTTCGTCATCGTCGACCAGTTCATCGACCGCACCTTCGCGCGGACCAAGTCGTTCTTCGAAACCGGTCTGGTCGCCCATGTGTCCATGGCCCATCCGGTCTGCGGCCGCCTGGGCGACATGGTGGAAAAGGCCGCCCAGGCCGCCGGCATCAAGGCGGTGCACGGCGGCACCTATCTGGTGATGGAAGGCCCGCAGTTTTCCACGATGGCGGAAAGCAACCTGTACCGCCAATGGGGCTGCGACGTCATCGGCATGACCAACATGCCGGAAGCCAAATTGGCGCGTGAGGCCGAGATGTGTTACGCCAGCGTCGCCATGGTCACCGATTACGATTGCTGGCATCCCGACCATGACGCGGTGACGGTGGAACAGGTGGTCAAGGTGTTGCTGGAAAACGCCGACCGGGCCCGCGCCCTGGTCAAGGCGGTGGTGCCGCATGTGCACGACCGCGACGGCAATTGCGTCAAGGGCTGCCACACCGCCCTGGAACACGCCGTCATCACCCACAAGGACAAGATCGCCCCCGGCCTGGCCGCCAAGCTGGACGCGGTGGCCGGCCGGGTGCTGACGCGTTAAGTCGGAACGTCGGTCTTGATCTGCGCGCGCGTGGCGCTCAGCACCAGCTCAAGCGCCCGCTCGCTGCATTCCACATTGGCGTCGCAGCCGCGCCGGGTGGCACACAACAATATCTGATGCAGGCCATCCAGGTCATCCGGCTGGCCCCGTCCCTGAACCCATCCGCATTGGGGGCGTTGCGTGTTCATGGCGCCCTCCACCTTCCCGCTTCAACAAAAACAGGCGCCGACCCCATGGGTGCGCCTTTCTACCCCTGGATGGTAGTACCTTTATTCATGTGGGAATAAGTCAGCAAAGGAATAAGGTTCGTTTGGGCACAGGTCCGTTCTTTAGGGTAAAGAAAGCGGCCAGAGCCCGTTGCACCCGCATCACGCCGTGCTTATGGTTCCCGGCGAACACAGCAGGATAGTCCCATGAAGATCAACGGCACCCCGACCCGCACCATCTGGCTGGCCCAGGATGGCTGGGCGGTGGAAATCATCGACCAAACCCGCCTGCCCCATGAACTGGTGACCGTGCGCCTGGAAAGCCTGGCCGACGCGGCCCACGCCATCAAGGCCATGCTGGTGCGCGGCGCCCCCCTGATCGGCGCCACCGCCGCCTATGGCATGGCGTTGGCGGCGCGGGCCAATTCGTCCGACTTGGCTTTGACCGTCGCCTACAACATCCTGCATGCCACGCGGCCCACCGCCATCAACCTGAAATGGGCGCTGGACGAAATGATCGCCGCCCTGGGCAAGGTGCCGGAAGCCGACCGCGTCGCCACCGCTTACGCCCGTGCCGCGGCAATCTGCGACGAAGACGTCGCCATCAATTCGGCCATCGGGGACAACGGCGCCAAGTTGATCGCCGACGCCTGGGAACAGGCCAAGGCCAAGGGCGCCGAACGGGTCAACGTGCTGACCCATTGCAATGCCGGCTGGCTGGCCACCGTGGACTGGGGTACGGCGCTGGCCCCCATCTACAAGGCCCACGACGCCGGCATCCCCGTCCATGTTTGGGTGGACGAGACCCGGCCGCGCAACCAGGGCGCCAGCCTGACCGCGCGCGAGTTGAACTGGCACGGCGTCCCCCACACGGTGATCGCCGACAACACCGGCGGCCATCTGATGCAACACGGCATGGTCGATTTGTGCATCGTCGGCACCGACCGCACCACCCGCCTGGGCGACGTCTGCAACAAGATCGGCACCTACCTGAAGGCGCTGGCGGCCAAGGACAACAACGTGCCGTTCTACGTGGCCCTGCCCAGCCCGACCATCGACTGGACGGTGGCCGACGGGGTCAAGGAAATCCCCATCGAGGAACGCGACCACAGCGAACAGACCCACATGACCGGCAAGACCGAGACCGGCGCCATCGTCAGCGTGCAGGTCACCCCCGACGGCAGCCCCGCCGGCAACTGGGGCTTCGACGTCACCCCGGCGCGCCTGGTCAGCGGACTGATCACCGAACGCGGCGTCTGCGCCGCCAGCCCCCAAGGCTTGGCCGGCCTGTTCCCCGAAAAGGTAGGCTGACATGGAGGCCGTCGTCGCCGCCGTGCGCCTGCTGGCCGATCGCGGACTGAACCAGGGCGCCTCGGGCAACGTTTCGGTACGCCGGGGCAACGGCTTCGTGGTGACGCCGTCGGGCGTCTCGGCCGATGTGCTGCGGGCCGACCAACTGGTCGCCATGGACATGCAGGGCGGCTGGTCCGGGGCGTGGAAGCCGTCCAGCGAATGGCGTTTCCATCGCGACATCTATGCCGCCCGCCCCGATGCCGGCGCCGTGGTCCACTGCCATTCGCCGGCCGCCACCGCCTTGGCGGTGCTGGGCAAGACCCTGCCGGCCTTCCATTACATGGTGGCCATCGCCGGCGGCTCGGACGTGCGCTGCGCCCCCTACGCCACCTTCGGCACCCAGGAATTGTCCGACGCCGCGCTGCGCGCCCTGGACGGCCGCCGCGCCTGCCTGCTGGCCCATCACGGCATGATCGCCATCGGCAAGGATCTGGCCCAGGCGGTGGACGTGGCGGTGGAAATCGAGTTCCTGTGCGACCTGTACCTGCGGCTGCTGCCGCTGGGCGCGCCGCCGGTGCTGCCGGCCGCCGAGATGGCGGTGGTGTTGGAAAAGTTCAAGTCTTACGGCGCCAACGCCCAGGTGGTTAAAGCGGCAACCTGATCCGCGCCCGCAGACCGCCCAATGGACTGTCTTCCAGCAGCACGTCGCCGCCATGGCCGCGCACGATGTCGCGGGCGATGGTCAGGCCCAGGCCGACGCCGCCGGTGGCCAGATTGCGCGACCGTTCCATGCGGAAGAACGGCTTGAACACCTGTTCGCGGGAATCTGCGGGAATACCGGGGCCATCGTCGTCGACGATGATCTCGGCGGCATCCGGACGCTTGCCCACCCGCACCCACACATGGCCGCCATAACGCAACGCGTTGCCGATCAGGTTGCCGATGACGCGGGTCATGGCCTGGGGCTTCAGCGGCATCACCAGACTGTCTTCCACATGCAGGTCCATGTCGCGGCCTTCGCGGCGGAAACGCCCGACCACCTCGCCCACCAATCCGGCCAGATCGGTGGGCACCGAGACTTCGCCGCCTTCGCCACGGACAAAGGCCAGATAGCCTTCGACCATCTGCTCCATCTCGGCCACGTCTTCTTCCAGTTCCGCCCGCCCGTCGGCGTCGCCCAGCATGGCGACTTGCAGCTTCATGCGGGTCAAGGGCGTCCGCAGGTCGTGCGACACCCCGGCCAGCATTTCGGTGCGCTGCTGCATCTGTCGCTTGATGCGGTCGCGCATCAGGTTGAAGGCCTGAGCCGCCTGACGCACCTCGACGGCACCTTCCGGCTTGAAGTTCGCCACCTCGCGTCCCTTGCCGAAGGCGTCGGCGGCCACCGCCAGCTTGCGCACGCTGCGCACCTGGTTGCGCATGAAGATGGTGGCGATGCCCAGCAGCAACAGCGAGGTGCCCACCATCCACAGCACGAAGATGTAGGTGGTGGAACTGAACAGACGCTTGCGCGGCACGAAGACTTCCAGCAAGCCGTCGGACAGCTGCACCCGCAGCGCCACTTCCCGCTGATGGCTGCGGGCGTCGATGATGAACGGGCGCTGCAGGCGTTCCACCAGGGCGGCGTGCAGCGCTTCCTCCATGATGCCGAAAGGCGCCGGCGCCGCAGTGTTGGGCAGGATGCCGCCCAATTCGAACCGCATGTCCAGATCCATGCGGCTGGCGGCGATGCTGAGGATACGCTGGCGGTTTTCCGGCCCCGGAAAGGCCCGCAGGCTTTCGATCACCGCGCCGACGTCGCCCACCAGCGAGGTGGCCAGACGCCGCGCCACCGTGTCCCAGTGGCTGGCGTAGAAGATGTAGGTGGACACCAACTGCACGACGATCAGCGGGGTGACGATGATCAGCAGCGAGCGGCCCAGCAAACCCTGGGGCAGGATGCGTTTGAACCAGCGTTCGGCTTCCACCGCCATGTCAGTCCGGCCTCAGCATGTAACCCTGGCCGCGTACCGTCTGCAGGTAACGCGGCAGGCGCGGGTCGTCTTCCAGCTTCTTGCGCAGGCGGGTCACCTGCACGTCGACGGCGCGCGGATTGGCGGCGTTGCCGGTGCGCGCCGCCAAGTCGTCGCGGCTGACCGACTGGTTGACCTGTTCGGCCAGGATGCCCAGCAAGTCCTTTTCGGCGGTGGTCAGGTGCACCATCTCGTCGCCCTGGCGCAGTTCGGCGCGGGCGACGTCCCAGACGAAAGCTCCCAAGCTCAACACCTTCGACCCCGCAACCTCCGGCTTGGGGGTGCGGCGCAGGATGGACGCGATGCGCAGCAGCAGTTCGCGGGGCTCGAACGGCTTGGTCAGATAATCGTCGGCGCCGGTTTCCAGGCCGCTGATGCGGTCCTCGGGCTCGCCCATGGCGGTCAGCAGCAAGATGGGAACGCCACTGGTCCGGCGCAAGTCGCGGGTCAGGCTCAGGCCGTCCTCGCCCGGCATCATCACATCCAGAACCAGCATGTCGGCTTCCACCAGGGACAGCTTGGTCCGCGCTTCCGCCGCCGACGCCGCGGTGCTGACCAGATAGCCGTTGTCCGACAGGTATTTGCGCAGCAATTGCCGCAACCTGTCGTCGTCGTCGACCACCAGAATGTGCGGCTTGCCGTCCATGACCTCTCCGTTCAGCGCCAGCCCGGACCGCGTTGCGGGAAGCGGGGACGGTCGGCTTCGTCGATCAGCCCCAGCATCACCTTGCGGAAACCTTCCACCGCTTCGGCCCCGGCGTCGCGATAGGCGGCGGCGAAGCGTGCCCGCTGACGTTCGGTCAGCTGACGTTCCAGCTCGGTGCCCTTTTCCGTCAGTTCCAGCAGACGCTGACGGCGGTCCACAGTTCCCGGACGCTGGGTGATGAAACCCTCGTCCACCAGTTGCCCCAGCACACGGGACAAGGATTGCTTGGTGATGCGCAGGATGGCCAACAAGTCCGACACCGTCATGCCCGGATTGCGGCCGACGAAATAAATGACCCGGTGATGCGCCCGCCCATACCCATATTCCGCCAGGATGGCGTCGGGCTCGGCGGTGAAGTCGCGATAGGCGAAAAACAACAGCTCGATCCCCTGGCGCAGCTCTTCCTCGCGCAGGAACAGTGGATTGATGGGTGTCTTTACGTCAGTCATGTTGACATATATCGCTCAAAATGTTACGCATGGCAAGAGTGAAGAGTAATTTTGTGACGTTTCACCCCTTTCGGACGGAATATCATGGCTGACCTAGTCCCCTTCCACGATCGTGACGGCTTCATCTGGTTCGACGGCGAACTGATCCCCTGGCGTGACGCCAAGGTCCACGTCCTGACCCACGGCCTGCATTACGGTTCGGCGGTATTCGAAGGGGAGCGGGTGTACGGCGGCAAGGTGTTCAAGCTGGTCGAACACACCGAGCGGCTGATCAGGTCCGGCGACATCCTGGGCATGAAGGTCCCCTATTCGGCGGCCGAGATCGGCGCCGCCACCAACGCCACCATCAAGGCCAACAACATCGTCGACGGCTATGTGCGCCCCATCGCCTGGCGCGGCTCGGAAATGATGGGCGTCGCGGCGCAGGCCAACAAGATCCACGTGGCCATCGCCTGCTGGGTGTGGCCCAGCTATTGGTCGCCCGAGGCCCGCATGCGCGGCATCCGCCTGAACATCAGCGACTGGCGCCGCCCGCATCCGCAGACCGCGCCGACCGCGTCCAAGGCCGCCGGCCTTTACATGATCTGCACCATGAGCAAGCACAAGGCCGAGGCCGAAGGCTATGAAGACTCGCTGATGCTGGATTATCGCGGCCAAGTCGCCGAGGCGACCGGGGCCAACATCTTCTTCGTCTTCGACGGCGAGCTGCACACCCCCACCCCGGACTGCTTCCTGGACGGCATCACCCGGCGCACCGTCATCGACATCGCCAAGAAGCGCGGCCTGAAGGTTGTCGAGCGCGCCATCATGCCGGAAGAGATGGCCAAGGCCAGCGAATGCTTCCTGACCGGCACCGCCGCCGAGGTTACTCCTGTGCGCGAAATCGCCTCTTATACTTTTACCCCGGGCGAAATCAGCAAAACCTTAATTAATGATTATGAAAGCCTGGTGCGTTCGTAATCGTTCCAAAGTATCAGAAGTTTTTACCTGTTTCAGGAAAGGCCGGTGTTTCCAACGCCGGCCTTTCATAATACATTCTTCTGGGGGAACGAAATCCGCGTCCGAGGGTACGGGGTTTGTATCCGCGGCGCTAAAACAGGTGATTTGAGTGAAAGCCTGGCGGAACCTTCGGCTATCCAGCCGCTTCATGATCATTGTCGGTGTTGGCGTGATTGCGCTGATCCTCAGCGTCGTCTTGGTCATCGCTCGTTTCGAACGGGCCGAGATGGAGCGCCAACTGCAGCAATTGTCGTCCAACGAGATGACGTCGCTGCACGCGCTGATCCTGAACGTCATGGCCAAGCGCCCGGAAGACGGCGACAACATCGGCATCCAGGTGTTCAACAACTGGTTCGACAGCCGTAACGTCCATTATCCCGGCAAGGTGTGGTCCGCCTGGGGCGAGAAAGTCACCGCCCACATGAAGGAGACCGAACCCGAGCGCAAGCCCAAGCTGCCGGTGGACGATATCGACCGCGAAGCCTTTGCCACCAAGGCGCCGGTGGGCCGTTTCGTCGACGGCGCCTATCGCTATGCCTATCCCATCGTGCTGGGCGTCACCGACGGCGCCGACCAAGAGGTCTGCTATGCCTGCCATGGCGCCATGGGCATGGAAAAGGGCGAAGTCATCGCCGTGCTGTCGTCGTCGCTGTCCACCACCGAAGCCGAAGCCAAGCTGAAGAAGATTCTGACCTTCCTGGCGGTAGGCGGCATCTTCGCCACCATCTTCGCCGTGCTTGGCATCCGCTGGGGCCTGAAAAGCATCATCACCACCCCCATCCAGGACATGACCCAGCGCATGGGGGCGTTGACCCGGGGCGACACCTCCATCGACGTGCCGGCCTTGGATCGCGGCGACGAAGTGGGCGACATCGCCCGCGCCGTCCAGGTGTTCAAGGACAACACCATCGCCAAGCAGGCCATGGAGCAAGAAGCCCGTCAGGCCGCCGCCGCCCGCGAAGCCCGCATGCGCCGCCTGGAAGAACTGATCGGCAATTTCGAGACCGCCGTGGCCAAGGTCCTGGAAACCGTGTCGCAATCCGCCGACATGATGGGCCAGACGGCGCGCCGCATGGTGGTTTCCGCCGACAGCGCCGCCGAACGGGCGCAATCGGTGTCGCAGCACGCCAACGACGCCAACCAGAACGTCCGCATGGTGGCCGAGGCGGCCGAGGAATTGTCCAATTCCATCACCGAGATCGCCCAGCAGGTGGCCATGTCCAACGACGTCGCCGCCAGCGCCACCACCGAGGCCCAAGGCGTCAATTCCCGCGTCAACGGCCTGGCCGGCGCCGCCGAAAAAATCGGCGAGATCGTGGTGATGATCACCGGCATCGCCGAACAGACCAACCTTTTGGCGCTGAACGCCACGGTGGAAGCGGCCCGCGCCGGCGACGCCGGCAAGGGCTTCGCCGTGGTGGCGTCCGAGGTCAAGAACCTGGCCCGCCAGACGGTGCGTGCCACGGAAGACATCTCGACCCAGGTGTCCACCATCCAAAAGGAAACCCACCAGACGGTGGGCGCCATCCAGGGCATCGGCACCACCATTTCCTCCATGGACGGCATCACCACCGCCATCGCCGCCGCCATCGAGGAACAAGGCGCGGCCACCCAGGAAATCGCCCGCAACATCGACCACGCGGCCAGCGGCACCAACCAGGTGTACGAAAACATCGCCGAAGTCAGCCGCACCATTCACGAAACCGACGAAGCGGCCAAGGACGTGCTGCGGGCGGTCGAGGAACTGCAGCAGCAATCGGAAACCCTGCGCGGCGAAGTCGGCCGCTTCCTGGCCGGCATCCGCGAGGTTTGATTTCCAATAGCATGGCGTTTTTCACGGGCGGCCCGGTCTTCGGGCCGCCCGTTGTTCTTACCCATCCGTGATCAAGGGTGGACGGCGACGCCAAAACGGTTTAATTGGCATCATCGTACCGATTCACCGCCCATTCGGGCGGGGCAGACGCCACCACACCGGGGAGGTTCTTTCCATTGCGTGATCATTTGCTGCACATGGCCGAGAGCGATCGCCGGCTGAGCCAGCAATTGGCGTTGTCGGGCGAATTGTTCGCCGACTATCACCCGGACATGCGCGCCCTGCACGAAGCCAATGCCCGTGAACTGGAGCTGGCGGTGGACGAAGAAGGCTGGCCGCTGGCCTCTGAAGTGGGCGACGACGCCGCCGAGGCGGCGTTGCTGATCGCGCTGCACGCCATTTCGCGCCCGGCCTTCCAGCGCCGCTGCCTGACCCAGATGAAGTCGGCGGCCAATCGCGGCGACATCCCCGCCCGCCACCCGGCCATGCTGGAAGACCGCATCCGTGCCTTCGAAGGCCGCCCCCAGCTTTACGGCACCCAGCTGGATTGGGATGACGACGGACATCTGATGCCGCTGCCCATCGAGAACGAGGCGGAAGTCGACCTGCGCCGCGCCAAGGTCGGCCTGCCGCCTTTGGCCCAGACGGTGGCCGAGACCGAGGACAAGGCCCGCCGCGCCGGCCAGCACCCGCCGGCGGAATGGCTGCACCGCCAACACGCCATGGCCGATTTCGCCCACGAAGTGGGCTGGCGTTAGCCCCCCCGACAGGCGACGGAAATGCCGGTTCATGTGGCTTTGATCGGCAAAGCCGCATTGTGCCGCCACATCGGCCCTGCTGTGTCTGGGCGGCACGGTGTTGGGTTTTCGGTGCAGGCAGGCCACCGCCGCCGCCCCCCCCCATGGCAGGCCCATGGCCGAAAAGACGGAAAGGGTGTAAAATCCCCGCGCCGTGCCTTATATGACGGCTGGAATTTTGTGCATCTTCAGGAAACGTCTTAGGCAATGACCACCGCCCGCAAACCCCGCCCCGTCGTCTTGTGCATTCTGGACGGCTGGGGACATCGCGACGAACGCGAAGACAACGCCATCGCCCAGGCCGACACCCCCACCTGGGACCGCTTCCTTGCCGATTACCCCCACGCGCTCTTGGCCACGTCCGGCCTGTCGGTGGGGCTGCCCGACGGGCAGATGGGCAATTCGGAAGTGGGGCACATGAATCTGGGCGCCGGCCGCGTGGTCATGCAGGACCTGCCGCGCATCGACGCCGCCGTCGCCGACGGCTCGCTGACCACCAATCCGGTGCTGGTGGACGCCATCGCCAAGGTCAAGGCCACGGGCGGCGCGCTGCATGTTCTGGGCCTGCTTAGCCCCGGCGGCGTGCATTCGCACCAGGACCATCTGGCCGCCCTGGCCAAGTCCGCCGCCCTGGCCGGGGTTCCGGTCAAGGTCCACGCCTTCCTGGACGGCCGCGACACGCCGCCCAGCTCGGCCAAGGACTACATGGCCAAGTTCCTGGCCGACGTGGCCGGCCACGACGTGCAGGTGGCCACCGTTTCCGGTCGCTATTACGCCATGGACCGCGACAAGCGTTGGGACCGCGTGCAACTGGCCTTCGACGCCATGATGCTGGGTAATCCGGCCAGCGATCTGGACCCCGTCGCCGCCATTCAGGCGTCTTACGACGCCGGCAAGACCGACGAATTCATGCTGCCCGTCTCCTTAGGCGGCTATGGGGGCATGAAGGACGGCGACGGCCTGCTGATGGGCAATTTCCGCGCCGACCGGGCCCGTGAAATCCTGCATGCGCTGATCGACCCGGCCTTCGACGGCTTCGCCCGGGCGCGCACCGTCGCCATGGCGGCGCAACTGGGGCTGACCGAATATTCCAAGGATCTGTCCAAGCTGCTGGGAACGCTTTTCCCGGCGGAAAGCCTGTCCAACATCCTGGGCGAGGTGGCGTCCAACGCCGGCCTGACCCAACTGCGCATCGCCGAGACCGAGAAATACGCCCACGTCACCTTCTTCTTCAACGGCGGGCGCGAGCAGGTCTATCCCGGCGAGGACCGCATCCTGGTCCCCAGCCCCAAGGTCGCCACCTACGACCTGCAGCCGGAAATGAGCGCGGTGGAAGTGGCCGACAACATGGTCACCGCCATCGGGTCCGGCAAGTATGACCTGATCATCGCCAATTTCGCCAATGGCGACATGGTCGGCCATACCGGCATGCTGGACGCCGCCATGAAGGCCGCCGTCACCGTCGACGCCTGCCTGACACGACTGGAAAAGGCGGTGGTGGACGCCGGCGGCGTCATGCTGGTGACCGCCGATCACGGCAACGCCGAGATGATGCGCGACCCAGAAACCCACGAACCGCACACCGCCCACACCACCGGGCCGGTGGACCTGGTGCTGGTCAACCCGCCGGCGGGCATCAATGCCATCGCCGACGGCCGTCTGGCCGACGTCGCCCCCACCCTGCTGGCCCTGTTGGGGCTGGCGCAACCGGCCGACATGACCGGCAAGTCGCTGGTCGGCGCCGCTGCGGCGGGCTTGCGTGCGGCCGGCTAAGGGCCTTTTCCTGCTGTTGGCCGCGTGGCTGGCGGCGTCGGATGTGTCCGCCCAGGAACCCGACGCCGCCGCCGCCGACCGCCGCCTGCGCGAACTGGAAGACCAGTTGAAGCGCAGTCAGGCCGAACATGCCGAAATCAAACGCAAAGCCCGCGCCATTTCCGACGAGTTGTCGCATATCCGCGGCGACATGGTTTCCGCCGCCCGCGCCGCGCAAGAGGCCGAGGAAACCCTGTCCGAGCTGGAACGCCAGCTGGAAGACCTGAAATCCCTGGAAAACGACCGCGCCAGCGCCCTGCAGCGCCGGTCGTCGCAGATGACCGGGGTGCTGACGGCGCTGGAACGCCTGGCCTGGCGCCCCACCGAAGCCTTGATGGCCCAGCCCCAGACCCCGGCCGAGACCGTCCGCTCGGCCATTTTGCTGCGCTCGGCGGTGCCGCAGATCGAACGTTCCGTCCATGACCTGAAGGACGAGATCGACTCCATGGCCCGGCTGCGCGACGACATCGTCGCCCAGCGCAAGCGCATCGTCGCCACCACCGGCCGGCTGGAAGGCGAACACCGACGGCTGAAGGAATTGTGGGAACGCAAGTCCAGCCTGCAATACGCCGCCATCGCCGAGACCGAGGCATCGGAAAACCGCATGCGCCGACTGGCCGACGAGGCCCAGGACTTGCGCGAATTGATGAACCGCCTGGAAGAGGAACGCCAGCGCCGCATCGTCGAGGCCCAGCAGAAGGCCGCCGCCGAAAAAGCAGCGCGTGAGGCCGAGGCGGCCGCCAAGAAAGCGGCGCGCGAAGCCGAGATCGCCGCCCAGAAAGCCGCCCGCGAAGCGGAAATCGCCGCCCAGAAAGCCGCGCGTCAGGCGGAAAAGGAACGCAAGGAACGCGAACTGGCCGAGGCGCAGGCCGCACGCGAGGCTGAACTAAGGGCGCAGGCCGAAGCCCGCCAGGCCGAGATCGAGGCGCAAAAAGCCGCCCGCGCCACCGAAAAAGCCGCCCGCGAAGCGGCCGAAGCGCGCCCCATGACCAGTGACAAACCCTTCGCCAGCGCCCAAGGCAAGATGATGTTCCCGGCCAAGGGCCGCGTCGTCGAACGCTTCGGCCAGCCCAACGAGGTGGGGGTGGTCAACAAGGGCATGACCATCGCCACCCGCAAGGGCGCCCAGATCGTCGCCCCCTATGACGGACAGGTGGCCTTCGCCGGTCCGTTTCGGGGCTATGGCCTGCTCTTGATCATCGAACATAGCGAAGGCTATCATACGCTGCTTGCGGGGATGACCCGGATCGACGCCACCGTTGGACAAAGGCTGACGGCGGGTGAACCCGTGGGCGTGATGGGCGAGGAGGAGGCCAAACCCTCGCTTTATCTGGAACTGCGCCGTCAGGGGCAGCCCGTCAACCCCCAGCCTTGGCTTACCGCACAGAAAAGTAAGGGTCACGGATGATTCGCAAGACCATGATCGCCGCCAGCGCCACTGCCCTGCTGGCGAGCTCGTTCCTGACGCCGGCTTTCGCCGCGGAATCCAAGGAAACCTATCGCCTGATGGAACTGTTCGCCACCGTCTTCGAGAAGGTGCGGGCCGAATACGTTGAACCGGTCAAGGACGAAGACCTGGTGGAAGCGGCGCTGAACGGCATGCTCAGCTCGCTGGATCCCCATTCCAGCTATCTGAACGCCAAGAACGCCAAGGACATGGACATCAACACCAAGGGCGAGTTCGGCGGCCTGGGCATCGAAGTGACCATGGAAAACGGCTGGGTCAAGGTGGTTTCGCCCATCGACGACACCCCGGCCTTCCGCGCCGGCCTGCAGCCCGGCGACTTCATCACCCATCTGGACGGCGAACCGGTCCAAGGCCTGTCGCTGTCGGAAGCCGTCGACCGCATGCGCGGCATGGTCAACACCGACATCAAGCTGACGGTGCGCCGCAACGGCTCGGCGCCCTTCGACGTCAAGCTGACCCGCGCCGTCATCAAGATCCAGACCGTGCGCAGCCATGCCGAAGGCAAGATCGGCTATGTCCGCATCACCCAGTTCTCGGCCACCACCGACACCGACCTGCGCAAGCACGTGGAAGCCTTGAAAAAGGACATCGGCAAGGATCTGGGCGGTTTCGTCGTCGACCTGCGCAACAATCCCGGCGGTCTGTTGGATCAGGCCATCGCCGTGTCCGACGACTTCCTGGACAAGGGCGAGATCGTCTCCACCCGCTCGCGCCGTCCCGAAGACACCCAACGCTACAACGCCAAGCCCGGCGACATCACCGGCGGCCTTCCGGTGGTGCTGCTGGTCAACGACGGCTCGGCCTCGGCGTCGGAAATCGTCGCCGGCGCGCTGCAGGACCATCGCCGCGCCGTGGTGCTGGGCACCCGGTCCTTCGGCAAGGGGTCGGTGCAGACGCTGATGCCGCTCGGCCAATACGGCTCCATGCGGCTGACCACGGCGCGTTACTACACGCCGTCGGGCCGGTCCATCCAGGCGGTGGGCATCGAACCCGACATCAAGGTGCTGCAGTCCAAGGTCGAACCCATCAACGTCCCCGAACGCGAACGCCGTTCGGAAGCGTCGTTGCGCAACGCTTTGGCCAATCCCGACGGCAAGGCGGCCAAGCCGGCCACCCCGGCGGCCGAGGACGCCGCCCCCGCCCACGAGGACAAGCCCGCCGAAGGCGCGCCGCCGGTGATCAAGATGGGCGACCCGGCCCAGGATTACCAGTTGGCCCGTGCCCTGGACCTGATCCGCGGCCTGTCCATCTATCGTTCCAACGGGGCCAACTAAGCCCCATGGACACCTTGGACGACGACGATATCGACCATTTCCTGTCCCGCCCCTTGGGGGTGGCCGAGGAAAAGCCGCGTCGCAAGTTTCCTCTTCGTCCGCTGCTGGCCGTCCTGGCCGTCGCCGTTCTTGGCGGCGGCCTGGGCACCGCCGGTTATTTCGTCTCGCAGATGGACAGCCGTGACCTGATCGGTCTGCTGGA
This sequence comes from Magnetospirillum sp. 64-120, assembly GCA_001898825.1. Taxonomy (GTDB): domain Bacteria; phylum Pseudomonadota; class Alphaproteobacteria; order Rhodospirillales; family Magnetospirillaceae; genus Magnetospirillum. The sequence continues at coordinate 18,047 of MKVK01000022.1, forward strand.
CGTGGCCGACCAGCCCAAGCTGGCCATCCAGATCCCCGGCCAAAGCAAAGGCAAGGACCAACCCGCCGCCCCGACCGGCGAAGACGGCATGCTGAAGCCGCCCGTCCCGGCCGGCGAAGGCCCGGCGGCGGAAACGCCCCCCGCCTCGGCGACGCCGACGGCCGAGCCCCCCGCCGCCCAACCCGGCGTGCCCCCTGCCAGCGAGGCGCCCAGCGCCAGCATGGTGCCGCCGGTCAAGATCGACTCCGTACCGGTGGCCGCACCCGAAACACCGGCCCCACCGCCCCCCATCGTGGTCAAGCAGGAAGCCCCGCAAGGGCCGCTGCAGCCCTTGCCGCGCCCCATCGACAAGCCGCCGACTTACGCCAACCTGCCGCCCCCCGCCACCAAGCCCAAGCCCCTGGGGGCGGTGCCGGCGGAAGGGATGACCCGGCATTCCGGCTTCGGCCCACTGCCGGTGATCGCCAGCGACGGCCGCCAGTCGTGGCAAGTCTATGCCCGGCCCTTCGAAAGCAAGGACACCACCAAGCCGCGTCTGGCGGTGGTGGTGACCGGGTTGGGCCTGGACCGCGACGCCACCGACGCCGCCATCGACCGCCTGCCGCCTGACGTCACCCTGGCCTTTTCCCCCTATGCCGGCTCGCTGGACACCTGGGTGAAGAAGGCGCGCGACGCCGGCCACGAAGTGTTGCTGACCTTGCCGGTGGAAGAATCGGGCTATCCCGCCCGTGATCCCGGTCCCTGGGGGCTGACCACCTCGGCCCGGCCGGAAGACAACGCCGACCGCCTGCTCAGGGTTCTGGCCCGCACCGCCGGTTATGTGGGGGTGCTGGCCCAGGACGGCCCATTCACCAAGTCCCAGCAACTGGGCCCCATCCTGGCCATGTTGCGCGAACGCGGCCTGCTGGTGGTGGGCAATGCCGATGCCGCCGATCCCAAGCCGCCCATGGTGCGTCTGGGCGGCGCGGTTGACGGCGACGTCTTCCGCGACGCGGTGGAAAGCAAGCAAAAGGCCCTGGCGGCGCAGGTGCGCGCCAAGGGCAGCCAGGCCGTGCTGTTCAGCCCGCGCCCGGCGTCCCTGGAAGCCATGGTGCCGTGGCTGGCCTCTTTGGCCGCCGAAGGCATCGTGCTGGCCCCGGTCTCGGCCCTGGTCGGCCCGCAAGGAGGAAAATCGTGAGCAAGCCCCTGCCGCTGTCGCAGCGCCCCTATCGCCCCGGGGTGGGCATCTTGCTGTTCAACGCCCAAGGACAGGTGTTCGCCGCCAAGCGTATCGACACCCAGGAAAACGCCTGGCAATTCCCCCAAGGCGGCATCGACGAGGGCGAGGACCCGGCGACGGCGGCCAAACGCGAGATGGTCGAGGAAATCGGCACCGACAAGGCCCAGATGGTGGGCGAAAGTGCCGGCTGGATTTCCTATGACCTGCCAGCCGATCTGGCCGACAAGGTGTGGAAGGGCCGGTTTCGCGGCCAAAAGCAAAAGTGGTTCGCCTTTCAGTTCCTGGGCACCGACGCCGACATCAACATCGACACCGAACACCCGGAATTTTCCGAGTGGCGATGGATGGAGCTGGCCGAAGTGCCGGGGTTGATCGTCGCCTTCAAGAAACCGCTTTACGATCAGGTGGCGGCCGAATTCGCCCCCCTGGCGGCGCGGTTGAAACAAGGATAAGCCCATGGCCCTGACCGCGCTTTCCATCGCCACCATGCGCGCCGACGAGGTTCAGACCTTGGAAGAGTGGGCGGCGGCGGAAGGATGGAACCCCGGTCTGGCCGACCTTGCCATCGCCCATACAGTCGATCCCGACGCCTTCGTCGCCCTGCGCCAGGGTGACCAGATGGTGGGCGGCGGCAGCATCTTTTCCCATGGCGGCCAGTTCGGCTTCATGGGCCTGTTCATCGTCCGCTCCGACCTGCGCGGCGGCAAGCTGGGCACCACGTTGTGGCATCAACGCCTGGAGATGCTGCGCAAACGGCTGGCGCCGGGCGCCGCCATCGGCATGGACGGCGTCTTCGCCATGGTGCCGTTCTATGAAAAGGGCGGCTTCAAACTGGCCCATCGCGACCTGCGCTTCGAAGGCGTCGCCCACGGTGCCATGGACCCGGAGGGCGTCGCCTATCCCGATATCAGCTTCGCCGAGATCGACGCTTTCGACCGCCGTTTCTTCCCGGCACCGCGCAGTTGCTTCCTGGTGCGCTGGCTGGAACAGCCCGGCGCCCATGTACTGGGCATCCGCGTCAACGACATGCTGGCCGGTTACGGCGTGGCGCGGCCCTGCCGCAAGGGCTTCAAACTGGGCCCGGTCTTCGCCGACACCCCGGCCATCGCCGAACGGCTGGTCACCAGCCTGATGGCGAAAATCGAGGGCGAGCCGGTGGCCCTTGACGTCCCCGAACCCAACGCAGCCGGATTGAAGCTGGCAGCGAAATTCGGGCTTTCCGAATCCTTCGGCTGTGCCCGCCTCTATTACGGCCCCGCCCCCGATCTGCCGCTGAACGGCATCTTCGGGGTGACATCGTTCGAGTTTGGGTAAGCAACGGGATGCGCGAAGGGGCCAGCCCCTTCGCACTTATATCCCTTTTGATCATACGCCCTCAATCGCCGGGCGGGGGCCTCCACCCCCTTGGCTCCCGCGGCATAAGCCGCGCGGCGCAGTCGCGCCTAGCCAAATCCCCTTGCGGGAATTTGGTTACCCCTCGGCGTTCGCCCCGTGTTTCCAGCGCAGGACCGGCTGGCGGGCGGCCAGGGTTTCGTCCAGGCGGCGGCGTGGGGTCAGGCGGGGGGCGGCCTTGAAGTCGTCGGCGTCGCTGTTCTTGGCCTTGGCGGCCAGGGCACGCACCACCTTGATGAAACCATCCAGGGTTTCCTTGGATTCGGTTTCGGTGGGCTCCATCAGCAACGCGCCATGCACCACCAACGGGAAGTACATGGTCATGGGGTGGAAGCCTTCGTCGATCAGCATCTTGGCGAAATCCAAGGTGGTGACGCCGGTATCCTTCAGGAAGCGGTCATCGAACAGGCATTCATGCATGCACGGGCCATCGAACGACGCCGACAGAACGTCCTTCAAGGACGCCAGCAGGTAATTGGCGTTGAGCACCGCGTCCGACGACGCCTGGCGCAGACCGTCCGAGCCCATGGACAGGATATAGGCGAGCGCCCGGACGAAGACGCCGAACTGGCCGTGATAGCCCTTGACCCGCCCGAACGGCTTGGCGCCCGGCGCCTGTTCGGCATGCTCGACCAGTTCCAACCCGTTGGCGCCATGAACGACGAAAGGCAAGGGCGCGTAAGCGGCCAGCTTTTCCGACAGCACGGTGGGGCCGGCGCCGGGACCGCCGCCGCCATGGGGCGTCGAAAAGGTCTTGTGTAGGTTGATATGCATGGCGTCGACGCCCAGATCGGCCACCTTCACCCGGCCGACGATGGCGTTGTAATTGGCGCCGTCGCAGTAAAAGAAGGCGCCGGCCTCGTGGGTGGCGCGGGCGATCTCGATGATCTCGTCCTCGAACAGGCCGCAGGTGTTGGGGTTGGTCACCATGATGCAGGCGACGTCGGGCCCCAGCTTGGCCTTGAGCGCCGCCACGTCGACGCGGCCGCGATCGGTGGCCGGCACCGGATCGACGGTGTAGCCGCACATAGCGGCGGTCGCCGGATTGGTGCCGTGGGCCGATTCGGGCACCAGCACGCGGGTACGATGCGATTCGCCGTGGTCGTCGTGATAGGCGCGGATGGCCATCAGGCCGCACCATTCGCCATGGGCGCCGGCGGCCGGGCTCATGGCCACCGCCGGCATGCCGGTCAGGCCCTTCAGCCAGTGGGCCAGCAGATCGATGACGGAAAGCGCCCCTTGCACGGTGGATTTCGGCTGGAAGGGATGCAGATCGGCCAGACCGGGCAGGCGGGCCATCTTTTCCGACAGCCGCGGATTGTGCTTCATGGTGCACGACCCCAGGGGATAAAAGCCGGAATCGATGCCGTAATTCTTTTGACTGAGGCGCGTGTAGTGGCGCACCACTTGGGGCTCGGACAGATCGGGCAGGCCGATGGCATCCTTGCGGGCCAGACCGCCCAGACGGTCCTCGTCGATGGGGCCGGCATCGTCGATGTCGGTGCCGACGCGGCCGGGGCAGCCCTGTTCGAAGATCAGCGGCTCTTCCAGATGCAGACCGCGATTGCCGGAAAACGTGGTGATCTCGACCATGTCACAGCACCTCGTTCAGGGCGGAGACCAGGGCCTCCATGTCGTCTTGGGTATTGGTCTCGGTGGCCGCCAGCAACAGGACGGGGCGCAGTTCCGGCCAATGGGGATAGAAACGCGAAGCGGCGACGCCGCCCAAAATGCCCTTGGCCGCCAGCTTTTCCACCACGTCCGCCGCGTCCACGTCGTCGCCCAGGTAAAGCGAGAATTCGTTGAAATAGCTTTGGCTGATCACCTTGGCGCCCTTGACCTGACGCAAAGCTTGCTCCAACCGCACCGCCTGGGCGTGGTTCAGCTTGGCCAGCCGGGTCAGGCCGGTTTCGCCCAACAGCGACAAATGCATGGTGAAGGCCAGGGCGCACAGGCCGGAATTGGTGCAGATGTTGGACGTGGCCTTTTCGCGGCGGATATGCTGTTCGCGGGTGGACAGCGTCAGCACGAAACCGCGCTTGCCGTCCTGGTCCACGGTCTGCCCGCACAGACGGCCAGGCATCTGGCGCACGTATTTGTCCCGCGTGGCGAACAGGCCCAGGCCGGGACCACCGAATTGCAGCCCCATGCCCAAGCTTTGCCCCTCGCCCACCACGATATCGGCACCCATGGCGCCGGGCGGCGTGATCAGACCCAAGCTGACCGGCTCGGCCACCGCCACCACCAGCAGGGCGCCCACTTCGTGACAGGCATCGGCCAGTTGGGTCAGGTCGCGGATACCGCCGAAGAAGCCAGGATTTTGCACCACCAGACAGGCGGTCTGCGAATCGACCCGGCCCATCAGGTCTTCCAGACCGAAGGGATCGGGCGACAGGCTTTCCACCTCCAGGCCCAGATGCTTGGTCACCGTTTCGGTGGTTTCCACGTAATGGGGGTGCAGGCTACCCGACAGGATGATCTTTTTCTTCCGGGTCACCCGCGCCGCCATGACGGCAGCCTCGGCGCAGGCGGTGGCGCCGTCATACATGGACGCGTTGGCCACCTCCATGCCAGTCAGCAGGCACACCTGGGTCTGGAACTCGAACAGATATTGCAGGGTGCCCTGCGACACTTCCGGCTGATAAGGCGTGTAGCTGGTCAGGAACTCGCCCCGGGTCAGCAATTGATCCACCGTCGCCGGCACATGGTGGCGGTAGATGCCGGCACCGATGAAAAACGGCGCACAGCCGGCCGACAGATTCTGGCCGGCCATGCGGGTGAAAGCGCGTTCCACCGCCATCTCCGAAAGCCCGGCGGGCAGGTCCACCGGCTGGTCCAGACGGGCGGCGGCGGGGACGTCCTTGAACAGGGAGTCCACGTCCTTGGCGCCGATGGCCGCCAGCATGGCGCGGCGGTCGGCATCGGTATGGGGCAGATAGCGCATGGGGGGTGGTCCCTTATTCCAGACCGGCGACGTAGTCGTCGTAAGCAGCACGGTCCATCAGCTCTTCCAGCTCGGCCGGATTGGACAATTCCAGCTTGAAGAACCAGCCGTCACCTTCCGGGCTTTCATTGACCAAGGCGGGCTGGCCGGCCAAGGCATCGTTGCCGGCGGTCACCGTGCCGGACACCGGGGAATAAACTTCGGACGCGGCTTTCACCGATTCCACCACCGCGGCGTCACCGCCCTTGGTCACCTTGCGGCCCTTTTCCGGCACTTCGGCATAGACGATGTCGCCCAGCGCCTTTTGGGCGTAATCGGTGATGCCGACGGTTCCCACCGAACCTTCGACGCTGATCCATTCATGATCCTTGGTGAAATACATGCTCATGATTTTCAGCCCTTGTAATAGGAATGGGGGACGAACGGCAGCAGGGCGACATGGGCGTCCAGCGCCTTGCCGCGCACCACCAATTTCACCGGCATGCCGGGAACAGCGAAGCCACGCGGCACATAGCCCATGGCGACGGGACCATCGGCGGAAGGACCGAAACCGCCCGAGGTGATTTCCCCCAGGGGCGTGCCGTCCACGTCGGTGATTTCCGTATGGGCGCGGGCAGGCGCCCTTCCGTCGGGCTTGATGCCGACGCGCAGACGCGGCGCGCCGGCGCTCAGTTGACCCAAGATGGCCTCGGCGCCGGGAAAGCCGCCCTGTTCACGGCGGCGCTTGCCGATGATCCACGAAAGATTGGCTTCCACCGGGGTGGTGGTGGTGTCGATGTCCGACCCGTACAGGCACAGCCCGGCTTCCAGGCGCAGGGAATCCCGGGCGCCGAGGCCGATGGGGGCGACGCCGTCTTCGGCCAGCAGGGCTTGCGCCAGCTTTTCGGCGTTCGCCGCATCCACCGAGATTTCGTAGCCATCCTCGCCGGTATAGCCGGACCGGGTGACCCGGCAGGGGATGCCGGCCACCGGATAATCGGCGATGGACATGAATTTCTGGGTCTCGGCGCCGGGCGCAAGCTTGGCCATCACGGCGGCCGCCTTGGGGCCTTGCAGGGCCAGCAACGCCCGATCGGCCAGGATGGTCAACGTGACCTTGCCGCCGATCTTGGCCTGGATATGGGCGAAATCGGCATCCTTGCAGGCGGCGTTGACCACCAGGAACAGCTGGTTGTCGGACAGCTTGGAAATCATCAGATCGTCCAGGATGCCGCCCTGGTCGTTGGTGAACACCGAATAGCGGGTGCGCCCCAGGCCCAAGCCCTGGATGTCGCCGGGAACCAAGGTCTCCAGCAGGGCTGCGACATTGTCGCCTTCCAGCAGCGCCTGGCCCATATGCGAAACGTCGAACAGGCCGGCGGACTTGCGGGTGTGCAGATGCTCGCCCAGCACGCCCAGCGGATATTGCACCGGCATGGCGTAACCGGCGAACGGCACCATCTTGGCCCCCAGCGAACGATGCAGGGAATCCAAAGGCGTGGTCAGCAAGGATGTGTCGGACATGAATTCGGTCCCCTGACAGAAAAAGGTCGCACCACGGGCCTGAAACGCCCGGTGCCCCCCTCTGTCTTGGAACCTGAAAGATTCACCCAGGAGCCTGGGCTTACATCGTCGGTGGGGCCAAACTCAGCGGCCCGCTTTCCAGAGTGTCATCCCCCCGCTGGTCCTTTGGCCTGAGAGTTTCCAGGGGCGGTTGCTCCTTCGGCGACGGGCCGTCCACCGGCCCGTTCTCTCCCAGCAGGGATCATCTGTGAGGGCAGGATGTCCCCGCCCCTGAAATTAGTCAATCATTAAGAATTGGCCTATTGCTTGGCCTTGCGGTTGGTTTCCAGTTCGTCGGCCGAGGTCTGGAAGCCCAGGTAAATCTCGTATTTCTGGATGACGTCCTTGTCCTTGACCGGCACCCGCATGGTCACCGTCTCGTCGGTGTGCCGCGCATAGTTGCTGCCTTCCGAGAAGGTGACCTCGACCGGGAACACCGCCTTGGCCTCGGGCGAGGGATAATAAAGCGGGATGGCGATGAAATAGTCGAACTTGGCCTTGCGGTCGTCGTCGGCGGGGCCGCGGGTCAGGTTGAAGATCACCTGCATCTCGACGATGGCGCCCTTTTCGTCATAGGTGCACTGGCCGGTATAGCCCTGGATTTCCGCCTGGAACTCGATGTCGGTCAGGTCGCGGCCCTTGCCCGGCTTGTACTTGGTCAAGCTGGCGGTGTCGCCCAGCAGATAGATGGGCGGGCACGGCGGCGGCTCTTTCTTTTCCAGGATCGAACACGAGGCCAGAAACGGCAGAGCCATCAGGGCGGCGGCGGCAGGCGCGAAACGACGGGTCATGTTGGTCTTTCGAGAAAGGCGGCAAGGCCATATAGTCTGGCCCAACATTAGTGAACCTTCCGCAATTGCGAAAGTGGTCTTATGAGCAAAACCCCGTTGACCATCGTGCTGGCGTCCCCGCGCGGCTTCTGCGCCGGCGTCGACCGCGCCATCCTGATCGTCGAAGCCGCCATCGAGAAATACGGCAGCCCGGTCTATGTGCGTCATGAAATCGTCCACAACAAGTTCGTCGTCGATGGGCTGAAGGCCAAGGGCGCCGTCTTCGTCGATGAATTGACCGAGGTCCCCGACGGCGTGCCCGTGGTGTTTTCCGCCCATGGCGTGCCCAAATCGGTGCCCGAAGCCGCCGAAAGCCGGGGCCTGGACTACCTGGACGCCACCTGTCCCTTGGTCACCAAGGTCCACCGCGAGGCGGAACTGCACCACGACATGGGCCGCCAGATCGTCATGATCGGCCACAAGGGCCACCCGGAGGTGATCGGCACCATGGGCCAGGTGCCGGACGGCGCGGTTTTGCTGGTGGAAAACGTGGCCGACGCCGAGACCGTCGCCCCCGCCGACCCGGACAAGCTCGCCTATATCACCCAGACCACGTTGTCGGTGGACGACACCACCGCCATCGTCGAAGTGCTGAAGCGCCGTTTCCCCGACATCGTCGGCCCGCGCAAGGACGACATCTGCTATGCCACCACCAACCGCCAGATCGCGGTCAAGACCATCGCGCCCCATTGCGACGCGGTGATGGTGATCGGCGCCCCCAATTCGTCCAATTCCAAACGACTGGTGGAAGTGGCGGCGCGATCGGGCTGTGCCCGATCCATCCTGGTGCAACGCGCCGCCGAGGTGGACTGGGACGCCCTGGGCCAGATCGGCCGCTTGGGCATCACCGCCGGCGCCTCGGCTCCGGAAGTGCTGGTGGAAGAAGTGATCGCGGCGGCGCGGGACCGCTTCGACGTCACCATCGAGGAAATCAAGGTCACCGACGAAACCGTGTCCTTCAAGCTGCCGCCGCAATTGCTGTGAGCATCCGTTCCGCCACCCCGGACGACGCCGCCACCGTGCTGGAATTGCTGCACCAATTGGCGGCGTTCGAAGGGGGCTGCGTCACCGCGCAGGTCCAGGATCTGGCGCACGCCTTGGCGCAGGGGCGGCTCTATGCCTTGTTGGCGGAACAGGACGGCAAGGCCGTGGGCTTGCTGACCTTGTTGCCCAGTTTCTCGTCGTGGCGCGGGCAGGAATGCGCGGTGATCCATGATCTTTTCGTCAGCCCCAACCAGCGGGGATGCGGAATCGGTCAAGCCCTGGTCCGCGCCGCCATGGATATGGCCCCTGAAAAAGGCTGGACCCGCCTGGACGTCAACGTGTTGGACTGGAACCACCAAGCCCAGGGCTTTTACCGCCGTTTCGGCCTGGCCCCGTTGACCGATTGGCGAATCTGGCGGATCGAGGGCGAGGCACTGGAAAAGCCCCGTCACCTTTAGTAGGTTGCCCCGGGCACAGAGCATAGGACAGGGGCATGGCGGTCTATACCGAGGTTTCCGACGACGAGATGCGCGACTTCATCGCTGAGTACGATATCGGCGACGTGGTTTCGTTCACCGGCATCGCCGAAGGCGTCGAGAATTCCAATTTCCTGGTCCACACCGAGACCGGCCCCTATATCCTGACCATCTACGAAAAGCGGGTGAACCCGGCCGAACTGCCGTTCTTCATCGACCTGATGGAGCATCTGGCGGCGCGCGGCCTGGCCTGTCCGACCCCGCTTCACGGCCGCGACGGGCAAGTGCTGCGGCAATTGTGCGGCAGGCCTGCGGCCATGGTCACCTTCCTGCGCGGCATGTCGGCCAAGCGCCTGACCACCGGCCATTGCGGCGCCCTGGGCGGTGCCTTGGCGGAAATGCACGCCAAGGGCGCCGATTTCGCCGCCACCCGCGCCAACAACCTGTCGGTTTCCGGCTGGCGGCCTTTGTTCGACCAGTGCCGGTCCGGCGCCGACGCGGTCAAGCCCGGCCTGGAAGCCTTTATCGCCGAACGGCTGGACTATCTGGAAGCCCATTGGCCGCGCACCCTGCCTGCCGGGCTGATCCATGCCGACCTGTTCCCCGACAACGTGTTCTTCCGCACGGATAAGGAAACCGGCGAGGAAAAAGTGTCGGGGCTGATCGACTTCTATTTCGCCTGCACCGACGCCCTGGCCTATGACGTGGCCATCTGTCTGAACGCCTGGTGCTTCGAAGCCGACGGCGCCTTCAACGCCACCAAGGCCCGGGCGCTGTTGAACACTTACCGCAAGGTCCGCCCCATGACCGCCGACGAGATGGACGCCCTGCCCATCCTGGCCCAGGGTGCGGCCATGCGCTTCTTGCTGACCCGGTTGTACGACTGGATCAACACGCCCTCCGGCGCCTTGGTCAAACGCAAGGACCCGCTGGAATATTACCGCAAGCTCAGGTTCCACCAAGGCGTCCCCGGCCCCGGCGCCTATGGTGTGGCATGAGCGACGCCGTCGAGATTTTCACCGACGGGGCGTGCTCCGGCAATCCCGGCCCCGGCGGCTGGGGGGCGATCTTGCGCTATAAGGGCGTGGAAAAGGAATTGTGCGGCGGCGAGCTCGACACCACCAACAACCGCATGGAAATGATGGCCGCCATCGTCGCGCTGGAAACCCTGACCCGGCCCTGCGCCATCACCCTTTACACCGACAGCCAGTACGTCATGAAGGGCATGACCGAATGGCTGCGCGGCTGGAAGGCCCGGGGCTGGAAGACCGCCGACAGGAAGCCGGTGAAGAACGACGACCTGTGGAAACGTCTGGACGAAGCCTGCGCCCGGCATAAAATCACTTGGCAATGGGTCAAGGGCCATGCCGGCCACGCGGAAAACGAACGCGCCGACCAGTTGGCCCGCGACGGCATCAAGCTGGTGCTGGGCGAAAGCTGAGCGAAAGGAAAGCCATGAGACGCGCATACCTGCTGGCGGCTGCCCTGTTTGTACCGCTCGTTTCACCCGCTTGCGCCGAAGACGTCGTCGGTCACGTGAAAAACATCAGCGGCGAAGCCCGGCTGCTCCGCGCCGGCCAAGTCCAGGCGCTTCGGGAAGGGGCGAACCTGGAAACCGGCGACCGCATCAGCACCGGGGCGCAGTCGGCCCTGGGCCTGACGCTCAGGGACGACACCACCGTCTCGCTGGGGGCCAATTCCGAATTGGTGGTCGACGAGATGCTGTTCGAACCGGCGGCCAACAAGCTGGGCCTGGGGTTGTCCATGAACAAGGGGACCTTCGCCCTGACCACCGGACAGATCGCCAAGCTGGCCCCCAATTCCTTGAAGATCGCCACGCCCGCCATGTCCATCGGCATTCGCGGCACCACCATCTTGGTCGAGGCCGCCGATGAATAAGCCCCATGTGATCGCCCTGGCCGCTGTGGGCTTGTTGCTGGCCGGTTGCGCCGACGCCAACCGCGTGGTGCTGATGCCCGATCCCGACGGCCATGTGGGCAAGGTCGAAGTGGCCTCCAAGGCCGGCTCGCAAACCCTGACCCAGCCCAAGACCGTGGTGTCGGCCGGTTCCATCACCGCCGCCCCCAAGGCCCTGAATGATGCGGAAATCGACAAGACCTGGGGGGCGGCCATCGCCGCCCAACCGCCCCGCCCACAGACCTTCACCCTTTACTTCATAAGCGGCACCGCCGACCTGACCGCGGAATCAGCCACCGAGCTGCCGGCCATCATCGCCGTGGTCACCGCGCGCCCCCATGCGCGGCTCATCATCGCCGGCCATGCCGACGCGGTGGGCTCGGACGAGGTCAACCTGCGCATTTCCCACCAGCGTGCCGAAAAGGTGCGCGACAGCCTGATGAAGGCGGGGGCCAAGCCGGAAGCGGTGGACGTGTCGTCCCACGGCAAGCGAAACCCATTGGTCCCCACTGCCGACGGTGTGTCGGAACCCAGGAACCGCCGGGTTTCGGTGACGGTGCAGTAACAGGGGACGACGCGCCCCTATTCTTCCTCGTCGTCGTCGAACAGACCGGTGGGATAGCCGTCGAAGCTGATGGCGTTCTTTTCGCGCTGATAGGTCTCGATACCTTCGGGACCTTTCTTTTCCGCCCATTCCGGCAGCATGGTGCGCTGGCCCTGCAGTTCCATCAGCGGTACGCCGAAGCCGCAGGACGTGTTGACGCTTTCCACGTCCACCACCACCACCTGACGGGCGGCCGGATAGGCCTTGAACAGGCCCAAAAGCTCTTCCCATTCGGGGTCGCGGGCATGAACGGCGCGGCCGCGGCCATACAGGCGCAGGATCTTGGGATTGCCGGCGAAGGCGCAGAACATGATGGTGATGCGGTCGTCGCGGATCAGATGGGCGGCGGTTTCGTTGCCGCTGCCGGTCAGGTTCAGAAAGGCCACGCGATTGGGCCCCATCACCGCGAACGAGCCGTCCAAGCCCTTGGGGCTTAGGTTGATGCGGCCCTCGTCCGGTGCGGTGGCGACGAAGAACAGGGGTTGGGCGGCGATGAACGCTTTGTGTTCGTCACCGATCGCGTCGTAAAACTTGGCCATGCGTGCCTCACCAGCTTTCTGCCCGTGACCCACTGACATAGCGGCGATAGCGCATATCCTCAAGCGCCATGTGTTCGACCAGGGCGGTGACGGTGTTCCTGACCACCATCAGCAACTCGCCATGGGAGTCGGCGCCGGCCAGGATTTCCGACAGCGCCGAGACCGAGGCCATCAATGCCCGGTGCTCGGCCTGATGATGGTCGTAATCCGGATAGTTGACGCGGGCCAGCAGCAACTCCTCGTCCCGGAAATGCCGGGCCAGGGCGATGATGAAGTCGCGGTGGAAGCTCTGCACGTGCTGACGCGGCGCACCACTTCGCAGCGCCGTCACCACGGCGTTGACCTCGTCGAAAAAGGCCCGGTGCTGGGTATCGATCAGGTCGTCGCCCACCGCCAGGGCATCGGTCCACGTCATATGCATCCCCTCCCTATGCCTTACGGCCTAGGGACGGACTGTGACCCCGGTCAAGTCAGGACAAAGCCCTTGGGCACGGCGAAACCACGCAGCATGTCGGCCGCCGCCATCGGCCCCTTGCCCGGACGCTGCACCCGGGTCAGGCGCAACGCCCCCGATCCGCAGGCCACCGTCAGGGCATCGTCCAGTGTGGTGCCGGGGACACCGCTGCCGGAAACCACCTCGGCCGCCTGCACCTTCAGGCGTTCCTCGCCCAACTGGCACCACACGCCGGGCCACGGCGTCAGGCCGCGCACCTGACGTTCCAGTTCCTCGGCCGGGCGGGTCCAGTCCAGACGACCTTCGTCCTTGGCCAGCTTGTGGGCATAAGTGACCCCGTCCTCGGGCTGCTTGACCGGCACCAGTTGGTCCAGGCGGGTCAAGGCGTCGACCATCATCTTGGCGCCCAATGCCGCCAACTGGTCATGCAGGACCGAGGCGGTGGTCCGGGCGGTGATGGGCAAGCGTTCCACCAGCAGCATGTCGCCGGTATCAAGGCCCGCATCCATCTGCATGATGGTCACCCCGGTTTCGGTGTCGCCGGCCAGAATGGCGCGCTGGATGGGGGCGGCGCCGCGCCAGCGCGGCAGGATGGACGCATGAACGTTCAAACAACCCCGGCGCGGCGCGTCCAGCACCGCCTGCGGCAGGATCAGCCCATAGGCGGCGACCACCGCCACATCCAGATCAAGATCGCGAAAGGCCTGTTGCTCGGCGTCGGATTTCAGCGATTTGGGATGACGCACCGGGATCGCCCGATCGGCGGCGAAGGCATGAACCGGGGTCAGCTGTTCCTTGTGGCCGCGTCCTGCGGGGCGCGGCGGCTGGCAATAGACGCAAACCACGTCATGGCCCGCATCCAGCAAAGCGGCAAGGATGGACACCGAGAAATCCGGCGTCCCCATGAAGGCCACGCGCATGGTCAGCCGGCTTCTTTCTTGGACTTCAGCAGCTTGCGCAAAATCATGTTGCGCTTCAAGGACGACAGATGGTCGATGAACAGCACCCCGTCCAGATGGTCGATTTCGTGCTGCAGCACAGTGGCCAACAGGCCGTCGGCGTCGATTTCCTTTTGCGTGCCGGCTTCGTCCAGATAGCGCACCCGCACGGCGCGGGGCCGCACCACCGAAGCGTAATGTTCCGGCACCGACAGACAGCCTTCTTCATAGGTGTTGTCGTCGTCGGACACCCAGACGATTTCCGGGTTGGCCATGCGCACCGGCTGGCGATCTTCCTCGGACCGGCCGATATCGGCGACGATCACCCGTTGCCCCACCGCCACCTGCGGCGCCGCCAGACCGATCCCGGGGGCGGCGTACATGGTTTCCAGCATGTCGTCCATCAGCGCCCGCACAGCATCGTCCACCTGGGCAACAGGCTTGGCCTTTTGCTTCAGGCGCGGGTCGGGGGCGGTCAGGATGGGCATCACGGCCATGGAAACAGTCACCTTGGTGTCAAATTCAGGCATTGAGATAGGGTGTCGCCCCCGTCGCCGTCAAGTTATTCAAGCCTAACCCTGCCGCACCTCGGCCAGGAAGCCGTCCACCTGTCGGGCCATGCGGTCGGAATCGCCGCTAAGACCCGCCGCCGCCTGCAAGACAGTGGCGGCACCGCCGCGCACCTTGTCCACCACGTCGGTCATCTGGCTGACATTGTTCGAGACTTCCGAGGTCCCGGCCGCCGCCTGCTGAACATTACGGGCGATTTCGGCGGTGGCCGCCCCTTGTTCTTCCACCGCCGAGGCGACCCCGGCGGCGATGCCGCTGATCTGGTTGATGGTGTCGCGGATACCGGCGATGCCTTCCACCACCGAACGCGACGCCGCCTGCACCTCGGCCACCTGCTGGCCGATTTCCTGGGTCGCCCGGGCGGTTTGCGTCGCCAGGGACTTCACCTCGCCGGCGACCACGGCGAAGCCCTTGCCGGCTTCCCCGGCACGCGCCGCCTCGATGGTGGCGTTCAGCGCCAACAGGTTGGTCTGGCTGGCGATCTCGCTGATCAGGTTGACCACGTCGCCGATGCGCGCCGCCACCTTGGCCAGCGAACCGGCCTGGGTGTTGACCCGTTCGGCCTCGGCCGCCGCGCTGCCCGCCACTTGCGACGAACTGGCCATCTGTCGCGAAATCTCGGCGATCGAGGCGGCAAGCTCTTCCGATGCCGCCGCCACCGCATCCACATTGGCCGCCGTCTGTTCCGCCGCCCCGGCCAGGGCGGTGACGGTGTCGGCGGACAGATCGGCCCCCTGGCTAAGGTCCTGGGCGGTTCCGTGCAGGCTGGCGGCCGAACGGCCCACCGTCTGCACCAATCCCTTGACGTCGCGCTCGAAGCGGTCGGCCAAGCCATGCAGGTCGGCACTGCGTTGGGCTTCGGCCCGGGCGGCGACGCTTTCCTGTTCCGCCTGCAAGGAATCGGCGCGAATCAATCCCTGACGGAAGATTTCCACCGAACGGGCCATGTCACCGATTTCGTCGCCGGCCTCGACCCCCGGCACCTGCAGCGAGCGTTCCCCGCTGGCCAGGGTCTGGGTGGCGGCATTCAGCCGGCGCAACGGCACGCTGATGCTGCGCCCCAGCCACCAGAACAATGCGGTCAGCACCACCAGACTAAGGGCAAAGACGATCATGCCGTTGCGAAACGCCTCGCCCGCCACCCGGTCTTGTTCGGAAAAGGCCGCGTCCACCTCGCCCCGCAGCGACTTGCGCACCATGGCCAGCGGTTCTTCGATCTTTTCACTGGCCTGGTCGATGACGTCGTCCAGACGATCGAACTCGGACTGCTCGGCGCGGCTTTCGATGGCTTGGCGCAACTCTTTCTCGATCAACAGGCACAAGGTTTCCACGTCGGCGACGATGTGGCTGACCGCCGCTTTTTCGGCATCGGTGTCGGCCACCGCCACGGCGGTGTGGCTGTCGGCCCGTAAGGATTTGGTCAGGCTGGCGATCAATTCCAGACGATCCGGCGAGATCTTCCCCTCGCCGCGATCCACAAGGCTGTCCATGGCCGCCAGGGTCAGGCGCGTCAGCTCGCTGTCCATGCGGTTCAGCACCGCCAGATCGCGGAACCGCCCCTGGGCCTGGATGGCGGATTCCTCCATGGTGTCGTGGACCAGGGTCAGGATGGTCCCCATGACGGATAAGGCGATGGCGGCAACACCCCACAGCAAGCCCAAACGCCGAACGATGGTGAATTTCATGGCTTTCCCCCCCCAGTCTGTCGAACAGCTTAAAGGGCTACGGCCCGATCCGCGACAACCATTAAAGACATTCAATCAAAAGCAATACCTAGATGAAAAGCATGGCGCCATCCTTGCTGGCATCGGCCAGGAAGGTGACCACGCCGCCTTTCTCGATAGGGATGTCGGGACGCAGCGCGTCAGCATCCATACCCAGGGCTTTCAACCCCATCTCGCAGACCATGAAGGTGACGTCCAAGGCGACGCAGGCTTCCAGCAGGGTCTCGAAATCGGCGACGTTCTTGGCCTTGAACTGGTCATCCATGGCCTTGGCCGCCGTCCCGTCGGCGCATTTCATCCGCTGCCAACCGTGATCGCGTTCCAGGGCACGGCCGGCCCACATGGTGAAGAACAAGGTGACCGGCGTGTTGGACGCCACCGCCGCCGAAGCCATCACCAAGGCATAGTGCACTTTGTCGAAATCGCCGGAAAACACGACGATGGACAGTTTGCTGGGACTGGACTTCTCAGCCGCAGGCATGCTTGGTGCTCCGGTGCCCGGACAGGTCGGTGATGGTGGGGTGGTCGCCGCACAGCGGGCAACCGGGGTCGCGCTTGACGCGGACGACGCGGAAGCTGACCGACAGGGCGTCATAGATCAACAGCCGCCCGGCCATGCTTTCACCGATGCCCAGGATTTCCTTGACCACCTCGGTGGCCTGCATGGCGCCCATGGTGCCGGCCATGGCCCCCAGGACGCCGGCGGACGAACAGGTGGGCACCGCGCCCTCGGGCGGTTCCTCGGCATAGATGCAGCGATAGCACGGCCCATCGGGGCGATAGGTGGAAAGCTGGCCGTCGAAGCGCAGGATGGCCGCCGACACCAAGGTGGCGCCGGCCAGCCGGCAGGCGTCGTTGACCAAAAAGCGGGTGGCGAAATTGTCCGAACCATCGGCGACGATGGGGTAATCGGCGATGATGGACGCCGCGTTGTCCTTGTCCAGCCGCGCCCGGATGGGAACGATCTTGACGTCAGGGTTCAGCGCCGCCACCGCTTCCGCCGCCGAGTCCACCTTGGCGTGGCCGACCCGCGGGGTGGTGTGCAGGATTTGGCGTTGCAGGTTGGACAGGTCGACCACGTCGTCGTCCACCACCGCGATGGTGCCCACCCCGGCGGCGGCCAGATATTGGATCAGGGGCGAGCCCAAACCGCCGGCGCCGATGACCAGGACCCGGCTGTCCAGCAGCTTGGCCTGCCCGATCCCGCCCATTTCGGGCAAGATGATGTGGCGGGCGTAACGCTGGATCTGGTCCTCGCGGAAATCCATGATCTAGTTCCTCGTCATCGCCAGGCTTGAGCCGGCAATCCATGTCGCCGCCTGGAACAGGACCCCCGGGTCAAGCCCGGGGGTGACGGAAAGGCGAAGCGCGACCTTATTCAAACAAAGCCGTCGACAGGTAACGCTCGGCGAAGCTGGGCAGAATGACGACGATCAACTTGCCCGCCATCTCGGGGCGCGCCCCGATTTCCAGGGCGGCGGCGATGGCCGCACCCGAGGAAATGCCCACTGGCACACCTTCCAGCTTGGCCGCCTTGCGCGCGGTGGCGAAGGCGGTTTCGTTGCTGATCTGCAGGATTTCGTCCACCACCGAACGATCCAGGTTGCCGGGCACGAAACCAGCGCCGATGCCCTGGATCTTGTGCGGACCCGGCGCACCACCGGACAGCACCGGGCTGTCTTCCGGCTCGACGGCGACGATCTTCACATTCGGGTTCTTTTCCTTCAGCACCCGGCCGATACCGGAAATGGTGCCACCGGTGCCGACGCCGGCGACCACCACGTCCACCTTGCCGTCGGTGTCGGTCCAGATTTCCTGGGCGGTGGTGGCCTGGTGCACCGCCGGGTTGGCGGGGTTTTCAAACTGCTGGCACATGATGGCGCCGGGGGTTTCGGCGACCAGACGCTCGGCTTCCTTGACCGCGCCGGTCATGCCCTTGGCGGCCGGGGTCAGCACGATCTCGGCGCCCAGATGCGACAGCATCTTGCGGCGTTCGATGCTCATGCTTTCCGGCATGGTCAGGATCAGGCGATAGCCCTTGGCGGCGCAGACGAAAGCCAAGGCGATGCCGGTGTTGCCGGAAGTGGGTTCCACCAGGGTGGCGCCCGGCTTCAGGCGACCGTCACGCTCGGCGGCTTCGATCATCGCCAGGCCGATGCGGTCCTTGACGCTGGCCAGCGGATTGAAGAATTCGCACTTGCCGACGATCTGGGCCTTGGCGCCGGCCTCGGCGGCCAGCTTGGGCAGGCGCACCAGGGGGGTGGCGCCGATGGTGTCGACGATGGAGTCGTAGATGCGGCCGCGAAACTCGCTCATCCTATTTTCCCCGTTTTATGTGTAGTTCAATTCATATCTACAGTTTGTCAGGCTTAGATTATGAAGTCCAGCTTGGAATGCGCTTCCGACGGGATGCCGGTCTTGTAGGACCGCATGCACAGATCGTCGAAGGTGATGGCGTCCAGGCGGTCCATGATTTCCTCGGTCAGGTCGCCCCACATGGGGCGGATGACCTTGGCCCCCAAATCCGACGCCGGCACGTCCTGGAACGGGTCTTCGGCGGTTTCCATGGCGCGGACCACGCGGACCACCTCGCCCACAGAAATGCGGCGGCGTTCGCGGGCCAGACGGTAACCGCCCTTGGGGCCGCGCACGCCGACCAGGATGCCCGACCGCACCAATTGCTGCAGCGTCTGTTCCAGGTAACGGCGCGGGATGCCCTGGCGGCGGGTGATTTCCCGGCTTTGCACCGGCTCGCCGCCGGCGTGGTAGGCAATGTCCAGCACCGCTTCGATGGCGAACAGCATCTTCTTGGACGGACGCAGCATTTTTCGCTTTCCTCAACCCAGACCAGTGGAGCCGAAACCGCCGGTACCGCGCGCGGTTTCACACAATTCCTCGACCTCGACCAAAGCCGCCTGCGCCACCGGGGCGACCACCAATTGGGCGATGCGCATGCCCCGGGTGATGGTATAGGCGTCTTCGCCCAGATTGATCAGCAACACCCCCAGTTCGCCCCGGTAGTCGGCATTTATGACCGGGCGTTGGGTGAACTGTGTATGTACTGCGGGTTTCGATGGGTTCACCCACATTCCAGGGTGAACCACGCCGAGGCATCCAGATTGTTCGCTCGCCACCCTGATCAAAGTGAACTCTCCTAGCTCTTGGCGCCCGTGGAACCGAACCCGCCACCGCCACGTTCGGTCGTTCCAGAAAACTCGTCGACGACCTGCAGCACCGGGCGGACGACCGGCACGAACATCATCTGAGCGATCCGTTCGCCCGGGGTGATGATGATCGGATCGGTGCCGACCGCACTGCGGTTCCAGGCGCTGATCATGATCTGCGCCGTATAGTCGGCATCGATCAGGCCGACCAAGTTCCCCAAAACCAACCCCTTCTTGTGACCCATGCCGGAACGGGGCAATAGCACAGCGGCGATATGTGGATCGCCAATATACACAGCGATTCCCGTGGGGATCAATACAGCTGGTTGCTGCGGGTGTAGAATTAGGGGGTCATTCACACATGCGTGCATGTCGAGCGCGGCGGCCATCTCCGTCTGATAGCGCGGCAACCCCCATTCGTGGAGACGGGGATCGAGGATCTTGACCTCGACGTGGGGGGCAAAGGATGGGACAGACATCGATATCTCCTGGCAATTGGGAACCATTAAAGCCTGCCAGGAGTGGGTCAAACGAGGATTAAATTTGACGGCAGGGACAACCCAGGTCGCCCCCAGTGCCATTTCGCTAAGCGGCTAGCGAACTCACCCGCGCCTTGGCGAAGGTCAGCTGCCCGGCTGGCGTCGATACCGGTATCCGCCTATTCCTGCAGCCGCCGCACAGCATTCCTTTTGGATTGAGCGGTGCGGTCCGTCTTTGGAGCGACCGTACTCATGGTCACAAATCTACCCGGCAGCGCTCGATCATCTCGCGCTCGAATGGGGACAGCGGAAGGCCGCCGAGGTCGACGCGCCGAAGCGATAGCAGGGCTGCGTCGAGACCTTGGCCCACGACCAAGCGCCCCTGGATTTTGCGACCGACCTCGGTCGGCAAGCCATATTCCTCCAATTCGGGGATCTCGCCCGGCATGAACAAGGATTCGACCTCGGCCGCATAGGCCGCGTAGTTGCCCGGCCTCAGATCACGGCGCCCGAAGACCTCGGCCTGGATGCGGTCGAGCGCGCCGAGATACCGGGGGAAGGTGAACCCTGCCCAGTTGCGGATGAACTCCATGCCGCTCTCCACTGCCTCGTCGGCGGTGGTGATGTACTTATCGTTCTCTAGGATTTCGCGCACGAAGGCGGCCGTGGAACCGGTTTCCCGCAGCTTCCTCAGCCGGAATGCCAACTGGGGGCCGGAGCGGATTCCCTGGCGCGGCTTCTTCACGAAGAAATCGTAGATCAGCGTGCAGACCGCCTTCAGGTTTTCCCAGGTCGGATACGGCCCATACCAGGACAAGAGCGGGTAGTGGGCGCGGAGCCGCTGGGTGAGTTCCCGCGCCAGCGCGATCTGGTCGTCGGGGTCGACGTGCGCGTTCATCTTGATGGTCGCCATCGACAGCACATCCTGCTGGCGAATCCCGGTCAGGCGCTCACCGGCCTCGGGGCGCAGGTCTTCGTCGTCGACCTGGACCAACAGGCCGAGCGGCGTGTCGTCGCCCTGGGTGAACACCGGGATGTCGACGAAATCCAATTCCTCAGCCGGAGGCTCGTCGAAGGTGTAGACCTTGCCGATGAAGTGGCGCCGCATGCGGCCAGCCCGGCCGAGGATGTTCTTGAAGGTGAAGTAGTCGAGCCTGGGGACGCCGATCTTGCTCTCGTAGATGACCACATTCTTGGCCGAGGTGTTCACGCCTTCGATCAGCGACGAGGTGCAGATCAGGAACCGCAGGTGGCGGTCGTTGAACAAGGCCACCATCAGCTGGGCCAGGGAGCGTGGCAGGCGCCCATGGTGGATGCCGATGCCGCGCCGCAGCGCTGTCCCCAGCGACCATTGCGGATGGTAGGTGGCGGCCACCCAGTCCGCTGCCCGCGCCAATACGGGCACATCGGCGGTGACGTTCTGCCTCACCAGCAAGCGCATGATCTCGTTCGCCTGCTTGGGCGACTTACAGTAGACCAGGGTAGGCTCGTCCAGGGTGCGGCAGAGATTGAGGAAAGCCTCCTCGCGGTTCGGCTTGGGCGCCAGGCGCCGGACCTCTGAGACCACCGTATTGAAATCGGTGCGCTTGAACTGACATTTGAACCGCTTGCCGAAGCCTTCGGGGATGTCGTTGATGTTCGGCCCCAGCAGGTAGATCTGCTTGGCGATGCGGCTGAGCTTGTACAAGGCGTGGTTCAACGCCGAGGCGCGGTCGCGCTCCTCATCCGACGCCGGATCCAGCTTGTAAAACTCGTCGATCACCAGCAGGTCGATTTCCCTGATGTCGTCACGGTCGATGGCCCGTTCCTGGGTCAGGATAAGGATGTTCCACTCCGCAGGCGCCTGGTCCGGGTGCGTGATCAACTTGTACTTGTCGCGGAAGCGGCCGAGCCTGCGGCGGGTCTCGTCGATCAACGCGATGGTCGGCACGATGATGACGATGTTCCGATACTTTCCCGACGCGATCAGGGCGTCGATGACCAGGGATTTCCCGAAGGACGTCGGCGCGCTGAGGACGAAGCTCTGGCCGTCCATCAGGCCGCGATAGACATCGGCCTGCTCGCGGTGAAACACGATGTCCTTGCCGTCGAGTTGCAGGTCGAGCGGCCTGTGCGCTTCCCATGCCAGCTGATCGCGCAGGCCGAGCTTTTCCGGCGCAGCGTAGGGGAACAGCCCCACCTGGCGGGCAAGCGCGTCCAGCAGCCCATCCAATGGTTCGAACACGTCGGCGTGGTCGAGGGCGCGGATCACCATCTCTCTGGCGAGCGGTGCGTCTGGGTCCACATTGCAGATGTCCGCGATCATGCGGGCCACGCTGAACGGGTCCTGCTGGATCTTGCCTCGGTCGCCGAGGATCTGGCGGAGTTCGTCGGGTGTCATCGGCTTCCTCCTACAGGTCCTGGGCTGCGCGCAGCCGGTTGTCGAAGGCGTCCTGCAGGGCGCGCTTGTCGCCCAACGGCACCAAGATCAGGTGGACGGCCACACGCTGGACAGCACAGCGGTTCCGGAATGACTCGAAGTGGCGCCGCAATTCCGCCTCGACAGCCGCCTTGTATGCGTCGTCGACGATGTTGTGCGCCCCGACGGCTTGGCTCTCGTAGGTGATCAGCACCGGGATGTGCAGCACCGGGAAAACCTGGTCGAGCGAGGTCTTGTCGTCGAGCAGGCGTCGAATCTGTTCATAATGGGGGCCATCGGCACGCATCTTGTTGCCGATCCAGGTGAACTCGCCACGCAGGTAGTCGGCCGCAAGGTGGGCACCGAGTTCTTCGAGGACATGCCGGATCGCGGCGGCGGCGTCGGTGTAAAACTTCACCTCGCCGAGCCAAAGCTCCAGGCCGTTTTCACCTTCGATGAAATGGACGGCATCGAACCCCTTCACCGTGTCGTTGGCGGCCGACTTGAAGAAGAACTTCGACACCACCGGCAGCGAGCCATAGTGCGCCCGCAGAACGGCGAACAGGATCAGTTCGCCGATCTCGCCACGGTTCTCGTACTTCTGGGTCTTATAGACGGCCTCGGCCGCCCGGGCGGTCATCTCAACGCCCGTGGTGGAGTTGGCGGCGCCCCACTCCTCGACGGGATAGATGAACTCGATCAGGTGCCGGATCAGGTACTTGGCGAATTGCGTCGAGCGCCATTGCCCAAGCTCGTACCCGGCGCATAGGCCAAGCAATGTCGGCAGGCCAGCGGTGTCTTCCACCCGGACCTCAAGGAAAGGCTGTGGCCGTGGAGCATTCATGCGCGATATCGCCAGGGTTGTGAGCGCGTGACTATATCATTGCGCATGGCGATGGTCGACCAACAGGATGTTGGGTTTCCGCCTAGAGGCGACGGACGCGCCACGATGGGCACTTCTCGCCTTTTTCTCTTGAAGGTGGCATGGCATCCTCTTGTCGATTGCACTGGGGGGGGGCATCGGATGGTTCCATTCCGGGTCGGAGAGAGGGTGCTGGTGAGCGGTCGACAGCACTTCCATGAGATCGGCATGGTCGTCGCCGAACTGGAAGTGACCGAGGTCAGCGACGCGGTGGTGGTGACCAACGACGGCAGCCGCTGGCGCGCCAAGGACGGTGCCTTTCTCAAGGACGGCCTGGCGATGGAACCACGTCTGGAGCATGGTCCAGGTCGAACCCGCATTAAGCTGGCCAAGTTGCTGGAGGAAGCGCTGGGCGTCGAGGTCCATCCCGGCGACCTCGACCCAGAACTGGGCGGCGCCCGCGTCAACAACCGGGGAACCATGCGGTGGAGCGGATGGGTCGCATTAGACGGCGGGACACGATCGCTATCGTCGTGGCACACCATGACCGAGTGCGTCCGCAAGGGCGTGCTCGTGACCCGGCGGGAACCAGACCGGAAGGATACGCTCTACATCGTCACGCCAAGGTGATCTTCTCTTTTCAAGGAAGCCACATGAGCCGTTGTGCCCTGCCGCAGGACCATGCCCTTGCCCGCGTCATTGATCGCGCCCTCGGCGATGCTAAGGCGGCCGGTCTAGACGAGTTGGGGCAACGCCTCCGCGCGGCGCAGGCGGTGATGTCGGCGAGGCCGGACATGACGGCCGCCTCGGCTATCGTCCTGGTCATCCGTGGCGTCGAAGGGTAGGTGGGCGCATCAGATTTCGGCGCCCCATCAGGAACGGCTAGCCACCGCAGACCGAAGTCTTCCACCCGTTTGTCCAGGCATCGAGGGTTTGAGAACAAAACGGGTCTGATGTATTCTCGGTTGATATGCTCCTGGAGATGGGGGTCGATTGTGGCGGAGTCGGAACAGCCGATCGTTCGTCGGGATGGCGTTCGCCTGCTTGCGAGCAGTCCTGGCGCACTGGTGGCCGAGATGCAGCGCCTTCGCGCTTCCTTGCGCGATACCGCGACGGAAATCAGGCCGGACGGATGCCAAGTGTTCGTTCGAGACCACTTCGATGGCGTCTGGGCGACCGGCCTTATGAAAGCCGTCACAGACCTCGGCGCCACCGGCATTGAGATCAACGAGTGGTGGGCGTCCCTTGCACCGGATTGGATATGCCCCTGCTGTCAGCGGCCCAAGGCGGAGATCGTCCATCTGTCCGACGGCGTGCTGATCGCCAAGGCCGTTGAGCATCACGACCATTTCACATCTTATGTGAGCCGGAGTTTCACCAGGGACCTTGGCGCCGAATGGGGCAAGAATAAGCCTCATCTCCAGGATATTCAGCGGCAGATCACCGATGCGTTCAGCGCCTTCTCTCCTGTCATGATTTGCGAAAGCTGCAACCAGGCTGATCGGGATGCCAAGGCGATTGTGGGCAGGCTCCTGAAGGTGCCGAAGGACGAACTGGAATATTTCTCCTTCTCGGTCGACGAGATCCGCTCCTTCATCCGGCCAGCCGGAAACCGGCACCATGTTCCGGATGACGAGAAGGTGGTCGATGTGTTCGAGAAGAAGCGCAAACGCGAGGTGCTGCGGTTTCGAATCGAAACCGTCGACCAGCAGGTGCGGCTGGCAGTCCAGGACGTCCATTGGCGCTCCCCTGAATCCCATCCGAGCGGCGGCGACCTCTACGAGGGAACTTGGGACGTCCTCCACGAACTGGGCATGACCCCAGGGGGCAACTTCGATCTCCTCGAATTTTCCGCCACCACCCGCACCGGCACGATGCCCGCCAACACATGGCGGCGGAATCGTGACCGACGAACTGCGGCGCCATCAGAGGCCAAAATCAAGGAATACCTTGCCGCTCGCCCTCATCTCTCAGACCTGGGCGCGACTTGGCGTTGCCCATGTTGCAACCGATCCCTATCCGCCATCATTCGCATGAACAACAAGCGCCAGCCGACAATGTTGATCGGTCCGGTGGGCCATGGTGACGACCGCATCGAGGTGTGTATGGACTGCTTGGACGTCTGGAGAGGTCTAGCGAAGGAGGCTGGCGTCGAGCGGGATGAGGTGACACGTTCCGATGTGCTCGCGGTGATCGTCCCGGTCCGGAATTCTCGCCACAAATTGCGATCGCATGTCGCCGCCGACGAGCAGGTGGCGGTGATCGCCGCCCGGGCTGCAATACGCTCGGAGGAGGCGGTGCGGCCAAGCGAGGGCTTCTACGTGGTCATCTGATCCAGGCGCAGGACAACGGACCTTAGGCCAGATCACGGTAGTCGCATGGCCCAGGTGGCGCGCGGTCCTCGGTCAGTGTTGATCGCGTGGGCGGCCACCCGCGTGCCGGTCGGCGCTCTGCCGATGTCGTCATAGACCTCCCACGGAATCAGGATGTCGGCGCCACCCTCCTCCGGGACCAGGAAGGCATAGGTGCCATAGGCGTTGCCGATGGTGCCCCGAACTGCGGCAACGATTTTCTCATAGACGCGGACCGCCCGTGGCCCATCAGGGTGAGCGGCGATCCGAACGCGAATCCTGTCTCCCAGGCCAACGCCGTCAATTTCCGCGAAGCCCTGGCAATCTGGGAAAAGGATGGCTCGTTCGTCACCAGGCTGAACCCGCAGGATGACGAAGCCCTGTCTGGTCGTCCGGACGGCTATGGCTTCTCGGCGAAGCGGCGGGTCCAGGGGAATGTCAGCATCTGGGTCGATGTGGCTGTCGACACCGTTATCCCGGAGGATCCGCTCGATGTTGTGGAACGTGAACTCGCGCCACGCCTCGGCGCCCTCGTGCTCCTCCTCCTCCATCGCCTGTCGAAGGGTGCGCCCCTGCAGTTCACGGTGGTCGCGCACCGCATTGTTCAACCTGCTCAAATAGCGGTCGTGTGTATCTTGGGCCGGATGTTCCCGAAGCCAAGTGAGCATGGTATTCAGGTCGGCAGAGATTGGGGTCCGGCAGATGGTTGCGAGAAGTTGCAGCACGGCAACCACTTCACTGTTCAAGGGCGTCAGAGGAAGGCGCGCTCTCCGGCGGCGCCCCTCCGGATGTCCGCCATCTTCCCCTCCATCACCGTCCTGATCGTCTTCGTCATCGACGGGCGGCGGCGGCAACTGGCCTAGATGCCTGAGCGGGTTAAAGAGCGGCGGCTCGTGAAATCCCGCCTCTGGATAGCGGTCATTGAGAAGATCGATGAAAGTCCGACCGCAACCGTGGCCAACGAAAAAGCTCCCCGTTTCGTTGGGGAACTCCAGGTCGAAGTGGTCTCCCGGCTTGGGGCGATAGAAGAATTGCCAGAATTCATGCTTGAGGGGCCGCTTGCAACATTCGACCCGAATGTTCTCATCTTCCTGATGGTGGAGAATGATGCACCGGGGACCTGGTTCAAGCCAGTACCGGTCAAGGATCTCCCTTTTCGCGTGATCACCCCAGCAGTTTCGGATCGGCATGGCGCGCCCGCTCGCGTTAGTGGTGGCGCAGAGTGTATCGAGAGTCGCAGCGCGGCGGAACGGTCTCTTGCAAGGAAAGGCCTAATAATCCCAGGAGGACGTTTTGCTAAGAGGACACAGATGGCCGTCGAACCCTGGGAAGTGGCGCTGATGGGCCACGTCGAAATCATCCGGCATAAGCTGGCCTTGGCGCCGGAGGATGCGAGCGTCGCCTATGACGACCTGCTGAGCGCCTGCTCGCAGGCGCTCATTTCCTTCGAGAAGAGGTTGGAAGCTGATGACGCGGAACACCTCCCGCCCGGCGTCTCCTGACGATCACCTTTTCTGGGTCAATCTAGCCAGGGCTTCCGCATGATCGACTAGGGCGGCGTAGGCGTCGTCGTCCAGCGCACGAGTTGCGATCGCCAAGCGGACCTCAAACGCGGCCCTGGTCTGGCTCAAATTTTCCGTCGGCGGGCCGATGATATCGACGAGCGCCACATCCAGCACCTCGGCAATTGCAATCAAGGTGTCAACACTGGGCATGTTGGCGCCGCGCTCAGCCCTGGAGATCGCGTCGCGGCTTCGGCCGACACGTTCAGCCAAGTCGTCTTGGCTCAGCCTCCGGGCCGCGCGCGCAGCCTGAATGCGGGCGCCAATAATTCTCTTCGAGTCCATATCGCATGGTCGCCGCCCCCAAGGAGATGGACAACGGCTAAGGTTCTGCATATCTTTCGCAGATGCAGAAAATATTCGGCAAAGGTGCCTGTCGTGCAAGGAAACTCATGGGACCGGGCAGAGGCTTTGGGATTGCTGGTCGGCGAACTTGCCAGGTTCCTCGGAACCGAGCTTCCCGCGCGGGACCGAGACGACGGCATCCGCCTTCAGTTGACGTCGCCGGAAGCGCGGATGGTTGCGTTCTGCGGATTGGGGATCGGCGATGATGTTCAGATGATGGCGATCGAAGCCCGTTGGATAGCTTCGGAGGCCAAGTTGGGCGGCGCCCATTGCCAGCGGCTGACGGAGCAGTTGGCGATGGAGCAGCTGACCCTGCTGGAGCAAACCGCGCTCCAGCACCCGACCATGGGCACTCTCGCGGAGACCGAGTTCTACCAAGGGCGCGGCGGCGCCATCATTGGCGCAATCTGGCTGCTTCACCACCCGGAGCCATTGAAGCGATATTACAAGGAGTGGTGGGACGAGGACGATGTGCGTGTCCTCAGCGTCGTCCTTGGCCGCGATGTCGATGAAGTCCGGGCCGAAGTGGCCAGGTCACTGGCACCCCCGCGAATGGAAAATTGGAAGGTAGGATGATGGAGCAAAGGGAAAGGGTCTTCGCGTACACCCATTCGAGCGAGGTCGTGCCACTCTCCCATGACCGCTACCGAATTCAGATCCTTCGGCACCACTGGGAGGGCCAGACTGAGGTGGTCGAACCCCATTCCTTCGTGTACGGCGAGTCGGAACCCGAGGTCTGGGAGATTGCTCGCCGGAAGGTTCGTGAACTGGAGAAGACCATCTCCAAGCCTAAACCGTCATGGGAGTAGGTGCCCGGCCTCGCACCTTGCCGGGGCCTTCATGGGGAGGCGGGGAACTCGATGACGACCTCGTGCGGCGCTATCCCGGGATTTTTGCGCAGCGGCACCTGACTATCCAAGAATCCTGCATGGCCTGGGGATTTACCTGCGGGGACGGTTGGTTTGGAATAGTCGATGCCATGTGCCGGGTCGTGGTGGAACATGCCGCTCCCACCGGCCAGCCGGTGCCGCAGGTCGCGCAAGTGAAGGAAAAATTTGGAAGCCTTCGGGTCTACTGGAGCGGGGCAGTCGACGATTTCGTGACCGGTGCTTCCTTGATGGCGGAGGCCCTGTCTAAACGGACGTGCGAACTCACCGGCAGGCCGGGGCGGATGACAAAGAGGGGCGGGTATTTCCAGACGCTCTGCCCCGAGATGGCATTGGAACTCGGGGCAAAGCCGGTGTCGCGGGGAGATGATGTTCAGATGGCGCCCCTGTCTGCCTCGGCGCTGACCGATCGCTACAGCCAGATCGCCAGCGCGCCGGTCGACGTGCCTGAGCACCTGCTGGATGTCGTCGACGCCATGCTGGGTCTGCTGGCCGAAGTCGGCAAGGACACATCAATTTCCGTGACAGAAATCGGGTACACCGACAATCGGCTTAACGTATGCGTCGACGGTGGTGGAGACCTGGCGCTAGGCATCGCGGCCTGCGCTGCCGCCGTTCGGCTCTAGAAAACGTCGTTGCCCTTTGCGGCAAGGGATCAGTGCTTCTTCACCACCTCGGTGGCCAGCATGTAGCCGCCGCCGCGCACGGTCTTCAGGATCTCGGGCTTCTTGGGGTCGATCTCCAGCTTGCGGCGGAGGCGCCCCACCTGGACGTCGATGGTGCGGTCGAAGGGGCCGGACACCCGGCCACGCGCCAGATCCAGGAGTTGGTCTCGCGTCAGCACGCGCTGCGCGTTGGTGCAGAAGGCGAGCAGCAGGTCGAACTCGCCGCTGGTGAGTTCGACGAGCACGCCGTCGGGGGAATGCAGCTGGCGGCGACCGGTATCGAGCACCCACCCCGAGAATTCCAGAGTCATCTTCCCCACGTCGACGGCCGCAGCGCCATGGTCCTCATCCGTCCTGGGCGCTCCACGCCGCAGCACGGCCTTGATGCGGGCCAACAACTCCCGGGCACTGAACGGCTTCGCCACGTAATCGTCGGCGCCCATCTCCAGTCCGACGACGCGATCCGTCTCACTGCCCATGGCGGTCAGCATGATGATGGGCAGCGAGGTGGTGGCGCGCAGGTGTCGGCACAGGGATAGACCGTCTTCACCGGGAAGCATCAGGTCGAGGATCACCAGGTCAAACTGCTGGTGCTCCAGCACCTCGCGCATCGCCCGGCCATCGCCGACGGAAGTGACGTGGAAGCCGTAAGGCGTCAGGAATTCCGAAACCAGCGCCGAAATCTCGCGGTCGTCGTCGACGATGAGGATGTTGGTGGGCGTCTCCATGTTTCCCCTCAGTTTGCGGTCTGGCCCTGGGGCAACACCACCTCGACGCTCAGGCCGCCTTCGGGCCTGTTGCGTAGCGCGATGTCGCCGCCATGGGATCGGATGATGGTTCGTGCGACCGTCATGCCCAGGCCGATGCCGCCGGTTTTGCGGTTGCGGGATTGCTCCAGCCGGAAGAACGGCGTGAACACCTGCTCCATTTGGTCTTCAGGAATGCCGGGACCCTGGTCGTCGATCTGGATACGAATGTCGCGGCCCTGATGGCTCGCCTGCACATGGACGGCGCCGCCATAGCGGGCGCCGTTCTCGACCAGATTGGCGAGGGCACGCTTTAGGGCGTGCGGGCGGCAGGCGCAGACCAGGCGGCCGGTCCAGTGGTACTCCGCCGCCAGCCCCATGTCGGAGGTGTTGTCGCAGACCGCTTCGAGTGTGGCGGCAAGGTCGATAGTCTGCACCGGTTCATCGTCGGCTTCACCTCGTGCGAACTCCAGCGTCGACGACACCATCGCCTGCATCTCATCGAGATCGGCAAGCATCCGCGCTCGGCCTTCGCCTTCCGGCAACATCTCGGCGCGCAGGCGGAGCCGCGTGATCGGACTGCGGAGATCATGGGAGATCGCTGCGAGCATGCGGGTGCGATCCTCGACGAACCGACGGATACGTGCCTGCATGTCGTTGAAGGCATCGACGGCGGCTCGGACTTCCTTAGGACCACCGGGTGGCAACGGCGCTGCATGCACATCGCGGCCGAGCCGATCGGCCGCCGTTGCGAAGGTGGCGAGCGGGCGCCCAATCCACCGTGTTGCGATGGCCGAGAACAACAGCACCCCAACCGCCATGATCAAGGTCGAGATCACCGAATTGTGGGACCACAGCGAGGCGGGTTGCACGATGGTCAGGCCGAAATTTGCCCAGCTGCCATCGGTCAGCTGCAGGGAGACCTGCACGACTTGGTTCTCGGGCATGGCATGAATGAGCCGGGCGAGGTTTGCCCAAGCGGAATTCGCATTAGACGCCTCATGGGCCTGGAAGATATCGCCTGCGTGACGCTCAATGACGTGGATGCGGGCCTTCTCCAGCGGACCGAAGTGCGGCGCCAGCGCCGCCTTCACCGCTTCTAGGTCTTTGCCTTCATCATGGGCGTGCGGGAAGGCCGGTTCTCCAGTCCATGATACGGACAGGATCGGACTGTTCAGCGCCTCGACCAACTCCTCGCGCTCGATCGCAGCGGCCTTGTCCAACTGGCGGGCGATGGCGGCGACACGACCCGCGAATTGCTGCTCGTTGGCTTCCAGAATGGCTGTCGGCCGACCGGTCGAATAGACGGCGGTGCTCAACAAGTGAGAGATGGTCAGACCGACCAGGAGCACCAGCATGGTCCGCCCGGCGATCGAATCCGGCAACAGCCTCTTCATTTCCGGCCTCGAATTTGTCGCCCTTAACGAATTACCCCCCGGCGCGAGCGTTGGCGAGTGGCTATGGGCGCCAGTTACGAAAATTTACAAAGCCGCTAAGGAGGCCTCGGGCTAGGGCGTGTATATCAGTCTCATACCCTTGTGCGACGGAGGACAATTCACATGAGCAAGATGGAGAAGATTGGCGGTGTCGTTCTCGCCGCCGCGTTGGTGGTTGGCGTCTCTGTGTCCGCGTCGGCAGATCCTAAGGATTACGCCTTCGTGCCCGTGACCGATCACCTTCAGCCGTCAGCTACGGCGCCCATCGCCGTTCGTCTGATCCATCTGCCGTCGAAAAAGCCGGTGACCGATGCGATCATCATCCAGTCCAAGCTGGAGATGCCGATGCAGGGCATGGCGCCCATGGCCACCAAGGTTTCGCCCAAGGGCACCGATGGCCAAGGGGTGTATTCCTTCGTCGGCGACCTGTCTATGGCGGGTCCCTGGACGCTGAACCTGGCCGCCAAGGTCCAGGGCGAGAGCGGCACGGTGACCGGCGCGGTCCCGCTGATGGTCAGCGGTGGCTCGCATAAAGGTCACTGACGGAAGATCGAGGGGATAAGGCGATGGTCCGAATGAAATCGTTGATGGCTGGGGCGGCGATGGCTCTGGTGTTGGTGTCCGCGCCCAGCCTGGGTTGGGCTGATGAAGCCCACCACGGGGCGGTCGGCGCCAGCGTTGACGAGCTTGTGGCCATCGCCAAGTCGATGAACCCAGAGGTCCAAGTGATGGCCCTCGAAGCCGACGCGGCATCTGCCAGGATCGAAGGCGCTGGAAGCCTGATGGATCCCAAGGTGACGTTCTTGGTCGAGGGGTGGCAGCGCGACTTCCCCAGCTATGCGCCCCGCAGCAGCACGGGCGGCACCGACAAGACCATCCGGATCACCCAGGAATTGCCGTTCTGGGGCAAGCGTGACCTGAAGCGCGAGATCGCTGAGGCCGGAGCCAAGAAGGCGCAGGTGCTCAAGCGTGCCGTCGAGAATGATCTCGTCGCCAAGGTGAAGGTCGCCTATGCCGAATATCACCAGGCCCATCTCGCCAACGATCTGGCCAAGAACCTGCGGGCGCGCATCGACACCCTCGCCAAGCTGGCGGGCGCGCGCTACGGCCAGGGTCTGGGACGGCAACAGGACGTCACCCGGGCGGAGGTCGAGAAGGGCATGCTCGGCACTGAGATCGCCCGCATGGAGGCGGAGCGGCGTAAAGCCCGCGTGCGCATCAACCGGCTGCTGAACCGCGATCTGGCGGCCCCGCTGATCGAGGCGCCCAATCCGCGTCCTATCCCGCCCAAGGAAGCGCTCGACCTCGCCGCCCTGACCGACCGGGCGCAGTCGTCCAACCCGGAATTGGTCGCCCAGGAGGCCACCATTCAGGGCGCCGATCGCACCGTCGCGCTCGCCGAGAAGAGTTGGTATCCGGACTTCGAGGTGGGCGTGGGCGCCATGCGCCGCGAAGGCCGCTTCGAGAACTACGAAGCCATGGTGACGATGAACATTCCCATCCAGTGGGGGCTTCGGGATTCGGAAATCGGTGAAGCCAAGGCCATGTCAGCTGCCGCCCGCCAGCGGCGCAAGGCGCGGGAGATCGAGGTCGGCAACGAGGTCCAAGAGGCCTATTTCAATCTCGACGCGGCGCGCCAGGTCGAGAAGTTGCTGCGCGAGAACGCGCTCCCGCAGGCTGAGATCGGCTTCCAGGCCGCCGCCAAGTCCTACGAACTCGGCCGCACCGAGTTCCTCGATGTGCTGATGGCCGAGCAGCAGCTGTGGAAGACCAACATCGATCTGCTCAAGGTTCAACTGGACCAGCAGATGGCGCTCGCCGAAATCGAAAAGCTGATCGGAGGCGAACTATGAAGCGCGCTGGCGCCCTCGTTGCCGGTGTCGCCGTCGTCGCGGCGCTAGGGGCAGGCTACTGGGCAGGTCGGCAGTCTTCGCCGACCGCTCCGACCGTCAACACCCCTCCTGCGGCTGAAGCCCATGCGGGCCATGGCGCTGCTCCGGCCCCTCAGCCGACGGGCGGGCATGACGCAGCCGCGCATGTTGCCGCCCAGGTGCAACAGGAAAGGGCGATCCTGTATTACCAGCACCCGGAAGGCAAAGCGGATTACTCCCCGGTGCCCAAGAAGGACGAGAAGGGCCGCGACTACACCCCGGTCTACGCCGACCCCGAGCCTCAACCGGCGCCCGTGCAGCAGGCGGCCAAGCCCAAGGGCCAGGGGAAGATCCTCTACTACCGCAACCCCATGGGGCTTCCCGACACCTCTCCCGTGCCCAAGAAGGACAACATGGGGATGGACTATATCCCCGTCTATGAAGGCGACGACGAGGGCGGCAACACGCTCAAGATCAGCCTCGACAAGGTGCAGAAGCTCGGCGTGAAGACCGAGGCTGCGGTCCTGCGCACCTTGACGCGCCCGATCCGCGCCGTCGGCACCGTGCAGGTCGACGAGCGCCAACTGCATGTGGTCTCGCCCAAGTTCGAGGGCTACATCGAGCGACTGAATGTGAACCAGACTGGCCAGCCGGTCCGTCGCGGCCAGTCGCTGATGGAGATCTACAGCCCCGATCTGGTGCTGGCCCAGCAGGAATACCTCGTCGCCATTCAGAGTGCCCGCTCGCTCGAAAACGCCAGCCCCGAGGCCCAGCAGGCTGCGCGGTCGCTGGCCGAGGGCGCCCTTGCGCGCCTGAAGAACTGGGACATCCCGGCGGGCCAGATCGAGCGCCTGCGCAATGGCGGGCAGGCGACCCGCACCTTGTCGCTGGCCTCGCCGGTCTCGGGCGTGGTGCTGGAGAAGCGCGCCATCCAAGGAATGCGGTTCATGCCCGGCGAGATGTTCTACCAGATTGCCGACCTCTCCAATGTCTGGGTGATCGCCGAGGTGTTCGAACAGGACCTCGCTCAGGTTGACGTCGGCCAGAAGGCGGAGGTGTCGTTCAACGCGCTCCCGGGCATGAGTTTCACCGGCAAGGTTACGTTCGTCTACCCGACGGTGACCCCTGAAACCCGCACCGCCAAGGTGCGGATCGAATTGCCCAACCATGAGGGTCATCTGCGGCCCGCACTCTATGGCACCGTCCATTTGGCGGCCCCCGTGGCGAGTGGCCCCGTGGTTGCTGTCCCCGACTCGGCCGTGCTCGACACTGGCGCCCGTCAGGCGGTTCTCGTCGAGCGAGGCGAGGGCCTCTACGAACCCCGCGAGATTAAGACCGGCACCCGAGCCGATGGCTTCGTGGAGGTTCTGGAGGGCATCAAGGAAGGCGAGCGCGTGGTGGTGCGGGCCAACTTCCTGATCGACGCGGAGAGCAACCTCAAGGCGGCCCTCCAGGGCTTCCATAATCACTGAGCCGGAGACCACCCATGATCGCCGGTCTCATCCGCTGGTCCGCCAAGAACGTCTTCCTGGTGCTGCTGGCCACCGTGTTCGTGATCGGCGCGGGCGTGCTGTCGGTGAAGCGCCTGCCCCTGGACGCGCTTCCCGATCTGTCCGACGTGCAGGTGATCCTCTACACGGAATACCCCGGCCAGGCGCCGCAGGTGGTCGAGGATCAGGTCACCTACCCGCTGACCACGGCCATGCTCTCGGTCCCGCAGTCCAAGCTGGTGCGCGGCTTCTCGTTCTTCGGCGTCAGCTTCGTCTACATCATTTTCGAGGACGGCACCGACATCTACTGGGCGCGATCCCGCGTCCTTGAATACCTGAATTTCGCCGCCAAGCGGCTGCCGCCCGGTGTGACGCCCTCCCTCGGCCCGGACGCTACCGGCGTGGGCTGGGTCTACCAGTACGTTGTCCAGGCCAAGGACCGCACGCTGGCCGAACTCCGCACCATTCAGGACTGGTATCTGCGCTATCAGCTGGCCAAGGCCGAGGGCGTCGCCGAGGTCGCCAGCATGGGCGGCTTCGTCCAGCAGTACCAGGTGGTCGTCGACCCTCAGCGCCTCCAGGCCTACAACATTCCGCTGGCGAAGGTCACCGAGGCGATCCGCAAGAGCAACATTGATGTCGGTGGTCGCGTCGTCGAGATGGCCGAGACAGAGTTCGTGGTGCGCGGACGCGGCTACCTCAAGGGTGTCCCGGACATCGAGCAGATCGTGCTCAAGGTCCAGGCGGGCACCCCGGTTCTGCTGCGCGATGTCGCCCGCGTCGAACTCGGGCCGGATGAGCGCCGTGGTCTCGGCGAACTCAACGGCGAGGGGGAGGCCGTCAGCGGCATCGTCGTCCAGCGCTTCGGCCAGAATGCGCTGGCCGTCATCGAGAGCGTGAAGGACAAGATCGCCGAGGTGTCCTCCGGCCTTCCGGAAGGCGTCAGCATCGAGGCCGTGTACGACCGCTCCGATCTCATCCTGCGGGCAGTCGAGACCCTCAAGTACACGCTGATCGAGGAAAGCATCATCGTCGCGGTGGTGTGCGTCGTCTTCCTCCTGCATGTCCGTTCGGCCCTGGTGGCCATCATCATGCTGCCGGTCGGCGTGCTGATCGCGGTCATCGTGATGGACTGGATGGGAATGACCTCCAACATCATGAGCCTGGGCGGCATCGCCATCGCCGTGGGCGCCATGGTCGATGCCGCCATCGTGATGATCGAGAACGCGCACAAGCACCTGGAGCGCATGAAGCCGGGCGACAGCCGGGCGCAGGCCCTGATCGACGCCGCCATCGAGGTCGGCCCCAGCCTGTTCTTCGGCCTGCTGATCATCACCGTGTCGTTCCTGCCGGTGTTCACCCTGGAAGCGCAGGAAGGCCGCCTGTTCAAGCCGCTCGCCTTCACCAAGACCTTCGCCATGGCGGGCGCCGCCTTCCTGTCGGTGACCCTGGTCCCGGTCCTGATGATGCTGTTCATCCGGGGCAAGATCCTCCCCGAGCGCAAGAACCCCATCAACCGCTTCCTAATCTGGATCTATCGCCCGGCGATCAGCGGTGTGCTCAAGGCCAAGATCCTCACCATCGTTGTGGCGCTGGTGGCCTTGGTGGCCTCGGTGTGGCCGCTCACCAAGATCGGTTCCGAGTTCATGCCGTCGCTGAACGAGGGCACCATCCTCTACATGCCCACCACCCTGCCGGGCCTGTCGATCACCAAGGCGGCCGAACTGCTCCAGGTGCAGGACCGCATCATCAAGAGTTTCCCCGAGGTGCAGTCCGTCTTCGGCAAGGCCGGTCGTGCGTCCACCGCCACCGACCCGGCGCCGACCGAGATGTTCGAGACAATCATCAACCTCAAGCCCGAGAGCGAATGGCGCCCTGGGATGACCACCGAGAAGCTGATCGCCGAGATGGACAAGGCGCTGCAGATGCCGGGCGTGTCCAACGCCTGGACCATGCCGCTGCGCGCCCGCATCGACATGCTCTCCACCGGCATCCGCACGCCCATCGGCATCAAGGTCTTCGGCAAGGACCTCGACGAAATGGAGAAGCTGGCCCGCCAGATCGAGGCGGTGGTCAAGGCGGTGCCGGGCACCACCTCGGCCTACGCCGAGCGCATCGGCGGCGGCTACTATCTCGACATCCAGCCGGATCGCGCCCAGTTGGCCCGCTACGGCCTGACCATCGACGACCTGAACGAGGTCATCCTGACCGCCCTGGGCGGCGAGTCGGTGACCACGACGGTCGAAGGCCGCGAGCGGTTCAGCGTCAACGTCCGCTATCCGCGCGAATTCCGCTCGGACCCGCAGGCCATCGCCACCCGCGTGCTGGTCAACACCATGGACGGCACCTCCATCCCGCTGGGTCAGCTGGCCAAGGTGCGCCTGACCAAGGGACCGGCGGGCATTCGTACCGAGAACGCGCTGCTGTCGGCCTACATCTACGTCGACATCCGCGACCGCGACATCGGCGGCTATGTCGCCGAGGCGCGCAAGGCCGTCCAGGACAACGTGGCGATGCCGCCCGGCTACTTCGTCACCTGGTCGGGGCAGTTCGAGTACATGGAGCGCGCCATCGAGAAGCTGAAGATCGTGGTGCCGCTCACCATCCTCATCATCTTCCTGCTGCTCTACCTCAACTTCAAACGGGTGACCGAGACCCTGATCGTCATGCTGTCGCTGCCCTTCGCCCTTGTCGGCGGGCTGTGGCTGCAATGGTATCTCGGCTTCAACATGAGCGTGGCGGTGGCGGTCGGCTACATCGCCCTGGCGGGCGTGGCCGCCGAGACGGGCGTGGTGATGTTGATCTACCTCGACCACGCCTTGAAGGACCTCAAGGCCAAGCGCGAGGCCGAAGGCAAGGAGTTCACCCGCGCCGACCTCTACGAGGCCATCATGGAGGGCGCCGTCGAGCGCGTGCGCCCGAAGATGATGACGGTGGTGGCCATCATGGCGGGCCTGCTGCCCATCATGTGGAGCACCGGCACCGGCTCGGAGGTCATGCGCCGTATCGCCATGCCCATGGTTGGCGGCATGGTGTCATCGACCATCCTCACCCTCATCGTCATCCCCGCCATCTACGCGCTGATCAAGCAGGTCGGGTTGCCCCGCCATCCGGCGGCACCCGCGCCGACGGTCGAGGCGCCTGTGCCGGAGCACGAACCGGCGCGCGTCTAGTGTCAGGAGGAGCACCCATGGGTCTCAGATTCAGCAAGTCCACCAAGAAAGCCGTCCTCGTCTCGGCTGCCCTGGCCTTCGTCATCGGCTGCGGCGCAGCCCTCATGCCCGTGTCGACGCCCGCCGTCGCGCGCGAGGCGGTGGTCTACAAGAACCCCAGCTGCGGCTGCTGCAAGGGGTGGGCGACGTACCTCCAGCGTAATGGCTACAAGGTCACCGTCATCGAGCGCGAGGACATGGACAAGGTGAAGGACGAAATGGGCGTCCCGGAACCCCTGCGCTCGTGCCATACCGCCAAGATCGACGGGGCGGTGGTTGAAGGCCATGTCCCGCTGGAAGCGATCGAAAAGTTCCTGTCCGAGCCGCGCAAGGCCAAAGGCCTCGCTTCTCCCGGCATGCCCTCGGGTTCGCCGGGCATGGATGGACCGAAGGAGCCAAACCCCATCTACACCTTCGGCGCTTCCGGCCAGAAGCTGTTTGGCACCTACTGAGGGGTCT
This sequence comes from Magnetospirillum sp. 64-120, assembly GCA_001898825.1. Lineage (GTDB taxonomy): Bacteria > Pseudomonadota > Alphaproteobacteria > Rhodospirillales > Magnetospirillaceae > Magnetospirillum. Next base: position 56,107 of record MKVK01000022.1, read on the forward strand.
CTCGGTGTCGATCAATCGTTCTCGAAAAACAGGGCCAGTAAATATCGCCATCTTATCCGAGGAATTGGCGCGATCTTGCCACTCTGTCGCCGAGTTGAATGCGGTATGCGACGTCTGCGCTCGGCTGCATCGCCTTGACCCGGAGCAGGAGCAAGACTTGCTGGCGGCGTCGGAAGCTGCATTCAAGCAGCTGGATTAACCACGTCTTAGAAAGTCACATTTCTTTACGTTCTTTTACGGCTGAATTCGTCAGCCAGTTACATAGTCAGTGTTCAATCTCTCCATGCCGCCGATGACGCGGCGATGACAAAATGGAGAGCACAGATGTTCAAGAAGTTCGCAATCGTCGCCATTCCTGCTTTTGCCATTCTGGTTGGCGGTGTCGGCGCCGCTCAGGCGGCGGGTAAGTGCGACGCATCCATCAAGGAAGTTCAGGCCAAGTGGGACAAGATGTACCCGATGGGCATGGATCGTCCCGGCGGTTCCGGCTATCAGTCGGTGACCGACAGCTTCCGCATCGCCAAGGAAAGGTGCGCGAAGGGCGATCAGGAAGCCGAGCACTATTTGAACATCGTGCGCGCGCATCTGGGCATGCCCGAGGTGGCCACCGGCCACAAGCCGAATCCCCCGAACACGGAAACCCTGCACAGCGACGGCCCTTCCGCCCATCATGACGCTCCCACCACCCCGGCGATGGGCAGCAAGGCTGGTCCTGCCGGGCAGGACATCAAGCCCGACGGGGCCACTGCGCCGGTTCTCGGCAAGTAACCCGCTCGGCGGCCCGACCTTTCTGCCCCAATATTATGGCGGGACGTCGAAGCGACCGGAGAATTATTTCTCCGGTCGCACTCATTTTGATCAACAAGGTCAACATGGCGCTCACATCATGGTGCCTTTGCGGTTCTTGTGATTCTGCCAGTTACAAACCTTTACCTGTGCCGTCGTCGACCATTTACGATCAAGGGTTAGCTTAGTCCTCATCAGGAGCGGTTCCCTGCCGCTCCGAAGACAACAGAGAGATGAGGCTGATCATGAAGACCATTCGCCTGTTCGCCCTCGCCATCCCCGCCATCGCGCTGATGGGAGCCGCCGCCGCGCAGGCCGCCGAGCCGTCCTGCAAAGACAACATCACGGAAGTCCAGAAGCAGTGGGACAAGGTGTACCACCGCGAGTCCCAGGGTGCCCACCCGCAGGTGAAGGACAACTTTCGCATCGCCAAGGAGCTTTGCGCCCAGGGCAAAGGCGCCGAGGCTACCAGCTACCTGGACGTCGTGCGCGGTCACCTGAACATGCCGGTGATCAAGGCCAGCAAGACCGACCGTGTGCCCGCCGAGAAGTTGCATAGCGACGGCCCGAGCGAGCACCACGACGCCAAGACCACTCCGGCGATGGGCAGCAAGGCTGGTCCTGCGGCGCCGGAGACGATGCACAGCGACGGTCCCAGCACCCATCACGACCCGCAGTTGAAGGCCAAGTAAGAGGCGCGGCGGCGTCCAAGTATTAGCCCCCACCATGCGGCGCGCCGCCGGACGGCCGGAGAACTGCTCTCCGGCCGTCTTTCTTTGTGGTGTCGACCACGCTCGCTTTAGCTTGGGCTTCCGACGTGGCATTCTACCGTGGCTGTAGTTTCTACGGGCGAAAGCATGACCGACCCCATCCGCACCCTGATCACCCGCTGGCGAGACGACGCTGGCGGCACCTACCGCTCCTGGTTCCTCTGGGAGGAGCGGCTGAAAAATTTCCGCTCTATCCGCCGTGGTGTCGCCCAGGTCGTCGCCGAGATCGAAGCGGGCGCCTTCGGCAACGTCTACAAGGGATCGTCGCTGGAGACCGTGGTCGGAGCCATCGCGGAGCAGCGCCAGATTTTCAAGGGGGCCGACCATGCCTTCCTGTGGAAGCCGAAGCTGCGCATCCCCGACATCTACGAGGACCGCGACAACCAGCTGGCGTTCGCCCGGTGCCTCAACGCTTGCGCCTGCTGCAACGGTGAAGACGGCGTGCTCGACGCCATCCGGCGCCTGGACGCCAAGGGCATCAAAGGCCTGGGTCCGGCTGTCGCCAACCTGCTCTATTTCCACCATCCCACCATCGTCCCGCCGTTCAACACCGCGATCGTCAACGGCTACAACGCGCTGACCGGCGCGAAGGTGAAGCTGGGACGCTGGGGTGAATGCCTCGCCATGCGGGAAGGCGTCATCGCCCTCAACGGCAAGTACCGCGATATTCTCTCCAACGATCTGGGCGCCATTGCGGGGTTCCTCTTCGACATCGGCTCCGGCCGCTACCCGCCGCCGCCGGTCGAAGACACCGACGCCGCCCGGAAGGCATGGGAAGCCGATCTCGTCCGCGTCCGCGAGGAAGGTGCCAAGGCCGATAAGGCTTTGGCCGCCGCCCGGCAAGGCGACCTCACCCACACCGAGATCCAAGCCTGGCTGCGCGACCTCGGCCGCGCGCTCGGCTTCGACGTCTGGATTGCGTCGAACGACCGCAGTCGCTCCTATGGCTCGGGACGTCTCGGCGACGGATGCCTTGAGCTTCTTCCGCCTGCCATCGAGCAGGCCCCCGGTGCCGACGCTATCCGCCTGATCGATGTCCTGTGGCTCGAACGCGGCCAGGCCAAGGTCGCGGGGGCCTTCGAGGTCGAGCACACTACGTCCATCTATTCGGGCATCGTCCGGCTGCTGGATCTCGCCCTTGGCGGCGACCTGCATTCCCCCAACGGCCTGTTCCTGGTGGCGCCCGACGACCGCGAAGGCGAAGTTCGCACCCAGCTGGCGCGCCCGGCCTTCAGCCGTATCGGTGAACTCCAGGTGCGGTTCCTGCCCTACGGCGAGTTGAAGGCCAACCGCGAGATGATGGCGCGGTTCGGCCAGGGCATGAAGGCGGTCGAGGCCGTGTCGCGGGTGCTTGTCTGATCATGGGCACCTTGGTCGTCGACGAGCATCCCGTCCGCGTCATCGTCGTTGAGGCGTTAACCAAGGCTCTCGCACGGCGGCGAGACAACGCACTGGCCCTGTCGGCGGCCGTGCGCGCCGTGCTCGACGCCCAGCCCGAAATGGGGATTGCCGAAGCATACCAGTTGGTGGACAGGCTGTGGGTGCGATGAACTCCTCGGACAAAAGCGAACTGCGCAAGGTTGCCGAGGACTCCATCCGGAAGTCCCAAGCGCAGCGCGAAGACAGCCCGACCGCCGTCATGCGAGCGGTTCGAGCGGTGATGTGCGCCCACCCAGGCGTTGGAGAGGCGGAAGCCTTCGATCTTGTCTGGTCGCTGTGGCCGACGGATGCTCGTCGCTGAATTGGATGGGGGGCGGTATGGCGCTGGCGACCAAGACTATCGGGCCGCTGCATCTCGAAGATCTTGAACCTCACCGGTTCGAGGACCTAGTGCGGCAGTTGCTCTACGACTTCAAGGTTTGGCGTCAAATCGAAGCTACCGGCCGGTCGGGCAGCGATGACGGCTTCGATGTCCGGGCATGGGAACAAGAGACCCCTTTGGTCGAACAGGTCGACGGCACCGAGGAAGAAGAGGACGCGCCCCTCGCACCCGGGCGCCTGTGGCTTGTCCAATGCAAGCGCGAGCGCACCGTCGGGCCGGGCAAGTTGGCGGGCTACCTCGACGACATCCCCGAGGAGGAAAGGGGGCGCATTTACGGCGTTATCTTCGCTGCGGCCTGCGACTTCTCGAAGAAGGCCCGCGACGTCTTCCTGGCCAAGTGCCGCGAGATGGGCTTCGCCGAGGGGCATCTGTGGGGGAAGGCCGAGATCGAGGACATGCTCTTTCAGCCGAAAAACGACCACCTGCTTTTCGCCTACACCGGCATCTCGCTTCAGACCCGGCGCCGCACCCTCAAGAGCCAGCTGGCTTCGATCCTGACGATGAAGCGGAAGGCGAAGCGCCATCTGGATGAACAGGGGTGGGTGCTGCTCAGGGATCCGGATGACAAGCGGTTTCCTTTCCTCGATGAGGATGAGACCCTTCCCCGGTACGAACGTGGCCGCTGGCGCGTAGTCCGCTATCTGGGGCTGGCCCACGACGGGTTGCGCTTCTTGGGCGCCCGGCATTTCGCCTACTTGGCTGAAGATGGCGTTGGCTGGGACTACGCCGAGGCGATGAACGATGCCCATCCTCACCGCCATGACGACCCTTGGTGTTCAGGAGATGAAGACCACGAGGTGCGGTCCACCGCTTGGGGCATCTGGGAGAAGCTGCCCAAGCATTGTCAGGCTTGGTACGAGATCGCGTTCGTCATCCCACTCGACCGCATCGTGGCGATAGACGAGATCGGCGACGACTGGTTTTCCGGCCCGCACCTTTTCGTCCATCTGACAAACTCTGAGACGGCCTATCATCACCTCGAAGTCCCGCCAGCTTACGGGCAGCGCACCGCGTTTCCGAACAAGGAACACCGTTCGGTTATCTTCCCTCGGTCCGAGAAGGAATGATCGGGAGGGCCAGTCGCCCTCCCGCCCAATTAGTGGCTCATGCTTTGCCGGGCCTTATTGCAGGCGTCCTCGCAGGACCGGCAAGCGGTGGCGCAGATTCGGCAATGCTCGTGATCGCTGGCGTGCCGCTCGCATTCCTCGGCGCACAGGCGGCAGGCTGTGGCGCAGGCGTCCAGCATGGCCCGGATGACCTGCTCGTTGGAACCGCTGCGCCGGGTTGCGACGGCGCCGGTCGCCGTGCAGACGTCGGCGCAATCCATGTTGAGCCGAATGCACTGCACCAGTTCGGCCACCATGTCCTCGCCCAGACAGGCGTCGGCGCAGGTAACGCAGGTCTGGGCGCAGTCGTAACACTGCTCGATGCACTGGATCAGCGCATCGTTGGTGTTGCCCTTCACATGGAGATGGCTGCTGATCATTTCGCGCGCGTGCATGCTGTCCTCCGGGTTGGTGACGGTCGGCTTGGATGCCAACGTCAACGCGGGTTCGAAGGCGCTGTTCGCGGGTGTGGCGCCGGTTACAAAAATTTACCTGCGGTGACATCGACGGCTTACATGGCGGTGGTCAAATAGGGTCGTAGCTTAGGAGGCGACCATGACCGCCCACATGCACTCCGCCCATGACCACGCACCTTCGTTCTGGCGCCCTCGGACCGGAATCGCCCTGCTGGTGTTCCTGGGCCTCGCCGCCGCTCTGCTGGTCGCCGAACACTGGGCGCACCTGGCTGGCAGCTTTCCGCTCCTGCTGCTGCTCCTGTGCCCGCTGATGCACCTGTTCATGCACGGTGGCCACGGTCATGGCGGACACGATCACGGCGGCGCCAGGAAGGAGTGAAGGCCATGACCGACACCGTTCCCGCCTATGGTCTGTGGATGCTCGTGGTCATCAACTCGGCCCTGTTCATCCTGTTCGCGTTCAGCTTTTCGAAGCCGCAGACGAAGCGCGACTGGCGCTCGCTCGGCGCGTTCTCGGCCTTCGTGCTGGCGCTGTTCACCGAGATGTACGGCTTCCCGCTGACCATCTATCTGCTGTCCGGCTGGCTGGGCAACCGCTACCCGGCGCTCGATCCGTTCAGCCATGAAGCGGGCCATCTGTGGTCGACGCTCCTTGGCCTGAAGGGCGACCCTCACTTCAATCTGCTGCATCTCGCCAGCAACTTGCTCATCCTCGGCGGCTTCGTTGTGGTGGCCAAGGCTTGGCACATTCTGCACGCCGCCCAGTCCAAGGGTGAACTGGCAACGATCGGTCCCTACGCCGTCGTGCGTCATCCCCAGTACGTCGGCTTCGTCGCCGTGCTGCTGGGCTTCCTTCTGCAGTGGCCGACGCTGCTGACGCTGGCGATGTTCCCCGTTTTGGTCGTCATGTACCTGCGCCTGGCCAAGATCGAAGAGGCCGAAACCCTGCGGCATTTCCCGGTGCGCTATGCCGATTACGCCGCGCACGTCCCGGCCTTCATCCCCCATTGGGGCGGGGGCAACGGCACTGCCCACCCGCTGCACAAGTGAGAGGAGGCTGATATGGACGCCCATGCCCACAGCCATCATCACCATCACCATGGGGACGTCGAGCACGGCGCCGCCACGACAGCGCTCGATCCCGTCTGCGGGATGAGCGTCGATCCGTCGACCGCCGCCAACAAGCTCGACCACGATGGAGCGCACTTCTTCTTCTGCAGCCCGCACTGCCGGGACAAGTTCGCCGCCGATCCGGCCAAGTACGTCACGCCGCGCTCGGCCCCGCAGGAGACGCACGACGACGCGACCATCTACACCTGCCCCATGCACCCGCAGATCCGCCAGAAGGGGCCGGGCAATTGCCCAATCTGCGGCATGGCGCTGGAACCCGAGACGGCGACGGCCGAGACCGGTCCCAATCCCGAACTGGTCGACTTCACCCGCCGCTTCTGGATCGGCACCGCCCTGACGGTGCCGCTGGTCATCTACGAAATGGCCGTCCATGTGCCGGGTGTCGGCCTGCACAGGATAATCGATTCCAAGGTCGCGCTTTGGACTCAGCTGATCCTGGCGACCCCGGTGGTGCTGTGGGCAGGTTGGCCGTTGCTGGTACGCGGCTGGCAGTCCTTCGTCCGGCGCCACCTCAACATGTTCTCGCTGATCGCCCTCGGCACCGCCACGGCCTACGTGTTCAGTCTGGTTGCGACCTTGGCGCCCAACATCTTCCCGACCGGGTTCCGCAACGCCGAGGGCATTGTCGCCGTCTACTACGAGGCGGCGGCCGTCATTACCGTGCTGGTGCTGCTCGGCCAGGTCCTCGAACTGCGCGCCCGCGAACAGACCGGCGGCGCCATCCGTGCCTTGTTGAACCTGGCCCCCAAAACCGCGCGGCGGATCCGCCCGACCGGCGATGACGAGGAAATCGCGCTGTCCGAGGTGCATGTCGGCGACCGCCTGCGTGTCCGCCCAGGTGACGGTGTGCCGGTCGACGGCGAGGTGCTTGAAGGCCGCAGCGCGGTCGACGAGTCGATGGTCACGGGCGAATCCATGCCGGTGGAGAAGGAGCCGGGCAGCAAGCTGATCGGCGGCACCGTCAACGCTACCGGTGCGCTGATCATGCGGGCCGACAAGGTGGGCGCCGACACCATGCTGTCGCGCATCGTCCATATGGTCGCCGAAGCCCAGCGCAGCCGCGCGCCCATCCAGCGGCTGGCCGACGAGGTTTCCGCCTGGTTCGTCCCCGCCGTCGTCTTGATCGCCCTCCTCGCCTTCGGCGCCTGGGCAATCTGGGGACCGGAGCCTGCGCTAGCCTATGGGCTAATTGTCGCGGTCTCCGTCCTGATCATCGCCTGCCCGTGCGCGCTCGGCCTGGCCACGCCCATGTCCATCATGGTCGGCGTCGGCAAGGGCGCCACCGGGGGCGTGCTGATCAAGAACGCCGAGGCGTTGGAGCGCTTCGAGAAGGTCGACACCATCGTTGTCGACAAGACCGGAACGCTTACCGAGGGCAAGCCCAAGGTGACGGCCGTCATGGCAGGGCCGGGCTTCGACGAAGCCACCGTGCTGGCGATCGCCGCGTCGCTGGAGCGGTCCAGCGAGCATCCGCTCGCCGCCGCGATCGTGGCGTCCGCCAAGGATCGCGGGCTGACAGTGGAGGAGGCCGCCGACTTCCAATCGATCACCGGCAAGGGCGTCACCGGCATGGTCGTGGGGCGCAAGGTCGCGCTCGGCAACGCCAAGCTGATGGACGACCTGGGTGTGGGTCTGGGGGCGCTGGCCGGGCAGGCCGATGCGCTCCGCCGCGATGGCGCCACCGCCCTGTTCGCCGCGATCGACGGCAAGCCGGGCGGTGTGATCGCAATCGCCGACCCGATCAAGGCCAGCACACCGGCCGCGTTGGACGCGCTACGCGCCGAGGGCATCCGTATCGTGATGCTGACCGGCGACAACAAGACTACGGCCCAAGCGGTGGCGGCCAAGCTCGGCATCGACGACATCGAGGCCGAGGTGCTGCCCGAGGACAAGCACCAGGTCGTGCGCCGGTTGCGTGGCCAGGGGAAAGTTGTGGCCATGGCCGGTGATGGCGTCAACGATGCGCCCGCCCTTGCCGAGGCCGACATCGGCATCGCCATGGGCACCGGCACTGAGGTGGCTATCCAAAGCGCGGGGGTGACCCTGGTGAAGGGTGACCTCGCCGGTATCGCCAGGGCGCGGATATTGAGCCGTGCCACCATGCGGAACATCCGCCAGAACCTGGTGCTGGCCTTCGCCTACAACGCGGCTGGCATCCCGATCGCAGCGGGCGTGCTCTATCCGGTGTTCGGCTGGCTGCTCAGCCCGATCATCGCCGCCGCCGCGATGGCGCTGAGTTCGGTTTCCGTCGTCGGCAACGCCCTGCGGCTTCGCCGCGTGCGGCTGGCCGCTCGCTGAAGAGAGGAGGCCGCCGCCGCCAGCGTGTCGAGCCTGGCGGCGGCTGGAACAAAAAGGAGGTCGCCATGACCACCATGACGCACCCAACAACAGTGACCAGGATCATGTCCTTGGCGGCACCAGCTGACGACGCCGGAATTGCCCGGATGGCGCAAGGCCAAGGTGTCCTCTCGGTCGAGGTGGTGAAGAACCGCAACGCCCTGCGGCTCACCTACGATTTGAAATTCACGGAACTGGAGGCTCTCGCGCACCTCGCCGAAGCATCCGGCCTCAAGCTGTCGACCGGCCTGTTCGCTTGCCTGGGACGGGCCTGGGGCGAGTTCCAAGACGGGAACCTGCGCAACCAGATCAAGATCGTCCATCAGTGCTGTAGCGTTCCGCCTCGAAGGTGATCGGCGCCCACTCCCTCTACCTGTCGCGCGCAGCTGCAGCTTGAATGAATTGAATGCTGAATAGGTGAACTCCCGCAGGTCCGCGCATTTCCAGGACTTCGCTGTTTGGCTCCTTCGCCAATGAATAGGGACCTGAATTGCATTCGGAGGATGCGCCTACTGCCCGAGGGTGGCTTGAGGGGATTGCGGCAGTTTCGCGTATTCGTCGAAAGCCTTATGAGTGATCCCGTAGGCGACGTGGTTGCCGACATCCAGCGACTGGACGATCTCCGACACTCTTTCGCTGAGTTGTAACCTAACGTCTTCTTCGTCCCCGGAAAAATAGGAGACGGCGAACTCTGCTGGATCGATGCGCTCACCCTTTTCGGCCGACGCCTTAACAAGGGCCGCCACGCAGGCATAGATGTCTACCCGGCGCCGGAACTCTAGCTCGACCACGGAACGGTCGCGCGCGGCGTAGGCATCGTAGCGTTTAGCCGACTTAACGTACCCCTCAATGTAGGCATCTTTCAGGATGTCGGTGCGGTTTAGCTCATAAACCCCGAGAAGGCCTTTCACGTACTTTCGCTTATCGACATCCATGAACGAAAGAGGAGCAAGTCCGTTCTTTAGCAGAGGGATGTTACAGGCCAGGCGCCCCGTTCTCTTGTTCACATCGCGGAATGCCTGCAGATAGGAGATGAAAGCCATCAGGAACAGCGATTGCTCGAAAGGGTCCCTGATCTCGGCGGCCTTCAGCGCGATCTGTTCAAGCTCCTCCTCCAGTTTCTGGGGAATCGCCATTGGCAAATAAGCCGACCCATCGATGCCGTCGACTGGGGTGCGACGGATTACGCCAACTTCGCGTGGGTCCATGTTGCTGAGACCACGCGAGAGCAAGGCGTGAAGGGTTTTGATCTCCCGGACGTTCACCTCGATGTCGTCGATGTTATCGATGAGATAGGTGATCGCCTCCTTGTGGTTCAGGATCATCACCGTTTCATCGAGTGCTTTGCCCTCGGCCGCTTGGCCGTATTCGATAAGGACTTTCGTATCGAGATAGGTGTACGTGTTTCCTTCAAGGGCCGATGAGGCGTAGGCGAGGTCGACCAGCAATTTCTGGGCAATAGCTCTTGAATAGGTGCTTGCCTCCAAGCGCCGCCCGCCGCCCGCCTTTAGCAGCAGAGCACTCTCCTCGGCGGAGATCCATCTGTCGATATTCGGCCGGTAACCGGAGAGGAACTCAAACTTGTACCCGACTGTGCCTCGCTGATTCGGAGGCAGACGAAACCAGTCGTGGTATGGATCGCGCTCATAATAGGTGCTCCGCCCCGCCTTCCTTGCGACCACATGGCGGGCGGCCTGGAGCTTCGTCAATCTGCGAGAAAGTGTAGGCTGGCTGATGGCATGACCCTCCCGAGCCAACGCCGCCAGGAGGTCGCGCGCCGTGTAGCCTGGCAGGCTGTGCCGCAGCAGGTCGACGATCTTCTCCTCGATATCGTCGAGGCCTCCGTCGTCCTGAATAGGATTTTGAATAGATTGCTCATCCGCCATGGCCGGGTTCCTTAGCTACGGACACACAAATTGCTGCCTGAATAGATTGATGAATAGCATGCAAGCCACAACCCTTCGCAGCCTAGCATCCGCTCGCTCCTGAATAGCAATCTGAATAGCGCCTCCGCAACATGCGAGGCGACGTCGGCGTAGACAGCAGAGCCACGGGGCGGTGAATAGGAAAGTGAATAGATGTGGGCGGTAACGTAGGAAGGAGGTCCAGGCACGGATCAGGAGGACGGATGCCTGGCTGCCAATGGCGGCGTTCGGAGCCTTCGGGCATGATCATCGACAGGTTTTTTGGCCGCTGAGAATGAATGAGGGGGCAAGTGGCAGTGGCAAACGGTTTCATCCATCCGCTTCCTCATCTGCGCCAGGGGCTGATCCTCCGACTAGCGGTCTGCGGTCTACTGATCGCGGCGCTCGCGGGCGCCACAGCCTACTGGCTGGAGACCCGTCGCCTTGATGCCCTGGTTGTCGATCTCGCCACCGATCAAGCAAGACATCTGGCCCATTCCCTGGAGGAGCAGGGGCGACACGCTCCCGGCGGGACCAGGGAGTTCCTGATTGCGCGTCTGGAGGCTCCCGGGAAGTCTCCCATCGAAGTCCGGCGACCCAACCTTCCGCCCACCCTGGTGGCGGCTTTCGAGCAGGGGGCCGCCCACACTGCAGGTGAGCACCACGAGAATTTCCGAACGGATGGCCGCCTTTACATGTTCCTGTCCATCGCGGTCGAGTCCGAAGGCCAACCGGCGCGCTTCCTTGGCCTCTACGAAGTTGGCGACGAGTTCGCCCGTCAGGTCCATGTCCGCACGGTGTGGTCGGCCGTGGCGGTCATCGTGGTGGTGCTCGCCACGACCGCAGTCCTCATCCCGGTCATCCTGGCCTTGGAGAAGCGGGTCGTTCGCTACGCCAGCGATGCGTTGGAAGGAAACATCGACACCTTGGCGGTCCTCGGCAGCGCGGTTGCCAAGCGGGACAGCGACACCGATGCCCACAATTACCGGGTCACCCTGATGGCGATCCGCCTGGGCGAGGCCGTCGGCCTAGCAGCGCCGGAGATGCGGAGGCTGATCATCGGCGCCTTCCTGCACGACGTCGGCAAGATCGGCATCCCCGACCACATCCTGCTGAAGCCCGGGCGCCTGACCGAGGAGGAGTTCGAGGTCATGAAGGCCCACGTCCGGCATGGCCTCGACATCGTATCGACCTCGCGCTGGCTGAAGGTGGCCGCCGACGTAGTGGGCGGCCATCACGAGAAGTTCGACGGCAGCGGCTATCCGCGCGGACTCAGGGGCGAGGGCATTCCACTGATCGCCCGCATCTTCGCCGTCGTCGACGTCTTCGATGCACTGACATCGCGCCGCCCCTACAAGGAACCGTTCTCGTGCGACGAAGCGTGCAAGTTCTTGATCAACGGGCGAGGGGCGCACTTCGATCCGGCCATCGTTGATCACTTCCTCCGCGTCCTCGGACCGACCTGGCGCGAGATCGCCGAGCAGCCGATGGAAGCCATGCAGGAGGGCCTGAGGACGGCGATCAAGGCGTACTTCCCCAATTGAATCCAAAGGGCTGCAGCAGCCTGCACCCCAGTGCGACTAGCCTTTGTCATTGCTTAGGCAATCGACGATGGCGCATTGCGGCACGTTCATGCCGTGACACTGCTCGGCCATAGCCTCCAGCGCCCCGGCCATTCGCTCCAAGTCGGCGATCTTCCGACGGATGTCCGCGATATGGGCCGACGCGCTCGCCAGGATGTCGGCGCACGTCATCGCCCCGCCATAGACCATGGCCAGCATTCCCCGGATCTCGTCGATGCTGAACCCTAGTTCACGGGATCGACGGATGAACCGCAGGCGCCGCAAAGCCTGGTCGCCATAGCGTCGTCTGCCGCTCGCCGTGCGTGGAGGCTCGGCCATCAGCTTGATACGCTCGTAATAGCGGATGGTTTCGATGTTGCAGCCGCTCTGGGCGGCCAGTCCGCCGATGGAAAGCTCTGCCGGTCGGCCCGGGCGCTTGTTCATGCAGTTTCCTCTTGATCCTGTAGCGGCTACAGATTGGAGGATATCAATATCCTGGGGCAAAGGAAGGCAGCCGTGGCTGAGAACGCAGCGGGCAAATCATCTCTCCATCCGGCGCTGCTGGCGGTTGGCAGCATCGTCGGCGCTATCGCAGCGTCGTCATGCTGCGTGGTCCCGCTGCTGCTGTTTCTGGCTGGGGTCGGCGGCGCCTGGATGAGCAACCTGACGGCGCTCGCCCCTTATCAGCCCGTCTTTCTCGCTTTCACGGGCATCGCGTTGTTCTTCGGCTTCCGTGCCGTCTATCGTCCGGCTTGCTCGGATGGTCAATGCGCACGGCCGATGCCCCATCCCGTGGTCAAAGTGGCACTGTGGAGCGCGGTCGCTCTAGCCGTGGCCGCCGTGGCCTTTCCCTATGCGGCACCGCTGCTGCTGGGTTCCTGAACGGAGCTACCAATGCGCCGATTGATGTTCGTGATTGCCGCCCTTGCCGTCCCGTTCGGGGCACATGCCGCCGAAAAAACGGCCAAGTTGTCAGTGGACAATATGGATTGCGCCTCGTGTCCGGCTGTCGTGAAAGCCGCGCTGTCGAAGGTGGATGGGGTGGGCGAGGTGAAGGTGGACTTCACCTCGAAGACGGCTGTGGTTCGTTACGACGACCAGCGGGCCACGATACAGAAGCTGGTCGCCGCGACGACGAACGCCGGGTTTCCGGCGACGGTGATGGCGCAATGACCTGCCAGCCCGTCTTGCGCTCGACCATCACCTGTCCCCTGTGCGGGCACCGGCAGGAGGAAAGCATGCCGAGCGACGCCTGCCAGTTCTTCTACGATTGCAAGGGCTGTGGTGCCGTCCTTCGGCCGCAGTCCGGCGACTGCTGCGTGTTCTGCTCATACGGCACCGTGCCATGCCCTCCAATCCAGGAGGCGCGGGCGGGGACAGGCAAGGGCTGCTGCGGCTAGAGTATTGTCTGGCCTTACGGAGTCGAAGGGGATTCCCCTGCGGGACGGAATGTGATTCAAGGTGTGGGCTGGTGATGGAGGCCAGCTTGGCCGAATGCCGTGTCATCAACGCGCTGGTATCCTGATATGTGGACCATTCCGACATACATCCTGGCCGCGTTCGGGGAGATCAGTGGCTGCTTCGCCTTCTGGGTATGGCTGCGCCTGGACCGCTCGCCCTGGTGGCTGATCCCTGGGGTGGCCAGCTTGGGCCTGTTCGCGTGGGCACTGACCCGCATCAAAGCCGATTTCGCCGGGCGGGCCTATGCGGCCTACGGCGGCATCTACATCCTGGCGTCTCTGGTCTGGATGTGGGTGGTCGAAGGTAGCCGCCCCGACCGCTGGGATACCGTGGGGGCGGTAATTTGCATATTGGGCGCCGCGATCATCATCTTCGGGCCGCGCGGGGCGCAGTGAGCTATGCACTCGCCTAAGTCAACCGAAACCCGCTTAGCCGCCTCGTCGTCCGGCCTAAGGCGGCGCTGAGATGCTCTCGTGATCCGACCAGCACCACCTGCTCGGTTGCCCGCGTTACAGCGGTGTACAGCCACTGCCTGGTCACGATCCGGTTGGTCTCGATCGGCACGATCACTCGGGTGGCCGCGCTGCCTTGAGCGCGATGCGCAGTGATGGCGTAGGCGAGAGCGACGTCCCGGAGGGCATCAGCCGACATCAGCACTGGCGCCTCGTCGCCGTCCCAGTGCACCAGGGCGCCCCCGTCTTCCGGCGATACATCGATGACATGCCCGAGCGACCCATTCATCAGGCCAAGATCATAGCGGTTGCGGGTGCACACGACCGGATCGCCAGCTGACAGACGCATGCCCGGCGCCGCCAAGACCGTCGGCGTCGAAGACATCCTGCGGCTTGCGAAGCGGTCGTTGATCTGGTCGACCGTCGACCGCAACGCGGCGCAAATCATGAGGTTGTCGGCATGGTGTCGGCCAAGGTCGACGGCGACCCGTTCGACAGCATCAAGCACAGTTGCAGGTGAGCCGCATTCAACAATGCTGACGCCCGGCCATTGCCCAGAGTACGGCTCGATCTCCGGCAGCGCACCGGTACGGATAGCGGCGGCGCAGAGGGGGATGCTCGACCCGTCACCTTGGCGGTGGATCTTCGAGAGCCTGGCGGTGATGCGTGCGTCGCCGACCAGTTGGTGGAATATGGCGCCGATCCCGACGGGCGGCAGCTGGCCGTCGTCACCGACCGCGAGCAGGCGACAGCCCGGCGGCATCAATGACACCAGCCGGTGCCAGCTGCCTACGTCAAGCATGCTGGCTTCATCAATGATCATTAGGGTTCTCGCATCCAGACGGGGCCACTCGGGCGGCAGGTCAACCCCTCGCCCTTCATCTTCGAGGCGACGCCGCTGTTCGAGGGCCGCGACCAACCGGGCCACCGTGCGCGCCAGTCGGCCCGTCGACCGCGACAGCTGAAGCGCCGCCTTGCCCGCGAGGGCGCAAAGCTCGACCCGGCCTCCGGCGTCCTCCCACAATTTTACCAACACCCGCATCGTGGCAGTCTTGCCGGTGCCCGCGCCGCCTTGCAGGACAGCGAGATCGCGCTCTACCAGGAACCTTAGCGCGCTTCGCTGATCCTCGTGCAAGCTCATGCCCGTCGCCGCCTCGGCCCGCTGAAGGGCGTGATCGAGATCATTCGGGAGCACAACGCCGCCCGGCTGGCGACCGTCGATCATCAGGCCGAAGCGGGTCGCCAGATCGTCCTCCAGCCATGCCGCACCCGGCGCCCGCAACAAGCCGTTCACGCCCTCAATCCACGCCCCCGCCTGGTGCCCAAGCGTTGCGGCATCCCACGCCAGGTCGCGGTCACCCGTCTTGCGCTTCAGCCGGTCGAGGATGGTGTCCAGCGGCCAGGCGCAGTCTCCCCAAGCGAGCAATTCGCGCACCGTGGCATCGCACATTCCGACCAAGCGCTCCGGCGCCCGATCGACATCTTCTACGCCACGGTCGGCGAGCACGCGGCGGCCGACATGATCAGCCCGCTCCCATGGCAGAAGCGCAGCCGCCATGTACGGGGCCGCCAAGAATTTTTCCTCAGCGTCGACAGACCCAATCAAACGCCACAGCCGGTCGACAGCTTGCCGGTCGGTGACCCCAAGCCCCTCCAGCCGAAGGCGGAAGCGCGCCTCGGCGATGGCGCGGTCGTCTTCGTCGGCCTTCGCAACGGCGGCTTCGTGGACGCGCTCGGCTAGTCGACGGCCGAGGTGGATGCGGGTCGGCTCCAACGCCGCGCCAATGTCGTCGATGCGGTCGGCGTCGCCGAGGGCATCCACCAGGTCGTTGCCGAATGCCTCCCACAGCCTGTTGGCGCGCGTCGGCCCCACCCCGGGCAGGGCCTGAAGCCAGGGCATGATCAGGGCGCCGGATGTGCGCGTGCGGCGAACGGACGAGGCCGAAATCTGGCGAACGACGCGACCATATTCGCGCCGGTCTTCCTCATTCCCGGCGACCTCATAGGTCTCGCCCACAGCTGGGTGACAGAGGCCCTGCACGAGCACCCTAACCAGTCGTCCACCATCGGTGCGTCCGGTGAAGATGGCGGACGCGGCGGCCTGGTGGAGGATTTGGGTGACCACCACGGTGTGGTGGTTGGGGTTGCTCAAGCTCACCTAGAGTCATCCCCCGTGGAAGCCCCCCGGTCCACCGTCGCTTGGTGATGCCAGCCACCCCCGCATCGCGCAATCAAGGCATCCACGCCTTCGGCGCGGAGCCTCCTTGACAGCGCTCCTCGGGCGCGGCCGTCACCCTGCGCGACGGCGGCTCCGAGGGTCATCCACTCACAAGCGCAGCCCTGTGTCCACGGGACGGTCATCAGGCATCGTCCCCCGTCGACGGTCGAACCCGCAGCAACATCCCGGTCTCTTGGGAAAAGCGCATCCGCTCCTCGGCAGCGACCAGCCTCGCTCGCAGGGTGGCGTTCTCGCGGGTCAGTTCGTCGACCCGGGCTTGCAGCCGGGCTACGGTCGCCCGAGCCTCCAGGGCCAATTGGCCGTCTTCTTTCGCCCGGGCGTTGGCGACGGCGATCTGCTTGCGGACGCCCGCCTCTCGGGCGCTTTCCTCGCCCCGGGCGCCGATGCCCTTGAGACCGGCGGCCTCGGCCAGCGCGTTGACCGTCACCTTGATCTCGGGCTTCCGATGAAAGTGCTGCGCGTCGCTGGCCTCCAGGCCGAGAGTGCGGCACAGCGCTAGCACGTTCACCTTACCGTCGGGCGTGGCCTCCAGCGCGCCACCATCGGCGACGAAGGCGTTAAGCCGGTCGAGGATGTCGGCGATGACGTTGCGGCGGCTCAAGGCTTGTCGGCCTTTCTGCCGAAAGGCACCAAGTTGGTCCGCATCACCGCCATCTGCTCCTCAAGCTCGGCCACGCGGGCCAACGCCTCGTCCCGAACCACTTGGGCAGCGACAAGCGCCTGAGCCAAGCGCTCAAGGTCATGGCGCGGCCCCTGCGGAGCCGATGGTGACGGTTTGGCCTCTCTTTCCGGCGAAAAACTGGCGACGAACGCCTCGACTTCGGACCTGAGTGCCTGGTGATAGCTGGCCTTGAGGGTGTTCTTGTCAACACCGCCCGCCCGGCGCAAGACTTCGGCGATGGTGATGCGCCCCTTGTTATGCGGATAAGCACCATCCGGCCCGATCTCGGCGCGGATCACCGCCATCGCGTCCTGGACCCGGCGCCGGACCTCGGCCCGTTGCCGATCGGCATTCAGCTGCTGGTGGTTGACGCTGGCCGTCATCACCCCTCTCCCAATGCGGCGGCCAACCTCTTGTCCGCAGCGAAACGCTCCTTCAGGTCGCCGAACAGGTCGACGTGATCCTTCAACTGAGCTTTGTACCACACGCCCATGAGGGGGTTCTTCCTGATCTCTGGTCGATCGAGTTCATCCAGCAGGTATCCAATCGTCCGCTCAGCGTGTTCCTTGAAATTGGGCAAGGCGACGAAGTTGTGGCAGTTGGGTCGGCACACCGCCGTGTTGATCTCGTCCTTGCTGCACAGGCCGGTGGCTGATTTTGGCTTGAGACAGACGATCCCTGGGAAAATCATCTTCAGGTCGACCGCACCATCGGCAAGCTGAGCGGCAACGAACTCGTCCATGCGATGGCGTTGCGCGCGTTCATTCTTGGGGACCTTCAGCTTGTCGAAGAACCCATCGCGGATTTTGCGAAGGTTGTCGGCGCCCTGGCCGCCCGCATCATCGAGGTCGTGCGCGACGGTCTCCGCCTGATCCATCATGGTATCGAGCGCCAGTTCACGCATTTCCTCCCGAATGCTCGGGTTCGAGAGGATGTATTTCAGTGTCCCCTCAATGTCGGCATGGCCGAAAATATCGCGGAGGATGAGGGGCGCCCCGGTTAGTGACAGCACCGCCAACCGAGCCACAGACTTTCGAAACCGGTGCGGATGCACCTTGGTTCCGCCGAGCAGTGGCTCCAGTCCATGGTCACGGGCGAATACCTCAAGGTGGTGGTAGGCATGGATTTTGCCTTGCAGCCAGTATTGGCGGTTGTTGCTGACCCAGAGACTATTGGAGCCATCCGAAAGCAGGACGGCCGCGATCTTCTGCTGAAGCTCGACGGCGGCGGCGACCCGGTGAGGGATTGGCCAAGAGGTGGCATCACCGGCGGTCAGGCCGGAGAGCTTGAAAGTTCGTCCCTTCAATGCGGGAATTGCAGCCTCACCTTCTTCCGCCGGTACGAGGCAGTCCTGCCGCAGGGTTTCGACCTCGGAGACCCGGCCGCCCGTCATCAGCATCAACACTTGAATCAGGGCACCTTGGCAGACTGAGAGGAGTTCAATCAGCTGCGAGAAATTCTCGGGCGGGAAGACCGCCTTCGTCTGGAAGGGCATCTCAGTGAGATCTCGGCCAAGTTCATCGTGCCAGCCGATATCTCCTAAAAATTTATTCCAGACCTGCTTCCGATACATTGCGATGGTGTTTTCGGCGCGGCCCGTTCCACGTTCGGCGATCTCTCCTTCCAGCGCGGGTATCTGCTCTATTACCGAAACCAACTGCGGCAGGATGACTTCGAGATAGAACACCCAGCGGCGCCCGGCCTCGGCAACGTAATCATCGGGGAGCGGCTGCCATTGGCCGAAGTCGCCCTCCTGATGGAACTCGGGGCGTTCCGGCAGGCCATCAAAGGTGTTCAGACTGAGATTGACGATGAACTCCCTGTCCACCTGAGACAGGTAACCAGGGATCACCTTTCTCTGGCCGAGATCCTGCAGTTCGCAAATGTAGCGCCCCACCACCCTCCGGGTGTCGCCCAAGTCGGCGGTAGCCGTGTCGAAGGCAGCTTGAAATTGGTCGGCTGAGACAGAGTGAAAGCTGCAGTCAACGCCGCCCACCTCGGCGAGCAACTTGGCCACCCTGGTGAGGTAGATACATCGCTTGCGCAGACCGGCGATGTCGGCGTAACGCTCAAGCGGGAACAGCATGTGAGCCAGCATGCACCGCCTTAGCTCCATCCCCAGCACAGGAAGATGGTCGATGGCGGTGAAGTTCAAGGAGCGCTTCGAGAGCGGCGTGGGGACCTGATCCTTCGACCAAATCCAGAGCGCATCCCCCACCTTCGAACCATTGGGCGCCTCGTCCGACGGTGCGGTGACCACGCATTCGGCCAAGCGGTCATCCGGGAGGCCGAACAGAGCTTCACGGGTGATGGATTGGCGGTCAATGGCGGCCGACGCGACGTTGTTGCGGACAATCGGCATTAGGCACCCGCTCGGTTAAGGGTGGCCGCACTGGGCAAGGTGTAGATCGGCGGCGCGGCCTTCCGCTGTGCCCGCTCGAATGCGGCCCGGCGGTTGGTCTCGGCGAACATATCCATAATCTGCTCAAGGAATTCCAGATCGTGCGGGTAGTCGCTCGTCACCCAAGCCTGGAGCGGCATTAGGTCTCGATAGTGCCGAAGATGAAGGATGCGTTCGGCGACGTATTCCAGGCAATCGTAGGTCACGAATGCCTTGGAGCATCCCATCAGACATGCTTGGGATTGGCAGAGCTTCCCTTCTTCATGGCTAGGCGCAATCCCCTTGTCCGGCGCATAGGGATTAACACAGGTCACCCCCTGCCTTGTCCGGAAGCCGCCCTTGCCTAGTGTCTCCGCTTCCGTCGACGTAAGCCGACCATTTTGGACCAACTGCCGGAGAATGTGGGGGTTGAGCCTGCCGATGCCGACCTCGTTGAAGACATGGGTCTGAAAGTCGAAAAACTGGCGCCGATGGCGGTTTCGAATGGCCTTCTGGTTGATGTAATGGAGGATGGACGAGAGATCCTTGTGGCCGAGCGCTAGCTGCGTCACCAGCAAATTGTAGCCCGAGCTTTCGTAGGCAAAAATACCCCAGCTGTTCCTCGTGAGAGCTTGGTTGAACTCCAGCTGTCGCCCCTGGTGAACGATACCGTCTTCTCGGAAGAGGTCGTTGACATAAGCGTACCTGGTGTCCTTCCCGAGACAGCTGATGCGCCCGTCCTTGGTGAGGAAAAGCCATACCCGGTTCTTCAACCCCCTTAGTGCGCTCATCTCGGCTTCGATCGCCTTGAT
Source organism: Magnetospirillum sp. 64-120 (assembly GCA_001898825.1). Lineage (GTDB taxonomy): Bacteria > Pseudomonadota > Alphaproteobacteria > Rhodospirillales > Magnetospirillaceae > Magnetospirillum. The sequence goes on from MKVK01000022.1 coordinate 75,946, forward strand.
GTCGACCAACCCCTTCCCTTGGCTTTCGATCTGGAGACTGTCGATCTGTCGCTGAAGGGCATCCCTGAGTGGGCGGGTCCACTCCAGCACCCGGCAGATCAGCTGGTATGGATGCTCGGGCTTGTGCTTCAGGCTGTAGGTCTTCTGGACGGCGCCTCGCGCACGCGCCTTAGCCGACTGCAGTTCGACTACTTGCTGCGGGCGCGTCGGGTGGGGCCGACTCCAGTGCTCCGCTTGCATGTCCATGGCGGTGGACGTGTTCCAGCCCGTCCGCAGTAGGAAGAGGCAGAACACTGGGAGCAGGTCGGTCTGCGCCGGGACCAACCACCAAGCATGATTTACATGAACCCGCACCCTGGACGCGGGCAGACATGGGAACGTCATCCCCCCTCTGAGCGCAGGTGAACACTCCCACCCTTCCAGATTCCAATCTAAATTCTCTGCGGATTCTGCTAACCGCTTGAGGACCCGCGCCCTCTCGTCGGCAGGCGCATCTACGGATCTCCACGCATCCTTGAGGCGTCGATCGGTCTCCTCAATGTGCTTGAATAGGACCTTCGCCGCCCGGTGCATCACCTCAGGCTCAATGGTTTCGTCCTGCTCGGCGCCGACTCGCGCTTTCACCTTTTGGGGATTAGGGAATGGGTTCGGCGGGAGGGGATAGCCCGATTGGGTGCTCACCCCCGGGGCCATGATCTCCGCCGCCTCGTCGAACACGCGCTTGCAGTGAAAGTACCGGTAGTGCGCCCGGCCGTCGCCTTGGGCACTCATCCAATCCTTGAACAGGGTCCAGATCGTCCCGGGAATATCGAGCACTGTCTGCGGTGAGCGGAAAGCGCCCCCACCTGCTTCAGACACGTCTTCCATCTCGTCGAGGAAACGCCAGAAGGCGGTTAGGTCCTGGAGCATGGTCGCAAAACTCCCGCGCGCCAGCTTCCGTTCGGCGATCCTTTTTAGCCCGGCGAGCGCGACCACTGCCAAGTCCGGGCGGCCGGTCAGCGGTGAAGTGGTGCTCGTCCCATCTCGACCATAGGCGAGATGCTCGCACGAGACTTGCCATTCACCGATCCCATGACCGGTGTCGACGTTCGCGCATCCACGCACGATGAGTTGTTGGGGATCAAGCATCGAGAAGTCCGTTCACGCTGTCGCCGTCGATCCAATCCTGGAAGCTGATGGCCCTGTCGGAATGTGCGGTCAATTGATGGAGCGCAACCAGGTAACGCTGTGTGGTGCTGATGTGCGCATGCCCCAGGTTAAGCTGTAAGGTGATCAGTTCCTGGGTCAGGTGATGCTCCATGGATTGGCTGGCGAGCATCAGTCCGTCCCGCGCGGCTTGCCGTTGCTCGCTCGCCCACGCTTTCAACAGGTAATGCACCGCATACCAATGGCGGCCGAGGTGGGGCGAGATGGCGCCGCCCGCCTTGAAATTGGCCCAGAACGTCCTGTAGGCGAACGGGCACCCTCGCTCGCTCAGCAAGAGGGTGCCCAAATCGGCTGACTTTGAGCGATGTGCCCGGATCTTGCGCTCGAACTCGACGTAATCCTCGATCTCGTCGTAGAGACCGCTGTCGATCTCCACATTGCGCCGCTTCCGTCCCTTCCCCAGCACCGAGATGAAACGCTGCTGACCGGCACGACGGATGTCGGAAATAACGTCGGCCACCTTGATAGTCACCACCTCGCTGGCGCGCAGACCGCAGAAGAAAACCAACTTGGCGCCGAGTTGCAGCGCCGGGTCCTCCACGGCCTGGATCATCTCCTTCACCTCCTCCGAGGTCGGGAACATGATGGTGGAGGGGTCGGCCCGGCGAACCACGGCGTAGTGCTTGCGGGTCACCGTTGTCGTGTTACCGCTGGCGGCGCCCTGCTTGACCTTGGAGAAAGTGGTCTTCAACGCCAGCGCTGGCGCCAAGCCGCGATGCTCGGCCCATTTCCGTAAATGGATCACGGAGACCTGTCGCTGCGCGATCGTCGTCTTGGCCAGATGAAGGCCATCGCTGCTCCAGGCGCCGGACTCCATGTGCCTGGCGTACTGGTCGATGTCTTCCTCGCCGACCCGAAGCGGGTCGATGATTTGTCCAAGGTGCATCCGAGGGGTGCCGCACCACTGGAGAAAATTAAGGAGGCGATAGGCCACCTGCTCCACCGTCGACGGCGCCACTCGATAGCGCCGCTTGAAGGTGACGGTTTCGCCTTCGTCGGGATGCCACCGACCGCGCCAAAGATCTTGAAGATGCCTGTTGGCGGCGTCCGGGCAACCGTCAGCCATGAGGATGAACGGACACCCCAGCAGTGCCTCCGGCACCCCCTGATCTAACGCTGACTGTCCGATCTTGAAGACGCTTTTCACCCAAACAGACTCCCCCATCACCCCCATTGGGCTAGCCACTAAGATAGCAGGGGAATAGCGAGGAAGGGTAAAAGCCTGGTGAAATCAGTACGATTCACCCATTGAGCCGAAAATCATGAATATCGGCGTCGATGGTGCCGGGGCTGTTCAGCACGGTGATGCCGTGCTTGACCGCCAGACCGGAACGCGGCCGCACCTGGGCTTCGTACCCCACCGGGATGGCGATGGCGAAACCGCAGGGGATGCGCACGCGCTTGCCCGCCCCCAAGGTGATGTCGGCGGGGATGCAGGCCATTAGATCCAGGCCGGCGGCATGGGCGCTTTCATAGCGCGGCAGCGGCAGATCGGCGGCATGGGGCAGGCGCTGGACCCGCAGGGTGACGGCGTTGCTCATGGTTTTCCCTTCACGGTGTCGGCGATCTTCCAGGCCAGGCGTTCGGCCACGTCGGCCTTGGCGATGCGCGGCCAGTCCTCGACGCCCCCTTGGGTGATCAGATGCACGGTGTTGAAATCACTGCCGAAGGTGCCTGACGCCGGCGACACGTCGTTGGCGACGATCCAGTCGCAGCCCTTGCGCTGCAGCTTGGCCCGCGCATGGGTCAGCAAATTCTCGGTCTCGGCGGCGAAGCCCACCACCAGACGCGGCCGCGCCGAACCCTTTTCCGACAACGTCGCCAGGATGTCGGGATTGGCCGCCAGCTCGATGGCCGGGGGCGGACCGTTCGGGTCCTTCTTGCGCTTTTCCTTGGACGCGTTGGACACCGTCCAGTCAGCGACGGCGGCGGCGCAGACGGCGATGTCCACCGGCAGGGTGCCCAAGGCGGCACCCAGCATTTCCCGCGCCGTTTCCACGTGCACCACCTTCATGTCGGGCGGATCGGGCAGCTTGACCGGGCCGGTGATCAGCGTCACCTTGGCGCCCAGCCGGGCCAGGGCGGCGGCGATGGCGTGGCCCTGCTTGCCCGAGGACCGGTTGCCGATGAAGCGCACCGGGTCGATGGGTTCGAAAGTGGGGCCGCTGGTCACCAGCGCCTTCAGGCCGCGCAACGGGCCGGAAGACAGCAGACCTTCGATGGCGGCCAGGATCTCGGCGGGTTCGGCCATGCGGCCCAGGCCGCTTTCGCCTTCCGCCAGCATGCCGGAATTGGGGCCGACCACGTGGACGCCGCGATCCTTCAAGGTCGCCATGTTGGCCCGTGTCGCCGGATGCCCCCACATGCGGAAATTCATGGCCGGCGCCACCAGGATCGGTTTGTCGGTGACCAGCAACGCGGTGGACGCCAGATCGTCAGCCAGACCATGGGTCATCTTGGCCAGCAAATTGGCGGTGGCCGGCGCCACCACCACCAGGTCGCAATCGCGCGCCAGGGTGATGTGGCCGATTTCATGTTCGTCGGTCAGGGAAAAGGTGTCGGCGAACACCTTGTTGCCCGACAGCGTCTGCACCGCAAGCGGGGTGACGAAATTCTGGGCATTGGCGGTCAGCACACAGCGCACGTCGGCGCCCCGGTCCTTCAACCGCCGGATCAGTTCCAGCGATTTGTACGCGGCGATGCCACCCGAGATGACCAACAGGACGCGTCTTCCGTCAAGCACTGGGATACCCCACACATTCTACCCAAAGACAAGTGTGGTTAACCTAGCGCTTCACACGCTAACGCGCAAGTTTACTTCAGCACCAGCAAAATACCCAGGACGGCGGCCAGCACCCAAGGCAGCCAAGTGGTGGCGCGGCGCCCGCCGCCTTCGCCACGCATGGCGCGGACGGTGTCGGGATGCAGCTTCAACCCGCCATTCATCAAGTTGGTATAAGCCTTCTCGGTTTCCGCCAGCATGCGCGGCAGCCGTTCCAGGCTTTGCACCACGCCGACCACACTGTCCTTGATGCGCGCCTGCGGCCCCAGATGCTGGAACATCCAGGTCTCGATCAGCGGACGGGCCATTTCCCACATGTTGACGCTGTTGTCCAAGGTGCGGCCGACGCCTTCGGCCACCAGCATGCTTTTTTGCAGCATCAGCAATTGCGGCTGGGTCTGCATGGAAAACTGCTCGGTGATCTGGAACAGTTGGCCCAGCAGGCGGGCGATGGAAATCTCGTGCAGCGGCTTGCCCATGATCGGCTCGGCGATGGACCGGCAGGCCTGGGTGAAGTTGTCGACGTTCTGGTCGGCGGGGACGAAGCCGGCCTCGAAATGCACTTCCGCCACCCGGCGGTAATTGCCGTTCAAAAAGCCCACCAGCATCTCGCCCAGGAAGCGACGGGTCTTCAGGTCGACCCGGCCCATGATGCCGAAATCGACCGCCACCAGGTTGCCGTCCAGGTCCACGAACAGATTGCCCGGATGCATGTCGGCGTGGAAGAAGCCGTCGCGGAACACCATGTTGAAGAACGCCTCGGCGGCCTTGCGCAACACCTCGTCCGGTTCGATGCCGGCTTCCTTGATGGCGCCCACTTCGTCCACCGGGATGCCGTGAACCCGTTCCAGGGTCATCATGCGCTGGCCGGTGCGTTGCCAGTCCACCTGGGGCACCCGGAAAGACGTGTCGCCGGTGAAGTTTTCCGCCAGTTCCGCCGCCGCCGCCGCTTCGAAGCGCAAATCCATTTCCAGCTGCACCGATTCGGCGAAGGTGTCGACGCTTTCCACCATGCGCAGGCGGCGCAAGCTGGGCTGTGTCAGTTCCACCCATTCAGCCAGCCAGCGCAGCAGGTCGATGTCTTTCTTGAAAGCCAGGTCGACGCCGGGACGCAGCACCTTGACCGCCACCTGACGACCGTCGGACGTGGTGGCGAAATGCACCTGGGCGATGGACGCCGCCGCCACCGGCTGGTCGTCGAATTCGGCATAGAAATCGGATAGCGGCCCGCCCAGTTCCTCTTCGATGATATTGCGCGCCAGGGAAGCCGGGAACGGCGCCAGACGGTCCTGCAGATGGGACAGGTCGGCGGCCATTTCCTCGCCCAGCAAATCGGCGCGGGTGGACAAAGCCTGCCCCAGCTTGATGAAGGTCGGCCCCAATTCCGACAACGCCGCCGCCAGGCGCTGGCCGGGACGGCCTTGGTGCAGCGGCGGGCGGCCCAGACGCATGACTTTCGCGGCCAGGGCGGCGATGGGCAGGTCAACCACAGAAAGCGCGTCGTGGCGGGCCAGCACGCGGGCGATGGTGAACAGACGGTTGAGGTTGCGGATGGCGCGGATCATGGGCTAGAGGCGCCAGCCGGAATGGATGGCGGCGATGCCGCCCGACAGGTTGCGCACCTCGACGCGGGAAAAACCGGCGTCGCGCACCATCTGAGCCAGTTCTTCCTGGGGCGGGAACTTGCGGATGCTTTCCACCAGATACTGATAGGCCGCTTCGTCGCCCGCCACCATGGACCCCAGCTTGGGCAGCACGTTGAAGGAATAAAGGTCGTAGAATTCGCGCAGCCCCGGCACCACCACCTTGGAAAATTCCAGGCACATGAAACGCCCGCCCGGCTTCAGCACCCGATAGGCCTCGGCGATGGCGCGATCCCAATGGGTGACGTTGCGCAGGCAAAAGGCGATGGTGTAGCGGTCCACCGAACCATCGGGGATGGGCAAGGTCTCGGCGTTGCCGCACACCCAGTTGATCTGGCTGGTGACGTTGCGGTCCACCGCCCGGTCGCGGCCCACCTTCAGCATTTCCTTGTTGATGTCGCAGACCACCGCCGGACCGCCGCCGCGCTTTTTCCAGCCAAAGGCGATGTCGCCGGTGCCGCCGCCCACGTCCAGCAGGGTCTGATTGGCCTGGGGCCGCAGCCAGTCCAGGAAGTTGGACTTCCACAGACGGTGCACGCCGGCGCTCATCAGATCGTTCATCAAATCGTACTTGCCGGCCACCGAATCGAAGACGCCGCGCACAAGCGAGACTTTTTCTTCCTCGCGCACGGTCTGGAAGCCGAAATGGGTGGTGGCGTTGCCTTGGGGCTGATCTTCATTCGTCATGGTGCGGCAGATTATCGCAAGCCGGCAGCACAGGCGAGCGCGGAGTTTTTGACTCGCTCCACCGCTTCGGGCAGCATGCCGCCATGCCCGAGCTTCCCGAAGTCGAAACCGTCGCCCGAGGTTTGGCCGCCGTCTGGCCGGGCCGGCGATTCGTCCGCGTGCTGGCGCGCCGCCCCGACCTGCGCAAGCCCCTGCCCCAGAATTTCGCCGAACGCCTGACCGGGCGGCGGGTGGAAGAGGTCGGCCGTCGGGCCAAATACCTGCTGGTGCGCCTGGACGACGGCACCACGCTGTTGGGCCATCTGGGCATGAGCGGCGCCATGGTCATCAGCCAGGGCAAGAACGAACCGCCGGGGCCGCACGACCATATCGAATTCGTCACCGACGAAGGGATCATGGTCACCTATCGCGATCCCCGGCGCTTCGGGTTGATGGATTTGACCGACACCCCCCAAACCCACCCGCTTTTGGCCCATCTGGGACCCGAACCCCTGGGCCCCGATTTCCACGAAGTCGCCCTGGCCGCCGCTTTGGACGGCAAGGCCGCCCCCATCAAGGCGGCGCTTTTGGACCAGAATATCGTCGCCGGTTTGGGCAACATCTATGTGTCGGAAAGCCTGTTCCTGTCGGGGATCGCGCCGACGCGGCCGGCGAAAAGCCTGAAGAAGGCGGAAATCGCCAAACTGGTCCCCGCCATCCGCGCCGTTTTGGCCCGCGCCATCGCCGCCGGCGGATCGTCTTTGAAGGATCACGTGCGTCCCGACGGGGAACTGGGCTATTTCCAGCATTCCTTCACCGTCTACGACCGCGCGGGGATGGCTTGCCCCGATTGCGACTGCGACGTGTCGAAAACCGGAGGAATCCAGCGCATCGTGCAAAGCGGGCGTTCTACTTTCTTCTGTGCCAAGAAACAGCGTTGATGGTATAGCCCTTGATCACCATGCGGACTTTCACTTCCCTTTTGGGCGCCTTCGCCCTGGTTCTGCTGCTGGCTTGCGGCGATGCGCGGGCGCAGGGATTCCTGACCGCTTACGAGGATCTGCCGCTGGCCCCCGGCCTGACCGAGGTCGCCGGTTCCGGCCTGTCCTTCGACACCCCGGGCGGCCGCATCGTCGAAGCCTATGCCCGAGGTGCCGGAAAGGCCGCTGACATCCTGGCCTTCTATGCCGCCACCCTGCCCCAGCTGGGCTGGACCAAGGCGGGGCCGGCCGAGTTCCGTCGCGACGACGAAACCCTGAAGCTGGCCATCGAAACCCAGGGGCGCGACGTGGTGGTGCATTTCACCATCGCCCCCGAATAACACCAATTCCAACCACGAGGCTTTCCCATGCCCTATGAAAACATCACGGTCGAAACCCGCGGACAGGTTGGCCTGATCACCCTGAACCGCCCCAAGGCCCTGAACGCCCTGTGCGCCGCCCTGATCAAGGAACTGGGCTCGGCGCTGGACGCCTTCGAGGCCGACGCGGAAATCGGCTGTGTCGTGCTGACCGGCTCGGAAAAGGCTTTCGCCGCCGGCGCCGACATCAAGGAAATGCAGTCCAAGTCCTACATGGACGCCTATCTGGCCGATTTCATCACCAACGGCTGGGAACGCATCACCACCTGCCGCAAGCCGATCATCGCCGCGGTGGCCGGCTACGCCCTGGGCGGCGGCTGTGAAGTGGCGATGATGTGCGACTTCATCCTGGCCGCCGACACCGCCAAGTTCGGCCAGCCGGAAATCACCATCGGCACCATTCCGGGCGCCGGCGGCACCCAACGCCTGACCCGCGCCGTAGGCAAGGCCAAGGCCATGGAAATGTGCCTGACCGGCCGCATGATGGACGCCGCCGAGGCCGAACGCGCCGGCCTGGTCAGCCGCGTCATCCCCGCCGCCGACCTGTTGGACGAAGCCCTGAAGGTGGCCGAACGCATCGCGTCCATGAGCCGCCCGGTGGTCATGCTGGCAAAAGAATCGGTCAACGCCGCCTTCGAGACCACTCTGGCCCAGGGCATCAAGTTCGAACGCCGCCTGTTCCATTCCACCTTCGCCTGCGAAGACCAGAAGGAAGGCATGGCCGCTTTCGCCGAAAAGCGCAGCCCGGTGTTCAAGAACCGCTGATTTCAGCAATTTGCACCCAGCACCCCCGTCCCTTGGGCGGGGGTGTTGTCGTTTCAGGCCAGGATTGCGGCGATGCGGTCCATCACCGTGGCCGGGGGCAGGTCGGCCAGATCATCCTGACGCAGGATCACCACCCGCCCACGCGGGGCGCACAAAGCCGGGTCGCTTTCCGCAGAGAACAACACCAGGGACGGCGCCTGGCTGGCGGCGACCAGATGCATGGGGCCGGTGTCGTTGCCCACCGCCACCAGGGCTTGGCGGCCCAGGCCCAGGATATCCAGGAAACCGGTCTGCCCGACCAACGGCCGCGCCTGCGGACAGGCGGCGGCGATCTTATCGATTTCCACCTTTTCCTTGTCGGTACCCAACAGTACCGGAGTGATTCCCCGTTCCACCAGCCATTGGGCCAATTGGCCGAAATATTCCGCCGGCCAGCGCTTGGCCGGGCGGTGCGGGGCGCCGCCCGGGCACAGCAGGGCATAGGGACGCGGCAGGCCGAAACGCGACAGGTCGGCCTCGGTCCACGACAGGTCGGGGGCGGGAACGCTTTCGATGCCGGCCATGGCCAACTGCTCGGCCTGGCGGTCGATGGTGTGCATGACGTCGCGGCGCGGATTGGCGTGGGGGTGCGAACAGCCCTTGGCGATCCCCGACCATTCCACCCCGGCCCCCATCAGCCGGAAATACCACCCCGAGCGATCCGAGGTCTGCAGGTCATAGACCCGGGTGAAACGCCCGCCGCGCAATTTGGCCCGAAGCGCCGCCACCTTGCCCAGCTGCCAAAGCCGGGGCTTTTCGTCCAGCCACACATGGTCGAACCAGGGCGACGCCACCGCCATCTCGGCGAAAGGCCGGGTGGTCAGCAACGTGATCTCGGCATCGGGATGATGGGCGCGAATGGCGGCGAAGGGAGCGAAGGCCTGGACGAAATCGCCCAAGGCGCCCAGCTTGATGACCAGGATGCGGCTTCCGCTCACGCCTGCTCCGGGTCGATCAGCCATTCCTGCTGAGCCACCGCAGGCACCCCGGACAGGATCTCGGCATAAACCTGCAGCGTCTTGGCGCACATGGTTTCCTTGGTGAAATTGGCCCTGACAAAGGCTTGGCCCAATTCCGCCATGCGGCCGCGTTCTTCCGCCGACAGGTCCAGGAACCGGCCGATCGCTTCGGCCAGGGAATGCGGATCGTCGGGGGCCACCAGCCAGCCGGTGCGGCCAGCCAACACGTTCTCGCGCGGGCCGCCATGATCGGTGGCGATCACCGGGCGCCCCATGGCCTGGGCCTCGACGACGACACGGCCGAAGGCTTCGGGATCGGTGGAAGCCGACACCACCACGTCGGTCAGCATGTAAGCCGCCGGCATGTCGTTGCATTCGTCGACGATGTGGACCACATGGGTCAGGTTGCGACGCTTGATCAGGTCCACCAGTTCCTGACGATAGCCGGTGCGCCCCTGGTCCGACCCCACCAGAAGACAACGCACGTCGTGGCGGCCCAGGATGGCCAGCGCCTCGATCAGCACGCGCTGGCCCTTCCAGCGGGTCAGGCGGCCGGGCAGCATGATCACCGGGAAACCGTCGGGCAGACGCCAGCGATTGGCCAGTTGGATGATGCGTTCCTGGCTGACCCGATTGGGGTCGAACTTGGCAAGGTCGACGCCGCGATGGATGACGCGGATGCGTTCGGCGGCCAGACCATAGATGCGGCGCGCGTGTTCGGCGATGAATTCGGAAATGGCGATCACCCGTTCGCCCTTGACCATCACCGAATTGTACCAGTGCTTGAAACCGAAGCCGCCCAGGTTGTAGGTGCCGTGAAAGGTGGTCATGAAATGGGCGCCTGTGCGCTGCGCGGCGGCCATGGCCGACCAGGCCGGGGCCCGCGACCGGGCATGAACGATGTCCACGCCGTGTTCGCGGATCACCGCTTCCAGCTTCTTGATGTTGGCCCGCATGACCAGTGGATTCTTCGACGCCATGGGCAGTTCCACATGGACCGCGCCGGCCCGGATCAGTTCGCGCACCATGGGGCCGCCTTCCGAGGCGACCACGGCTTTCCAGCCGGCCTCACACAGGGCTTGGGCGACTTCAATGGTGCCACGCTCGACACCGCCGGTCACCAAAGCGGGCAAAACCTGCAGAACGACCGGTTGACGGGCGTCGGCGGACAGGGCATCGATGGGGGCAGGATCGGTTTCAGACATGGACTGGGACAAGCTTATGACCAAGGTTGAGGGCGGCGGGATATTATCACGCACTGACGGCGCGTCCATGGCATACCAACGCCTGGAAGGCAAGAGTCCTGGAATTGTCTTCCTGCATGGCTTTCATTCCGACATGGAGGGCGGCAAGGCCCTGGCCCTTGAGGAACTGTGCAAAAAGCAAGGCCGCGCTTTCGTGCGCTTCGACCTGTTCGGCCACGGACGAAGCTCGGGCAAGGTGGAAGACGGCTCGATCAGCCGCTGGGCCGACGACGCCACCGCCATCTTGGACGAACTGACCGAGGGACCGCAGGTCCTGGTGGGGTCCAGCCTGGGCGGCTGGCTGACGTTGTTGACGGCGCTGCGCCGCCGCGACCGCGTGGTCGGGCTGGTGGGTGTCGCCGCCGCCCCCGACTTCACCGAAGATTTGATGTGGACCGACTTCACCCCCGAACAGCGCCGCGACCTGATCGAGAAGGGCCAGGTGGTGCTGCCCAATTGCTATGAACCGGAAAATCCGTGGACGGTGCCGCGCCTGCTGATCGAGGACGGCCGCAACAACCTGTTGCTGCGCGACGCCATCAACCTGTTCTGCCCGGTGCGGCTGATCCAGGGCCAGAAAGACGCCGACGTGCCGTGGCAGACGGCGCTGAAGATCGCCGACTGCCTGGCGTCGGAAGATGTCGAGATCACCTTGGTGAAAGACGGCGACCACCGCCTGTCCCGCGACCACGACCTGGCCCGGCTGTGCGACGTGGTGGAAAAGCTGGTGGCGGGACTGTCCTAATCCCGGCACGGTCTCCGGGGGTCGCTGGTGTCGCACAAGTCGATGGCGTCGGCGAAGGCCCGCCACTGCATCAGCTCGTCGCCGGGAACCGGCACCTGACCGGCGGCGAAGGGGGCACCGCGCCACATGCGGCTGACCACATAGAACGCATCAGTGCCGCGAATGGCGAAATGCATCACGTAAGTGCCGCGTCCATCCCCCTTGTACTTGCCGCAGGCGATGGTGCGCGACCCCGCCTCGCGCCCCGCCACCACGCCCAGGCTGGCCGGGCCGGCGGAAGCCGCGTCGCAGACGGGCGCCGTCTTTTCCACCGCCTGATCCAGGAAGTCCTTCACCGTCAACGGCACCCCGCGAAAGGCCTGCACGGTGATACGCCGGGTCCAGCTTTCAGCGCTTTCAGCCGCCGGGATCAGTTCCGTCGCCTGCCCCGCCTTGTCGGTCACCGAACTGAGCACCTTCCAATCGGGAAGTTGCGGCACTTGCAACCGTTCTGCGGCGAAGGCGGCTTGGGACGTCAGGAAAACACCAAGAATCGACAGGATGCGGCGCATGGTTACCCCCGTTAACCGGCCCAGGCTAGCCCCAGCGGGTTAAACAACAATGAGTCCCACACCGGTTTTTTGGTCACGCCAACCTTGACCGGGAGACGCCGCGGCGCATATAAAACTGAACCGTTCAGTTCAGGTTGTTGCCATGAAGAAGATCATCCTGCGCGTCCTTGCCCTGGCCCTGGTGTGCGGCGCCCTTTTCACCGCCGGCCGCTGGTACTTCCACGGCCGCTATCTGGAAGCCACCGACGACGCTTATGTGGAAGGCGACATCACCAACCTGACCACCAAGGTCTCGGCCCATGTGGTCGAGGTCGCGGTGGCCGACAACCAGCGGGTCAAGGCCGGCGACGTGCTGATCCGCCTGGACGACAAGGATTACCGGGCCAAGGCGGCCGAGGCCGCCGCCACCCTGGTCGCCCGCCGGGCGACCTTGGCCCAGTTGGACGACAAGGTATTGGTGCAGCAAGCGGTGATGGCCCAGGCCGGCGCCGGCATCTCGGCGGCCAAGGCCGACCTGACCCGCTCGCGCCAGGACCTGGAACGCGCCACCCGGCTGGTCAAGGACGACTTCGTCAGCCGCCAGCGCTACGACACCCAGGCCGCCGAAGCCGCCAAGGCGGCGGCCAGCCTGCAGGGCAGCAGCGCCCAGGCCACCGCCGCCAAGCGCCAGCTGGCGGTGCTGGAAGCCGATCGCGACGTTGCCCAGGCCCAGGTGGAACAGGCCCAGGCCCAGCTTGATCTGGCCCGCGCCGACCTGGAAGCCACCACCATCCGCGCCCCCGTCGACGGCATCGTCGGCAACCGCGTCGCCCGGGTCGGCGCCTATGTGCGCCCCGGCCAGCACCTTTTGTCGGTGGTGCCGGTGGACAGCGTGTGGATCGACGCCAATTACAAGGAAACCCAGCTGACCCACCTGAAGCCCGGCCAACACGCCCGGATCAAGGTGGACGCCTTCCCCGACACCGTCCTGGACGGCGTGGTGGACAGCTTCTCGCCGGCCAGCGGCGCCAAGTTCAGCCTGCTGCCGCCGGAAAACGCCACCGGCAACTTCACCAAGATCGTCCAGCGCGTCCCCGTGCGCATCCGCTTGGCCGCCGACAACCCGCTGGCCGGGCGCCTGGTGCCAGGCCTGTCGGTGGTCGCCAGCATCGACACGCGCACGGCCCCCTGACATGAGCGCGCCGGACCCCCGCCATGCCATCAAGCCCGAGGACCGGGTGGTCACCCCACGGGATTGGGTGGGCTTCATCGCCATGGTGGTGGGCATGTTCATGGCCATCTTGGACATCCAGATCGTCGCCAGCTCCATCGCCCAGATCCAGGCCGGCATCTCGGCCTCGGCCGACGAAATCTCGTGGGTGCAGACCGCCTATCTGATCGCCGAGGTGGTGATGATCCCGCTGTCGGGGTGGATGGCGCGGGTGTTTTCCACCCGGCTTTTGTTCATGGTGTCGTGCCTGACCTTCACCGTCGCCTCCATCGCCTGCGCCTTCGCCTGGTCCATCGAAAGCATGATCGTCTTTCGCGCCATCCAGGGTTTCCTGGGCGGCGCCATGATCCCGACCGTGTTCGCCACCTCGTTCCTGTTGTTCCCGCCGCGCATGAGCGCCGGCATCTCGGTGCTGATCGGCCTGGTCGCCACCATGGCGCCGACCATCGGCCCCACCTTGGGCGGCTGGCTGACCGAAAGCCTGTCCTGGCACTGGCTGTTCCTGATCAACGTGGTTCCCGGCCTGATCGTCGCCACCTTGGTCGGCAGTTTCGTGCATGTGGACAAGCCGCGCCTGGACATGCTGAAGGGCTTCGACCTGGCCGGCATCCTGCTGGTGGGTGCCTTCCTGGGCAGCCTGCAATACATCCTGGAAGAAGGCCCCGGCGACGACTGGTTCGACGAACCGAAAATCGTGGTCATGACCCTGTTTTGCGCCATCGCCGGCATGGCCTTCCTGTGGCGCGAGCTGACCACCCCCCATCCGGTGGTGGACGTGCGCGCCTTCCACGACCGCAATTTCGCCGTCGGCTGCCTTTACAGCTTCATCATCGGCATCGGCCTTTACGGCTCGGTCTACGTCATTCCGCTGTATCTGGGCCGGGTGCGCGGCTATTCGTCGCTGGAAATCGGCCTGACCATGATGGTCACCGGCATGTTCCAGTTCCTGTCGGCGCCGCTGGCCGGGGCCATGGCCAAGAAGCTGGACCTGCGGCTGATGCTGGGCATGGGGCTGACCCTGTTCGGCACCGGATTGTGGCTGAACCACTACCTGACCAGCGAGTGGGGCTATTGGGAGATGTTCCTGCCCCAGGCGGTGCGCGGTCTGGCGCTGATGTTCTGCTTCGTGCCCATCAACGCCGTGGCGCTGGGTCATCTGAAACCGGCCGAAGTGCAGAACGCGTCCGGGCTTTACAACCTGATGCGCAACCTGGGCGGCGCCATCGGACTGGCGGCCATCACCACTTTCCTGCGCGAGCGTACCGACCTGCACATGGCGCGGCTGTCGGAAAGCCTGACGCCCGACAACCTGGAAGCCACCACCCGGCTGTCCGACATCTCGGCCCGCGTCGCCACCCTGCTGCCCGGCGACCCTGATCAGGCGGCGCTGAAGATTTTGTTCAACCTGACCCGGCAACAGGCCTCGACCATGGCCTTCGGCGACATCCTGATGTCCATGTCGCTGGTCTTCCTGGTCGGATTGGTGCTGATGCCGCTGGTCCACAAGGTCCGTCACCCCTCGGCGCCGTCGGCCGACGCCCACTGACCCCATCCCCATCGGTCGCCGCCAGAACCCGAAAGCCGGAATTACGCCCCAACCGTCCGGCTTCCTCCCCCCGGTTCTGGCGGCGCCCGAGCCCGCCCTGTTGCCAGGGTGGGGCCTGCAAGGCTAAGGTCGCGAGCACTTTTGACGACGGATTGTTTCCATGTGCGGCTTCGCCGGATTTCTTGACATCAGCGCCACCACCCCCGACCGCGCCCGCGTGGTCGAAGCCATGGCCGCAACCCTGGTGCATCGCGGTCCTGACGACCAAGGTGTATGGTGCGACGACCAGGCCGGCATCGCGCTCGGCTTCCGCCGTCTGGCCATTCTGGATCTGTCACCCCAGGGCCACCAACCCATGGCGTCGCGCGACGGCCGCTGGGTGATCAGCTTCAACGGTGAAATCTATAATCACGGCCAGTTGCGCGGTCGCCTGGACCCCATGGAATGGCGCGGCCATTCCGACACCGAAGTGTTGCTGGAATGCGTGTCGCGCTGGGGCGTCGAACGCGCTTTGGCGCAATTCGACGGCATGTTCGCCCTGGCGCTTTGGGACCGCCTGGAACAGGTCCTGTACCTGGCCCGCGACCGCATTGGCGAAAAGCCGCTTTATTGGTCGGAAAGCAACGGCCGCGTGATTTTCGGCTCGGAACTGAAGGCGCTGGCCGCCCATCCGGCCTTTGACCGTGGCATCGACCGCGACGCCCTGGCCGAATACATGCGTCTGGGCTGGATCGGCTCGCCGCGCAGCATCTACGCCAAGGCGTCCAAGCTGCCACCCGGTACCCTGATGACCATCAAGGGCGCCAACCGGGTCATCCGTCCCTATTGGTCGGCGGTGGAACGGGCGCGGGCGGTGGCCGGCAGCTTCACCGGCGGGCCGGCGGCGGCGGCGGAACGGCTGAACCAGATGCTGCGGTCGTCCATCGCGCTTCGGATGCAGGCCGACGTGCCGGTGGGGGTGTTCCTGTCGGGCGGCGTCGATTCGTCGGTGACCGCCGCCATCATGCAGGAATTGTCCCACGCCCCGGTGCACAGCTTCACCATCGCCTTCGAAGCCGCCGGCTATGACGAAAGCCCCTATGCCCGCGCCGTGGCCCAGCATGTGGGCACCGACCATGTGGAAGTGCCCATCAGCGACGCCGACGCCCTGGCCCTGGTGCCCCATTTGCCCGCCATCTGGGACGAACCCTTCGCCGATCCGGCGCAGCTGCCCACCGCGCTGTTGGCCCAGGTGACCCGCAAGCAGGTCACCGTGGCGCTGTCCGGCGACGGCGCCGACGAATTGTTCGGCGGGTACGGCATCTATCGGTCCATCCCCAGGGATTGGGCGTCCTTGTCGGCCATGCCGGCCTGGCTGCGCGGCCTGGCCCGCGCCGGCAAGGCGGTGCCCCCCGGACTGCTGAACAGCGCCGCCGGCCTGTCCGCGCTGGTGGGCCGCAAGCGCCGCTCCTATCCCGGCTACCGCCTGCGCAAGGCGGTGGAAAACCTGGAAGCGCACAGCGTCGCCCACATGCTGGGCCAGCATTACAGCCGCTGGCGCGGCATGCCGCCCCTGGTGCGCGGCGCCCATGCCGCCCCCGGCCTTTACACCGATCCCGCCCGCCAGCCCGATCTGGCCGATCCGGCTTTGCAGGTGATGGTGCTGGACGCCCTGGGCTATCTGCCCGACGACCTGTGCGTGAAGACCGACCGCGCCACCATGGCGGCGTCGCTGGAAGCGCGGCTGCCCTTCCTGGACCACGCCATCGTCGAATTCGCCTGGAGCCTGCCCACGGCATTGAAGATCAACGCCACCCACGGCAAGACGGTGCTGCGCGACGTGCTCTATCGCTATGTGCCGCAACAGTTGGTGGACCGCCCGAAAATGGGCTTCGAGGTCCCCATCGGCCGCTGGCTGTCCGGCGCCTTGAAATCCTGGGCCGACGACCTGCTGTCCGAGGACCGGCTGCGCCGCCAGGGTCTGTTCGACGCCAAGCTGCTGTCGCGGCTTTGGAGCGACCATCGCTCGGGGCGCAAGAACTGGCAGACCGAGCTGTGGCACGCCCTGATGGCCCAAGCCTGGTTGGAGAAACAAGGCGTGTAAATCATCCGCGAGTGGCGATTCCCTCTTCGCGACAGGGCATGGGACTGCTACCTTTTCCCCATGGGGAAGGAAGAAACGCCGCAAATAGAAGCCCTGGCCCTCGCGGAACTGCTGTGCGCCCGCGTCTGCCACGACTTGTCCGGACCGGTCGGCGCCACTGCCGCCGGGGCCGAGTTGTTCGAGGATTTGGGCGGCGCCGACCCTGAAACCCTGGCCTTGGTCTCGACCAGCGCCGCCGGAGCGGCGGCACGGCTGCGTCTGCTGCGCGCCGCCTTGGGACCAGCGTCGTCTTCCCCGCATACGCTGTCCGCCCTGCGCGCCATGGTCGACGCCCATCTGGCCAGCCAGGCCTCGGTCGCGGCCCCCGCCATCGCCGTGGTGTGGCGCGATTGTCCCGACAGCATCGACGGCACCAGCGCGCGGCTTTTGCTGAATCTGGTCCTGCTGGCCCGCGATGCCTTGCCGCGCGGCGGCCGCATGGAGCTGACCCTGTCCGAAGGCTTGCCTTCGGTGCTGATTTACGGCGAGCCGGCCAGCTTGGCCGACGACGTCAAACTGGCCCTGCTGCAGGCCGGACCACTTAGCGGACCACGCCCGGCGCAAGCCGCCCTGACCCGCATCCTGGCTGCACGAAATGGCGCCACCGTGCACGTGACGCCGACGGCCCAGGGACTGCGCGTAGGTATCGTGAAAATGGATTAATTCTGCGACCAAGGAAGTTACTCCCTGGTCCTTATGGGTTCTTCTATTGCCCCATAGACCGTGGTATTAGTCGATGATCGTGTCTGCTCAAAGTGGACTGGAAGAGTATATGTCGGTGCCGTCACGGCATCGCCATAAAGCGTGTAAGCGTGACGATGTGGAGTTTTGGAGTCGGCCATGGATGATCTCCTTAGCGAATTTCTGACGGAAACCTCGGAGAGTCTTTCCGTGCTCGACGTCGAGCTGGTCAAGCTCGAACAAAACCCCGAACCCGCCATCTTGCAGAACATCTTCCGCCTGGTGCACACCATCAAGGGCACCTGCGGGTTCCTGGGCCTGCCGCGCCTGGAACACGTGGCCCATGCCGGCGAGAACGTGCTGGGCAAATTCCGCGACGGCGAACTGGAGGTCACCCCCGCCGCGGTGACCCTGATCCTGCAGGCCATCGACCGCATCAAGCTGATCCTGGGCCATCTGGAACAGAACGAATGCGAGCCCGAGGGCAGCGACGAGGACCTGATCGAATCGCTGAACGCCATGGCCGAGGGACGCTATGCCGCCCCCGCCCCGGCCACCCCCGCCGCTCCGGTCGAGGACACCCCCTTCCCGGTGGCCGCCGACCTGCTGGCCGAGGTGGAAGCCGCCTATGCCGCCGGCAAGAAGGCCGCCAGCGATGCCGATTTGCGGGCCGAGATGGAAAAGGAACGCGCCAAGGAGGCCGCCGCTCAGGCCGCGGCCGCCGCCCAGGCCGCACCGGCTCCGGCGCCCGAACCCGAGATCAAGGTCCCCGAAGTCAAGGCCAGCGTGCCGGCCGAGACGCCCAAGCCGCCGGCGGTGACCAAGGAAGTGGTGCCGGCCGGCGCCGCCCCGGCCGCCAGCGAATCCGCCGTCGCCGCCCAGACCATCCGCGTCAACGTGGAACTGCTTGAAAACCTGATGACCCTGGTTTCCGAGCTGGTGCTGACCCGTAACCAGCTGCTGCAGATGGTGCGCGGCCGTGACGACAGCGAGTTCACCGCGCCGTTGCAGCGTCTGAGCCACATCACCACCGACCTTCAGGAAGGGGTGATGAAGACCCGCATGCAGCCCATCGGCAACGCCTGGGCCAAGCTGCCGCGCATCGTGCGCGACCTGTCGGTCGAAATGAACAAGAAGATCGACCTGCAGATGCTGGGCGCCGAGACCGAGCTGGACCGTCAGGTCCTGGAGCTGATCAAGGACCCGCTGACCCACATGGTCCGCAATTCCGCCGACCACGGCCTGGAAGGCCCGGAAGAGCGCAAGGCCGCCGGCAAGCCGGAAATCGGCAAGGTGGTGCTGAACGCCTTCCACGAAGGCGGCCACATCATCATCGAGATTTCCGACGACGGCCGCGGCCTGAACTTGGACCGCATCAAGCAAAAGGCCATCGCCAACGGTCTGGCCACGGAATCCGAACTGGACTCGATGGCGCCGCAGCAAATCTACCAGTTCATCTTCAAGGCCGGTTTCTCCACCGCCGAAAAGGTGACCAGCGTCTCGGGCCGCGGCGTCGGCATGGACGTGGTGCGCACCAACATCGAAAAGATCGGCGGCACCGTCGAATTGAAAAGCCAGCCCGGCAAGGGCTCGACCTTCGTCATCAAGATTCCGCTGACTCTCGCCATCGTCTCGGCGCTGATCGTCGAATCGGCGTCGGAACGCTTCGCCATCCCGCAGATCAGCGTGCTGGAACTGGTGCGTGTCACCGCCAATTCCGAACACGGCATCGAGCAGATCAACAACGCCCCCGTGCTGCGCCTGCGCGACCGTCTGCTGCCGTTGGTGTCGCTCAAGAAGCTGCTGCGCCTGTCCGACGGCGACGACCAGGAAACCTTCATCGTCGTCACCCAGGTCGGCACCTACACCTTCGGCATCATCGTCGACCGCGTCTTCGACACCGAAGAAATCGTCGTCAAGCCGGTGGCCCCCATCCTGCGTCACATTTCCATGTTCTCGGGCAACACCATCCTGGGTGACGGCTCGGTGATCATGATCCTCGATCCCAACGGCATCGCCGGGGCCACCGGTGAATCCGGCGTGCTCGGCGGCGGCCAGACGACGGAGCAGAACGTGGTGCGCGACAAGGGCGGCGATTCCAAGACCAGCCTGTTGGTCTTCCGCGCCTGCGGCGACGACCTCAAGGCGGTGCCGCTGGCCCTGGTGGCGCGTCTGGAAGAAATCGACATCAAGGACGTGGAATACAGCCATGGCAAGCCCATGGTCCAGTATCGCGGCCATCTGATGCCGCTGGTGTCCATCGACGGCGCCACCCAGTTCCGCGAGGAAGGCCGCCAGCCGGTGCTGGTGTTCTCGGACCGCGAACACACCATGGGTCTGGTGGTCGACGAGATCGTCGACATCGTCGAGGACCGCCTGAAGGTGGAGCTGACCGCCGACAATCCCGGCGTCATCGGCACCGCCGTCATCGCCGGCAAGGCCACCACCATCATCGACGCCGGCTATTACCTGCCGCAGGCCTTCGGCGACTGGTTCGGCCGCAACGACAAGGAATTCGGCGAGGACGAACATTCGAGCCCGCGCATCCTGCTGGTCGACGACAGCCCGTTCTTCCGCAACCTGCTGGTGCCGCTGTTGTCGGTGGCCGGCTATGACGTCACCGCCGTCGAAGCCGCCGACCGCGCCCTGGTGCTGCGCGAACAGGGTTATGATTTCGACATGATCATCTCGGACATCGAAATGCCGGGCATGAGCGGTTTCGACTTCGCCACCGCGGTGCGTGCCGACGGCCGTTGGTACAACATCCCGATGATCGCCCTGTCGTCCCACGCCACCGAAAAGGATTTCGAGCGCGGCCGTCAGGTCGGATTCAACGATTACGTGGCCAAGTTCGACCGCGACTCGCTGCTGCAGACCATCGCCTCGACCCTCGCCACCCTTAAAGGTGCCGCATGACCACCCTTCGCACCTTCGCCGCCATGATGGATCAACGCCTCATTAGGGGGGCCACGAAGTGAACCAGATCGTTCCCGCCTCCAAGCGCCCCGGCACCGAGCTGGCCGCCGCCGAGACCCAGGACTACGTCACCATGTTCATCGACGGGCAGATGTTCGGCATCGCCGTGCTGACCGTCCAGGACGTGCTGGGACCCCAGAAGATCACCCGCATCCCGCTGGCGCCGCGTGAAGTCGCCGGTTCGCTGAACCTGCGCGGCCGCATCGTCACCGCCATCGACGTGCGTCTGCGCCTGGGGCTGAAGCGCCCGCAGGACGGCAACAAGGGCATGAGCGTGGTGGTCGAACAAAGCGGTGAATTGTACTCGCTGATGGTCGACCAGGTGGGCGAAGTCCTCAGCCTGCCGGTGGCCAAGTTCGAGCGCAACCCGCCCACCCTGGATCCCATGTGGCGTGAATTTTCGGCCGGCATCTATCGCCTGGACGACAAATTGCTGGTGGTTCTGGACGTCGCCAAGCTTCTCGATTTCAAGCAAAGCGAATAACATCGCGTCGGATGGCCGCGCACAGGCGGCCAGGGCCGCCACCCAACGGAGGCATTGTGGGTATGAAGTCCTGTTTGATCGTCGACGATTCCAAGGTCATCCGCATGGTGGCCAAGAAGATCCTGCACGAGCTGACCTTCACCACGGCCGAGGCCGAAGACGGTCAGCAGGCTTTGGATTACTGCAAGGGCACCATGCCCGACGCCGTGCTGTTGGACTGGAACATGCCGGTGATGAACGGCATCGACTTCCTGCGTGAATTGCGCAAGCTGCCGGGCGGCGACCATCCGGTGGTGGTGTTCTGCACCACCGAGAACGATATCGAACACATCCAGGAAGCCATCACCGCCGGCGCCAACGAGTACATCATGAAGCCTTTCGACAGCGAGATTCTTCAGGCGAAGTTCTCGCAGGTTGGCCTGCTGTAATTCCTCTGGCCCCGAAAGGATTTCCGGTCGCATGACCCTCGAAGCCACCCCCGCCACCGCCGCTGCCGCGACCGACAAGATCCGCGTGATGCTTGTCGACGATTCGGCCGTGGTGCGCGGGCTGGTCACCCGCATCCTGGAAGAAGATCCCGCCATCGCCGTGGTGGCTTCGGTGGGTAACGGCCAGATGGCGCTGTCCGCCCTGGAACGCCAGGAAATCGACGTCATCGTGCTGGACATCGAAATGCCGGTGATGGACGGCATGACCGCTTTGCCGCTGCTGTTGAAGGCTGATCCGGGCATCCGCATCATCATGCAGTCGACCCTGACCCTGAAGGGTGCCGACGTGTCGTTGCGGGCTTTGCAGATCGGCGCCGCCGACTATATCCCCAAGCCCACCGCCACCCGCGAACTGGCCGGCGGCATGGACTTCAAGAAAGAGCTGCTGGATAAGGTCAAGGCCCTGGGCCACGCGCGGCGCCGCGACCCCAACCGCAAGGCCCGTCCCGGCGTTCCGTCGTCGCTGGCGCGCCCGTCCGCCGCCGCGCCGCGCCCGTCGGCCTTGTCGCCCACCGGCCCGATCAAGCTGCGCAGTCACACCCCCGAGCCGCCGGACATCATCGCCATCGGCTCCAGCACCGGCGGCCCCCAGGCCCTGTTCAACCTGCTGACCACCATGCGGGCCGGCACGGTCAAGCAGCCGATCCTGATCACCCAGCACATGCCGGCCACTTTCACCACCATTCTGGCCGAACACATCACCCGTGTTTCCGGCTGGGACGCCAAGGAAGCCCAGGACGGCGAAGTCATCAAGAGCGGCCGCGTCTACGTGGCGCCGGGCGACTTCCACATGCTGGTGGAAAGCCGTGGCGCCGACAGGATTCTGAAACTGACCAAGGACCCGCCGGAAAACTTCTGCCGGCCGGCCGTCGATCCCATGCTGCGCAGCATTTCCGCCGCCTATGGCAAGCGGGTGCTGGTGGCCATCCTGACCGGCATGGGCTCGGACGGGGCCAAGGGCGGCGCGGTGGTGGTGGAAGCCGGCGGCACGGTGGTCGCCCAGGACGAAGCCACGTCGGTTGTTTGGGGAATGCCGGGTGCCGCCGCCAATGCGGGCATCTGCTCGGCTGTGTTGCCGCTGGGCGAAATCGCCCCGTGGATGATTAAACTGGCGACAAGGCGCTAAGATCATGCGTCCCGAAGATTTTGATTTCATCGCCAAGATGCTGAAGGACCGTTCCGGTCTGGTCATCAGCCGCGACAAGGCCTATCTGCTGGAATCCCGCCTGACCCCGGTGGCGCGCAAGCGCGGCTTGAAGGGACTGGACGATCTGGTCGCCACGTTGCGCACCGCAGGCGAAGACCTGCTGCGCGAAGTCACCGAGGCGATGACCACCAACGAATCGTTCTTCTTCCGCGACATCAAGCCCTTCGACCAGTTCAAGGCCATGGTCCTGCCGCAGATTTTGGCCAACCGGGCGCAGAAGAAGTCGTTCCGCATCTGGTCGGCGGCGTCGTCGTCGGGCCAGGAAGCCTATTCCCTGGCGATGATCCTGAAGGAAGAAGGCGCCAAGCTGGCCGGCTGGAAGATCGAGATCGTCGGCACCGACATTTCCACCGAAATGCTGGAAAAGGCCAAGGCCGGCCTTTATTCGCAATTCGAAGTGCAGCGCGGCCTGCCCATCCAGTATCTGGTCAAGTATTTCAAGAAGACCAACGAGATGTGGCAGATCGATTCGGCGATCCGCGCCATGGTGCAGTTCCGTGAATACAACCTGCTGCACGACCTGAAGACGCTGGGCCAGTTCGACGTGGTGTTCTGCCGCAACGTCTTGATCTATTTCGACCAGCCCACCAAGTCCCGGGTGCTGGAAAACATCTCGAAGATCATGCCCGATGACGGTTTGCTCTATCTGGGCGGCGCCGAGACCGTTCTGGGCATTTCCGACCGCTTCAAGCCGGTTCCCGATCAGCGCGGCATCTATTCGGTCACCCGCGCCGGCGGCCCCACCACCGCGGTGCCCCCGGTGGGCTTCGGCACCAAGGCCTAGGAGCCTGATCCGCCGTCTTGCGCCAGGATGGCGGCCAATCCCTCGCGATAGCTGGGATAACGCAACACGACGCCCAATTCGTCCTTGATGCGGTCGTTGCGGACCCTTTTGTTGTCGGCATAGAAGCTCAGCGCCATGGGCGACAATGTCTCCTTGGCCTGTTCCCAATCCATTTCCGCCGGTGCGTCCACCCCCAGCAGGGCGCAGGCATGGGCGATGACGTCCTGGGGTGGGGCGCAGTCGTCGTCGCAGACATTGTAGACCCGGCCCGGTTGCGGCCGCCGCATGGAGGCCAACACCACCTGGGCGATGTCGTCCACGTGGATGCGGCTGAACACCTGCCCCGGCTTGACGATGCGCCGGGCCTTGCCTTGCCGCACGGTGTCGATGGCCGAACGGCCCGGCCCGTAAATCCCGGCCAGCCGGAAGACATGGACCGCCAAGCCGCTGCCCAGCCAAGCCCGTTCGGCGGCGACCCGGCGACGAGAGCGGTCCAGATCGGGAACCAGTTCGCTGGTTTCGTCCACCCAGGCGCCGTCACGGTCGCCATAGACCCCGGTGGTGGACAGATAACCGATCCATGGCGGATCAAGCTGCCGCAACTGGTCCCCCGCCAGGGCCAGCACCGGATCGCCGTCGGCGTCGGGCGGCACCGAGGACAGCACATGGGTGACGCCGTCCAGGGCACCTGCGGGCAAAGGATGGTCGCGATCGAAGGGATGGACGGTCAAATCATCCAATCCCTGGGCCTGGCCCGAGCGGGTGGTTCCCGCCACCTGCCACCCCTTGGCCAGGGCAGCGCGCGCGACGACGCGGGCGGAAAAGCCCAGTCCGAAAATGAAAAGCCGTCCCGCCATCGTCGCCCCTTGATCAAGAATCCTTGCAATGTCGGCCTGTCACGCCACACTGTCGCGTCACCACAATAGCACGATGTCATCATGCCACGCCTGATCCCGCTTATCCTGGCTTTGTTCGTCCCCGCCGCCGCCTTCGCCCAGACCATCGACGGCGCCCACGAATACAAGGCCTGCCTGACCCTGGCCAAAAAGAACCCCGAAGCCGGCTGGGAAGAGGCGCTGGCCTGGCAATCCCTGGCCGGCGGCGAAGCGGCGCGCCATTGCGCCGCCGTGGCGCTGATCGGCCTGGGCAAGTACGGGGAAGCCGCCAGCCGGCTGGAAACCCTGGCCAATGAAAGCGTGCGCGAGGACAGCGCCCGCGCCGAGATGCTGGCCCAGGCCGGACAAGCCTGGCTGATGGCCGGCAACATCCCCCGGGCCGATTCGGCGGTGCGCGGCGCCTTGGTGCTGGCGCCCGACGCCCCCGACCTGCTGCTAGACCAAGCGGTGCTGCTGGCCCAGGTCAACCATTACGGCGAGGTGGTGGACGTGTTGTCCAAGCTGCTGCGCAGCCAGCCCAACCGGGTCGAGGCGCTGACGCTGCGCGGCACCGCCTTTCGTTACCTGAACAACATCCCCGGTGCCACCGACGACATCAACCAGGCGCTGAAGCTGGACCCCGACTTCCCCGACGCGCTTTTGGAAAGCGGCATCCTGAAACGCTTGGCCGGTGACGACAAGGGAGCGCGGGCCGATTGGGTGAAGGCCATCGACCTGGCCCCCGAAGCGGAATCCGCCGAACTGGCCCGCAAGAACCTGGAAAAACTGGACGTGAAGGTGAAGTGATGGACACCCTGCCCGCTTGGCGGATCGAAGCCGGCCGTTTCGTCTTCGCCGAACTGGACGGCGTGCGCACCCTGTGCCTGAAGGCCGAACGCCAGGGCAAGGACCACGTCAACCATTTCCTGGTGGCCCTGGAACCGCTGCCCCGGCGCGACGCCATGGGCCTTTGTTACCTGGACCCGGACCAGCCCTTGTCCCCCGCCGAAGGCTTCAGCCTGACCTTCACCGCCAGCGCCGGCGACGCCCAGGTGGGCGACGTGCTGGAAACCGAGGCCGGACTGTGGCTGAAGCTGCTGGACGCCCAATCGTCACAACGCCTTTACTGCTTCGTCAACTTGGCGCAAGGACAGATCAAACCCCGCCTGGACCGCCACCGGCATCAAAAATTGGACTGGCACCTGCAGAGAATTTAATCAAATCCCATGTATTGTTTTTCTATGACACACAACATTTTGTGATTTTTATTGATGACAGTCAGATTCCGCATCTGCTAGCGTCATGGGTGATTGGTGGCTTTGACGGATTGTGACGCCTTGCCCTGGATCGCACTTCACGCACGTCCTTCCCTGGTGGCAGCACCCCGAATTCGGGTCGCAGCGCTGTCCCAGCATCGCCGCCAAGTTGATCAGGCCTTCCGTTTCGGAAGGCCTTTTTTGTGCCCGGCTTCCATCACATCCTGGGGGTAAGTATGGCCAAACGTCCCGCTCGTCACCCATCGCTGCAAAAGTCCGATTCCGTGGTGCCCTTGTACCCGGCTCAGTCCCAATGGCACCCGTTGGGGGAAGAAGAGGAGGCGGGGCGCGACAAGTCCTATGTCCGCAAGGTCAGGCCCCAAAGCGAAGGCCAGAAAACCCTGATGGAGGCCATCGGCGAACACCACCTGACCGTGGCCCTGGGCCCGGCCGGCACCGGCAAGACCTTCCTGGCCATCTCGGCCGCCGTCGAAGCCTTCGAATCCGGCAAGGTGTCGCGCATCATCCTGTCGCGTCCGGCGGTGGAGGCCGGCGAATCCCTGGGCTTCTTGCCCGGTGACCTGCAGGACAAACTGGCCCCTTACCTGCGGCCGCTTTACGACGCCCTGTCCGACCGCATGGGCGGCAAGCGCCTGCGCGCCTGCATCGCCGACGGCACCATCGAGGTGGCGCCCATCGCCTATATGCGCGGTCGCACCCTCAACAACGCCTTCGTGGTCATCGACGAAGCCCAGAACTGCACCTATGGCCAGATCAAGATGCTGCTGACCCGCCTGGGCTGGCATTCCACCATGGTGCTGACCGGCGACCCCGACCAGACCGACCTGCTGCCCGGCATGTCGGGATTGGCCGACATCGCCGGCCGACTGCGCAATCTGTCGGAAGTGGCCGTGGTCGATCTGGTTGAAGCCGACATCGTGCGTCATCCCTTGGTTGCTTCAATGTTGACGGTTCTATGAAAAAAGCAACATAACCAATCTTTCATTTCAACCCGTGGGGGCGCCGGGGGATAATGCGCCCCCACAACATTTTGCGTAAGGAGGGGGAAAAGAATGGACGATATCGATTGCGCCGCTGAACGGATCGATGCTTTCAACAAGGTCGCCCTGCAGATGGTGCTGGCGCGGACCTCGGGCCCGGCATCCAGCGGGGTGTGCAAGGCCTGCGGATCGCTGATCGAACCCGAACGCCTGCGCGTCACCCCCCACGCCCGCCATTGCACCGAATGCGCCGAGGAACTGGAAGCGGAAAGCCTGCGCAAGAACCGCTGCGGCCCGCGCTGACCCGCCTCCAAGCTTAGACCTGGACTTGACGCGCGCGCCGGTCAGGTTGAAAGTTCCAGGACCTAAGGTCGCCCCGGATCGCGTCATGATCACCAAAAGCTGGAAACCCGGCCTGCTTGCCCTGGCGTTGTGGTTCAGCACCGCCACACCGGGGCAGGCCGCGGAAAGCGTCATCCTGGCTGCTGACTACTGGTGCCCGCATACCTGCGACCCGGCGACCGGCCGGTCCGGCTATATGATCGACATCGCCCAGGAAGCCTTTGCCCTGGCCGGCATCAAGACCATTTACCAGATGCGCCCGTGGGCCACCTCCATAGTCGACATCCGCGCCGGCCTGATCGACGGGGTGGTTGGCGTCCTGCGCGGCGAAGCCCCCGACCTGCCACACAATTCCGTGCCCCTGGGGCGTCAATCCAACGCCTTCATTGTCCAGGCCAGCGACGGCTTCATGCTGAACGGCCTGGATTCCCTGGCCGGCAAACGTATCGCCACGGCCAAGGATTACAGCTATTCCCCGGCCATCGACGACTGGCTGGCCGCCCATGCCGACCAGACGCAGCCGCAAGCCGGAAATCGGGCAGCGGAAAGCAACCTGGGACACCTGCTGAACGGCAAGGTCGACGTGGTCATCGACGACGAGGCGGTGCTACGCGACGCCATCATCCACCACAGCCTGAGCGGCAGGGTGCGCAATGCCGGACGCCAGACCGGCGGCACCTTGCACATCGCCTTTTCCGCCACCCGCCCCAACGGCAAGGAACTGGCGGCCATTTTGGACCAAGGCATCGGCAAGCTGCGGGCAAACGGCCGTCTGGCGGAAATCCTGGCCGGATACGGCCTGGCTGATTGGGAATGACATGGACGGCTTTCATTCTTACGCCCCCGCCGACGGTCACCGCCTGGCCCACGACCCGCTGAATTCCATCGTCGCGCCCCGCCCCATCGGCTGGATCTCGACCCTGTCGGCGGACGGCGTCGCCAACCTGGCACCCTATTCCTTCTTCAACCTGTTCAATTACCGCCCGCCCATCCTGGGCTTCGCCAGCACCGGCTGGAAGGACAGCGTCCGCAACATCCAAGATACCGGGGAATTCGTCTGGAACCTGGTGTCCGAGGATTTGGGCCCGGCCATGAACGCCACCTGCGCCAGCGTGCCGCCGGATGTGGACGAGTTCGCCCTGGCCGGACTTGATGCCGCCGCGTCGCAACGGGTCAAGCCGCCGCGCGTCGCCGCCACCAAGGTGGCTTTCGAATGCCGCCTCAGCCAATTCATCCGCCTGCAAACCGCCGACGGCGCCGATATCGACACCTGGCTGGTTCTGGGCGAAGTGGTGATGATCCACATCGCCCACGACCTGATCGTCGGCGGCGTCTACGACACGCTGAAGTCCCGCCCGCTGCTGCGCGGCGGCGGCCCGGCCGATTACTTCACCATCGACGAGTCGAAACGCCTGCGCATGACGCGCCCGGCTTAAGACGGAATTTTCGGGAAGAAAGAGGTGGTGCCCCAGGCCGGACTCGAACCAGCAAGCCTTTCGGCGGTCGATTTTGAGTCGACTGCGTCTACCAATTCCGCCACTAGGGCACCGTGGATTGGGATGGCGATCATATCCATCCCAAGCCGCAGGTCAACGGGGATTTAACCCAACAATGCGTATTTCAGCACAAAAGCCGCCGCCAGCACCGCCACCGTCGGGCTGACGTCACGCCATTTGCCGGCCAGCACCTTGATGGCGACGAAGGTGATGAAGCCAAAGGTGATGCCGTGGGCGATGGAAAAAGTCAGCGGCATGGCCAGTGCGGTGACCACCGCCGGCACCGCCTCGGTCAGGTCGTCCCAGGCGATGTCGGCCAGACCGCGGGCCATCAGACAGGCGACGAACAACAACGCCGGAGCGGTGGCGTAAGCCGGGATGGAACCGGCCAGCGGCGACAGGAACAGCGCCAGCAGGAAGAAACCGGCGACCACCACGGCGGTCAGGCCCGTACGCCCCCCTGCCTTGATCCCCGCCGCGCTTTCGATATAGCTGGTGGTGGTCGACGTCCCCAGCACGCCCGATGCCATGGCGGCCACCGAATCGGCCACCAGGGCGCGGCCGATGCGCGGCAGACGGCCATTCTTGTCCAGCATGCCGGCACGGTGGGCCAGACCGATCAGGGTGCCGGCATTGTCGAACATGTCGACGAACAAAAAGGCGAAGACGATGGCGACCAGGCCAAGGTTGACCGCGCCGGCCACGTCCATCTGCAGGAAGGTGGGCGCCAGCGACGGCGGCATGGACATGATGCCGCCCCACGGCGTCACCCCCAGGGCCATGCCGATGCCGGTGGTGCCCAGGATGGCGATCATGATGGCGCCCGGCACCTTGCGCACGTCCAGCGCCACCATGGCCATGAAGCCGCCGATAGCCAGCAGGACCTGGGGCTGCTTGACGTTGCCCAGCGTCACCAAGGTGGCCTGATGGCCGGTGATGATGCCGGCGTTCTTCATGGCGATGATCCCCAGGAACAGGCCGATGCCGGCGGATATGGCCAGCTTCAACGAATGGGGGATGGCGTTGATGATGGCTTCGCGCACGCGGGTCACCGCCAGCACCAGGAAGATGCAGCCGGAAACGAACACCGCGCCCAGCGCCACCTGCCAGGGATGGCCCATGCCCAGCACCACCCCATAGGTGAAATAGGCGTTCAGCCCCATGCCGGGGGCAAGCGCGATGGGATAGTTGGCGTAAAGGCCCATCGCCGCCGATCCGATGGCGGCGGCGATGCAGGTGGCGGCGAAAACCGCGCCTTTGTCCATGCCGGCATCGGCCAGCATGGCCGGGTTGACGAAGATGATATAGGCCATGGTCAGGAACGTGGTGGCGCCGGCCAACACTTCGGTGCCGATGTCGGTCTGGTTTTCACGCAGTTTGAACAGACGCTCAAGCATGCAGCGGCTCCACCCCCAGATTGTCGATCAGCCGGGCGCCGGACAGGCGGGCGGCCACCAAGATACGGGCCGGGCGATCCAGACGGGCCAAGGGCTCCAGGGAATCGGCGGCGCGAACCTCAAGGTAATCCACCGACAGGAAGCCAGCCTCGGTGATGCGCCGGATACCGTCGGCGCACAGGGCGGCGGCCTCGCCCCCCTGACGCAGGGCTTCCGCCATGTCGGACAGCACCTGATGCAACACCGGGGCGATCTGACGTTCTTCCGCCGACAGATAGGCGTTGCGCGACGACCGCGCCAGGCCGTCGAACTCGCGCACGGTGGGAACGCCGACCACGTCGACCGGAATGTCCAGATCGCGCACCAGACGGCGGATCACCGTCAACTGCTGCCAATCCTTTTCGCCGAACAGCGCCATGTGGGCGCCCGCCTGCAGCAACAGCTTGCTGACCACGGTGGCGACACCGTCGAAATGGCCGGGCCGGATGTCGCCACACAGCCCTTCCGAGACGCCGGAGACATGAACAGTGGTGGCGAAGCCGTCGGGATACATTTCATCGACGGTGGGGGCGTACAGCAAATGCGCCCCCGCTCCGGCCAAGGCCTCGGCGTCTTGCGCCTCTTGCCGGGGATAACGGCTGAAATCCTCGTTGGGGCCGAATTGGGTGGGATTGACGAACACCGACACCACCACCCGATCCGCCAGTTCCAGACCGGTGCGCACCAAGGTCAGGTGACCGTCGTGCAGTGCGCCCATGGTGGGGACGAAGGCGACGTGCAGCCCCTGGTCGCGCCAATATTGCACCCGGGCACGAAGTTCGGCCTTGGTGCGGACGATGTCGATGGACTCGGACATGACAGCCTCTAGGATTTGGGCGCCTTGGGCATTCCGAAGCAATGTTCGGGACCCGGAAAGGCACGGGACTTGACCTCGGCGGCATAGGTCGCCGCCGCCTGGGAAATGGGGGCGGACAGATCGGCATAGCGCTTGACGAATTTCGGGGTGAAATCGGAAAACACCCCCAAGACGTCGTCGATGACCAGAACCTGGCCGTCACAGGCCGGCGAGGCGCCGATGCCGATGGTGGGAATGGAAATCTCGGCCGACAGCGCCCGGGCCACCGGCTCGACTGTGCCTTCCACGACCACGGAAAAGGCCCCGGCCTGATCCACCGCCAAGGCGTCGTCCCTGATCTGCGCCGCTTCCGCGTCAAGCCGACCTTGGGCGCGGAACCCGCCGGCGGCATGCACCGCCTGAGGCTTCAGGCCGATATGGGCCATCACCGGAATGCCGCGATCGACCAGGAAGCGAATGGTGTCGGCCATTTCGCGTCCCCCTTCCAACTTGACCGCGCCGCAGCCGGTTTCCGCCATCACCCTGGCCGCGTTGCGGAACGCCTGTTCCTTGCTTTCCTGATAGCTGGCGAAGGGCAGGTCCACCACCACCATGGCCTGGCGCGACCCACGCATCACCGCGCAGCCATGATTGATCATCATGTCCAAGGTGACGGCCAAAGTGGTTTCCATGCCGTAAACCACCATGCCCAGCGAATCACCCACCAGCAGGATGTCCACGTGGGGGTCCAGAATCTTGGCCATGGGGGCGGTATAGGCGGTCAGCACCACCACCGGCTCGGCACCCTTGCGGGCACGGATATCGCGGGTGGTGA
The DNA here is from genome assembly GCA_001898825.1 of Magnetospirillum sp. 64-120. Taxonomy (GTDB): domain Bacteria; phylum Pseudomonadota; class Alphaproteobacteria; order Rhodospirillales; family Magnetospirillaceae; genus Magnetospirillum. The sequence goes on from MKVK01000022.1 coordinate 107,441, forward strand.
CGCGCTTGGCATTGACTTCGGCGCTCAAGGTTTCCTCCAACTACGAAGGGGTTGGTGTTCCATCCCCGCCCTGTGAAGTCAAACGATAATAAACCGCGGGATGGGAAATTCAGTTGGCGGCGACGCCTTCGGCCAGTTCACGCAGCGCCGCCGCGTCGGTCAGCACCACATGGCCCGAGGCCGGCAAGCCGATGATGCCTTCACGTTTCAGCTGGGTGAAGGTGCGGCTGACCGTCTCGATGGTCAGCCCCAGATAATCGGCGATGTCGGCACGGCTCATGGGCAAGGCCACCGGGCTGGCGGGCAGCCCCTGAAGCTCGGCCCGGCTCGACAGCTTCAGCAGGAAGGTGGCGACCTTTTCCCGCGCTGTCTTGCGCCCCAGCAGCAGCATCTGTTCCTGAGCCGCCACCAGATCCTTGACGGTCATGGAAAACATCTTGCGTTCCAGCTTGGGGATGTCGCCCAGCAGGGAATCCAGCTTGCGGTGGGTGAAGCGGCACAATTGCGACTGGGTCACCGTTTCGGCGGTATAGGCATAGCCGGTGTCCAATCCCAGGCCGAACATCTCGCCCGAGAACAAAAAGCCGATGATCTGGCGTCGCCCGTCGGACAAAAGCTTGTAAAGCTTCACCGCCCCGGTGGCGATGGAATAGACGTGGTCGGCCGGGTCGCCTTCGCGGAAGACGGTGAAGTTCGCCGGCAGATGGGCATGGCAGCGCACGGTGGCCAGACGCTTGATCTCGTCATGGTTCAGTTCGGCGCAAAAGGCGATTTCGCGGACCACGTCGCAATTGCGGCAAGGCGGCGCACCGGCATCGGCGTCGCGGGCAACCTTGTGATCGTCGTAGTCCAGGGGCGGCATGGCGGTCAGACCGTCTTGTCTTGAGCCGGCGGCTCGGCCTTGGGGGCCGGCGCCGGGGGAAGGTCGTCGTCTTCGAACAAGATGCGGTGCGCAGCCCCATCCAGGTCGTCGAACTGCCCCGACTTCAGGGCCCACAGGAAAGCCACCAGTCCGATCCCCCCCAAAACCAGGGCCACCGGAATAAGCATCAGCAGGTTGGTCAAGCTTTTCTCCCGCGCGTCAGCCGCAGGGCGTTGCCAATTACTACCAGTGACGAGGTAGACATGGCAATCGCCGCGATCAATGGGGTCACGTGCCCGGCCACCGCCAGGGGCACGGTAAAGAAATTATAGCCCAGGGCCAGGACGAAATTCTGCTGGACCAAAGTCCGCGACCGGCGCGCCACTTCCAGCACTTCCATCACCGGCGACAGGCGTTCGCCCTGGAACACCACGTCAGCGGCGGTCTGGCTGACATCGACGGCGGTGGACGGCGACATGGACACATGGGCGGCGGACAGCGCCGGGGCGTCGTTCAACCCGTCGCCGACCATCATCACCCGCTTGCCCTGGGCCTTCAACTCTTCCAGCCGCGCCACCTTTTGCGCCGGCGTGCAGCCGGCCCGCCACTGGGCGATGTCCAGATCGCCGGCCAAACGCCGTACCGTCGCCACCCGGTCGCCGGACAGCAATTCCACCGCCAGCCCCCAGCGCCGCAGCCGCGCCACCACCTCGGCCGCATCCGAGCGCGGCCGGTCGGCGAAGGCGAAGCGAACCGGCGGCCGGTCGGGGCCGGCCAGCCACAGCTCGGGGCCTTCGGCGCCGTCTTCCCGGGTGACACCCACATGGGTGCGGCTGCCCAGGCGCCAGTCGCCCGCCACCATGCCGCGGCCGGGTTCCTCGATGGCCTGCGGGTCGGCGGCGATTCCCGGACGGGCCGCCGCCAGGGCGCGGGCCAGGGGATGGTGCGACGCGGCGGCCAGACGCACCGCCTGAAGCAAGTCCTCTTCCCCCCACGTCCCATCTTCCAGCAATTCCGGCTTGCCCACGGTCAGGGTGCCGGTCTTGTCGAACACCACCACGTCGATGTCGGCCACCCGTTCCAGCGCCGTGGCGCTTTTCAACAAGATGCCCTGACGCAGCAGACGGCCGCTGGCGATCACCTGGACCACCGGCACCGCCAATGCCAAAGCGCAGGGACAGGTGATGATCAGCACCGCCACCGCATGCAGCAACGCCACCTGCCAGGGAATGCCGCCCAGCAGCACCCAGCCCAGGAAGGTGGACAACGCCGCCACGTGCACCACCGGCGCGTACCACCGCGACACCCGGTCGGCCAGGGCGACATATCTGGCGCGGCCCTGTTCGGCCACTTCCATCATGCGGACGATTTCCGCCAGCAGCGTGCGCTCGCCCACCGCCGAGACGGTCAGCCGCAAGGGCGCCGACAGGTTGATGGTGCCGGCGAAGACCTGGGCGCCGGGATTGACCGCCATGGGTACCGTCTCGCCGGTGATCAGGCTGGTGTCCACGTCCGAGACGCCGGAGCGGATCACCCCGTCGATGCCGATACGCTCGCCCGCCGCCACCAGCACGGTTTGGCCGACCTTCACCTGGGTGGGCGGAATCAGTCGCTGGGTGCCGTCGTCTTCCAGCACGGTGACCGCCACCGCGTCCAGCGTCAGCAAATGTTCAGCGGCGCTGCGCGCCTTGCCGCGCGCCCGGCTGTCCAGATAACGGCCGATCAGCAGGAAGAACAGCAACGTGATGGCCGAATCGAAATAGGCGTGTTCGCCGCCGCGGATGGTTTCCGCCAGCGACATCCCCGACGCCAGCAGGACGCCCAGGGTAATGGGCACGTCCATGTTGGTGCGGCGGTTGGACAGCGCCGTCAGGGCCGAATACAAAAAGGGGCGGATGCAGTAAAGCACCGCCGGCAGCACGATCAGGGCGCTGATCCAGTGCATCAGTTCGCGGGTATAGAACCCCATGCCCGAAAAATGCCCGGCCCACACCGACACCGACAGCAGCATGACGTTGCCGGCGGCGAAGCCGGCCACCGCCATGGCGCGCAGCAATTGCTTTTCATGGCGTTCGGTTTCCCGGCCCAGCTTGGTCGGGTCATAGGGCACCAGCCGATAGCCCACCGCCAGGACCGGGGCCAGAATCCCCGCCGGGTCGGCCTGGTCCTTTTTCCAGCGCAGGACCAGACGTCTGGTGGTCATGTTGACCCGCGCCCACACCACCGCCGGCTGACGCGACAACAGCGCCTCGATCAGCCAGATGCAGGCGGCGCAATGGATGCCTTCCACCATCAGGTTCAGGCTGGCCAGACCGTCGTCTTCGTCAATGATGTGGGCGGCGTAATCATGATGGGCGCCCGCCCCTTCCTCGGGGCGCAACGGCCGCACGGCGGGGTCGACGCAGCGGCGCTGGTAATAGCGTCCCAGCCCCATGTCTTCCAACAGGGCGAAGGCGCCTTCACAGCCCCGGCAGCAGAAATCCCCGTCAAGACCGACGGGGATTTCCTGGCCGCAATGACGACACTGGCGTGCGATCACGGAATGACGAAGCGCTGGGCGTGCTGATAGGCGACACCACCATCACCGACGGCGGCCACGTCCATGTCCCACACCCCGGCCAAAGGCAAGGCGATGGTGCCGCCATAGACGCCACCGCCCAGGCTGGGCAACGCCACTTCGTGGTCGTAACCCGCCGCGGTGGGCCGCACCATGGCGGCACGGACCGTCAGGTTGTCCACCGGCTGGCCGTTACGGTCACGATAGGTGATGTGGATGTCGGCCTTGGGCTGGTCGGCGGAACGCAGCGGTTCGATCTTGGTGTCGACCGTCCAGCCCATTTCCGCCTGGGCCTTGGCCAGGGCCAGGTTCTGGTTGTAAAGACGCCCCTTTTCATAGGCGTCGGTGGTCGAGATGCCAGTGAAGGTGCTGGTGGCGAAATAAGCCAGCGCACCGTTCACCGCCAGGACCACGCCGAAGGCGCCAACGAAGATATAGGGGTACCACCACCCCGGCTGACGGGTCTTGGCCATGGCGCTCACCGTCCCGGACCGGCGAACAACGAATGACTCCGCACTTCGCTGTTGCCGCCCTTCTCGGTCAGGATGAAGGTGATGTCGGTCTTTTTGTCGGTCACGTTGTCCTCGGGGGCGTTGACGTAAAGACGCAGCGTGGTGACCTGGTCGCCAGGCACCGTCAAATCCATCTCGGTGACATCCTTTTCACCGCCCACCACTTCCATGGTGGCACCCTGGATTCCCTGAAGCTTCAGATTATAGACGCGCTCGGCACGCACCATGTTCAGAATCTTGTAGGTGTAGCCGTTACGGATGCTCCCGTCCGACATGGCCACGAACATGGGCGTGCGTTCGTGCAGGATGTTGACCTCGGTGGTGCGCCGGGTGCCCAGCGACAGCACGATGCCGGAACCGATCACCAGCAACAGCAAGGTGTAAAGAATGGTGCGCATGCGCACCAGCCGGGTCTGCTTGCCGGGACCGCCCGAGGCGCGGGAATTCACGTTGGTGATGGAATCGTACGAGATCAGGCCGCGCGGCAGACCGACTCGGTCCATCATGGAATTACAGGCGTCCACACACAGGCCGCAGCCGATACAGGCCATCTGCAGGCCTTCGCGGATGTCGATGCCGGTGGGGCAAACCTGGACGCACATCTTGCAGTCGATGCAATGGCCGCGCCCTTCGAAGGTCTGACCCTTGCGCGCCGGGGCGCGGGGCTCGCCACGCCAGGCTTCATAGGAAATGATCAGCGAATGTTCGTCGAACATGGCCGACTGGAAGCGCGAATAGGGGCACATGTACAGGCACACCTGTTCGCGGGCGAAACCGGCCAGCAAATAGCAAAAGCCGCCGATGATGGCGATGAAGGCATAGACCGACAGGCTGGCGTTCAGGGTGAAGATGTCATGCAGCATCTGGAAGGCGTCGCCGAAATACAGCGTGAACGCGATGCCGCAGGCGGCCGAAATGGCCAGCCATGCCGCGTGCACGATGGCCTTCTTGACCAGCTTTTCGCCGCTCCACTTGGCCTTGTCGAAGTTCATGCGCTTGGAGCGGTCGCCCACCACCAGGCGTTCCACCTGGACGAACAGATCGGTGTAGACCGTCTGCCAGCACAGGAAACCGCACCACACGCGGCCGGCCAGGGCCGACATGAAGAACAAGGTGATGGCGGCGAACAGCAACAGGCCGGTCAGGTAATAGACTTCCTGGGGCCAGATCTCGATGAAGAAGAAATAGCCGCGACGGCCGTCGATGTCGGCCAAAATCGCCTGGCTGGGGGCATCCGGACCACGATCCCAGCGCAGGAACGGGGCGATATGGAAAAAGGCCAGCAAGCCCCACATCAGCCACCATTTCAACGAGCGGAAAATGCCCTTTTTGACGTGGCGGGGATGGATGGTGATGGTTTCGGCATACATGCTGCCGCCGCCGGACTTGGGCGCTTGGACGTCTTGATTCATCGCCTGGCTACTCTCTTCGCAACAAAGGACGGTCGAATGTAACGGTCATCGGACCCGTCCGAGGCGTCAATAACGCATGACGGCTGGTCCTGTCACGCATGACCCGCGCCGCCAGCCGGCGCAGACTATGGGGCAAGCCAGCCGCACTGACAATCCTTGCCTGGAATTCCGAACAAAAGTTCATCTTCGCCTGAAGCAGGAATGCCGCAAGCGGACAAAGAAAAGGGGCGCCCCCCTTGCGGAAAGCGCCCCCATCCAAAAGCGGGTTACCCCACCGTCTTTTACTTACCGCCACCCAACGAGTGGACGTAGACGGTCAGCATCTTGATGGTGGCGGCATCCAGACGCTCACCCCAAGCGGGCATGGAACCGTGGCGGGGCTTGGTCACCTGATTGATGATG
>MKVK01000024.1 GCA_001898825.1 Magnetospirillum sp. 64-120
TCTCCACCGGACGGCGCACCGGTCGCGCCGAGTTGGACGAGCACGCCGAGGGCGTCCACTACACCGAAATCGACGTGGACTTGAAACCGTCGGAACGGGGCCGCGAGGAAATCCTGGGTGATCTGCGCTCTCAGCTTGCCCGCATTCCCGGCATCGTCACCAATATCGGCCAGCCCATTTCGCATCGTCTGGACCACCTGCTGTCGGGGGTGCGGGCCGAGATCGCCATCAAGATTTTCGGCGACGACCTCGACACCTTGCGCAATTTGGCTGAGGAAGCCCGCAGCCGCATGGCCCAGGTGGCTGGCATCGCCGACCTTCAGGTGGAAAAGCAGGTGCTGATCCCGCAATTGCAGCTTCGTCTCGACCGTGCCGAGGCCCGCAAATACGGCCTGACGCTGGATCAGTTGACCGAAACCCTGGAAGCGGCGCTGAACGGCAAGACCGTCAGCCAGGTCCGCGACGGCCAGCGTACCTTCAACGTGGTGCTGCGTCTGGCCGAGGATTGGCGCTCTCACACCGCCGATTTCCGTCAGATCCTGGTGGATACGCCTGCGGGCAAGGTGCCGCTGTCGCTGCTGGCCGAGGTGGTTGAGACCACCGGCCCCAACATCATCAACCGCGACAACATGCAGCGCCGCATCGTGGTGCTGGCCAACAGCCAAGGCCGCGACATGGCCGCCATCATCGCCGATGTCCAGAAGACCCTGGGCGAGATGGCGATGCCCCAAGGCTATTACGTCACCTATGAAGGCCAGTTCAAGAGCCAGCAGGAGGCCAGCCGCCTGATCGCCATGCTGGCGGTGGTGTCGCTGGCCGGCATCTTCGTGGTGCTGTACAGCCACTTCAAGTCGGCCAAGCTGGCGGCGATCATCATGGGCAACATCCCCATGGCCCTGGTCGGCAGCGTCGCCGCCATCTGGCTGACCGACCAGACCATGAGCGTCGCCAGTTTGGTGGGTTTCATCACCCTGACCGGCATCGCGGCCCGCAACGGCATCATGAAGGTCTCGCACTATCTGCATCTGGTCGAGCATGAAGGCGAGGTCTTCGGCCCGCAGATGGTGATACGCGGCTCGCTGGAGCGTTTGACGCCGGTGCTGATGACCGCCTTGGTGGCGGCGCTGGCCCTGGTGCCGCTGGTTCTGGCCGGCGGCGAGCCGGGCAAGGAGATCCTGCATCCCGTTGCCGTGGTGATCTTCGGCGGTCTGATGTCCTCGACCATCCTCGACACCATCGTCACCCCGGTCGTGTTTCTGCTGGTGGCCCGTTCCTCGGTGGAACGGGTGGCCGCCGATGCCCGCCTCCAGGAGGCGATGGCATGACCTGCTTTAACAAGGAGACCAAATCTATGAAGACTCTTGCGGCTATCGCCGTGGCTGCCGCCATCCTCGGCACTTCGCTTCCCGCCGCCGCCGACGGCGTGCTGACCGCCAATTACGGCGGCCAGATCACCGAGACCGCCGACGGCTGGCGTATCGAGTTCGCGGTGCGCGACGGCGGCATCCGCGCCTGGGTGCGCGACCACGGCGACAAGCCGGTGACGGCCGCGGGCAAGGCGACGCTGCTGGTCAACGGCAAGAAGCAGGACGTGCCGCTGAAGGCGGACGGCGTGATGCTGACCGGCGATACGAGCGTCACCCCGGCCGACAAGGTAGCGACCATCCTGTCGCTGTCCGTGAACGGCAAGGCGGTCTCCGCCCGCTTTTCCCAGGACGCAGTGGTGACGCCGCCGCTGTCCGCCCGGGCCGGCGCCGGCAAGGCGGCATTCGAACAGGTGTGCGCCGCCTGCCACGGCACTGCCTTGCGCGGCTCCGACGCCGCGCCACCGCTGCTGCACGCCTTCTACCAATTGGGGTCCGGGCACGGCGACGACGTCATCCTGGCTGCCGCGACCTCGGGCGCCAAAAGCCATATGTGGAAATTCGGCGACATGCCCAAGCCCGAAGGTCTGAAGCCCGGCCAGGAAAAAGACGTGCTGGCCTATATCCGCGCCATGCAGGCGGCAAACGGTTTCGCCGGAACCGCAGTAAAGCCTGCGGATCAGGGGGCCATGCCGATGGACCATTCCGGCCATATGAAGCACTGAGGGAGGGTGAGATGAAGGGAGCACTGGCCCATCTGCCGAAGCTGTTGGTGATCGGAATTCTTGTCGGAGGCGCGGGTCTGTTGGTCTCGAACATGTTCAGCTCTTCCTCGGGGCCGCAGGAGGCGGCCCCGCAACTGCGTCTGCCCGAATTATCGCGGGTCGCTGCGGCTGGAAAGCGTGCCTTTGACGCCAATTGCGCCCAGTGTCACGGCGTCAACGGGACCGGCAGCGAAAAGGGGCCGCCGTTGCTCCACCGCATCTACAACCCCGGCCATCATGCCGACGAGGCCTTTTTCCGGGCCGCCCGCGACGGCGTGCGTCGTCACCACTGGAACTTCGGCGACATGCCGCCGCAGCCGCAGGTCACGCAAGCGCAGATCGAGGAAATCATCGCCTATGTCCGTGAGATACAGGCGGCCAACGGCATCCTGTACGAACAGCATCGGATGTAATCCGTATATTTACATTTCTTTACATTGACGGACACACCCCTGATACACGCCCGTGATTATATAAGGTCGTCTTGAAATTCACGCGGCGCGGCAGGTGCCCGCCGCCGGATCAAAGGGGAACCACCATGAAACGCATCGCCATGACAATCGCCGCCGCTGCCGCCTTGGGTGTGGTCGGCCTGTACGGGGTTCATGCCGTTGCCCAGGGAATGGGTTACGGCATGGGGCCGGGCATGATGATGGGCGGCCAGGGACAAGGTTGGGGCCGGATGATGGGCGCCTACGACCAGGGCTGGTTCGACGCGCTGAAGAAGAAGCTGGCGATCACGCCCACCCAGGAAAAGGCGTGGGGCGCCTATGTCGCCGCCGCCCAGGCCAACGTCCAGTCGATGACCGACACCCACAACAGCATCGATTTCGACGCCGTCCAGAAGATGGCTCCCAAGGATCAGGTCGATTTCATGCGCAAAATGCACGAAAGCCGCCTTGAGCAGATGACGACGGTCCTGGAAGCCCGCGACACCCTGTTCAAGGTGTTGGACGACAAGCAGAAGACCATCGCCCAAACCGCCATCGGCGGCTACGGCATGGGCTTCGGCGGCATGATGATGGGCGGCGGCATGATGGGCAACGGCGGCATGCCCTGCTTCGGTCAGACCCCGGCACCGACCGCCAAGTAAACGAAACCCCGTCACGCTTAGGACTGTGGGCCGCCCCGATTGAAGGGCGGCCCAAGTCAACACGGAAAGAATTGGAACCATGCTGTCGCGACTGCATCTGCGTTGGCAGGTCGGAATCATTGCCCTTATCGTCCTGGCCGGATTGGTGGCCATCGGTGCGGCCTATGGCTACGGCAACCATGTCGCCAACGGTCATCGGCGGATGATCGACGACATCAACCGCCGTGTGGCGGCGGCCTATGATTTACGCCACCAGATCACCGAAGCGCGGCTGGCCCATCGTGACCTGTTGCTGGCGCCCACCCCGGACAAGAAACGGGAGTTCGACGAAGCGGTCCAGGCGGCAGCGGCTTTGGCGGAAAGGTTGCGGCCGGCCGCCATGACGTTCGCTGGCGGTCATCAGGGACATGGGAGCGGCGGCATCGCGGAGCAAGCGGCTTCCGTCGCCGCCCATCTCAAGCGTTTGGCGGGGCAGCCGGACCAGTTGCGCGAGATCGAAACGCGCGACATTCTGCCTTTGGTCAACGGCATGGTCGAAGCGGCACAGGCCGAACACGATGCGATGGCGGCCGAGGTCGCCGAGGCCGTCACGCTCCAGGAACGGGCGGTGACCATCTTCATCGCCGTGATCGGTCTTCTGGTGGTCGGGTTGAGCGTTCTGGTCGGGCGCGCCGTCGCGGCTCCCGTTTCGCGCATGGCCGTCACCATGGGGCGGCTGGCCGAAGGTGAGCTGGATGTCCAGGTTCCCGGGCGCGGGCGCGGCGACGAAATCGGCGAGATGGCGGCGGCGGTGGAGATTTTCCGCGACAATGCCCGGCGCATCGCCGCCCTTCAGGCCGAACAGGAGGAGGCCCGCCGCCGCACCGCCGAGGAACGTCGGACCGCCATGCTGGCCTTGGCAGGTGAATTTGAGCAGGGTTTTTCCTCGGCCTTGGCCCGCGTCGCGGCCTCGGCGGCCAAAATGAACGAAACCGCCGGCACCCTGCGTAGAACCGCCGAGCAAACGGTTGGTCAGGCCGAATCCACGACCTCGCGGGCGACGGCGAATTTGGATCTGGTGCGCGGCGTGGCGTCCACGGCCCGCGCCTTGACCGAGTCGATCGCCGAGATCGGCGTCAAGATGCGGCATTCCGGCGAAATCGTGGAACGGGCCGTCGCCGAAACCGGGCGCACCGACACCATGGTGCGCGGCCTTGCCGAGGCCGCCGGGCGTATCGGTGAAATCATCAGCCTGATCAACGACATCGCCTCGCGGACCAACCTTCTGGCGCTGAATGCCACCATCGAAGCGGCCCGGGCCGGAGAGGCCGGAAAAGGATTCGCCGTCGTCGCGGGCGAAGTGAAACATCTGGCCAACCAGACCGCCAAGGCGACCGAAGAGATTTCCGCCCAGGTCGGAGAAATCCAGTCGGCCACTCAAAACGCGGTGACGGCTATTTCGGGCATTCGCGACATCGTCGGCGAAGTCTCGGGCATCGCCGGAACCATCGATGCGTCGGTCAAGGAACAGATCGCCGCCATGCAGGGTATTTCCGGCGATGTCGATGAAGTTTCCAGCGGGTCCGGGGCCATCACGGACAACGTCGCGTCGATCGGCAAGGCGGCGTCCGAGACCGGGGAGGCGTCGATTTCCGTTCACCACGCTTCGATCGATGTCGCCGAGCAGGCGCGCCTGCTTGCCGCCAACGCCAACGCGTTCATCGACCACATTCGGAACGGGTGAATTCCTTGGCTGCGGTGCTGCCCGGAATCCGTCGGCAAATCCTGATCCGTTTGGCGGCATTCGGGACGCTGTTGGCACTTGCAGCCGGTGTCGTTTCCTATGTCTTCGCCGTCGATGTTCTCGATTCCCTGGTGCATCGGATGGCGGTCGAGCAGGCGACGCGACTGACCCATGTCATGGATCGAATGGCGGGGCGCATGAACCGGGGCGAGGTCGATCTCGGCGGGTTCGTGTTCGCCCGGGTGATTTCCGCCCAAGGCGACACGATCCAGGAACGATGGCAAGATGAGGTCGGCGACACCCTGCGCGGTCGGGTCCGGGACCTGATCGACCAGACGGTCGATGGTGACCGCCACCTCACCTTTCGGGACGGCGGACGCCTGTTCATCTTCGTGTCCGTCGCCATCGACGACAGTCAGCAGCGTTTCCTCGGCATCTACCAGATCGACGATGCGGTCCACACCACCTTGAACCGTCAGGTGGCGTGGTCGGTGGCGGGTGTGGCGCTGAGCGCGATCCTGGCCCTGGCCGTTCTGGTTCCGGTGATGCTGGGACTGGAACGTCGGGTGATCCGCCATGCCCGCGATGCAGTCGATGCCAATCTCGACGCCCTGCTGACCCTGGGCAACGCCATCGCCCAAAGGGACAGCGACACCGATGCCCACAATTACCGGGTTACGGTCTATGCCGTCCGTCTCGCCCAGCATATGGGGCTGGACGACAAGGCCATCCGTCACCTCATCCGGGGCGCTTTCCTGCACGATGTAGGCAAGATCGGCATCTCGGATGCCATTCTTCTGAAACCGGCCAAGCTGACCGATGACGAATTCGCCGTCATGAAGACCCATGTGACGCGCGGACTGAAAATTGTCGGAAGATCGCGTTGGTTGGAACCGGCTGCCGCAGTGATCGCCGGGCATCATGAACGGTTCGACGGCAGCGGATATCCTCAAGGGCTGGCCGGAGACGCCATCCCCCTGGCCGCACGCATCTTCGCCGTCGTCGATGTGTTCGACGCCCTGACCTCGAAGCGCCCCTACAAGGAACCGCTTTCTCTGGATGAGGCCAAGGCGATCCTGGCGGAGGGGCGCGGGCGGCATTTCGATCCGGTCGTCCTTGACCGTTTTTTCGAGATCGCCGACGCGCTTTATGCCGAATGCTGCATCGCCGACGAGGATTGTGCCCGGCGGCAGATGGGGGCCGAACTCCACCAGCGGTTCATTTAGTTCCGTTTACACTTCTTTACACTCCCGGTCGTCGTTCTGTTACCTGCCGGGTGTTGAATTGAGGGCAGACGGAAGACGCGCTTCCGTCCACGACCGAAACGGAAGGAAGGAACCCTTGTCATGACCTCCGATCCGCTCGTGGTGAGCCACACACTTTCCCTGTCCGCCCAAGACATCGGCCCGGTGGTCGCCGCCCTTGAAGCCGAACCCGGCATTGCCGACGTCCGCGCGGATAAGGGTGGGCACCTCACGGTGACCTATGATCTGCGCCATCTTCGCCTGGACGACATCGAGACCATCGCGGCCAAGGCCGGCGCCACCCCAGCCGGCGGGTTGTTCAACTCGTTGCGCCGGGGATGGATCAAATTCACCGACGACAATATCGCCTCCAACGTCAGCGCGCCGGTTTCGCCCTGCTGCAACCGTCCGCCGGGCGAGAAGTGAATGGGGCGACGCAAAGCGGCATTTTTCGCGGCGACCGCCCTTGCTCTGGCCGCCGGCGGCGCATCCGCACTGTGGTTGACCGACTTCGGCGCCGGTCGCGCCGACCCTGACGATCCCAAACAGGTCGCGCTTGGGCGGGATATCTATGCCGTCCAGTGCGCATCCTGCCACGGCGCCAAGCTGGAGGGACAGCCCGACTGGCAAACCAGAAAGCCGGATGGCCGCCTGCCGGCCCCGCCGCACGACGCCCAGGGGCATACTTGGCATCATGCCGATCAGGATCTGTTCGGAATCATCAAGAACGGGATCGCCGCCTATGCCCCGCCCGGCTACGAAAGCGACATGCCCGCATTCCAAGGGGTGCTCTCGGATCAGCAAATCTGGGCAACGCTCGCATTCATCAAGAGCCGCTGGCCGGACAGCATAAGGCGACAACACGATAGTAGAAAAAATACAAAATAGGACGATGTGAGTGCGCCAATTGAGGAAATGCTTGTTTACATTTTACACATTGGCTTTGTTTATTGTTAATTATTTGCCGCAGAATGGATTCATTATTTTACAATCACTGTCGCACGCGATTTACATTCACATGGCATTGTCCGTTTTGCCGCAGATATGGCGGTTATGTGAAAACGGAGAATACGATGCTGAAGAGGATTGCTTTTGTCGCCGTTCCCGCCCTGGCGGTGCTGATGGGCAGCGTTTCCCTGGCTCAGGCGGCGGCGACCACCTGCGGCGCCTCGGTCAAGGACGTTCAGGCCAAATGGGACAAGATGTACCCGATGGGCATGGACCGTTCCGACAGCGACGGATACAAGTCGGTCACCGACAGTTTCCGCATCGCCAAGGACAAATGTGCGAAGGGTGACCCGGAATCCGAGCATTATCTGAACATCGTGCGGGCGCATCTGGGGATGCCCGAAATGGCCACCGGCCATGCCCCGCAGGAAAAGCCCCGTGAAACGCTGCACAGCGACGGCCCGTCCGAGCACCACGATTCCCCGGCTCATCCGGTTTACGGCAGCAAGGCCGGCCCCGCCGCCCCCGATATCCGGCCGGAAGGCGCCAGCGCCCCGAACCTTGGGAAGTAAGCCCCTTATCCGAAGCGGCGCCGATATGAAGCGGTCGGGGGCATCCCCCGACCGCTTCAATTCCGCCGTTTACACTTCTTTACCTTGTCGGTCATCGGCGGGTTACAGGGCGGTGGTGAAATACCCCTATGACAACAGGAGGCCGCCATGACCACCCACACTCACCACGAATCCCCGTTCTGGCGTTCCCGCACCGGCATCGTGCTGCTGGTTTTCCTTGGCCTTGCCGCCACGCTGCTGGCTGCCGAACACTGGGCGCACCTTGCGGGTTATCTGCCGCTTCTGGTGCTGCTGCTGTGCCCGCTGATGCATCTGTTCATGCATGGCGGTCATGGGCACGGCGGACATGACCATGCGCCGACGAAGAAGGAGTGACGGTCATGACCGACACCGTTCCCGCCTATGGCCTGTGGCTGCTGGTCATCGTCAATTCGGCCCTGTTCATCGCCTTCGCCTTCAGCTTCACCAAGCCGCAAACAAAACGCGATTGGCGCTCGCTGGGGGCCTTCTCCGCCTTCGTGCTGGCGCTGTTCACCGAGATGTACGGTTTCCCCTTGACCATCTACCTGCTGTCGGGCTGGCTGGGCGACCGCTATCCGGCGCTCGACCCGTTCAGTCACGAGGCCGGGCATCTGTGGTCGACGCTGTTCAGCCAGTCGGGTGATCCCCATGTCAGCATGCTCCACATCCTCAGCAATCTGCTGATCGCCACCGGGTTCATCATCGTCGCCCGGGCATGGCATGTGCTGCATGCCGCCCAGGTCCGGGGAGAACTGGCGACCTCCGGCCCCTATGCCGTCGTCCGTCACCCCCAATATGTCGGCTTCATCGCCGTCCTTTTGGGCTTCCTGCTGCAATGGCCGACCCTGCTGACGGCTCTGATGTTCCCGATTTTGGCGGTGATGTATGTTCGCCTTGCCCATGCCGAGGAACACGAAGCCGCCCGGCACTTCCCGGTCCGTTATCCTGATTACGCCGCCCACGTTCCCGCCTTCATCCCGCATTTCGGCGATGATGGATCGGCGACGCACGCCCACCATTGATTTTCGGGGAGGTTCCGATGACCGCCTGCCACCTTCATGCCCATGACCATGTGTCGTCCCAAGTCATGGCGTCCACCTCCAAGGGACCGGCGTTCGGCGTCGGTTTGCTGGGGGCGTCCGCGCTTCTGCTCGTCTATTTCGGCCTGTTGACGGCGCTTTCGGGGTGGTCGTTCACCCTTGACCAGTTCCGCGAGTTCTGGCCCTACATCGTCGCCCTGGCCACCGGTTTCGGGGTGCAGGCGGGCCTGTTCACCCACCTTCACCGCACCCTCCATGCCGCATCAGGCAAGGTGGTGGCCGCCACCGGCACCACATCGGGATTGGCGATGTTGTCGTGCTGCACCCATTATCTCGTCACCCTGCTGCCGGCGCTCGGCGCCACCGGGCTGGTGGCTTTCGTCGGCGAATATCAGGTCGAGTTGTTCTGGTTCGGGCTGGCCGCCAACTTGGCTGGAATTGTCTATATCGGCCGCCGGGTGATGTCCCTTTCTCGCGCGTCGGTCGTTGCGGCACTGGTGGGCTTGGCCATCATCGCCTCACCTCCGGCCGCCAGGGCCGAGGAATTCCAGGCGCAGACCGACCGGCAGGGACAGGTGACGGTCAAGGTGGCGCCGCTCGCGCTGAAGGCGGACGGCTGGATCTTCGACGTGGTGTTCGACACCCATTCCGTCGCTCTCGATCACGATGTCACAGCTGTCGCCGCCCTGATCGGTCCCGACGGACGCGAACACAAGCCGACGGCATGGAACGGCGACCCGGCAGGCGGTCACCACCGCAAAGGCAATCTGGTGTTCCAGCCCCTTGATCCGATGCCGTCCACGCTCATTCTGAAATTCCGCAATGTCGGCCCGGTTCCCGAACGTTCGTTCTCGTGGCCGCTGGCCATCCGTTGATCAAGGAGGTCGCCATGACCGGATCGCATGATCACTGCCACCACCACGGCCACGTCCAGAAGAACAGGCCATCCACCGCCGTTGATCCGGTTTGCGGCATGACCGTCGATCCCGCAACCGCAAAACATCGGCTCGAACAGGGCGGCCATACCACTTATTTTTGCAGCGCCCACTGCCGCGATAAGTTCGCGGCCGACCCTGCCCACTATATGGCGGCGCCCTCGGCGCCCGTGGCCGGGCTGGAGGACGTCATCCACACTTGCCCCATGCATCCCGAGATTCGGCAGGCCGGTCCGGGCAATTGCCCGATCTGCGGAATGGCGCTGGAGCCGGAGCAGCCCAGTGTCGAAAGCGGCCCCAATCCCGAACTGGTCGATTTCACCCGACGCTTCTGGGTCGGTCTGGCTTTGGCCTTACCGCTGGCTGTCTGGGAAATGGGGGCGCATATTCCGGGCCTTGGCCTGCATGCGCTTGTTTCGCCATCCATCGCTGCCTGGGGCCAGGCGCTGATGGCGACGCCGGTGGTCCTGTGGGCCGGATGGCCGCTGTTGGTGCGCGGCGGACAGTCGTTCCTGCGGCGTAAGCTCAACATGTTCTCGCTGATCGCCCTGGGGGTGATGACCGCCTATATATTCAGTGTGGTCGCCACCATTTTTCCCGGCATCTTCCCCGCCGACTTCCGCGGTGAGGGCGGTGTGGTCGCTGTTTATTACGAGGCGGCGGCGGTCATCACCGTCCTGGTCCTGCTGGGGCAGGTGCTGGAATTACGGGCACGCGAGCGCACCGGCGGCGCCATTCGGGCATTGTTGAACCTCACCCCCAAAACCGCCCGGCGATTAACCGCTTCGGGTCATGACGAGGAAATTCCCCTGTCCGACGTTCATGTCGGCGACCGCCTGCGGGTACGGCCCGGAGACGGGGTGCCGGTGGACGGCAGCGTCGTCGAGGGCCGTAGCGCCATCGATGAATCCATGGTCACCGGCGAGTCGATGCCGGTCGAGAAAGGCCCCAGCGACACGCTGATCGGCGGCACCGTCAACGGCACCGGCGCATTGGTGATGACGGCCGAGAAGGTCGGCGGCGACACCATGCTGGCCCGCATCGTCCAGATGGTGGCCGAGGCCCAGCGCAGCCGCGCCCCCATTCAGCGCCTGGCGGACGACGTGGCCGGGTGGTTTGTTCCGGCTGTGGTCGCGGTAGCGGCCGTCAGCTTTGCCGTGTGGGCGATCTGGGGGCCGCCGCCCGCGCTGGCCTACGCCTTGATCGTCGCCGTTTCAGTCCTCATCATCGCCTGCCCCTGCGCCCTGGGGCTGGCGACGCCCATGTCGATCATGGTCGGCGTTGGGCGCGGCGCTACCGAGGGCGTGCTGATCAAGAACGCCGAGGCGCTGGAACGGTTTGAGAAGGTGGATACCCTGGTGGTGGACAAGACCGGCACCCTGACCGAGGGCAAACCCCGCGTTACCTCCGTGATCACGGCATCAGGCTTTGATGAAGCCACGGTGCTGGCGCTGGCGGCTTCTCTGGAGCGGTCCAGCGAACACCCGCTGGCCGCCGCCATCGTTGCCGCAGCCCAGAACCAGGGGGTGGACATGGATGAGACCCACGATTTCCAGTCCATCACCGGAAAGGGCGTGACCGGCATGGTCGGTTCCCGCCGTTTGGCGCTTGGAAACAGGGCGCTGATGAAGGGGCTGGGCATCAATTTCAACGACCTCTCCGAGCGTGCCGACGTGCTGCGCCGCGAGGGTGCCACCGCTTTGTTCGTCGCCGTGGATGGAAAGCCCGGCGGCGTGATCGCCGTCGCCGATCCCGTCAAGGCATCGACACCGGAGGCGTTGGCCGCGCTACGTGCCGACGGCATCCGCATCGTCATGCTGACCGGCGACAACCGCACCACCGCCCTGGCGGTTGCCGAGCGTCTGGGCATTGCCGAGGTCGAGGCGGAGGTGCTGCCGGAGGACAAGCATCGGGTGGTGCGCCGTCTGCGGGAACAGGGCCGGGTGGTGGCCATGGCCGGTGATGGCGTCAACGATGCACCCGCCCTGGCCGAGGCCGACATCGGCATCGCCATGGGCACCGGCACCGAGGTGGCGATCCAGAGCGCCGGCGTCACCCTGGTCAAAGGCGATCTCGCCGGCATCGCCCGTGCCCGACACTTGAGCCGTGCCACCATGCGCAACATCCGTCAGAACCTGTTTTTCGCCTTTGCTTACAACGCAGCCGGCATTCCTCTCGCGGCGGGATTGTTCTATCCGCTGTTCGGCTGGCTCTTGAGCCCGATCGTCGCTGCGGCGGCGATGGCGTTGAGTTCTGTGTCGGTCGTGGGGAATGCGCTGCGGTTGCGGCGTAGCCGGTTGATTGGGCGGTTATGAAGCAATTCCGCGACTTCAAATGCGATTTGCCGTGTCAACAGGCTCATATCTTTGGGAAATACGGAAAGGCCGCCAACCAAGGAGAATTCCCCGACCGACCACAGCGCGCGGGTTTTGCTGCCTTTGGGTTACAGGCGCGAGGTTCCGGTCAGCGCTGAAGCGTGGGGCTAACTGTTGGCTCGTGATGCGGGGCGGCCCGAAGTGAGTAAACACACTAAAGTAAGTTCACAATATGCCTCTGCGCAGCCCGGCTGCGCCCGTACTGTGCTCAATCCGGCCGCCCCAGCTACCCAAGTGCAGGTTGAGCGGCGGTGGACAAAAATCCAAGCCCTCAACGCACTCCCAGGAGTTTGTGCAATTGCAGGCCCAGTCGCCATTGTGGGTGCTTCAGGCAATATTCCGTGGCGGCCTCCGTGTTCGCAGCGACATCATCCCCATCCATGGGCTGGAGGAAGAAGTGCTTGAAGGCCATATCGGCGAAACGCTGAGGATCGACGTCGAGTTGGGGGAAGACCAGTTTCAGTTCGTCGCCTTCGACCGCCTGTAGTGGAGCATTCGCTTTTGGGCTGACACATAGCCAATCGACGCCGGAAGGACATGGCCGTGTGCCGTTAGTTTCTACCGCGACCTCGAACCCAACAGCGTGAAAGGCAGCGCACAGCTTTTCGTCTAGCTGCAACAGTGGCTCGCCGCCGGTACAGATGACCAATGGGCGGCCCTCGTCAGCTTGTGGCCAAAGCGACATTGCCGCAGCGGCCAAATCATTCGGGTCGGAGAAGTTGCCCGCGTCAGCGCCAACGAAATCGGTGTCGCAGAATTTGCAGATGGCCTTTTCCCGGTCGGAACCTCGGCCTGACCATAGATTGCACCCGGTGAAACGGCAGAACACAGCCGCGCGTCCAGCTTGCGCTCCTTCGCCCTGTAATGAATAGAACATCTCTTTGATTGCGTATGGCATTTATTGATCCGAAGAGTGCTTTGTGCATTTGCCGATAGATGTGGCGTATAAATTTTCCCCCACCAGATCGCAAGCGCCTTACATATCCCCTTCCAAATCTCTCGCGATGCGGGCCAAGACGCATTTTCATGGATGTGCGGAACCTGGGGGGCGTCCAAATAGCCACGGCCAATTCAGCTCTGCCATTCATGAAAACTGCCGTGCATGTCGCCACGCACGGCAGGGGGAACGCGTTACGCGGACTTGCCGGGCTTCTTGCGCGCGGCCAGCGCGGCCTTCATTGCTGCATCCAGTTCGCCCGCCTTCACGGCGTCGATGATGGTCTGGATCGTCTGCACCAGCTTGTCCTTGGTCCCGATCTCGATGGCGTTCTGGTCCTTGCCAAGCGCCAGCACCGTGTTGGCGTAGCGGAGTTCGATGAACCACTTGCCGGTCAGGTCATGCCAGTACCAGGGGCGCAGGCGCTTCTCGCGCTCGACGGTGACGGTCGTGCCATCCTCGCCCTTTTCCCGCACGGTACGGGTGGCCTTGTAAGGGCGGCCTTCAGCAAGGGCGGTCGCCATTTCCAACTGCTCGGTCAGGTGCGCGACCATTCGGTTGCGCATGCGCTCCTCCGGGGTTTCCTCGATCGGCTTGCGGGAGGCGTTGGCGAGCTTCAGCTTGGTCAGAGTGGACATCGGTCGTTCTCCGTGTGTTTCCGTTAACCACACGCTAACGACCGATTTTCGGAAAATCTGCCGATTTATCTTTTCGTATCAGGCTCGTAGACACTTGCACCCATGGTGCAGCACAGTGCATTTGCCGAACTCTGGGATGAGCCAACTGTGAGGCAGGGACTGAACGGCGAACAAACGCCTATCAACTGCCTTTGTTGACAAGGTGTGGCTGACTTTCCGACAACTGGAAACCACGATCAATTGGCGGGTACAGAGATGGGCACCTTGTTCGGCGGGGACATTCACGCGGGCTTATCCGGGCTTGATTTAGAAGCTGACAGCTTTGATCTGGGTGAGGGGATCGTGTTGAGGAAGACATTCGCGCACCTGATGTCTCCTTTCATGATGGCATTCAAGCCGGCTCCGCCAGGAGGACATCACCCCGCTCCATGGAAGGCTGCGAGCGGAGGCTTCAGTTTTGATGTTAACTCTGAACTACTTATACCAGCCCTTAACGAGCAGAAGTACGGATCAACGGTCGAATTAGCAAGGTGCCTTGTCTTCCTAATGAGGCTCGGTGTTAATCCAGCGGTTACGCTTCCTGTTTTTGCAAATTACCCCTTCTCCGTTCTTGCGAGTATCCCTGACAGCGAGGCGCAGCTATTCCCTTTCGAAGTGCAGCATCGCTATTTCCCGCTGGGAATTATCGGAGGCGTGGCAACAGTAGCCAGCCTTTCGTGGGTTCGGGAACGCTGGCAAGTCGCCCACCAGCTCATAAATGAGAGTCAGGAATTTGCCCTTGCGGCGGAGGCTTTGGACACCGGTCAGTTCCAGAGAAATACCGCGCTTACATTAGTATCTCTTTGGGGGGCGTTGGAGGCACTGTTCTCGCCCTCGACGTCAGAACTAAGATTCCGCGTATCGTCCTTGATTGCAGCCTATCTTGAGCCCCCAGGAAATATCCGGGCAAAACTGCAGAAAGAGGTTGCCAAGCTATATGACAAACGCTCCGCAGCCGCACACGGGAAACCTAGGCATGAAGCTGAGGACCTTCTGGCCACCTTCAATCTTCTGCAACGGGTGCTAATTGCGATTATTGACGCGAAGAAAGTGCCATCGAAGGACGATCTTGAGGATGCGCTTTTTGGATCGAGGTCGGAAGCGCCCATCTAGGTTACGCCGCTACGCCTTTTTGCGGAATTGAGGCGAGCTGCACGAGATTACTTAAAGTAAGCTCGCTGCGTCGCTGGCGCAGAAAATCCATCGCGCAAAAGCGACTGTGTATGCACAGAAATATACACAGTTTTGTCAATGCGCAATATACCACAGTATTTTCAATGATATAAGTAGACGCATTTTCCTTAAAATCGTCCGGCTTCGGCCTTGCGGGTTCAAGTCCCGCCGTCCCCACCAGCCCGCAGGCACTTACCCCCGATACCTCAATGCCTCGGCCACCACGGTGAAGGCGGGCGAGGGCTGGCGGCGGCTGGGGTAATAAAGGTAGTAACCGGGGAAGGGCTGGCTCCAATCGTCCAGAACCGTTTCCAGACGGCCTGCGGCCACGTGTTCGCCGATGCCGTCTTCCATGACGATGGCCAGGCCCATCCCGTCCAGGGCGGCGTCGATGATGGCTGATTCGCGGTTCAGCGTCAGTTGGCCGTCCACCCGGACCTTCAACTCGCGGCCGTCCTTTTCGAATTCCCAGGCATAAAGTCCGCCTTGCGTGGTCAGTCGGCGGTTGATGCAATTGTGCTGTTGCAGGTCCTGGGGGACCAGTGGCTTGGGGTGGCGGGCGAAATAAGACGGCGCGCCAACCACCCGCAACTGCATTTCCGGGCTGACGGGAATGGCGATCATGTCCTTTTCCAGATTTTCCCCCAGCCTTATGCCGGCGTCATAGCGTTCGGTGACGATGTCGCTTAGGCCCTGGTCGACCATCACTTCCACCTGGATATCGGGATATTCGGGCAGCAGGCGACGCAGCACCGGCCATAGAACCGCCCGGGCGGCGTGGTCGCCGGCGTTGATGCGCACCCGTCCCGCCGGCTTTTCGCGCATTTCGCTGAGCGCGTTCAGCTCGGCATCGATTTCTTCCAAGCGGGGGCCGACCCGGCTGATCAGCCGTTCGCCAGCGGCGGTGGGGGCGACGGAACGGGTGGTCCGCGTCAACAGGCGCAGCCCCAGCCGTTCTTCCAGGCCGCGGATGGTGTGGCTGAGCGCCGATTGCGACACCCCCAACCGGGCGGCCGCCTTGGTGAAGCTGCTTTCGCGGGCCACCGCCAGAAAGGCGGTGATATCGGTCAGGTCGCTGTGGCGCATTGATGAAAGTTTCTCATAAGTACATACAAATTTATCAGTCTAATCATCTTGTGGCAGGACGCCTAGATTTCCCTGCAGCGAAACCCCGAGGACGAGGGCGAAAATGCAAAAGCGTTATCTGGGCAACAGCGGCTTGGCCGTCTCGGCCATCGGTCTGGGCTGCATGGGGCTGAATTTCGGCTATGGACCGGCCACCGAACGGGGACAGGCCATCGCCTTGATCCGAAGCGCCTTTGACAAGGGGGTGACTTTCTTCGACACCGCCGAAGTCTATGGTCCCTTCACCAACGAAGAGGTGGTGGGCGAGGCCTTGGCGCCGTTCCGCGAGCAAGTGGTCATCGCCACCAAGTTCGGCTTCGCCACCGATCCGCAAAGTGGCAAGGTGGTCGGCCTGAACAGCCGCCCCGACCATATCCGCCAGGTGGTCGAGGCTTCCTTGCGCCGTCTGCGCGTCGAAGCCATCGACTTGCTGTACCAGCACCGCGTCGACCCCCAAACCCCCATCGAGGACGTGGCCGGCACCGTCAAGGATTTGATCCATCAGGGCAAGGTCAAGCATTTCGGCCTGTCCGAAGCCGGCGTGCACACCATCCGCCGCGCCCATGCGGTGCAGCCTGTCACCGCCCTGCAAAGCGAATATTCGCTGTTCTGGCGGGAACCCGAAGATGAAATCC
Source organism: Magnetospirillum sp. 64-120 (assembly GCA_001898825.1). Classification (GTDB taxonomy): domain Bacteria; phylum Pseudomonadota; class Alphaproteobacteria; order Rhodospirillales; family Magnetospirillaceae; genus Magnetospirillum. Next base: position 16,627 of record MKVK01000024.1, read on the forward strand.
TGCCGACGCTTCAGGAACTGGGCATCGGCTTCGTGCCCTTCAGCCCGTTGGGCAAGGGGTTTCTGACCGGCGCCATCACCGTCGACACCCAATTCGGGGAAACCGACTTCCGTAATCAGGTGCCGCGCCTGTCGGCCCAGGCCCGCCAGGCCAACCAAGCGGTGGTCGAAGTGTTGGGCGAACTGGCTGCCGCCAAGAACGCCACCCGCGCCCAAGTGGCCATCGCCTGGCTGCTGGCGCAAAAGCCGTGGATCGTGCCCATCCCCGGCACCACCAAGTTGCACCGCCTGGACGAAAACCTGGGTGCGGCAGAGGTGGCGTTGTCATCCGGTGAGCTGGACGCCTTGGAACAGGCCATGGCGGGCATCATCTTTCAAGGCGACCGCTATCCACCGCAATTCATGAAGATGATCGATCGTTGAAATCCCAGGGAAAGGACATTGACCCGATGACGACCAAAGCCTTCGGCGCCCATGCCGCCGACAAGAAACTGGAAGAAATGAACATCACCCGCCGTGCGCCGGGGCCCCATGACGTGCAGATCGAGATCGCCTATTGCGGCATCTGCCATTCCGACCTGCATCAGGTGCGCTCGGAATGGGGCGGCACGCTTTACCCCTGTGTTCCCGGTCACGAGATCGTCGGCCATGTGTCGGCGGTGGGCGGCCATGTGACCCGCTACAAGGTGGGCGACGTGGTCGGCGTCGGCTGTCTGGTGGATTCGTGCCAGACCTGCCCGTCCTGTGACGAAGGACTGGAACAATTCTGCGAGAACGGCTGGACCGGAACTTACAATTCCGCCACCCCCGACGCCCCCGGCCACACTTTGGGCGGCTATTCCCAGCGCATCGTCGTGCATGAACGCTTCGTCCTGAAGATCACCCACCCTCAGGAACAATTGGCGGCGGTGGCACCATTGCTGTGTGCCGGCATCACCACCTATTCGCCACTGCGCCATTGGGGGGCTGGTCCCGGCAAGAAGGTGGGCATCGTCGGCATCGGCGGGCTGGGCCATATGGGCATCAAGCTGGCCCATGCCATGGGGGCGCACACGGTGGCCTTCACCACTTCGGAAAGCAAGCGCCAGGACGCCCTGACCCTGGGGGCGGACGAGGTGATCATTTCCAGGAACGCCGAAGACATGGCCAAGCATGCCGGCAGCTTTGACTTCATCCTGGATACCGTGGGGGCCAGCCATGACCTGGATGCCTATCTGGTGCTGCTGAAGCGCGACGCCACCTTGTGTCTGGTCGGCGCCCCGGAACATCCGCACCCGGCGCCCACCGTGTTCAACCTGATCCTGGGGCGCAAGGCCATTGCCGGGTCGTTGATCGGCGGTCTGCCGGAAACCCAGGAAATGCTGGATTTCTGCGCTGAAAAGGGCATCACCGCCGATATCGAGATGATCCGCGCCCAAGACGTGGACGCGGCTTACGACCGCATGCTGAAAAGCGACGTGAAGTACCGCTTCGTCATGGACATCGCGTCCATGGGTTAAGCTTGGGCGTCAGGCCCGGAAAATCCCGCCACCGTTCCCGTTTGGGGGCGGTGGCGTTTTTATTCCTCGACCTTGGGGGCTTGGGTCAGGCAGACGCCTTCCGCCTGTTCCTTGGCCTGCAGCGCCCGCAGGCGGCGCTTTTGGTTCAGATAGCCGTAAAGCGCCACCGCCGCGATGATGGCGATGAAGCTGCCCAGGATCTTCCATTTGTGGTCGCCCAGCCAATCTTCCAGCACCTGGCCCAGGAAATAGCCGCCCCAGGCGAAGCTGTGGGCCCAGATGACGGCGGCGATGGCGTTCAGCAGCAGATAGCGCAGGCGGTTGATGCCGGCGATGCCGATGACGAAGGGCGCGATGTTGCGCACGCCATAGATGAAGCGAAAGGACAAGATGAACAGGGTCGGGTGGGTTTTGACCAACTGGAAGGCCCAGTCGATCTTGGACCCCAGGGTCGGCCAGCGGTTCAACAACGGCGTGCCGTAGCGTCGGCCGATGTAATAATAAAGCTGGTCGCCGGCGAAGCTGCCGCAAAAGGCGGCCAGCGCGATCAGCTCCACATTGATCTTGTAGCTGCCTTCCGACGCGATGATGCCGGCGATCAGCACCACGGTTTCGCCTTCGACGAAGGTCCACACCAGGATGGTGGGATAAAGCAGGTAGCCGTATTCGGTCAGGATCAGGTCCAGCACCTGGGCCGGCGAGCCCAGCTTGTTCAAGGTGAGCAGCAAGGCCGCGATGGCGGCGATCAGGCCCAAGGCGCCAAGGGCGATTAAAACGCGACGGAGCTTAGACGACATCGGGACCGATCATCCTTGGCGACAGAACGTGCAATACAACGGGTGCGGCGGGGGCGCGTCAACTCTCAATCGCTTGGGATGTCGAATTGTAACGAACCCCCGGCCCATCAGCGTATGATCTCGGTCAAAGCTTCCTTCTTTTCAATCTCTTTGACGAAATGAACCAATTCGTAATCCAGCGCGTCGCGGATGGACAGCATGCCCACCGGCTTGCCGCCCTGGACCACCGGCATGTGCCTGAAACCATGGTCGTGCATGATGTGCAGGGCGTGCAGCAGCGGCCGGTCGGGGGCGATGGTGGACAGCTTGGACGACATCACCTGATCAAGGGTGGTGGTGTCCGGGTCAAGGCCTTCGGCCAGCACGCGGAACAGGCCGTCGCGTTCGGTGAAGATGCCGGCCAGAACCCCGTCGTCGACGATGACGATGGCGCCGATCTTGCGGCGGGCCATTTCCTGGGCGGCCTGGCGCACCGTGGCGGTATGGGGCAGGGCGACCACGGATTGATGCTTGATGACGTCCTTGATCAGACGCGACGACATGTTGGACTCTCCCTTATGTTTTTGGCGGGCCGTCTTGTGATGCGACCGCAGCCAAAATCCCGTATCGGGTGGGGAGGCGTCAATCAGGAAAGTTGAAATTGGTGATGCTGAAGCAAGAGTTTATCTGGTCCCTCAGGCGGCGGGGCCTCCCGCGGCATAAGCCGCGCGGCGCAGTCGCGCCTAGGCAAATCGGATGATTTGCTTAGTTCTGACGCGGTGCGATGCGGGTGACGTGGCCCATTTTACGGCCCGACCGGGCCTCGGCCTTGCCGTACAGATGCAGCTTGGCGCCGGGCTCCTTCAGGAAATCCAGCCAGCGATCCACGTCGGACCCGATCAGATTGGTCATCACCGCGTCGGAATGACGCTCGGGGCTGCCCAGCGGCAGGCCGCAGACGGCGCGGATGAACTGCTCGAACTGGTCGGTGACGCAGGCGTCCATGGTCCAGTGACCGGAATTGTGCGGGCGCGGCGCCATTTCGTTGACCAGGACGTCGCCGGATTTGGTGACGAACATCTCGACCGCCAGCAGGCCGACCAGTTCCAGTTCCTCGGCGGCTTTCAACGCCACCTGCACGGCCCGTTCGGCCAGGGGGGCGGAAATCGGGGCGGGAATGGTGGTGGTGTCCAAGATGTGGTTGGTGTGGACGTTCCACGCCGGATCGAAGGTGGCGCAGGCGCCGTCCAGGCCGCGGGCGACAATGACCGAAATCTCGCCGGAGAAGTCGATGAAGCCTTCCAGCACCGCAGGCGCGCCGTCCATGCCGGCCCAGGCCTCGGCCAGATCGGTCTTGGGGCCGATCTTCACCTGGCCCTTGCCGTCATAGCCCAGTCGGGTGGTCTTCAGCACCGCCGGGCGGCCAATACGGTCCACCGCCGTTTGCAGATCGGCCAGCGAATTGATTTCCGCCCACGGCGCGGTGGCGATGCCGATGCCGTTGAAGAACTTCTTTTCGCTTATGCGGTCCTGGGCTACTTCCAGCACCTTCCACGATGGCCGCACCGGCACCAGCGAGGTCAGCAGGCGCACCGATTCGGCCGGCACGTTCTCGAACTCGAAGGTGACCACGTCCACCGAACGGGCAAAGGCCTCCAGCGCCGCCAGGTCGTCATAGGCCGCCACCGTGGCCTGCGCCGCCACCTGTTCGGTGGGGCTGTCGGCTTCCGGGGTGAAGACGTGGACGCGATAGCCCAGCCGTGCCGCCGCCAAAGCGGCCATGCGCCCCAACTGGCCGCCGCCGATGATGCCGATGGTGCCGCCGGGGGCCAAGGGTGCGCAGGTCATGGTTGTCTCAGACGATCAGATGGGGGTTTTCGGAATCCACCGGCTTTTCAGCCACCGCGTCGGTCTGACGCTGGCGCCAGTCTTCCAGGCGCTGGGCCAGGGCCGGATCCATCAGGGCCAGGATGGACGCGGCCAGCAGGCCGGCATTGGTGGCGCCGGCCTTGCCGATGGCCAGGGTGCCCACCGGAACGCCGCCGGGCATCTGGACGATGGAATGAAGGCTGTCGACGCCCTTCAGCACCCGGCTTTCCACCGGCACGCCCAGCACCGGCAGGCAGGTCATGGCCGCCGCCATGCCCGGCAGGTGGGCGGCGCCGCCGGCGCCGGCGATGATGACCTTCAGGCCGCGATCCTTGGCGCTGCTGGCGTAATCGTACAGGCGCTTGGGGGTGCGGTGGGCGGAAACCACCCGGGTCTCGTAGGCGACGCCCAGTTCGGCAAGGACTTCGACGGCGTGACGCATGGTCTCCCAGTCAGACTGGCTGCCCATGATGATGCCGACAAGGGCGGTGTTTTCGCTCATATCCGTGTGTTTCCCGGCCAGGAAAAGCAGGGATTATAGAAATCGGCGGAACGCGTGCAAGCATTGCTTTGCATGTGCTATGCTGTGCGTCAGAATCCGGAAGAACACCGGGGGCGCCATGAGCGACGATTATCGCACGGAACGGGTGCGGCCGACCAACACCATCCAGGCTTTGGGGCGCGACTTCCCCGAAGGCCAGAGACGGCATTTGCCGCCCCATGCCTACGAGGCGCCGGGGCAAAAATCCCCCCACAACCCCGACGACGCGGCTTCGGTGCTGGGGTTGCCGGCCGACCAGATATCCCCCCAGGTGCTTCAGGCTTTGCTGCCGTTGCTGTCGGAGCTGGACCGGCTGCGCTGGAAGGAACGTCAGTCGGATCGCCGCCAATCCTGGCTGGAACAGCAATCCGACCGCCATTCCGTGGTGCCCTGCCTGACCCGGCGTGCCTTCATGCGCGAAACCGACGCCTTCCTGGGCGGCGGCGGGCACGGCGTGGTCGGCTTGATCCAGGTGGCCGGTGTCGAGGCGCTGCGGCAATTCCATGGTCTGGCCGCTGGCGAAGGGGCGCTGCGTCACATCTGCGCCACCATCATCGGGGCTTTGCGCACCACCGACGTGGTGGGCTGCCTGGGCGGTTCGGACTTCGCCATGCTGATGCCCGGCTCGGACGAGCCGAACGCCAGGGCCAAGCTGGCCGAGATCCTGGCCCACATGGCCGAGCCCCCCTTCCAATGGCTGGGCCAGCGCATCCCCCTGCAGCCGGCCTTTGGGGTGCACGTGCTGCAGGCGGGCGAGGGGGCGGAACAGGCGGTGGCCGCCGCCGACCGGGCTCGGCGCGGGATTTACTGAACCAAGTTTTTATGCCCTAGCATCGGCTGCAGCCGTCTTTTTCCTTGGCCGTCATCGCCACTGCCCGTCTCAGATGGTCGATTTCGATACTGCAGCAGCGGGTCAGTTCGGCCCGCAGCAAGGCGCGGCCCCGTTGCACCCGTGATTTCACCGCCGACAGCCCGATCCCCAGTTCTTCCGCCATCCGGGCATGCGGCAATCCCTGAAAATCGGCCATCTCGACCGCTTGGGCATAATGTGGGGGCAGGGCCTGCAGAAGCGGGTGAAGGCATTGGGCCATGCGCTGGCGTTCGCCGTCGTCATCGTCGGCCACGGGTTGGGCCAGGTCGTCGGACAGTTCGGTGGTGGGCGGACGTCCGGCCCGCGACCGGTAATGGTCGATGACGGCGTTACGGGCCACGCGCAGCAGCCACGCCGTCACATTGGCGTCGTGCAAACGGTCCTGGTTCAGGTGCAGGCGCATCATCACCGTCTGGACGATCTCGTCGGCGTCGTCGGCCATGGCGACACGCCGTCCCACATACGCCCGCAGAACGTGGTAAAATCGGGACAGGTCGCCAAGGGTGGTCATGCTCGCATTCTTTCCTGGGGCATTGACCAGCTTAGACGGTCGATAACCCGAAAAGACGCAAAAAATATCTCTGCGTCCTTTTTCGGTGGCCCGCGTCTTTCCCAGCAGCGCCGGCTTTTCGGCGAGCATAGGAGGCAAAGACATGAGCGACAGCCCGAACCGTATCTTGCGGGTGGAGTTTCTGTTCCTGGATCAGGAAACCTGCGACCGTTGCAATGGCGCCGGGGATCAGTTGCGTCAGGCGGTGGCCGACACCCAAGCTGCCCTGGCCGCTCTTGGATTCAGCGTCGAACTGCACGAAACCCTGGTTGCCGACGCCAAGACCGCCCTGGAGCTGCAATTGCGCACTTCGCCCACCATCCGTATCAACGGGCGCGACATTCAGCCGGATTATCAGGAAAGCCGCTGCGATCCCTGCGGTGACATGGTGGGGCAGGCCGATATCGGCTGCCGCGATTGGCACGATAACGGCCAATCCTTCACCACGCCGCCGAAATCCTTGCTGGTGAAGGCCATCCTGCGGGCGGCCATGCAGCAAGACGACACCCCGACGGCAACGGCGTGCGGTGGCAGTGAAAAATCGGGATGCTGCGACGACTTCGTCTTGCCGGAAAACCTGAAGCGGTTCTTCGCTGCCAAGATGGCCCAGGGGTGTGCCCCCAAACAGGGCTGTGCCCCCAAACAGGGCTGCTGCTGAGGTCATGGGCGGGGCGCGAAAGCTCCCCGCCCATGCTTTATTTGGAACGCGGCAGCAACCGCAAAGCCAGCGGTCCCAGCAGGGCGAAGCCCAGCATCACCGCCGCCATGGGGACGGCGGAATGGGCGTGCAGCAGGCCGACCAGGGCGGATGCGCCGGCGCCGATGGCGAATTGCAGCATGCCCATCAGGGCCGAGGCGGTGCCCGCCACCGCGCCACCGCGCGGCGCCATCACCAGCACCGACGAATTGGGGGCGATGAAGCCGATGCAGGCAATGGTCAGGAACAGGGCTGGCGACAGCCCGGCCAAGCCGGCGAAATCAGTGGCGCAGATGGCTAGCAAGGCGGTGGACAGCGCCACCTGGGCCCATTGCGCCACCACCAGCACCTTGTGGCGGTCCAGCTTGCCCAGGGCGCGGCCGTTGAGCTGGCCGGCGACGATGAAGCCGAAGGCGTTGGCGCCGAAGAACCAGCCGAACTGGTCCACCGGCACGTTGTGGTATTGGATGAAGACGAAAGGGGCGCCGGAAATATAAGTGAACAGCCCGGCCATGCCGAAGGATCCCGCCAGGGCATAGGCCATGAACGAGCGGTCGGCCAGCAAGCGGCCATAGGACACCAAGGCCCCCAGCAATCCGGCGCGGTGGCGCAGATGCGGCGGATGGCTTTCCTTCAGCCAGAAATGCAGCAGCACCAGACAGCCTGCGCCCAGCACGGCCTGAATGGCGAAGATCGACCGCCAACCGAACCAGCCGATCAGCAATCCGCCCAGCAGGGGGGCGACGATGGGAGCGCCCCCCATGACCAGCATCAGCGACGCATAGGCCCGCTGCATGTCCTGGGGCGGATAGACGTCGCGCACCATGGCGCGTCCGATCACGCCGCCGGCACAGGCGCCGATGGCCTGGAAGAAGCGGGCGATGGTGAAAATCTCGATGTCGGCGGCCAGCAGGCAGGCGACGGACGCCAGGGTGAACAGGCCCAATCCGCCGTAAAGCGGCAGCTTGCGGCCCCAGCCGTCGGAAATGGGACCGTACAGCGCCGGCCCAAAGGCGAAACCGGCCAGGAAGGCGGCCAGGGTGATCTGCGCTTGGGTGGTGGTGGCGGCGAAGTCGGCCTGGATCGCCGGCAGCGCCGGCAGGTACATGTCGATGGCCAGCGGAGCCAGGGCGGTGAAAACACCAAGGATAATAACTATCAATCGCGATGGCGCGGTCATATGGGAACTCGAAAGGTGAAGTTTCGCCCGATCAGGCGATGATGTCGGGGATCAGCTGGTTCTCCAGCGTGGTGATCTGGTCCTTCAGGGAAAGCTTGCGCTTCTTCAGCCGTTGCAGCTGCAACTGGTCTTGAAGGGGATCGGCTGAGATGCGGTTGATCACGTCGTCCAGATCGCGATGCTCGCTCAACAGTTCCGCCAGTTGACGGCGGATTTCTTCGATGTTTTCGTCGATCATTCCGAACTGGTGACAAGTGAAGACCAAAGCATTCTTGACACTAGCAGAACTCGACATGAAACGGTATGGGTAAGGTCATGCAATTCATGGCGGGGGTCCCATGTCCAAAACCAAGCGTATCGGCATCCTGACCAGCGGCGGCGACTGCGCCGGCCTGAACGCGGCTTTGCGGGCGGTGGTGCACCGTGCCATCCGCGGCTATGGCTGGAAAGTCTTCGGCATTCGCGACGGTTCCCTGGGGCTGATGAACCGGCCGCTGGATTTCGTCGAATTCGACCTGTCGGTGGCGTCGGGCGAGATGTTGCGCATGGGCGGCACCATCCTGGGCACCATCAACAAGGGCGATCCCTTCGCCTATCCCATGCCCGACGGCAGCACCAAGGACCGCTCGGCCGAATTCGTCGAGGGTTACAAGGAACTGGGGTTGGACGCGCTGATCGTCATCGGCGGCGACGGTTCCATGCGCATCCTGAACAAGCTGTGCAAGCAGGGCGGCGTGCCCATGGTCGGCATTCCCAAGACCATCGACAACGACGTCGCCCACACCGACTACGCCATCGGCTACGTCACCGCCCTGGGTGTCGCCACCGAGGCCATCGACCGTCTGGCCCCCACGGCGGCCAGCCATCACCGGGTGATGATCCTGGAACTGATGGGCCGCGACGTCGGCCACATCGCGCTGTCCTCGGGTATCGGCGGCGGCGCCGACGTCATCTTGATCCCGGAAATCCCCTATACGCTGGAAGGCATCGTCGCCAAGCTGCACGAAGTCAACCGCGAGGGCCGTAACCACGCGCTGGTGGTGGTGGCCGAGGGCTGCAAGACCGAGACCGGGCTTCCGGTCACCCAGGTCCAGGCCGATGGGGAATTCCGTTATGGCGGCATCGGCCAATATCTGGCGGCCAAATTGGGCAAGCTGATCGAGGCGGAAACCCGCGTCACCGTGCTGGGTCACGTGCAGCGCGGCGGCACCCCGGGCATGCGCGACCGCTTGGTGGCTTCGGCTTTCGGCGTCCACGCGGTGGACCTGATCGCCCAGGGCAAGATGGACCGCATGGTCGCCTGGCAGCACGGCCAGGTGGTGGATGTGCCGCTGTCTGAGATCGCCGGCATCACCCGAGCCGTCGATCCCTTCGGCACCATCGCCCACACCGCCCGGGGCTTGGGTATCTATATCGGCGAGATGAAGGCCTGAAGACCACCGTGCCGAGCTTTGGCTCGGCACGGTTAGGCGCGACTGCGCCGCGCGGCTTATGCCGCGTGAGCCAAGGCGGGCGGAGGCCTGCCGCCCGGCGTCTGAGGGGCGAAAACAACCCTATTCCCCCCAGCGGTTGATGTCGCAATCCAGGCCGAACAGGTCCAGGGCGCGTCCGACGCTGTGTTCCACCATGTCGTCCAGGCTTTGCGGCTTGGCGTAGAAGGCGGGCAGCGGCGGCGCGATCACCGCGCCCATTTCCGACAGCGCCAGCATGGTGCGCAGATGACCCGTGTGCAGCGGCGATTCGCGCACCATCAGCACCAGACGGCGGCGTTCCTTCAGCGTCACGTCGGCGGCGCGGGTCAACAGCGAGGTGGTCACCCCGCTGGCGATCTCGCTCATGGTGCGGATGGAGCAGGGCGCCACCAGCATCCCCAGGGTTCGGAACGACCCGGAAGCCGGGGCGGCGGCGATGTCTTCCGCCTTGTGCCAGTGATCGGCCAGGGCGCGCAGTTCGGCCACCTTCAGGCTGGTCTCGTGGGCCAAGGTGATCTCGGCCGCCTTGCTGACCACCAGATGGGTTTGCACCTCCAGGCGGCGCAAAGCCTTCAGCGCGGCGATGCCGTAGACGATGCCCGAGGCGCCGCTGATGCCGACCACAAGGCGGCTGGGAATGGCAGTCATGTGAATTTTCTCCGGCGCATCAAGAAAGTGGGTTGCCTTCGCGGGCGCAATAGGTCATAAAACGCAATTTTTTTGCTGACAGAGGTCGGTCGCTATCATAATCTATCGTCCTTACCCCATATTCAGGGAGGATTGTAATGAGCCTTCAGGACCGGATCGAGTCTTTGAAAGCCCGCCATGCTGCGATTGATTCCGCCATTCAGATGGAAACTCGCCGCCCCCTGCCCGACGAGGCGCAGATCGCCGATTTGAAACGGCAGAAGCTGCGTATCAAGGACGAATTGTCCCGCTTCAGTACGGCCAGTCCGCATTGATCCTGGTCTAGGAGCCAAATTGATGGTGACGCCCGTCGGCCACAGGCCGGCGGGCGTCTTGTTTTTTGGAATTGCTGTAATGGATTGATATTTTATTTCCGCATTCCGGTGTCGGAATTCAGTATTCGGACGACATTTTGTGGCGTCGGCTTGGCGCTGATTGCCCTTCTATTGCATTTCGTTTGATTGGGGCTTTGCAAAAATTACGTGACTGGTGCATCTTGGCCGCCGCGAAGGAAGGGGCTGGACCCTGACCACGCGAACAGTTCGTTTAAGCAGAGGGAACGGCACCAATGAGCAACGCGTATGAACTGGCCCACGAGCGCTCGCTGAAGGACCCCGAAGGGTTCTGGGCTGAAGCCGCCAAGGACGTCACCTGGTACAAGCCCTGGGACAAGGTGCTGGACGATTCCCGCAAGCCGTTCTATCGCTGGTTCACCGGTGGCGAGGTCAACACCTGCTACAACGCCGTGGACCGTCACGTGGAAGCTGGCCGCGGCGCCCAGGCCGCCATCATCTATGACAGCCCGGTCACCGACACTGTCAAGACCATCACCTATTCCGAACTGCAGGATCAGGTGTCCAAGTTCGCCGGCCTGCTGCGCGGCCTGGGCGTGGCCAAGGGCGACCGCGTCATCGTCTACATGCCCATGGTCCCCGAAGCGGTGGTCGCCATGCTGGCCTGCGCCCGTCTGGGCGCGGTGCATTCGGTGGTGTTCGGCGGTTTCGCCTCGAACGAATTGGCCACCCGCATCAACGACGCCCAGCCCAAGGTGATCGTGTCGGCCAGCTGCGGTATCGAAACCGCCCGCGTCATCCCCTACAAGCCGCTGTTGGACCATGCCATCGAGCTGGCCGACCACAAGCCGGCCCATACCGTCATCTTGCAGCGCCCGCAGGTCGCCGCCGAGATGATTGCCGGCCGTGACGTGGACTGGAACGACGCCGCCAAGGCGGCGCCTGCCGAATGCGTGGCCGTCGCCGCCACCGATCCGCTTTACATCCTGTACACTTCGGGCACCACCGGCCAGCCCAAGGGCGTGGTCCGCGACAATGGCGGCCACATGGTGGCGCTGAAGTGGACCATGAAGAACATCTACAACATCGAACCGGGCCAGGTGTTCTGGGCCGCGTCCGACGTGGGTTGGGTGGTCGGCCACTCCTATATCTGCTATGCCCCCTTGCTGCACGGCGCCACCACCGTGGTCTACGAGGGCAAGCCGGTGGGCACCCCCGATGCCGGCGCCTTCTGGCGCGTCATCAGCCAGCACAAGATCACCGCGCTGTTCACCGCGCCCACCGCGTTTCGCGCCATCAAGCGTGAAGACCCCAACGCGGAACTCCTGAAGAAGTACGACATGAGCAGCCTGAAGGCGCTGTTCCTGGCCGGCGAGCGTTCCGACCCCGACACCATCAAGTGGGCGCAGACCAACCTGAAGGTTCCGGTGGTCGACCACTGGTGGCAGACCGAAACCGGCTGGGCCATCGCCGCCAACTGCCTGGGTCTGCATGAATTCCCGGTCAAGCCCGGCTCGCCCACCAAGGCGGCCCCGGGTTGGGACCTGCAGGTCCTGGACGAAGGCCATCATCAGTGCAAGCCGGGCGTCACCGGTTCGCTGGTGGTCAAGCTGCCGTTGCCGCCCGGCACCTTCTACACCCTGTGGAACGCCGAACAGCGCTTCTTCGACAGCTACCTGGCCGAATATCCGGGCTATTACAAGACCGCCGACGCCGGCATGATCGACGAAGACGGCTACGCCTATGTGATGAGCCGCACCGACGACATCATCAACGTCGCTGGTCACCGCCTGTCCACCGGCCAGATGGAAGAAGTGCTGGCCAGCCATCCCGACGTGGCCGAATGCGCCGTCATCGGCGTCGCCGACCAGTTGAAGGGTCAGCTGCCGCTGGGCTTCATCTGCCTGAAGGCCGGCGTCACCAAGTCCGACGACGACGTCATCAAGGAAGTGGTCAAGCTGGTGCGTGAAGTCATCGGCCCGGTCGCCGCCTTCAAGAGCTGCACCGTGGTCAAGCGTCTGCCCAAGACCCGTTCGGGCAAGATCCTGCGCGGCACCATGCAGAAGATCGCCGACAACCAGGACTACAAGATGCCGGCGACCATCGACGATCCGGCCATCCTGGACGAAATCGACGAATCCTTGCAAAGCATCGGCTATTCCAAGGCCCGGACCGAGGCGGTGGAATAAACCGCTTCACGGTGAAGTTGGAAAGGGGGGCTTCGGCCCCCCTTTTTCATTTATGCTTGGAAAACAGGTCGATGGTCTTGCAGATCAGGCTGCCGATGGGGCGTGGCTTGGGATCGGACAGGGTTTCGGCCAGGAAGTCGTGGACCGCCTTGGCGGCGTCCTTTTCCGCCGTCATCGCCACCTGGGCGCCGCGCTTTTCCATGTGCTTGACGAAGCCTTCGCCGGCGGACAGGGTGATCACCACGTCGATGCCGTCCAGCGGGTGCGGTGCGCCGTTTTCCTCGACATAGTGAATGACTTGGTCGCTGGGCAGCTCGATATGCTGGGGTGCGGAAATCTGGGCGTTGTCGTCCACCGTGTAGATCAGCCAGTGCTTGGCCCGTCCGGCGTGGCCGCTGACCGACTTGAAATCGGAACTGGCGACGGCGATCTTCATGCCCAAAATCTCCTCATATATTGTGTGTGATTAGATTATGGGCGGCATGGTCATTGGGCAAGTCTGTCATTATGATACGTGGGTTATCGCTTTCGGCCTCCAGATAGTGCATCTTGTCGCCAGCCCCCCTAAGATACCGCGCAACCGGTGAAGGAGAGACCACGTGCCCATTCGCATCCTGATCGCCGAGGATCAGTTGCTCGTGCGCCAGGGGTTGGCCGCTTTGTTGAAGGCCGAGGACGTCCAGATCGTGGGAGAGGCCGAAGACGGCGCCACCGCGGTGGACATGGCGAAAAGCCTGCGGCCGGACATCGTCTTGATGGATCTGTCCATGCCGGGCTTGGACGGGGTGGAAGCCACGCGCCGTCTGAAGCGTGCCGCCCCGCAAATTCGGGTGTTGATCCTGACGGTGGCCAATTGCGAGCGCCGGGTGGCGGAAGCCCTGGCGGCGGGCGCCGACGGCTATGCCTTGAAGCGGCTGGGACACGAAGAGTTGATGGCGGCCATCACTGCGGTGCGCATGGGGCGCCAATATCTGGGGCCGGGGCTGGACATCGCATTGGTGCGCGACCATCTGGACGGCGGCGACGCCAACGTGCCGGCGCTGACCGCCCGCGAATTGGAAGTGCTGCGGCTGATTGCCCAGGGGCTGAAGAACCGCGAGATCGCCGACACCTTGTCCATCGCCATCAAGACGGTGGAAACCCATCGCACCAAGATCATGCAAAAGCTTGACCTGCACAATTCGGCGGAACTGGCCACTTATGCCATCCGTCGTGGTCTGATCGAGTAGGGGGTCAGGCCTGGGGGGCTTGTCCCGATCCGGTGATCCCGGCCAGGATGGCGGTACGGGCCGCTTCGGTGCGGTTGCTGACCGCCAGCTTGCGGAAGATGTTGCGCAGATGCGCCTTGACCGTCACTTCCTGCAGGTCCAGGGCGCGGGCGATCGCCTTGTTGGGGGCGCCGTCGACGATCAGCGCCAGGATGTCGCGTTCACGCGTGGAAAGCCCGGAAAGCGGGGCGTTGGCGTCGGTTGGCGCCTTGGCTTGCCCCGGCTTGGTGTGCTGGTAGTCGAACAGATAGGGCGGGACGTATTTTTCCCCCGCCAGGACCAGCCGCAGGACGCCGATGATGGTCTCGCCGCGCATGGTCTTGGGGATGAAGCCGTCGGCCCCGGCTTCGATGGAATGATAGGCGTCGGCCGGATGGGTCGATCCCGACAAGATGACGACCGGAACCTGGGGGTGGGCCTTCAGCATGGCCGACAGCCCGTTCAGCCCATCCATGCCCGGCATGTTCAGGTCCAGGATGGCCAAGCCCAGTTGCGTACATTTGCTGGCCTTGTCCAGGGCTTCGTCCAGGGTCCCCGCCTCGACCACCTTGGCGTCGGGGGTGACCCGTTCCAGGAATGGCATCAAGCCGTCGCGCACCATGGCATGGTCGTCGGCCAGCAGGATGTCCATGCGGTCAGCCTCCTTCGTCCGATGCGTTGTGGGCGACAAGGTCGGTCAGGTGGTCCACCTGGGACAGGATGGCGGCGACGCGCTTTTGCAGCCGCTCGGCGCTGAGGCGGCCGTCGCCGTGTTCAAAGGCCAGGGCTTCGGCCGCCAGCCGGATGACGTGCAGGGATTGGTTGGCGTCGTGGACGAAGGTCCGTGTCAGCATGCGTCAAAGCCCCCCCGCAGGGCATTCCAGGTCAAGGGGGGAAGACGCCCGCACCATGGTTTTACAATGCTTCTGTGTCGACCAGGATGCGCATGGCCTGCAAGCGGTTCTGCACACCCAATTTGCGGAACATGTTGCCCAAGTGCGACTTGACCGTGACTTCGCTGACATCCAGGCGGGCGGCGATCACCTTGTTGGGCAGGCCTTCGCGCAGCAGATGCAGGATGTCGCGTTCGCGCGGCGTCAGCCGCCCCAGCAAGTCGCCGGTTCCCGACTTCTCGCCCCCCGAACCGACCGAGCCGCCATCCATCAGCATGGACGGAATGAAGCGTTCCCCGGACAGCACCAGTTGCAGGGCCGACACCATGGCGGAACCGGACAGGTGCTTGGGGATGAAACCGTCGGCGCCCAGGCGCATGGCTTCCAGCACGTGGTCGCGGTCGGCCACGGCGGACAGGATGACGCAGCGGATGGAAGGGAACTTTGTCTTGACCGTGGTCAGCCCCTGAAAGCCGTTCATCCCGGGCATCTTGATGTCAAGGATCAGCAAGTCGACGGCCGGGTCGGCTTCGATCTGGGCGAAGGCTTCAGTAAACGAACCCGCTTCCTGGACGGTGATGCCGGGCGAGATTTTCTCGATGAAGGGACGCAGCCCCTCACGCAGCATGACATGATCGTCGGCAAGAATTACACGCATGACCTTACCTCCCACCCGTCTGTGTTACGTCTTTAGACGGAGGGGCGCAAGCAAAACCTTAACCCAATGACCCATCTCCAAGACATTCCTCGACATATGCCGCAATAGTTGATCCATCCGTATCTGTTGGAAGCACCAGGGTTGCGCCGGCGGATACCGTCTGCCGGGCCTGATCCGGGCTTAGATCGGCGATGGCCAGCAGGGGAATGCTTGCATGCGCCCGATAGATTTCCTCAAGCGTGACCAGGATGTCGGGCCATTCTCCGACCACCACGACCACTTCCGCCCGCGTCGGGGTGGCGACCGCCTCCCAGCAGGGCGGGCAGTCGAAGGGATCTGCGGACACGATGTGGACCCGGCGGCGCGCCTGGGGCAGATGGATGCGGATGGTAGTGCCCGGGCCGTCCGGGTCGATGCCAAGGGTCCCATCCATTTCGGCGATCACCCCCATGGCGATGGGCAGGCCCAGGCCACGGCCGACACCGCTTTCCAGAGCTTGGCGGGCCTCGGCGGACAGGCCGGGGCCATTGTCGGTGACGGTGATGGCGACGCCGCCTTCGGGGGCGTGATCGCAGGTGACTTTCAGTTCGGCCCGCCAGGGCGGGTTTTGGGCGTGCCGGGACAGGGCTTCGCTGGCCAGGGCCTGGCAGGCGTTGTTCAGCACCTGGCGCAGGGCTTCCTCGAAACGCAAGGGATAGCCGTTGACCATGGGCAGTCCCGGCTTGCCGTGCCAGTCGAAGTCGATGTCTTGCATGCGGACGTGGTCCTGGAATTCGGCCAGGACGCGCCGGCACGCTTCCAGTGGGTTGAAGCGCTGACGCGCAACGGTGGGGCGCCTGGTGGCGGCGACCAGCTTCTGCGCCATTTCCTGCATGCGGCCGCATTGTTCCAGGGTCGAATTCAAGCCGCGGCGTTGCCGGTCGTCGCCTTCGAAGCCGTCCAGCAGGTTTTCGATGTTCAGGCGGATGATGTTCAGCGGCTGGCCGAAATCGTGGGCCAGATGGGCGGTCAGTTCCCCCATCTGCCACAAACGCTGGGCCGGCGAGGGGGGCGGGGCGACGCCAGCCTCGGTCGCAGCCGCTGTTTCCACCAGGGATTCGGACCCGGGGTGTTGTGCCGGCATTTCTCCGGCCAGGATGCGTTCGACGGTCTGGCCCAATTCTTCCAGCACCAGCGGCTTGTTCAGGCGGGCCACCGGGCCTTCGCTGGCCGGCGGCAACGGCATGGTCCCCCCTGACATCATGATGGCGGCCAGACCCGGCTGCAATTCGCGCAAGCGCGAGATCAGCACGTTGCCATCCATGCCCGGCATACGCTGGTCGGTCAACACCAAGTCGAACAGGTTTCCGCGCGCCACGTCCATGGCGTCCAGGGGCGAGATGGCGGTGACCACGTCATAGCCCCGCGCCACCAGGAAGTCGTTCAGGCATTCGACCGCCAATGGTTCGTCGTCCACCACCAGGATGCGGCGGCTTCGGGGCGGCGAGGGGGCGGGTTTGGCGCGGGCGGGGGCGTCGGGTAAGGGCCAGATGGCTTTGAACTCGGCGCCTTCCCCCGTGTTGCGCCCGTTCAGCTGGCCGCCCATGGCGGCGACGATGTTCAGGCTGGCCGACAGCCCCAGGCCGGTGCCGGCGCCGTCGCGTTTGGTGGTGAAGAACGGCATGAAGACGCGGGGCCACAAATCCTCGCGCACGCCGCCGCCATTGTCGCGGATGGACAGCGACAAATTCTGGTCGGTTTCCTGCAACTCCACCCAGATGGCGCGGGACATGGGCGGGCGCCGGGCGCAGACGGCGTCGCGGGCATTGCTCAGCAACGCGATCACCACCTGTTCCAGCTGGGGCGGCTGGCCGGTCAGGGGCGCACATTGGGCCGGCAGGCGCACATGCAGGGTGATGTCGTCCAGGATCAACTGCTGGCGCATCATGTCGATGGCGGCCTGGATCGGTTCAAGCGGCGAGAAGGGTTGGCGTTCTTCGTCGCCGCCGCGCACGAAGGACCGAAGATGCGAAATCATTTCGGCCATGCGCGAGGCCTGTTCGATCATCACCGCCAGCTTTTTGCCCACGGCGTCATTGGGCAGGTCGCCGCGGGCCAGCTTTTCCGCCGTGTTTTCGGCGGTCATGCGCAGGATCGACAGGGGTTGGTTCAGTTCGTGGGCCACTTCCGAAGCGATCTGTCCCAAGGTGGCCAGGCGGGCGGTGTGGACCAGTTCTTCCTCGGCCTGCTTTTGCTGCGTCAGGTCGATCAGGGTGCCGATCAGGCCGGCGGTGTTGCCGTCGGGACCGGCATAGGTGGCCTTGACGATGGCGATGCGGCGCATGGAGCCGTCGCCCCAGCGGAAGGTGGTTTCGTAGCGCTGCACCCCGCCGCTGGCCAGCAGTTCCAGGTCGTGGCGGCTGAATTCGGCGGCTTGTTCCGCGTTGAAGGTCTCCATCAGGGTCTTGCCGATGATTTGCTCGGACGGCTTGCCCAAGGCGTCGGCGAAAGCGCCGTTGCAGCCCACATAGACCAGGTTGGTGTCCTTGTAGAAGACCGGGAACGGCAGGGCGTCGATCAATGTCTGCTTGAAGGCCAATTCCGCCTTCAGCGTCGCTTCGAAACGCTTGCGTTCGGTGATTTCGCGGCGGATGGCGACGCGGCCACCCTCGGCGGTGGGGCGCTCGACGATTTCCAGCCAGCGTCCGTCGTCCAGCATCTGCTCGAAGGAGTTCGTCTTGGGGTGGCGGTGCTTTTCCAGCCTTTCACGGACCCAGGCGTCGACTTTCTTCGAATCGACGCCTTGATACTGCCCGCGGGACGCGCTGACCCGCAGCAGTTCCTCGAAGCTGACGCCGGGGCGGATGATGTCGGCGATGGTGGGATAGATGTCCAGATAACGGCTGTTGAAGGCCACCAGCCGGTCTTCGGCGTCGAACACGGAAAACCCGTCGCCGCTGCTTTCCAGGGCGTCCATCAGGCGCGCCTGGGCGGCGCGCAACGCCGCCTCGCCCCGGGCCAGTTCCTGTTCGTAACGATGGCGGCGGGAAACGTCGATACACGATCCCACCACCTCGATGCGGTTGCCCTGTTCGTCGCGGACGGCTCGGCATTCGTCATGCAGCCACAGCCAATGGCCGTCCTTGGCGCGCATGCGGTATTCCATCTCGATCTGGTCCACCTGCTGCAATTGCCGCAGCGTGGCGACGCAGCGGTCGCGGTCCTCGGCATGCAGGTGGTCCAGCCAGAAATCGGGATCGGCCAGCACCTCGGCGGCGGTATAGCCCAAAAGGCCTTCCACGTTGCCGCCCACATAGGTCAGCCGGGACGGGATCAGCCCGGTTTGGGCATAGATGATGGCCGGCACCATCTCCATCAGCGCGTCCGGGCGCTCGACCCGGGGGTGCGCCGTCGTGCCGCTGTCGCGGAAAGCATGCCAAGCTGCTTGCAGACGGCGGATCAGACCGTTGCCGGCCATGGGGGACTCCCTTGGGGAAGGTGGTGAACGCCATTGTGCGGCTTGGCCGGGCGGTGATCAACTGTCCCGCGTGTCAGGGAACGGGAAATCTGATGACCAGGCGCAGGCCGGGCTGGTTGTCTTCCAGGTCAAGGGTGGCGCCGTGCAGGCGGACCACGGCGCTGACCAGGGACAGTCCCAGGCCGTTGCCGGGGGTGGTGCGGGTGGAATCAAGCCGGACAAAGCGTTCCAGCACCCTTGAGCGTTGGTCGGCGGGAATGCCGGGACCGGAATCGGCAACCGAGATTTCCACCGCGCCGTCGCTGGACGTGACGGTGACCAGCACCTCGCCCCCCTGGGGCGTGTACTTCACCGCGTTGTCCACCATGTTGGCCAGGGCCTGGAACAGCAGGTGGCGATCACCCGCCAGTTCCAGGCCATGGGTGGCCTGACAGCGCAGCCGCACCTCTTTTTCCTCGGCCAGGGGGTCGTAAAGCTCGGTCACGTCCTCGGCCAGGCGGGCGGGGTCCAGGGGCTCGAACGAATGCAGGCGTTGGCCCGATTCGGCGTTGGCGATGGTCAGGATGGCGTTGAAGGTGGCCAGGATGTTGTCGGCTTCGGCCAGGGTTTCTTCAAGCGTGCGACGCAGGGAATCGCAATCGCTTTCCGACAAAAGCGCCACATCAATGCGCGAGCGCAGCCGGTTCAGCGGCGTGCGCAGGTCGTGGGCGACGTTGTCGGTGACGGTGCGGATGCTTTCCACCAGCCGTTCGATCTCGTCCATCATCTCGTTGAAGCCGGCGGACAGCTGGTCGAACTCGTCCCGCGTGCCGCTGATCCGCATGCGGCTTTTCATGTCGCCGCCGATGATGCGGCGTGCCGTGCGGTTCATGGATTCCACCCGCTGCAGCAGGTGGCGGCTGGTGAAATAGCCGCCGACGATGCCCAGCAGGATGGTCAGCGCCAAACCCCAGCCCAGCGCCCGGTTGATGGCCGACTTGACCCTTTTGGCTTCGTGCAAAGAACGGCCGACCAGCAATTGATGGTCGTCGGGCAAGAAATAGGTGCGGCCCAGCACTTCGGTGGCGAAGTTTTCCGATCCCATGCGTTCGATGGTGAAACGGATCCAGCCGGCGGAATCGATGTCTTCCGCCGGCCAGCCGTACAGGTTGCCGGCGATGCGCACGCCGCCCGGACCGGTCAGCAGATAGACGGCACGGCGGTCCAGGTCCTCGCTGGCGCGGCCGGCGATGACTTCGGCCAGGCCGCGGATGCCGCGGGAACGGAACTGTTCGGACAGGCCGGTGGCCTCGGCCTCGACGGTTTCCTGGACCTGCCATTCGATGAAGACCGAGGTGCTCCACGACACCAGGGCCAAAAGCGCCATGGCCGAGACGGTGAAGATGCCCAGGTAAGACAGCGCCAGCCGGAAGGTGGTGGCGCGCAGCAGCGGCGGTAAGGGCAGGCTAGCGTTGGGCACGAAGGGTGTATCCGGCACCGCGCACGGTATGGATCAGCGGTTGGTCGAAATCCTTGTCCACTTTCTGCCGCAGGCGGCTGATGTGGACGTCGATCAGGTTGGTCTGGGGGTCAAAATGATATTCCCAGACGTTTTCCAGCAGCATGGTGCGGGTGACCACCTGGCCGGCATGGCGCATCAGGTATTCCAGCAGGCGGAATTCGCGCGGCTGCAGGTCGATGTCCTGGCCCGAGCGGTTGACGGTGCGGGCCAGCAAATCCATTTCCAGGTCTTCCACCTTCAGGCGGGTTTCCGGCTGGCTGGCGCTGGTGCGGCGGCCCAGGGCCTCGATGCGGGCCAGCAGTTCGGCGAAGGCGTAGGGTTTGACCAGATAGTCGTCGCCGCCGGCCTTCAGCCCCTTGACCCGGTCGTCCACCTTGCCCAAAGCCGACAGGATCAGCACCGGGGTGGTGTTGCCGGCGCCCCGGATGGTCTGGACGATGGTCAGGCCGTCGACGCCGGGCAGCATGCGGTCGACCACCATGGCGTCATAGCGTTCGGTGGTGGCCAGGAACAGGCCGTCGGTACCGTTGCCGGCCTGGTCGACGGTGTGGCCGGCTTCCTTCAGTCCCTTGGCCAGATAGGCCGAGGCTTCCTGGTCGTCCTCGATGATCAGAATACGCATGGGGTGCCCTTGCTTCCGGATGTTTTCGACCTTACCCTGCCACTCTTGAAACGGAAAGCCCCCGCAGCCAGGGGGAGAGCTGCGAGGGCCTTGTCCGCTGAGCCGGTAGGGGGGGACCGGCTTTGAAGTGTGGGGAGCCGTCTGGGGGGACAGAAAGCTTTCCCGGTCGGCGGAGGAGTTCGAAACCGCCTCGGTGATCTGGGTCTACGACGGGGAGCGCTTGTTCCGTTTCGACCCGGTTCATCACCGTTGATGAACACATGGTGCCAATCCGCACCTTACGCCAGCCTTGCGGTGGCATTAATTCTTGGTAAGGTTCGCCACATGCGTCCAATTCTCATTTCCGTGCTGCTGGCCGCGCTGCCGTTTTCCGCCTACGCCGCCAACTGCCGGGGCCCCCAAGGCCTGCCCAGGCCGGGCGCCGAGCCGGCCTTGGTGGAAAACCACTTCCACTACCACCCGGACAAGGGATTGGGCTGCGTCGTGGCCAACGCCCGCGGCAAGGCGATGGGCGAACACAAGGGGCCGGTCAGCTTCTTGAACTGTCTGAAGCTTGGTGCGGTGGCGGTCGGCGACGGTCTGGCGGCGGTGGAAAAGTCCTTGGGGCAGCCGCTGGTCACCTCGGATATCGACCTGTTCACCGAGACCCGGCTGTATGAAATCCAGCAGCGCGGCGTCCTGCGTCCCCATTACGTGGTCACCTACAAGGACGACCACGTGGTGGCGGTGCAACTGATCGGGCCGCCCATGGTGATTCCGGCGACGTTTTCCGGCCTGACCTTGGGCGACGACCAGCAAAAGGTGATCGACACCCTGGGCCAGCCGGTCCAGCGCTGCCGGGGCAAGGCCGACGGCCCGGAAATGTGGAGTTGGGACCCCTTTCCCATAGCCGTCGACATCATCGACGGCTATGTGGCCGGCATCAAGGTCACCTGGCCGGTGGGGAAATAAGACCAAATCCCCGTGAGTGGAACTCATGGGGATTTGGTTAGGCCGGCTTATGCCGCGGAAGGCACGCAACCCGGAGGGATGCGCCCGCCGCCTGATGGGCATGAAACAACTTACTCGGCCGGCACCCGGCGCTTGGAACGGTCGGGGTTGACGGCGACGAAGTGGAACATGGCGCTGGTCACCTTGATCTGTTCGTCGCGGTTGTCGCGGCGCACCCAGGCTTCCACCCGCACCGAGATGGACGAGTTGCCGATGCGCACGATTTCGGTATAGCAGCTGACCTCGTCGCCGACGAAGACCGGTTCGTGGAAGGTCATGGAATCCACCGCCACCGTGACCACCAGCCCCTTGGCCCGATGAAAGGCATGGGTGCCGCCGGCCAAGTCCATCTGCGCCAGCACCCAGCCGCCGAAAATGGCGCCGTGCGGGTTGGTGTCGGCGGGCATGGCCACCGTGCGGATGGACAGGCGGCCGCGCGGCGCGGTGGATGTTTCGATACTCTCGGTCATGCTGAAACCCAATATATTGTATCCAATTGACGCCACCCTACAGCAGGCGCTTGCGCCTGACCAATGCTCTCCTATAATGCCGGCCATGTCCGATCTGTTCCAGCAACTCGCCCCCAAATCCACCGAATATTCCGCCAAGGACATCGAGGTCCTGGAAGGGCTTGAACCGGTGCGTCGCCGCCCCGGCATGTATATCGGCGGCACCGACGACCGTGCGCTTCACCATCTGGTGGCCGAAATCCTGGACAATTCCATGGACGAGGCGGTGGCCGGCCATGCCAGCTGGATCGATCTGGAACTGGATGCGGCGGGTTACGCGACCGTGCGCGACAACGGGCGCGGCATGCCGGTGGACCCCCATCCCAAGTTCCCCGACAAAAGCGCCTTGGAAGTCATCCTGACCACGCTGCATTCGGGCGGCAAGTTCGGCGGCGACGCCTACAAGGTGTCGGGCGGTCTGCACGGTGTCGGCGCCTCGGTGGTCAACGCTTTGTCCGACGACTTGGTGGTGGAAGTGGCGCGTGACCGTCAGCTTTGGCGCCAAAGCTTTTCCAAGGGCGTGGCCCTGGGGCCGGCGACCATGGTCGGCCCGGTGCAGAACCGGCGCGGCACCACCGTGCGCTTTCATCCCGACCCGGAAATCTTCGGCGACCGCGCCCACCTGAAGGCGCGGACCCTTTACCGCATGGCGCGCTCCAAGGCCTATCTGTTCCGGGGCGTGCAGATCCGCTGGAAATGTGATCCCGTCCTGGTGGACGACGGCGACGAGACGCCGGTCGAGGATATTTTGCACTTCCCCAACGGCCTGGCCGATTTCCTGGTCGCCGTGATGAAGGACCGGCCGCTGGTGACACGCGGCTTCTTCGCCGGCACCGCGCCCTTGGCCGACGACATGGGGCAGGTGGAATGGGCGGTGGCTTGGCCCGACGATGACGAGGACGGCTTCGTCAACACCTATTGCAACACGGTGCCCACCCCCGAGGGCGGCACCCACGAAGCCGGTCTGCGCAACGCGCTGACCAAGGGCTTGCGCGGCTATGGCGATTTGCTGGGCAACAAGAAGGCGGCCCAGGTGACGGCGGAAGACGTCATGGGTGGTGCCTGCGTCTTGGTGTCGCTGTTCATCCGCGACCCGCAGTTCCAGGGCCAGACCAAGGAAAAGCTGGTCACCGCCGAAGCCACCCGTCTGGTGGAAAACGCCATCAAGGACCATTTCGATCACTGGCTGTCGGCCGACCCGGACTCGGGCAAGGCGCTGCTGGCCAAGCTGATCGAAAAGGCCGAGGAACGCCAGCGCAAGAAGGCGGCCAAGGAAACCAGCCGTAAGACGGCGACCAAGAAGTTGCGTCTACCCGGCAAGCTGGCCGACTGCACCCGTCAGGTCAACGTGGGCACCGAACTGTTCCTGGTGGAAGGCGACTCGGCCGGTGGTTCGGCCAAACAGGGCCGCAACCGCGACACCCAGGCCATCCTGCCGCTGAAGGGCAAGATCCTGAACGTGGCGTCCGCCAGCGCCGACAAGCTGCGCGCCAACCAAGAAGTCAAGGACCTGATGGAGGCGCTGGGCTGCGGCACCCGCGACGCCTTCGACGCCGAAAAGCTGCGGTACGAGCGGGTCATCATCATGACCGACGCCGACGTGGACGGCGCCCATATCGCCAGCCTGCTGATGACCTTCTTCTATCAGGAAATGCCCGACCTGATCCGCCTGGGCCATCTGTACCTGGCCATGCCGCCGCTTTATCGCCTGGCCCACGGTCAGACCGTCATCTATGCCCGCGACGACGCCCATAAGGACGAGTTGATGAAGACGCTGTTCGCCGGCAAGAAGAACGTGGAAATCAGCCGCTTCAAGGGCTTGGGCGAAATGCCCCCGGCCCAGTTGAAGGAAACCACCATGAACCCGGCCAAGCGCAGCCTGATCCGGGTCACCCTGCCCGCAGGCCGCACCGAGGAAGACCAGGAAGAGGCCAAGGACGTGGCCAATCTGGTGGAAACCCTGATGGGCAAGAAGCCGGAATTGCGCTTCCACTACATCCAGAAACACGCCAAGTTCGCCAGGGACTTGGACGTTTAAGGGGCGACGTCGCCGTCGCCCCCTTGTTGTTACCCCTTCACCCGCGCCAGGGGCGAATTCAGCTGGACGATCTGGTTGTCGTCCTCGCCATAGGGCAGGGGCGGGATGAAGTCCAGCGCCACACTGGCGTCGAAGATCAGGCAGTGGGTCGAACCGCCATATTGGAAGTATCCGATTTCGTCGCCCTTTTTCAGTTGGTCGCCGACCTTGACGCTGAACACGCAGGACGAGATTTCCGCCATGCCGACGAAGATCATCGCCACCTTGCCCAAATGTTTGTCGCCGGTGTCGACCACCATCACGGCGCGGGCCGCCACCGAAGTGATGAAGCCTTGGGAATTGTTGGGGCCGGCCGGGTCCAGACCTTCCGACGGCGCGTCGGCGTAATAGGTGCCGGGCACCAGATAGGCGTCGACCACGGTGCCGGCGACGGGGGCGTGCCAGCGATGGTAATTATAGGCCGACAGGAACGCCTGATAGACGGTGCCGCCGACGAAATGCTGTGCCAGATCGCGGCGGTGGGCGCCGAACATGTCGAGCAGTGAATAAGGCTGGGCCTTGATCCAGAACCGGTCCTGCAACTTGACGTCCCGCTGCAGGGCGAACGGCGTCGATTCGCAGGCGGACGTCACCAGACGCGGATTGTCGAGTTCGGCGACCGGGCGCATGCCGGGCTTGAACAGTCGGGTGAAGAAGTCGTTCCACGACTTGTAACCGTAATGGGGCAGGCCGGGATCGCAGACGAAGAGGGTCATATCCACGTTCTGGGCGGCGTTGGCGCTGAACCAGCCCTTGGGGTTCTGGGTGGTCAGGTAATGGCGCGAATCGGGGCCGGACAGGAAGTCGCTCCAGCAATTCAACACGTCGCGCAGGCGGGCGTTGATTTCCGGGAACTGGAAGAAGGCGAAGCCCGAAGGCATGCACATGGGCCAGTCCAGCAGCGCGTTCAGCGGGCACCCCACCAGTTCCGAGGTGGAATAAGGCGGCGCGAAGCGCATTACCGCGTTGATCCGATGCATCAAGCCGTCGATGTCGGCATAGCCCAGGCGATGGCCGCTGGCCAAGGCCTGTTCGATGGCCTGGGTCAGGTGCATGCGGTAAAGTGGGGTGTCCATGATGGTGTCGTAAAGCGCCTGGACCGGACGCACCAGCGGCCGGCCGGGATGGGCCGCCACTTCGGCCTCGATCTCGGCGCGAAAGGCCGCCAGAATTTTCTCGTCACGGGGCAGCCAACCGCCGTGGCGCAGTTTCGCGATGTTCTTGTTGTCCGTATCCATGATCCGCCTCCCCTAAGGTCAAGGTGGTGATGATGGCATGGATGAGTGTCGCCTTAAAACGGGAAATGATTGCTATATATTTAAACTTAATCGTTGTGTCGTGGGGTGATAAAAAACCCCGGTTGGTCGCCGGGGTCTTTTGGTCAGTGGTGGCCGTGTCCGCCATGGCTGTCGTGGCCGTGACCGCCGGCGGCCTTGCCCGAGCCCACACACAGCAGCAGGCCGTAAACGACGGCCGAGCCGACCAGCAGCAAAATCACCCCTTGCAGCACACCGGACATGGTCTTTCTCCGTGACGGAACTTTTGCCGGAAACTGGCACGCACGGGGGCCTAAGTCAACTCACTCGGCGGCTTGGGCCAGGACGGGCGGGGCGATTCCCGGCTCGGGGGCGATCAGGCCGGCCGAACGCCACAGGATCGAGATGCTGCCGTCGGACTGCAGCCGGCCCAGCAGGCAGGGCTTGTGCAGGTGGTTGTTGGTCGCGTCGATGCTGACGTCGAAGCCGGTCAACGACCGGGTCTTCTGGGCGGGCAGGGCGGTGCGGATTTCGGCCGGCCGCGTGGTGCCGGTGGCCTCCACCGCCTGCGCCCACAGGCGAAGCGCCATCACCGACGCTTCCATGGCGTCGTTGACCACCGCCTTGGGGTCACCGCAACGTTGGCGCCATTGCTGCAGGAAGTCCTGGTTTTCCGGGCTGTCCACACTCATCAGATAGTTCCATGCCACCATGTGGCCGGACAACAGCTTGGGGTCCAGCAGCGCCGCTTCGGCTTCACCGATGGAAACCGTCAGCACGGGGACGTCGGAGCCGCCCAATTGGCGGAAGAAGTGGAAGTTGGAATCGCCGCCCACCGTGCTGACCACCAGGGTCTTGCCGTTGCCGGCCCGGGCGAAGGCGCGGATGTCGGCCACCACCTTGGACCAGTCGTCGGCCCCCACCGGCAGCAGGGTTTCGCGTAAGCTTGACGCCGGAACACCACGGCGGCACAGGTCGTCGGTCAAAACTTTGTGGGTCAGACGCGGATAAAGGGTGTCGTTGCCCACCAGATAGAAACGGCTGAAGCCGCCGCCTTGGGCACTCATCAGATATTCGACGGCGGGCAGCAATTGCTGGTTGGGCGGCGCCCCGCAATAGACGACGCGGGAATCGGCCTCGGCCCCTTCGTATTGCGAGGGATAGAACAGCAGCCCGTCATGGCGGGCCAGCACCGGCAGCATGGCCTTGCGCGAGGTGGACGACCAGGCGCCGAACAGGGCCTGGACCCGGTCTTCGCCCAGGGCTTTGTCGGCCAGTTGGGCATATTTGTCGGCGTCGGACCTGGGATTGTACAACAGCGCCTCGACCGGACGGCCCAACAGGCCGCCCTTGGCGTTCAACGCCTCGATCTCGGCCAGCAGCACGTCCTTCAGCGGCCTTTCACCGACAGCCGAGCCGCCTGACAGCGAATGGACGATGCCGACGCGGATGGCCCCATGGTCGATGTCGTCCAGGAAGGTTGTCACCGCCTGGCCCAAGGTGTCGGATTGGCGGCCCAACTCGCCCGCCGCTTCGCGCACGCCGGCGGCTTCTGCCCGGGTCTGGACGGTGGCGTCGGCCACTTCGCGGATGGACGCGCTCATGGAATCGGCTTCGCCGGCGGTACGGCGCACGCCGTCGGTGATGGCCCGGCTGGCGGCGCTTTGCTGATGCATGGTGGCGGCGACGGCGGCCACCAGTTCGTTGACCTCGTGCATGGACTGGCCGATGGCGTTCATGGCGGTGACCGCCTGGTCGGTGGCCTGGCGGATGTCGGTGGCGCGGCCGTCGATGGCGGACGTGGCCTTTTCGGTTTCCGCCACCAGGTTCTTCACCTCGGCGGCGACCACGGCGAAGCCCTTGCCGGCTTCGCCGGCGCGAGCGGCTTCGATGGTGGCGTTCAGGGCCAGCATGCGGGTCTGGCCGGCGATGTCGGAAATGGTGTGGGCCATGCCGCCGATGCGGCCGGCGGCTTCCGACAGGCCGCGGATGGTGCTGTCGGCGGAATCCACCATCTGGACCGCCGTGGCGATGACTTGGGCGGCGCGGGCGACGCGGCCTTCCAGATCGCCTAAGGACTGGTCCAGCTGACCGGCGGCTTCGGCCAAAACGGCGGCTTCATTGGTGGCCACCGCCGCCCCCGATTCCACCTGGGCGCTTTTTTCCGCCACCGTGCCGGCCTGGGCGGCCAGGGCGCCGGCGGCGTCACGCATGCCGGTTGCGGCCTGTGACAGGCTGCTTTGCACGCCGCTGACGGTGGTTTCGAACTTGGCGACGAAGCTTTCCATGGAACGGCGGCGCTGTTCCTGAACCTCGCGGTCGGCTTCCTGTTCGGCGATGGCGGCATCCGAATCGATCAACGCCCGGCGCATGGCGTCGATGGCCTTGGCCAGTCGGGCTTCGTCGCTGTTTCCGGTGATGGGGGGGACTTTGGCGAAACGGTCGCCGGCGGCGATTTCTTCGGCGACCTTGGCCAGTTCGGCCAGACGCGACTTGCGGGAAAAGGGCGATACCGACGACACCATGTTGCCCTCCGGCTGTTGGCGGTACCTTTTTTAAAGCAAACGCCGTGCCGGGGCCGCACACCAGGGAACGCCGTGGCCGTCAGGGGGTGTCCGCTTGCCCCTTGGGCACGGTCGCCCAAAAATAGAGCAAGAAAAAGCCCCGAAAAACTCATGGTTTTTCGGGGCTTGCTTTCGACGGTCCGGCCTATTTATCGGGGCCGGCGAACAGGGTCTTGCTGCGGATCGGTTTGGCGTCCTGGCCTTTTTCCACCAGCACGAAGGTCAGTTCGTTGGATCGTCCGGCCAAGGATTCGGCGGGGACGTTGACGAAAATGCGGAAGTTGCCCACCTGATCCTTTTCCACCGGCAATTCCAGCTCGGCCGCGTCCGAGGCGCCGCCCACCATTTCCAAGGTGGCGCCGGCCAGTCCCTCGGTCTTCAGCACATAGGACCGGTCTGCGCGGACCATGTTCAGGATCTTGTAGTTGTAGCCGTTGCGCACGGCTCCGTCGGACAGTTCCACGAACAAGGGGGCACGTTCATGCAAAACGTTGACCTCGGTGGTGGACCGGGTCAGCAGGCTGGTCAACATGACGCCGCCGACGATGGCCAAAAGGCCGCCATACAGCACGGTGCGGGCGCGGATGGGCTTGATCCCCGGGGCGGTCTTGCCGTCTTCGCGGGCGGCCAGGTTGACCGCCGAGTCGTAAGAGATCAGCCCCTTGGGCAGGCCGAACTTGTCCATGATCTGGTCGCAGGCGTCGATGCACAGACCGCAACCGATACAGGCCAATTGGTTGCCGAAGCGGATGTCGACGCCGGTGGGGCACACCTGGACGCACATCTTGCAGTCGATGCAGTGGCCGCGGTTTTCGAAGTTGCGGTCCTTGGGGGCGGGGGCCCGGGGTTCGCCGCGCCAGGCCTCGTAGCTGACGATCAGCGAGTGTTCGTCGAACATGGCCGCCTGGAAGCGGGAATAGGGGCACATGTAGACGCAGACACGTTCGCGGGCGAAGCCGCCCAGCAGGAAGCAGAAGCCGCCGATGATGGCGATGAACACATAAGCCGCCGTCGGCGCGTTCAGGGTGAAGATGTCACCCAGCATCTGGAAGGCGTCGCCGAACCACAGCGTCACGCCGATGCCGCACGCCGCCGAGATGGCGGCCCAGGCGCCGACCACGACGGCCTGCTTGGCGAACTTGCCGGCACTGGACGGAGCCCGCTGGAAATTGATCCGCGCGGTGCGTTCGCCGATGACCCAACGTTCGATGTTCTGGAACAGGTCGGTGTAAACGGTTTGCCAGCACAGGAAGCCGCACCAGATGCGGCCGGCCAGGGCGCTCATCAGGAACAGCGAGATGGCGGCGATCAGCAACAGGCCGGTGACGTAATAGACTTCCTGGGGCCAGATCTCGATGTCGAAGAAATAAGCCCGGCGTCCCGCCATGTCGATCAGGATGGCTTGGTCGGGGGCGCCTTCGCCGCGGTCCCAGCGCAGGAACGGGCCCAGGTGCCACCAGGCCAGCAAGATGCCGGAAGCCCACCATTTAAGGTTACGGAACAGTCCCTTGATGCCGCGCGGCACCGCCTGGCCATTCTCGCGATAGAAGGGAACCTCGCCCTTGGTGGGCTTGCGTTCGGTGATCTGGTCGGGGTCGATACTGGCGTTCATGGTGGCTTCATTCCTCCTGTCCCGTTCCAGGTTTAGCTGAGGCTTAACCTCTTTTCAGTGACATTTGTCACTAACAGCCATGCAGGAATGGAGGGGCTCGGTGCAGACTGAACGCCTAGTATTGCGCGCTTGGCGGCCCGAGGACTTGGCCGCCTTCCGTATCATCAACGCCGATCGCGAGGTGATGGCCCTGATGCCGTCGACCCTGGATGACGACCAAAGCGACGCTCAGGCGCTGCGCATCATGGATGGCATCGCCACCCGGGGGTGGGGCCTGTGGGCGGTGGAAGTGCCGGGTATCGCGCCATTCATCGGTTATGTGGGGCTGAACGAACCGGCCCAACCCATGCCGTTCCAGGTGGACGGTCAGCCCGGCGTCGAACTGGCTTGGCGCCTGTCGCGGCATCATTGGGGGCGGGGCTATGCCAGCGAAGCCGCCCGCACCTGTCTGGACTTCGCCTTCGACACCTTGCAGATGGACGAAGTGGTGGCCTATACGGTGCCGCACAATGTACGCTCGCGCGCGGTGATGGAGCGGATCGGCATGCAGCGTGACCTGGACGGCGACTTCGACCATCCCATCCTGGCGCCGGGGCATTCGTTGCGCCGCCATGTTCTGTATCGGAAGCGTCGGCCATGACCCGCATTTTCATCGACGGTGACGCTTGCCCGGTCAAGGACGAGGTGCTGAAGGTCGCCACCCGCCATGAACTGCCGGTCACCATCGTCGCCAATTCCTGGCACCGCATCGACCATTATCTGGTGGAACAGGTGGTGGTGGCCGCAGGTGCCGACGCCGCCGACGACGTCATCGCCGAACGCTGCGAAAGCGGTGACGTGGTGGTGACGGCCGACATCCCCCTGGCGTCGCGCTGTCTGGAAAAGGGCGGGTTGGCCATCGATTCCCGTGGTCGGGCCTTTGATCCGGCCAATATCGGCATGCAGCTGGCCATGCGCGAGTTGATGCGGGACTTGCGGGAACAAGGGGCGGTGACCGGTGGCCCGGCGGGGTTTTCCAAACAGGACCGCTCGCGCTTTCTGGACGGGTTGGAACGACTGGTGCAGGCGGCCCGTCGGCGTTAATGTATTAATGCATTTGAATGTAAGGAGCCGCAGGCGATGCGTCGTACCCAGATCGAAGCCGCATGGTTGGGCAAGGCCGAATGCCGCAATTGCGGCATTCGCGATCTGGTGCTGTTCGCCGACCTGCAGGAAGCGGATTTCGAATTGATCCACCTGCCGGTCGAGGAATTGCTGCTGGAGGCCGGCGCCACCCTTTATCGCCCCGGCGACGAAGGCTCGGCGGCTTTCACCATCCGCAGCGGCCTGGTCAAGCTGGTGCAGTACCTGCCCGACGGCAACCGCCGCATCGTTCGTCTTTTGCGTCCCGGCGCGGTGGCCGGATTGGAAGTGCTGGCCGGGCGTTCCTATGAACATGCGGCCGAGGTGCTGCGCCCGGCCCAGGTCTGCCGCCTGCCGCGTGAGGTGGTGGAACGGCTGAACCGGGAAACCCCGCGCCTGCATCGGCAACTGATGAACAAATGGAGCGAGTCCCTGCGGCTGGCCGACGAATGGTTGACCGAACTGAACACCGGCACCTCGCGCCAGCGCATGGCCCGGCTGTTCCTGCATCTGGCCGGTCTGGGCGAGGACGGTTTGTGCCATATGCTGGTGCGCGAGGATGTGGGCGCCATCCTGTCGCTGACCACCGAGACCTCAAGCCGCACGGTGGCGGAATTCAAGCGGGCCGGGTTGGTGCACGAAATTCGCCCCAACGTCTTTCAGGTCCAGGTGGAAAGCCTGGAAAACGTCGCCGTCAACGGGTGATCAGGCGGGAATGCCGGACAGTTCCCGCCGCAGTTGGCGGACGTCTTCCCACAGGTCGGTCATGTGCGGGTTGTAGCGCAGGGCGGTTTCAAAGGCCCGCAGCGCCGCCTGCTTGTTGCCCTGGTCCAGCATGATCAGGCCCAGCCCGGCCCAGGCGCCGAAATGCCGGGGTTCGAGTTTCAAGGTCACGGCGATGTCGTAAAGCGCCTGGGGATAGTCGTCCCGGGCGTAGCGGATGGTTGCCCGCAGGTTCCACGCCGCCACCATGGCAGGGGCCTGTTCGATGACCTGGTTCAGCAGCTTTTCCGCCGCTTCCAGTTCACCGTGATGCACCAGGGCGATGGCTTGGCCCATCAGCTTGCGGGTCTCGGGGCGGCCGTTGGTGGTCCACACCGTGCGGATGGTGGCTTCGATCAGGCGGGCTTCCTGGTCGGACGCGGCGTGATGAAGGCGCTCGAACAATTGGTCCAGGCTCAGCTGTTCAGGCACATGGGGGGTGGTCTTGGGCGAGCAGGCGGCGGCCGCGCCAAGCAGGACAAACGCCATCAGGGTGACAAGAATCCGTGCCATGAAAAAGATGTGGGCACGGCGTTTTTCCCCGTCCAGGGGGCGCATAAAAAAACCGCGCCACGCTTTGCGCATCCAAGGGGCGCATAAAAAAGACCGCGCCCCCAGGGGGACGCGGTCTTTTCGTCAGGATCGGCCTGGGGCGATCAGCCCTGGCGAGCCTTGAAGCGCGGGTTCGTCTTGTTGATGACGAAAACACGGCCCTTGCGGCGGACAATACGGCAGTTCTTGTCGCGCAGCTTGGCCGACTTCAGCGAATTGCGAATCTTCATAATCCAACATCCCTAACGCTAGGTCGCGAATGGTCAAGTCCGGGTGCGCGACCGGAGGCGGCGAAAATACGGAAACCCCTATAGGCTGTCAACCCATTGATGGATTTTTTCTTAAGCCGCAGTTATCTATGACTTCATGTTGCGTTTCATAGCAGATCCCATGGCCGATCCACCAGCTTTTCAGGTGGTTCCCGCCACATCCGACGCCGCCGTGTTGATCGCTTGCGATCATGCCTCGGCGCTGATTCCTTCCCGACATGGCGATCTGGGCCTGGACCAGGAAACGCGTCAGGCCCATGTGGCCTGGGACATCGGCGCCGCCAAGGTGGCCACCGCCCTGGCCGGCCATCTGGGCTGCGCGGCCGTCTTGGCCGGGATCAGCCGGCTGGTCATCGACTGCAACCGCCAACCCGGCGACCCGTCGTCCATTCCCGCCTGCACCTGTGGTGTGGCGGTGCCGGGCAACCAGGGGGTGGACGACGCCGAGGCCGAAGCGCGGGCCGAATCCTGGTTCTGGCCCTATCATCGCGAATTGGGCACCCATTTGGCGCGACTGCTGCGCCATGGTCCGGTGCCGGCCATGGTTTCGGTGCATTCCTTCACCCCGAACATGGGGGAGTTTCCGCGTCCTTGGCATGTGGGGGTGTTGTGGAACCGTGACGGCCGCATGGCCCTGCCGGTGCTGGATGCCTTGCGCAAGGTTCCCGGATTGTGCGTGGGCGACAACCAGCCTTATTCGGGACGCGAGATCAACTACACCCTGGATACCCATGCTGGGGCCGCCGGGCTGCCCCATGTGTCGTTTGAAATTCGTCAGGATCTGCTGGCCGACGACGACGCCTGCCAACGTTGGGGGGCGTTGCTGGCCCAGGTGCTGGTGCCGGTGCTGGCCAATCCCGACCTGCGGCGGATTCAGGTCTTCTGATCAGGCGGCTTTGCGGGGCAGCAAACGGTCCAGGTGATGGAACAGTTGCTCGCGGCTGAACGGCTTGGGCAGGTAATGGCCGTTCTGGTCGCCCACCGCCTGCAGGATGCTGTCCGGGCAATGCTGGGCGCTCATCATCAGAAAGGGCAGGTCGGACAGGCGGGGGTCCTGGCGGATGCTGTTGCGCAGGCCGTGCCCGTCCATGGGCAGCATGTGCATGTCGGACAGGATCAGGTCCACGTCGATCTTTTCCAAAAGACGCAGGGCTTCACCGCCGTCAACGGCTTCGACCACCTGGAACGAGCCGTGCTGTTCCAGCATGCGACGGACCATACGGCGCGTCAGCGTCGAATCTTCGACCAGCAAGATGCGGTAAACCGACGACATCGTTCCCAGGTCCCCACGACAAACAGCAATCGTGACAAATTGACTGCTCGACGCCAAAGAGACCAGAAGTCGTAAGGTTATGCCGGCTTATCATTTGCAGCACCGGCGATCATACTTTGGAGTCAGGCCGCCGGACGCCAGCTAATCAATTTGGTCAGTTGGCGGGTCAGCGCGTCCAGGCCGAAGGGCTTGATCAAATAGCCGTTGACGCCGGCGGTGCGGGCCCGGTGCACATGCTCCATCGATCCCTCGCCGGTGATCATGATGAAGGGGATGCGGCTGGTTTCAGGGTCTTCGCGCATGGCCATCAGCAATTGCAGCCCGGTCATGGGAATCATGTTCCAGTCGGACAGCACGACGTCAACCGGCTCTGCTCGCAAAAGCTGCAGGGCGGTCGATCCGTCATTGGCTTCAAGAATCTGGTCGATCCCCAGGGATCGCAACATCTGGCGTACTAAAAGCCGCATGGCGGGAATATCTTCGACCAACATGATGCGCGGTTGGGATGATGCCGGAATCATGGCTGCTCTCTTAACGGGAATGTCGGGGTGAAATGATCATATCCCGCTGATCCCTTAGATGCATCGGGTGCGCACCTTAGCTTGTGCGTTTTTCCCGTTGACGAGGCACTTGAACCCGAACCGCCTGGGCATTATGGTCTGCTGCCCCATGAAAGCCGAGGGATGAGACATGGACGAGGATCAGAATAACAGCCAGATCGGCGGCATCGCTGCCGAGGCCCTGCGCCAGTTCGTTGAACGCATCGAGCGGCTGGAAGAAGAAAAGAAGGCGCTGGCCGCCGACATCAAGGACGTCTACGGCCAGGCCAAAAGCCAGGGCTTCGACACCAAGATCATCCGCAAGCTGATCGCGCTGCGTCGCATGGAAGATCAGGAACGCGAAGAGATCGACCAGTTGCTGGATCTCTACAAGGCCGCCTTGGGCATGGCCTGAACGGCCGCGCCGCCCGGCGACGGCACCGGATGAAAGGCGCGGCTTAGTCCGCGCCTTTTTTCGTATCCTGACGGATCGGCAGGGTCAGGATGAAAACCGCCCCTTGTTCGGGACCGTCGCTGTGCGCGGTGATGGTCCCGTCATGGGCGGCGACGATGGACCGGCACAGCGCCAGTCCAATGCCGGTCCCGTCGATGCCTTTGGCGGCATGCAGGCGTTGGAAGACCTGGAACAGGCGCGACGCTTCGCCGGGTTCGAAGCCCAAGCCGTTATCCCTGATCTCGATGACCCAGGAATCGCCGTCCTGACGGGCTTCGACCCGGATATGCGGGGGGCGCTGGGGCGAGCGGTACTTCAGGGCGTTGCCCACCAGATTCTGCAGAACCCGCATGATCTGCCCGGCATCGGCGGGCAAGGTGGGCAGGGGGGCGACATCCACTTGGGCGCCACTTTCCTTGATGCGGCTGTCCAGGTTGGCCAGGGCGTCGGCCATCACCTTGTTCAGGTCGGTGTCGCTGAAATTCCAAGTCTGGCGTTTGACGCGGGAATATTCCAGCAATTCGTTGATCATCCGCGACATGCGCTTGGCGCCGTCGACGGCAAAGGCCATGAATTCGCGGCCCTGGTCGTCCAGCTTGTCGGCATAGCGCCGCTCGATCAGCCCCACATAGCTGGCGACCATGCGCAACGGTTCCTGCAGGTCGTGGGAAATGGCATAGGAAAAGCGTTCCAGTTCGGAATTGGATCGGGCCAGTTCTTCCTGCAGCCTTTTGCGGTCGCTGATGTCCAGGACGCTGATCAGGACGATGCCTTCGCCCTGAAGCGTGCCGAAGGCGCCGGACAGCAAGGCGTTGAAGGGCTTGCCGTCGGATCGCAGCAGCACCGCTTCCAGGTCGCGGACATAGCCTTCGCGGGCCAGGGTCTCGACCATGCGGGTGCGGTCGGCGGGGTTTTCCCAGAAATTGGGGGCAACCTTGTCCTTGGCCTGATCCTGCGGAACCAGGAAGGCCTCGGCGGCCTGGGCGTTGATATAGATGACGATGCCGTCCTTGCGCCGGGTCACCACCAGGGGCAACGGCGACGTGTCGGCGATCAGGCGGAAACGTTCCTCGCTTTCACCAAGGGCTTCCAGGCTTTTTTGCAATTCGTCGGTGCGCTGGATGACCTGCTGGGACAGTTCCTCGATATGGGCGCGTTCGACCTGGCGCAGCTTGTCCACCGCGGCCAGTTGCCGGCGCTCGGCCCGCGCCATGCCCCAAGCCAGCACGAAAATGGTCACGGTCAAGGCGGCCTGGATGCCGCCGTGGATGCGGGTTTCATGCCACCATTGCTCCAACAGGCGTTGGTGGCTGATGCCCACGTTGACCACCAGCGGGTAGCCGGGAACCGGGGTGAAGCCGACGGATCGCTGTTGCCGGTCGGTGATGCTGGTCAGGTCGGTGATGCCGCCCTTGCCGCCCAAGGCGTTGAACGCCTTGAACACTTCGGACTCGGTCATCGGCCGTCCGATGGCCTGGGGTTGGTCGGGAATGCGGGCATAAAGGATGCCGTCGGTGGAAAACACCCCCGCCGCGTCGCCGTCTTGAGGTGTCGCCGCCGAAAGCGGCGCTTCCAGAAGGCTTGGCTCCATCACCACGGCCACCAGTCCCAACAGGCTGCCGTCTTCGGCCACCACCGGGCGGGACGCGAACCAGGCCATGGTTTCCGTCAGCCTGTCGAGGGCCGGCGGGGACAGGGCCAAGGCCTTTTCTTGCCAGTTTCGCCGCTGAAACTGGACATGGGGGCGATCCGACACGTCGGCGGTCTTGTTGCGTGAGATTTCGGGGCCCTTGCGGTGGACCACCTGACGCAGGATGCCGTCGGGATCGACAAAGGACAAGGCGCGCAGGTCGCGGATGGCCAGGACCCGCTGGCGCAGGGGTTCCAGGACGTTGGGGGGGGCGGTCCCGGCGGTGGGGAAGCGGGCGGCGGCTTCCTGCAGCAAGGCGTCGATGCCGGACAGATTGGCGGCCAGCCGTTGGGCAGCGGCGTTGGACAGGGCCAGGGCCAGTTCGTGGCCGGATTCAAGGTGGCGCTGGCGCGAGTTGTACAACTGTGCCGAGGTCATGGCGCAGGTCGTCAGAACCAGGATGATGGCTGTGACCCAGATGCGAAAAGAACGGCGGCGAAAGTCCATGAACCGAGGCAACCCTACTATCGGTAGAGGCTATTCTGGGGGGGCGATCATGGACTGGCAAGCGCCTAAAGCGTGAATAGTCTGCCCAGAGACCTTCGTATGTAGGGTTTCAGTCCCGCCGTCTTTCGATCTCGATGCCGACCGAGGCGGCTTCGGCATAGACATCCAGCTTTTCCGCCCGCACCCGCACCAGTCGGACCCTTTCGTCCACCAGGCACAGGGCGGCGATTTTTTCCGCCAGGGTTTCCACCAGATTGATATGGCCTTCGGCCAGCATCTTCTTGATGCCTTCGATCACGTCTTCATAGGACACCACGTTGGCGATGTCGTCGGACAACGGGCCGGCCTGTTCCAGGACCGCCATCTCCACATTGATGCGCACCCGCTGCGGGGCCAGCAATTCATGGGCGTGAATGCCGATCAGGCATTTCAGCACCAGGTCGCGCACCAGGATACGATAAAGCTTGGCCTCGCCGGGCTTGGCGAACATGGCGGATCCTCTTCAGCTTAAGGAAATGGCGGACGCCTCGACCCGGTCGTCGGGATTGTCGGGCAGGGCGGCAAGCAATTGGGCGATG
Organism: Magnetospirillum sp. 64-120; assembly: GCA_001898825.1. GTDB lineage: Bacteria > Pseudomonadota > Alphaproteobacteria > Rhodospirillales > Magnetospirillaceae > Magnetospirillum. The sequence continues at coordinate 54,322 of MKVK01000024.1, forward strand.
GTGGCGCCGGTCACCGGATGCACGACCTGGGCGGCGATGTCGGCCAGGGGGGCCAGGGCGAAGCGGCGTTCCGCCAAACGGGGATGGGGAATGGACAGTCGCTCGGTTTCCAGCACCACGCCGTCATAGATCAGGATGTCCAGGTCGATCTGGCGCGGGCCGTAACGGCGCGAGGCGACGCGGCCCAGTTCTTCCTCTAAATCCTTCAGGCTTTCCAGCAGATCCAGGGGGGCAAGCCGGGTTTCCAGTCGCACGGCCATGTTCAGGAAGGCCGGCTGGTCCAGCACGTAAAGCGGCGCGGTTTCATAGACACGCGAAATGCTGGTCACGTCACCCAATCCGGTCAGGGCCTTGACCGCCATGCGCAAATTCCCGGCACGGTCGCCAAGGTTGGTGCCCAATCCCAGAAAAACGCTTGCCATCGCCCCTGTCCTTGGCTTCGGAAGGGCGCAACAATCCTCTGATTTGCCGAAGATGGCAAGCGGTCTATGCGGGGGTCAGCCTTGCGCCAGGTCCAAGGGCGCGGCCCAGCCCGACGACATGGCGATGCGGACCGCCTGGGCGCGGTTGGCGGCGCCGATCTTGCGATAGACGTTGCGCAAATGCACCTTGATGGTGATTTCCTGCAATTCCAAGGCGATGGCGATTTCCTTGTTGGTGCGGCCTTCCACCAGCAGGGCCAAAATCTCGGATTCGCGGCGCGACAGCTTGTCGAAGGGGGCGGGGATTTCGCCGGTCAGGGTCGGCGACGCCGGCCGTGGCAGCGGCATGGCCTGGGGCGACTCTTCGAAGAAGGTCGAGGACGGCAGGTATTTCTCACCCGACAGCACCAGACGCAGGGCGTTGACCATGGCGGTGCCGGAAACCGTCTTGGGGATGAACCCGGCGGCGCCGGCCTGGACGGCGGCGACCACGTGGTCGCGGGTGGAAAACCCCGACACCACCACCACCGGAATGCCGGGGCATTGCTTCAAGACGGCGTTCAGGCCCTTCAGGCCATCCATGCCGGGCATCATCAGGTCCAGCAGGACCAACCCCAGGGACTTGGCTTGGGCAATGGCGGAAAGGGCTTCTGACAGGGTCGAGGCGTCAAGGATTTCCGCCGTGGCGTCCAGTTCCTGCAAGAACGGCTTCAGCCCGTCGCGAACCAGCTTGTGGTCGTCAGCGACCAAAATTTGCATCACACTTTCCCTCCGCCCCGCCCCTTGGGGGGCGGTTTCCGCGCAAGAATAGAAGGTCGCCGGACCTAGGACAATGACAACATTCAGTTTTGGGGAAATTCTTCATCGCCGGGGGGCAACAAGAAGGTGGCTATGATTTCCCCCAATTTTCCCAAAGCCACCGGTTTCTTCAGCACGGCGCAACGGTCGTCTTGCAGGTTTTCGGCCAGTCTTTCGGTGGCGCCCAGATGGCCGGTGACGATGACGATGGGCTGCAGCGGGTCGAATTCCCGTAATTGTTCGACCAGTTGTTCGCCGTCGCCCGACGGCATGCGCAAATCGGTGATGACCACGTCGGCGGGGTCGTCGCGGAACTTGGCCAAGGCGTCGCTGCCGCTGCCGCACAGCGTCACCCGATAGCCCATCTCGGTCAGATAGCGGCCCAGGGTTTCCACCGCGGTCTTTTCGTCGTCCACCACCATGATGTGGGCGTCGATGGGGCAGACTTGCGGGATTGGCGCTTCGGCGGTTTCGGGTTCTTCGGTGTCGATCGGCAAGGTGACGACGAAACAGGCGCCCTGCTTGGTGTTTTCCAGTTCAAGCCGGCCGCTCATGGCGTTGATGATGCCGAAGCTGACCGACAGGCCCAGCCCGGTACCGCGTCCGGCTTCCTTGGTGGTGAAGAAGGGCTCGAAAATGCGTTCGCGGACCGCCGCCGGAATGCCGGGGCCGTTGTCCGCGACCCGGATCAGCAGGCGGTCGCCGTCTTGGCGGGCGGAAACGGTGATGCGCGCCACGCTGGTGCCGCCGCTCGATTCGCGCTTTTCCTTCAGGGCGTGCTGGGCGTTGGACAGCAGGTTCATGATCACCTGTTCCAACTGCACCCGGCGGCCGCGCACCGGCAGGGGGATGTAGGGCAGGTCGGTGACCAATTCGATGCCGTCGGGACGCAGTTGGCCTTCGATGACGGTCAGGGCCGAACGGACCGCCCCCATGGCGTCGAAGATCTGGACCGGAGAATTGTCCCGGCGCGAGAAGATGCGGATGTCGTCGATGATCTCGGCGGTGCGCTGCGACTGGTCGGCGATCAACTGCAATTGCTGGGCCTGCCATTCGGGCGTCGCCTTGCCGCGTTCCAGGAACAACAGCGCGCCTTCGGCGGTCAGGCGGATGATGTTCAGGGGCTGGGACAATTCGTGCACCAGTCCGGCGGCCATTTCGCCCAAGGTGGCCAGCTTGGCGGTCTGCACCAACTGTTCTTGGACCTCGCGCCGGTCGGACACGTCGCGGATGACCAGCAAACGGCACGACCGGTCGTGGAAGGTGATGGTGGTGCCCACCACTTCGGCGTCGAACTCGGTGCCGTCAAGGCGGTACATCTTGTGTTCGGCCCGCGCCTTGCCGGGGGCCTGACGGGCAAAGCGTTCGCGCACGTTGGCGTGTTCGCTTTCCGGAATAAGGGTCAGCACCGAGCGGCCGACCAAGGAGTCCAGGTCGGTGTTGAAGATCTGCAGCGCCGTCGGGTTGGCGAACAGGATCTCGCCCATGGCGTGGACCAGGATGGCGTCGGGCGTCAGCTCGATCAGCGACCGATAGCGTTCCTCGCTTTCCGCCAGTTGCTTCAAGGTGCGGTCGTGCTGGACCCGCATGCGCTGGGCGCCGATGCCATAGCTGAGGTTGCGGGCCAGGTCTTCCAGCAGCCGCACCACGTCGGCGTCGAAGGCGTCGGGTTCGGCGGCGAAGATGGACAGCGCCCCGATGCGTTCGTGGCCCAGGGTCAGGGGCAGGGCGATGCACGAGCGGAACCCGTGCAGGCGGGCGGCGCTGCGCCAGGGGGAAAAACGGGAATCGGTTTCCGTGTCGATGGTCACCTGGGTGATGCCGGTGCGGATGGCGGTGCCCACCGGGCCGGCGCCCAGCTTGCAGTCCCCCCACGACATCTGCAGGTCTTCCAGGAACTTGACGCCCCAGCCGGCGATGGCCATGGATCTGATGCTGCGGCTGTCGTCGTCCTGGGCATAGCCGACCCAGGACATCTTGAAACCGGCCACTTCCACCGCGATGCGACAGATATGTTCCAACAGCGCCATTTCGTCAGGCGCCCGGAGCAAGGCTTCGGTCGAACGGGTCAAGGTGGTGACGGCGCGGTCGATCTGGCGCAATTGATCGGCGACGGAATGTGCGATCATCGAGGCGTGAGGCCTTTCCCTGGGGGCGGGTTGGTGACATACATGCTAGCGCGAGGCGCAGACGGGCGATAGTAGTTCCGTCGATTAAGGGGGCCGATGCAAAGGGTCAGGCATGCACGTGAAGGCTTACATCGTCGGAATAATGCTGTTGGCCGCCCCCATGACGGGGCGGGCGGCGGAACGGGCTTTGGACCTGCTGGACGCCCCGGTGTCCTATAGCGCCGACTTCACTGTCAGCGGCGACAAGGGCACCTATCACGGCAGCGTCCGTCATGCCCCGGGGCGTGAATACCGCGACTTCGCCACCAAGGACGGCGGCCAGGCGGTGATCCTGCGTCGCGACACCAACGCCGCTTATCTGCTGAAGCCCTCGGGCAAATGGTATGTGGGACTGGGATTTTCCGCCGTCGGCGCCTTGGCCGGTGGATTGGACACCTTGACCGTCGACCGCGTCAGACAGGGCGCCGAGACCGTCGGCGGCGTCAAGACCACCCGCTACAAGATCGTCGGCAACGGTCCCAAGGGCAGTCGCTTCGACGGCCTTGCCTGGTTCTCGGCCGAGGGCATTCTGGTCAAGGCGGCGGGGACGTTGACCGAATCCAACGGCCGGGCCTCGCAGGTGGAAACCCACTTGACCAATCTGCGCCTGGGCAAGGTGGACGAAAGCGTCTTCGAACTTCCGGCCGGCTGGTTCGGCATGGATCTGCGCTCGGTGCCGCCCGAACGCATCGCCCAGGCGGTGGAAAGCCTGCGTCCGCTGTTGGAACGCCGCTGATCTTACCAGTAACGGATGCGGCCGGTATCCAGGTGGACGAATTTCGAACCGGGATAGGTGCCGACACCGCCGCCCTTCAGGGACTTGGCGGCACGGCCGATGGTCCGCGTGCTGGAACCGGGAATGCGGATGTCCACCGCCTTGCCGCTCATGTGCAGGCTGCCTTGGGCGACGCCGTCGGTGGCCGAGGCAAGCATGGCGTTGGTGGTCGGTGAACGATAGCCCGAGACGATGTGGATGGCCCCCTTGCCGCCCAGACGGCGGTGCGTGGCGGCCATCAGGTCCAGCAGGCGCGGATCCATGGGGTGGGTGTCGCCGGACCGGTGGTCACGCAGCAGCGCGTTGATCTGCGACAGCGACTTGGCGATATAGCGGCCGTCGGCCCAGTACACCACCTTCAGCCATTCGCCGGTATGGATGTTGTAAAGTTGAAGCGCGCGTTCCGGCATGGCGCGGACGGCGGCTTCCAGGGGAGAGGTGAAGGCCAGGGTGGCGGCGGCCCCCAGGCCGGCGCCCAGGAACAAGCGGCGCGACAGAATGTTCTCGCCCAAGCGATCCCGGTTCATGTGGTTCCCCCTTCTGACGGGGGAGAGTCTTACCACCGTGACGGGGAGGGGAGTCAACCGGGAATCCGACTCGAAACGCACGAGAAGCGCACAGGCCTACGGCTTGGCGCTTTCCTGGCTGACTTGCGGTTGCAAGGGCTGCTGGCGGCGCTTCAGGGCGGCCTTCAGGCGGCCGTCATGGCCGTACAGGTCTTCGCGGAAATGCACCATGCCGTCTTCGTCGGCCCAGGCGGTCATGTACATCAGGTAGACGGTCAGCGGCTTGTCCAGCTTCACCGTGCGGGTGGTGTCGTCCATCACCCATTCGTCGATTTTGTCGGCGCTGCCGGGCAGCAGCATCTTGGCCAGTTCCACCGGCTGTTCCAGCCGCACGCAGCCATGGGACAGGGCGCGGAAGATACGCCCGAAATACTGGCGCTTGGGCGTGTCGTGCAGATAGATGTCGTCGCCGTTGTCCAGGTTGAACTTGACCTGGCCCAGGGCGTTGTCCACCCCCGGCTTCTGGCGCAGGCGATAGGGGAACTTGGAATATTTGCTCCAGTCGATGCCCAGGCCCTGCGACTTTTCGAAATCGTCGTCGAAGGCGTCCAGGATGCGCATGTTGTTGGAGGCCAGATAGCTGGAATCCTTGCGCAGCTTCGGCAGTATTTCCTTGGTGGCGATGGAGGGGGGGACCGTCCAGGTGGGGTTGATCACCACCGAGGTCATGGTGGTCGCCATGGTCGGCGTCTGGTGCTGCACGTCGCCGACAACCACCCGCATGGCCATGTCGATGCGGCCGTCGCGCACCAACTCGAAATGGGCGGCCGGCAGGTTGACGGCGATATGGGTGGAATCCAGGCGTGCTGGCATCCAGCGCCAGCGTTCCAGGTTGGCGGTGATCTGGCGCAGCCGTTCCTCGGCGCTGACGTTCAGCGCCATCAGGGTCTGGCGGCCGATGGCGCCGTCGGGGTCGATGCCGTGGCGCTTTTGGAAACGCTTGACCGCCTCGACCAAGGGGGCGTCCAGCTTGCTCCCCTTGTCCTGGGTGGCGGCCAGTTCGCCGGTGATGATCAGACGCTTGCGCACCAGCGGCAGGCGGGCGTCGTCCATGTCCGGCTTGATGGACGGACCATCGGGAATGGTGGGCCAGCCACCGTCGGCGACCAGCTTTTCATAAGGGGCGATGGCCGCCTTCAGGCGATGATAGCCCACATAGGCTGGCTGCAGCGGCCCCAGGGCGGCGGCCAGGTCGCGGCCGGCGGCCAAGTCCTTCAGGGCGGCGGTGACGTCCACCTTGTGCCGGATGTCGGCGCCCATGCCGCCGACCTGACGGCTGGGGGGGACGCGGCCGATGGACAGATCGCGTGAGAACCGGGCCAGAACTTCCGACACCAGCAGGTCGCGGTCGTCGCCGCCGGCATTGGCCGGGACCGTATAGGATTGCGGGCGCAGTCCCTCGGACGCGGCGACGTTTTGGATTTGCGCCAGCAACTGGTCGGCGCGGGCCTGGGCCTCGCCGCTCCACGCCGGCTTGAAGCCGCGTTCGGCATAAAACGCCCGGATCAGGCTGGATTCCACCGGATGTTCGCCGACCTGGATGACGGCCGAATCCTCGGCCAGACGCGAAGCGATCGTCGAGGCGAGCAGTTCGGCGGGCAGCAGGGACAGCGAGACGGCAACCAAAAATGGACGAACAAACGACACGACGACACACTCGGGGTAATCCATACCAATCCCTGCATATCAGCAGAGACGGGGGCGGAGTCAACGTTTGTCGCCGCAACTGCGTGACGTCGCCGCGACACTGCGTCAGAAGTGCAACAGTGTCGGGCCGAAGGCAGGCCCGTGCAGGGCCTGCTCAACACCGGGACGTAAATCCCCCTAGCCCTGCAGCCAGGGCAGGTCCGAGGCTTTCCAGCCGGCCTGGGTGCCGCGGTGGCGGGTGCCGTCCAGCGGGCCTTCGAAGCCGTCGGTGACGTTCCAGCATTGGCTGTAGCCCAGGGACGTCATCAATTCCGCCGCCGCTTTCGAGCGCACGCCCGAACGGCACAGAAAATACAGCGGCGTGTCGGTGGTGATGCCCTGGGCGGCCAGTTGGTGGGCGAAGCCATCGTTGCGGGCCATGGTGGGGAAAACCTGCCACGACACCAGCAGGGGCTGCTTTTCCAGGGCAGACAAGTCGGGCACGCCGACGAATTGCCATTCGGCCTGGGTGCGGACGTCCACCAGCCGGGCATCGGGCGACTGGCTCAGCTTTTCCCAGGTGTCGCGGGGGGAAATGTCGCCTGCGTAAGCGGTCATCAGAGGCTTCCTTTTCTACGTTAAATCTAGTGGTAAATAGGATTAATCAACACAAAAAACTGTTGTTTTGTAGATAATGGCGTGATATCTCGTAAATCACATTATGACATACACATTAATTTGTGTGAATAAGAAAGGTGCCGAAGATGCTGGATGCCGCCCACGCCGACCTGGTCGCCGCCGAACCGTTGGTTCGCGCTTCTGACCTTGCCGAATACCGCCGTGGTCTGGATCGTCACATGCGGGGCGAGTGGGACGGCGAGCGCTTCACCGCCTTCCGCCTGCGTTTCGGCGTCTATGGCCAAAAGCAGCCGGGCGTGCAGATGGTCCGCATCAAGATCCCCGGCGGCAAGCTGTCGCCTGCCTGGCTGCGCACCATCGCTAGCGCCAACCGCCAGTTCGCCCAAGGCGACGCCCATCTGACCACCCGTCAGGACGTGCAGATTTATTCGGTGGCGCTTGACCGCAGCGCCGATTTGCTGGACCTGCTTTATTCCAACGGCATCACCACCCGCGAAGCCTGCGGCAACACCATCCGCAACCTGACCGCCTGCGCCCTGGCCGGCGCCTGCCCGCGGGAACTGGTTGACGCCGGCAAGGTGGCCGACCAACTGGCGCGGGCCTGGATTCGCCATCCGCTGGTTCAGAACATGCCGCGCAAGATGAAGTTCACGGTGTCGGGCTGCGCCACCGATTGCGGCCATTCGTCCATCCACGACCTGGGCCTGATCGCCATTGAAAAGGACGGTCAGCAGGGCTTCCGCGTCATGGTCGGCGGCGGTCTGGGCGGTCAGCCGCGTGCCGCCATCGAGGTGCTGCCCTTCGTCGCCGAAACCGAGCTGCCGGCGGTGATCGAGGCCCTGGCCCGTCTGCACCAGCGTTATTCCGACCGCCGCAACCGCAACGCCGCCCGCGTCAAGTTCGTGGTCAAGCGCTTCGGCGAGGAAAAGTTCCGCACCCTGTTCGTGGAAGAATTCGACCGCGTCCGCGCTTTGCCGCAGCGCCCGTGGGACGGTCTGGAATGGCACAAGCCCTTGCAGGCCGCCGTTTCCCGTGCCCCGGTCGGCCTGATCGCGGCACGCGACGGTTCCACCGCCGTCTCGGTTCTGGTTCCCTTGGGTATCTTGTCGTCGGAGCAGTTGGACAGCTTGGCCGACATCGCCATCGCCGCCGGTGTCAGCGATCTGCGCTGCACCCGGGAACAGAATCTGGTGTTCCTGGGCGTCGCCGCCGACAAGGTGCAGCAACTGGTCGCGGGCGTCACCGCCATCGGCTTGCAGGTTCCGGCTTCGTCGGAAGAGGTGGCCACGGTGATTTCCTGCCCCGGCACCACCACCTGCCGCATCGGCATCACCAATTCGCAGAACTTCGCCCGCCAGGCCTTCGCCAGCGCCCAGAACGATCCGTTGGCCAAGGGTGTCAGCGTCCATGTTTCGGGCTGCCAGAATTCCTGCGGCTTGCACCACGTGGCGGATTTCGGGCTGCACGGTGCCGCCAAGAAGGTGGACGGCCGTTCGGCGCCCCATTATCAGCTGCATTTCGGCGGCGACGCCAATATAGGCGTGGTCGGCCTGGGCGGCCCGACCATTCCGGCCAAGCTGGCCGATCAGGCCCTGGGCCTGCTGCGCAAGTCCCTGGCCGAAACCCGCGAGAAGGGTGAAAGCGTGCGGGGCTGGGCCGAACGTCTGGGCAAGGACGGCATCGACGCCATCCTGGCGCCGCTGGATGCCTCGCAAGCCGACGGTTTGTTCGTCGATTGGGGCGACGCCACCGATTTCCCCGGTGCGCCGCAGGCCAAGGGGGAATGCGCTGCGCCTTTCGCCATGGACCTGTGCTACGCCGATCTGGCCGACGACGCCTTGATCTCGGCCGACCGCAATCTGGTGGTGGGGCAGGACGACCAGGCCAAGGCCGAGGCGGCCCGCGCCTTGACCTTCGCGCTTCGTCGCCTGCTGCATGCCCGTGGTGTCGGCTCGGAAGACGACATTACCTTGGCTGCCGCGGAATCGCAGGTGGTTTCGCTGTGGTCCGACGTCGCCGCCATCGGTCAAGCCCTGGCTTCGGTGGATGTGGCCAAGGTCCAGTCGGCAGAGGCTTATCGCGAAGCGGTGGCTTACGCGCTTGATACCGCCGCCGAGGCGGTCGCCGCTCCGGCCGCTCCGGTGGTCGCCGCGGTGGGTGACCTGAATGCGTTGTTCGAGGTGGCGGAATGATCGACGTGGATTACGCCAAGGCCTATGGCCATCTGGGTGGCAAGGACCTGATCCAGGTGATGACCCAACAGGTCTTCAAGGGACGCGTCGCGGTGACTTCGTCCTTTGGTGCCGAATCGGCGGTGCTTTTGGACTTGGTGGCGCAGGTGGACCCGTCGGTGCCGGTGATCTTCCTGGATACCGGCGAATTGTTCGACGAAACCCTGGAATATCGCTACCGGCTGGAGCGCCAGTTGGGGCTGACCGACGTCCGTGTCGTCCGCCCGTCCTCGGAAGACCTCAGCGAGGCCGAGGATTTGTGGCGCACCGACCATGACCGCTGCTGCTATCTGCGCAAGGTTTTGCCTTTGGCGCGGGCCACCGAGGGCTTCGCCGCCCTGATCGACGGCCGCAAGCAGGCCCACGGCTTCGAACGTCAGGACCTGTCGTCGATCCAGGTGGTGGGGGGCGTCGCCAAGATCAGCCCCCTGGCCAATTGGGGCGAGGACGACGTGCAAAAGGCTTTCCGCGAGCGTGGCTTGCCGGCCCACCCGCTGGTGGAACAGGGCTATCGCTCCATCGGTTGCTGGCCCTGTACGCGGCCCACCAAGCCGGGCGAATCGGCCCGTGCCGGCCGTTGGGCCGGCAGCGCCAAGACCGAATGCGGAATCCATACCCTTGTACTCGGCCGCGACGGCGCCGGGATTTGACGGAAATGACTGAAATGAACGATCTCGACCAACTGGAAGCCCAGTCCATCTACATCTTCCGCGAAGCCTTCAACCGGCTCGACAAGATTGCCATGCTGTGGTCCATCGGCAAGGACAGCAACGTCATGCTGTGGCTGGCGCGCAAGGCTTTCTTCGGCCATGTGCCGTTCCCGGTGCTGCACGTGGACACCAGCTACAAGATCCCGGAAATGATCGAGTTCCGTGATCGCGTCGCCAAGGAATGGAACCTGCCCTTGATCGTCGGCCAGAACAAGGCGGCGTTGGATGCCGGCATGCATCCCAGCCAGGGCCGGGTCAACTGCTGCTCGGCCTTGAAGACCGAGGGACTGAAGGCGCTGCTGGCAGAACACGGCTTCACCGGCGTCATCGCCGGCATCCGCCGCGACGAGGAAGGCACGCGGGCCAAGGAACGGGTGTTCAGCCCGCGCAACGACACCAACGAATGGGACGTGCGCGACCAGCCGCCCGAATTCTGGGACCAGTTCAAGACCGACTTCGCCCCGGGCACCCATCTGCGCATCCATCCGCTGCTGGCCTGGACCGAACTGGATGTGTGGCGCTATATCGCCCGCGAAGGCATTCCGGTGGTCGACCTTTATTTCGCCAAGAACGGCCAGCGCTATCGCTCGTTGGGTTGCGCCCCTTGCACCGGTTCCATCGCGTCCACCGCCTCCACCGTGGAAGAGATCGTCGAGGAACTGGAAACCACCAAGACGTCCGAACGCGCCGGTCGCGCCCAGGACAAGGAATCCGAAGACGCCTTCGAGCGGCTGCGCGCCGCCGGCTACATGTAAGCAAGGGACGCCAAGATCATGTCCAACACCCCGCTGAAGATCGTTGTCGTCGGTCACGTGGACCACGGCAAGTCCACCCTGGTCGGCCGCCTGCTGCACGAAACCGGCGCTTTGCCCGAAGGCAAGGTGGAATACCTGAAGGAAGTCTGCGACAAGCGCGGCATGCCCTTCGAATGGGCCTTCGTCATGGATGCGCTGCAGGCTGAACGCGACCAGGGCATCACCATCGACACCTCGCAATTGCGGTTCCACACGGGCTTTCGCCCGGTGCTGATCATCGACGCGCCGGGCCATAAGGAATTCCTGAAGAACATGATCACCGGCGCGGCTTCCGCCGAGGCGGCGGTGCTGATCGTGGACGCCCATGAAGGCGTCCAGGAACAGACCCGCCGTCATGGCTATCTGCTGCATCTTCTGGGGCTGTCGCAGATCGCCGTGGTGGTCAACAAGATGGACCTGGTGGGCTGGTCGCAGGACCGCTTCAACGAAGTGGATGCCGAAATCCGCGCCTATCTGGCCGGCATCGGCGTCACCCCCACCCATGTGGTGCCGGTTTCCGCCCGTGGCGGCGACTTCATCAAGGCACGTTCCGAAGCCGCCGCCTGGTATCAGGGGCCGACGGTCCTGGAAGCCCTGGACGGCTTCGCCGCCGCCGTCACCGCCCATGACCTGGACCTGCGCTTCCCGGTCCAGGACGTCTACAAGTTCGACGCCCGGCGCATCATCGCCGGCCGGATCGAAAGCGGCCGCCTGAAGGTGGGCGACAAGCTGGTGTTCTCGCCGTCGGGCAAGTCGGCCAAAATCGCCAGCATCGAAGCTTGGGCCGGTTCCGACGTCACCGTTGTGTCGGCCGGCGCCGGCCAGTCGGTGGGGTTCACACTGGACGAGCCGATCTTCGTCGAACGCGGCCAGATCGCCCACTTGGCCGAAGCGGCGCCGGCCCTGGCGCACGAAATCAAGGCCCGCGTCTTCTGGCTGGGCCGCGATCCCCTGGTCTTGGGCGACCGCCTGAAGCTGAAACTGTCCACCGCCGAATACCACGTGGAAGTGGCCGCCATCGAACGGGTCATCGACGTCGAGGACCTGGGCAGCCACCAGGGTGCCCAGGTGGGCCGCAACGCCGTGGCCGAAGTGGTGCTGCGGTCGCGTTCGGCCATGGCTTTCGACACTTTCGGCACCAATGCCCGTCTGGGGCGGTTCGTGCTGGTGCATGGCTACGACATCGTTGGCGGCGGTATCGTCGGCGGGGCCCGCGACACCCGCAACATCTTCCAGGTGGACCACCAGGTGACCACCGAGTCCCGCGCCCGGGCCAATGGTCACAAGGGCGGCGTGTTGTGGCTGACCGGCCTGTCGGGCGCCGGCAAGTCCACCATCGCCATGGAACTGGAACGTCGTCTGTTCCAAAAGGGCTGGCAGGTCAACGTGCTGGACGGCGACAACGTCCGCCACGGCCTGTGCCGCGATTTGGGCTTCTCGCACGAGGACCGCACCGAAAACATCCGCCGCGTCGGCGAGGTGGCGCACCTGTTCGCCAAGGCCGGCATGCTGGTGATCACCGCCTTCATCAGCCCTTATCGTGCTGACCGCGACCGGGTGCGCGCCATCGACGCCTCCGCCTTCCACGAAATCCATGTCGCCACCGACCTGGGTGCCTGCGAAGCCCGTGACCCCAAGGGCCTGTACAAGAAGGCGCGCCAGGGCGAAATCCCCGATTTCACCGGTATTTCCGCCCCCTACGAGGCCCCCGACGCCCCGGAACTGGTGCTGAACACCGAAGGCAAGTCGGTCGAGGAAACGGTGGCTGAATTGCTGGTCTATGTGGAAAACCGTTTCGGCCGCGCCGCGGTCGAGACGCTGAGCGCTTAAGCTCAATTCAAAAGATGGGGGCGAAGTATACCTTCGCCCCCTTGTTCCCGGTCCAGGGGAATTGCACATTTAGAAGAAAAGGTAATACCAGGGGCGAACGCTGAGGGAGGTCGCGTGACGACAGAGCGCAATCGGAGCAGGCTGGCTACAGCCACGACGCCTTTTCGGCGGCGTTCCGTCATTTCGCGCTTGCGTACCCGCATCACCGAACTGGAAGCCGCCCACAAGGAAGCCAACGCCGCCCGCGACGCCCTGATGGTGGCCACCAACGCGCTTCGCGAAAGCGAGGAACGCTATGCCCTGGCCATGCGCGGCCCGGGCGAGGGGTTGTGGGACTGGAATCCCATCACCAAGGAACTGTTCCTGTCCACCCGCCTGCTGGCCATCCTGGGCTTTGACGGCGAAACCGTGCGCACCACCTCTCATGACTGGCTGAAGATGGTGCATCCCGACGACCGGGATTCCTATCAATCCACCCTGATCCGCCATCTGAAGGGCGAAACCGAACATTTCGAAAGCGAATACCGGGTCCGCACCCGCAACGGCGAATACCGCTGGATCCGTTCGCGCGGGGTGGCGGTGCGCGGGGTCAACGGCATGGCCACCCGCATGGTCGGCTCGTTGGGCGACATCACCGAAAGCAAGCGGCGCGAGGCGGTGTTGCGGGCCAGCGAATCCCGCTTCCGGTCTTTGATCGAGGTGGCGGCCAGCATCATCGTGGTGGTCGGCTTCGACGGCCGCGTGCAGGACTTCAACCGCGAGGCTGAACGCATTTTGGCGGTGTCGGCCCAGGACGTGGTGGGCAAGCCCTGGCGTCAGGTGCTGGGTGACAATCTGGGCGCTTCCTTCGAACAATGGCTGGTCCTGGCTCGATCGGGCCTGCAGTTGCGTGACCACGAAGGCGTGCTGGGCAACCGGGTGGTGTCGTGGAACCTGGCGCCGTTGGACAGCGAGGACGGCATCGTCATCGTCGGCCAGGACATCACCGAACGGCGCCGCGCCGAAACCGCGCTCCGCCAAGCCAACGACCTGCTGGAATACCGGGTCGCCGCCCGCACCGCGGAAGCCGAGGCGGCAAGGCGTCTGGCCGAGGACGCCAACCGTTGCAAAAGCGAGTTCCTGGCCAATATGAGCCACGAGCTGCGCACGCCGCTCAACGCCATCATCGGTTTTTCCGACGTCATGCGCCTGGGGGTGCTGGGACCGGTGGAAAACCCCGTCTATGGCGAATACGTGGAATCCATCTGGGAATCGGGCACCCATCTGCTGTCCATCATCAACGAAGTGCTGGACCTGTCCAAGGTGGAAGCCGGGCATTTCGACCTGACCCCGGAAGTGCTGCCCTTGGTGCCCTTGGCCGAACAGGTGATCCGCCTGCTGCAGGAAAAGGCCATGCGCCAGCGCCTGGAACTGCGTTTGGCGATGGACAGCGACCCCGGCAAGGTGCGGGTCGATCCTTTGCGCATGAAGCAGGTGCTGTTGAATTTGCTGGGCAACGCCCTGAAGTTCACCCCGGCCGGCGGCACGGTGACCCTGGGGCTGGGCCGTGATGACGACGGCGTATGGATCAAGGTGGCGGATTCCGGCATCGGCATGAATCCCTGCGACATCCAGCGGGTGTTGGAACCCTTCGTCCAGGTGGACGACCAGGCCAGCCGCCGCCATGCCGGCACCGGCCTGGGCCTGCCTTTGGCCAAGAAATTCATCGAACTGCATGGGGGCACCCTGACCATGGACTCGGCGCCGGGCCAGGGCACCACGGTGACCATCCGGCTTTCTTCCGCCGTCTGCGCTTGCTAGTCTGTCGCCCTGACAGACCAAGGAGCTCCGCATATGTCCGGTTTCGACTTCGACCTCGTCACCATCGGCGCCGGTTCGGGGGGCGTGCGCGCCTCGCGCATGGCGGCGCGGTTGGGCAAGAAAGTGGCGGCGATCGAGGAAAGCCGGGTCGGCGGCACCTGCGTCATGCGCGGCTGCGTGCCCAAGAAGCTGTTGGTCATGGGCGGCCATTTCGCCGAGGAAATCGCCGACGCCGCTGGTTTCGGCTGGGACATCGGTTCCGTCGGCTTCGACTGGGCGCGGCTGATCAGCGCCAAGAATGCCGAGCTGAACCGTTTGGAAGCCGTCTACAACCGTATCATGCGCGATTCCGGCGTCACCATGTTCGAAGGCCGCGGCACCGTCGTCGACGCCCACACGGTCAAGGTGGGCGACACTTTGCTGAACGCCGAAAACATTCTGGTCTCGACCGGCGGGCGTCCGTCCTTGCCGCAAATCCCCGGCATCGAGCACGCCATCACCTCGGACGAGGCCTTGGATCTGCTGCAATTGCCCGGCGCCATCGCCATTGTCGGCGGCGGCTATATCGCGGTGGAATTCGCCGGCATCTTCAATTCCCTAGGTGTTAAGGTCACCCAGATCATTCGCGGCGAGGCGACGCTGCGCGGCTTCGACCAGGACGTCCGCGCCGCCCTGGACGAAGCCATGGTGGCCAAGGGCATCGACCTGCGCCGCGAAACCCAGGTCCTGTCCATCGAAAAGGTCAAGGGCGGCTATGACCTGCGCCTGTCCGGCGACGAGACCTTGCGGGTCGATCTGGTCATGTACGCCACCGGTCGGGCGCCGAACACCAAGGGGCTGGGGCTGGAAGCGGCCGGGGTGCGACTCGACAAGAACGGCGCCGTGGTGGTGGACAAGTTCTCGCGGACCTCGGTGCCCAGCATCTGGGCCATCGGCGACGTCACCGACCGCATGAACCTGACCCCGGTGGCTTTGGCCGAGGGCATGGCCCTGGTCCAAACCCTATTCCTGGGCAATCCCACCAGCACCGATTACGACAACGTCCCCACAGCTGTCTTCTCCATGCCGCCCATCGCCACCGTCGGGTTGACCGAGGAACAGGCGCGTGCCCAACTGGGCTGCGCCATCGACGTCTATGTCTCGCGCTTCAAGCCCATGAAGAACACGCTTTCCGGCCGTGACGAACGCACGCTGATGAAGATCATCGTCGATCAGAAGACCGACAAGGTCTTGGGCATCCACGTGCTGGGACCCGATGGTCCGGAAATGGTGCAGGGCTTCGCCGTCGCCCTGAAATGCGGCGCCACCAAGGCGCAACTGGATTCCACCATCGGCATCCATCCGACGGCGGCCGAGGAACTGGTCACCATGCGCGACAAACGGCCCGATCCCAGCCCGGAATGTTCGGAGTAAAAAACGGCGGGTTTCTTTGATAAGGGCGGTTGGCTTTGCTCGATTACGATTTCCCCCTGTGGCGTCCGCCATCCGAAGGCGACAACCTGATCATCCAGGCGACGTTGGGCTGCCGGTTCAACGGCTGCACCTTCTGTTCCATGTACAAGGTCAAGGATTACCGCGCCCGCTCGTTGGACGCGGTCTATGACGACATCGCCGCCGCCGCCCGGGTGTGGCCCGATGCGCACCGGGTGTTCCTGGCCGACGGCGACGCCTACAACCTGCCCACCGACCATCTGGCCGCCATTTGCGACCGGCTGGCCGCCACTTTTCCCAATTTGCAGCGGGTGACGGCTTACGCCACGCCGTTCAACCTGCTGGCCAAAAGCGTCGGGGAAATCCAGTTCCTGAAGTCCAAGAAGCTGGGGCTGGTCTATGTGGGCATCGAAAGCGGCTCGGACATGATCTTGAAGAAGATCAGGAAGGGCACCGCCAAGCAGATGGAGCAGGGGCTGGCCCGCGCCGCCGAGGCCGGGCTGAAGGTTTCGGCCACGGTGATCACCGGGCTGGGCGGGCAGAAATACTGGCAGCAGCACATGGACGAGACGGCGGACATGCTGAACCGGGTGCCGGTGACCTTTTTGTCCACCTTGCAATTGCGGCTGGCCGACGAGGTGGAAGACCGCTTCATGGAAAAATTCGGCGAGCCCTTCGCCTGGCAGGACGACCGCGCCGTGCTGCTGGAAATGCGCCGGCTGGTGGAGCGCTTGGCCCCACCCGCGCCGGTGATCTTCCGTTCCAACCATGCCAGCAACGCGCTACCCTTGGCGGGAACGCTGCCCAAGGACCGCGCCCGCGTCCTGGCGCAGATCGACCAGTGTCTGGAAATGGGGCAAGGCATGCGGCCGCGTTGGATGCGGGGGTTGTAGGGATTGCCTAAGAATTGAGCCAAGAGGTCAGGCTTTGCGCATACTTTTGGTGGCGCACAGACAACGGCCCTTGAAATCTCATGGGTTTTTCCAGGCACGGCGGTTGCATTGCGAAAAAGCCAAAGCTGAACAGCGGATGGAGAGGGAATGGCCTTCGACGAAATGAAATCCTCGGCCGGTGGTGTGCGCGCTCCCTACCGGGCCTACGAGAACTGGCTGTTGTCCCTGCCCCCCGACGTGCTGCGGCGCAAGCATGAAGAAGCCGACATGCTGTTTCGGCGTCTTGGCATCACCTTCACCGTCTATGGCGACCAGGAAGGCACCGAGCGCCTGATCCCCTTCGACACCGTGCCGCGCATCATCTCGGCTTCCGAGTGGAAACACCTGTCGGCCGGCTGTTGCCAGCGCGTCCGTGCGCTCAACGCCTTTCTGAAGGACCTGTACCACGACCAGGAAATCCTGAAGGCCGGCATCATCCCCAAGCAACACGTCCTGGGCAACGCCATGTTCCGCCCGGAAATGATGGGCATCGACGTGGCCCGCGACGTCTATACCCACATCGCCGGCATCGATCTGGTGCGTACCGGCGAGAACGAGTTCTATGTCCTGGAAGACAACCTGCGTTCACCGTCCGGGGTTTCCTACATGCTGGAAAACCGGGCGATGATGATGCGCCTGTTCCCCGATCTGTTCGCCCGCCATCAGGTGGCGCCGGTGGACGATTACCCGGATATCCTGATCAAGAACCTGCGGTCGGTCGCGCCCATCAAGTGCAAGGGCGACCCCAACGTGGTGATGATGACGCCGGGGTACTACAACTCGGCCTATTTCGAGCACGCCTTCCTGGCCGAGCAGATGGGTATCGAACTGGTGGAAGGCCGCGACATGTTCGTCCAGGACGGTCTGGTGTGGATGCGCACCACCCGTGGCCCCAAGCGGGTGGACGTGATCTATCGCCGCATCGACGACGAATTCATGGACCCCGACGCCTTCAACCCCGATTCGGCCTTGGGGGTGCGCGGCCTGCTGGATGTCTACCGCGGTGGCGGGGTGACCCTGGCCAATGCGATCGGCACCGGCGTCGCCGACGACAAGGCCACCTACACCTATGTCCCCGACATGGTGAAGTTCTACTTAGGCGAGGAACCCATCCTCAACAACGTGCCCACCTGGCGTCTGGAAAAGGAAGACGACCGCAAATACGTGCTGGAACACCTGTCCGAGTTGGTGGTCAAGGAAGTCCAGGGCGCCGGCGGTTACGGCATGCTGGTGGGGCCGACCTCGACCAAGGCCAAGATCGAAGAATTCCGTAAGGTGATCCTGGCCAATCCCTCCAACTACATCGCCCAGCCGACCCTGGCCTTGTCCACCGTTCCCACCTTGGTGGACCAGGGCATCGCGCCGCGTCACGTGGACTTGCGTCCCTATGTGCTGGCCGGCGAGACCGTGACTTTGGTGCCGGGCGGGCTGACCCGCGTGGCGCTGACCGAAGGGTCGCTGGTGGTCAATTCGTCGCAGGGCGGCGGGACCAAGGATACCTGGGTGCTGGAGAACGACCCATGCTGAGCCGCACCGCAGAGCATCTGTACTGGATGAGCCGGTACATGGAGCGTGCCGAGAACATCGCCCGCTTCCTGGACGTCGCCAACCGCACCGCCATGTCGTCCCCGGGCAATCCCGACGCCTTTTGGCGTTCGGTGCTGTCCATCGCCGGCGGCGAGAAGGCGTTCAACATGCGTTACAGCCAGGCTTCGGCGGTGAACGTGGTCAGCTATACTGTGCTGGACGCCACCAATCCGTCTTCGATCTATGCGGCCTTGCGCTCGACCCGTGAAAACGCCCACGCGGTGCGGTCGGTGATCCCCAACGAATTGTGGGAAGCCACCAACGCCACCTGGCTGGAAGTCAAGTCCATGGACGGCCCGCGCCTGCGCGAGCAGGGGCTGATCGCCTTTTGCGAATGGGTGCGCGAACGCTCGCATCTGTTCCGCGGCATTGTCGACGGCGTCATGCTGCGCGACGAGCCCTATCACTTCCTGCGTCTGGGCACCGCTTTGGAACGCGCCGACAACACGGCACGGCTGATCGGCGTGCCCTTGGGCGGCTTCTCGCCCGGTGGCGCCGGTTCGGACCCCTTCGGCCACACCCATTGGGCGGTGGTGCTGCGTTCGGTCAGTGCGCTCAAGGCCTACCGTACCGTCTATCGTGACGAACCGCGCCAGGCCAACGCCTTGGAAATGCTGATCCAAAAGGCTTCCATGCCGCGTTCCCTGTCATCCTGCCTGGACAAGACCATGGAAAGCCTGATGGCGTTGGGGCCGGATCTGGAATGCACCCGCATGGTCGGGGCGCTGCAGGCCAAGCTGCACTGGAGCAAGATGGACGAGTTGTTGAGCGAAGGGTTGAAGGAGTTCGTCGCCGGCTTCATCACCGTCAACAACCACATCAGCACCCAGTTGCACGAAGACTTCCTGATGTCGGCCTAGTTTGGGCCGCAGCGGAGAGATACGATGACCTATTGTTTGGCCATGTCCCTGGAACAGGGACTGGTGTTCGCGTCTGATTCGCGCACCAATGCGGGGGTGGACCACGTGTCCACCTTCCGCAAGATGCGTATCTGGGAAAAGCAGGGCGACCGCGTCCTGGTCATGTTGTCGGCCGGCAACCTGGCCATCACCCAGTTCGTCGCCGCCCTGGTCGACCAGGGCGCCAAGACCGACGATCCCAAGAAGAACGTCTATCTGGCCGAGACCATGTTCGACGTCGCCCGCATCCTGGGGGCCTTCGTACGCGAGGTGCACGGCCACGACGCCAAGCATCTGAAGGAGCATGGCGCCGATTTCGCCGTGTCGCTGATCTTCGGTGGCCAGATCAAGGGCGAGGAACCGCGCCTGTTCATGATCTACTCGGCCGGCAACTTCATCGAATGCGGCGAGGATTCCCCGTTTTTGCAGATCGGCGAGACCAAGTACGGCAAGCCCATCCTGGACCGTGTCGTCACTCGTGACATGGACCTGATGCCGGCGACCAAATGCGCTTTGTTGTCGCTGAATTCCACCATCCGTTCCAACCTGACGGTGGGGTTGCCCATCGACCTGCTGGTCTATCACAAGGACGAGTTCAAGGTCGGCGTCCATCACACCATCCGCGAGGACGACCCCTATTTCCAAAAGATCGGCCAATTGTGGGGCGAGGGCCTGCGCAACCTGTTCCAGGTGCTGCCCGACCCGCCCTGGGGCGACGAGGTCTAAGAAAAAACCCCGTCGGAAGCTTCCCGACGGGGTTTTGCTTTGTCAGGCGACGGTTTCCACCTTGCCGTCCAGATCCATGATCAGGGTTTCCACCCCCAGATTGGGGTATTTGCCGTTGATGGCTGTCTTCAGCGCCTTCAGGCGGGCGGTGTGGCTGGCGGTTTCGGTGTCCCGGTCCTTGGCGGAATCGGGACCCAGGAACACCTTGTAGGCGCCGCAGTCGCGGTGGTCCAAGATGATGACCTTTTGGATGTGGTGCAGGTCGATGGCGACCCCCACATGGTCCCAGAAGGTCTGGCCCCAGGACAGGTTCTTGTCCTGCAGCACCCCCAATGACGCCCCGGCCAGGATGACGTGGTCGTATTTGTTGGTCAGGCCACGCCCGTCCATGTAGCGGACGACGTCGTCCACCAGACGGTAATCCATGCACGACAGCAACAAGGCTTCGGTGTTGCCGGCGGCGTGCGCCATTTTAGGCTGAAAGCTCCACCAC
This sequence comes from Magnetospirillum sp. 64-120, assembly GCA_001898825.1. Lineage (GTDB taxonomy): Bacteria > Pseudomonadota > Alphaproteobacteria > Rhodospirillales > Magnetospirillaceae > Magnetospirillum. The sequence continues at coordinate 74,749 of MKVK01000024.1, forward strand.
AGCGCGGCACTGGCCCCCAGGGCCAATTTGACGAAACCGCGTCTGGACAACTCGTGTACGACGGGGTTGCAGCAGGATTCCATGAACGCCTCCCATTTTGCTGATTGCCAGAAACACGATATCAAGCCGGAAGGCATATTTCTTTAGTTCATAAGGAGGGTGCTGTGGAAGATGTAAATCAATAAAATAGATTGAATCAATCGAAAATTACGATTGACCGGGGTGGGGCGAGGGGGCACCCTTACGTTGTGCACCGCAGAGTGAATGTCTGCGGCCACAAGCGTTGAAATGGATAAGGACAAGTGGATGCGCATGGCGCTGCGCTTCGTCCTGCCGCTGTTGTTGGTCTTGGGTCTGATTGCCTGGCTGGCGGCTCCAGCGGTGGGCGGGCTGATCGAAAAGTGGTTCCGGGCCGACGTGGAAATGCGGTCCCGGTTGATCTTCAACTCGGTTCAGGAAAACGTGGCCGAACAGGTTCGCAGCGGTTCGTCGCGGCAAGTGGATGGCTTGTTCCGCCGCATCGCCCAGGATGAACGGGTTCTGGCCCTGGGGCTGTGCGACAACAGCGGCAAGCTGGTGCGGCGTTCGGCGGCTTGGCCGGCCAGTCTGGGCTGTCCCGGCGACAATTCCGCGGAACCATCCTTCACCGTGGCCCATCTGAACAACGGCTCGGTCCTGGCCGCCAGCTTCGCCCTGGCCAGCACCGGCGCTCCCCAGGGTCATCTGGTCATCCTGCATGACCTGGGGTTCATCGAACGCCGCCTGTCCAGCGCCGAATCCTATCTGGCGGCGTTCCTGGGTTTCCTGGGACTGGCGGCGGCGGGGGTGACGGCGATTGTCGCACGGCTGACCCTGCGCGGCTGGCTCAGCACCTTGCAGCGTGGCCTGAAGGGCCAGCCCGGCACTGGATCCGACCGCCGCGACGCCCCGGAAATGGCCCCCTTGCTGCGCGAGATGCGCAAAGCCATGCGCAGCCTGGAAGCGCCGCGCGGCCTGTCGGACGCCATTCGCGTCGATTGGGGCCCCGATTCCCTGCGCAGCTTGTTGCGCGACGAAATGCCCGACGCCGAAGTGTTGGTGGTGTCCAACCGCCAGCCCTATATCCACAACATGGAAGATGGCAAGGTCACCCTGCAACGGCCGGCCAGCGGGCTGGTCACCGCGCTTGAACCGATCATGCGGGCCTGTGGTGGCACCTGGATCGCCCATGGCAGCGGCAGCGCCGACAGTCTGATGGTGGACAAGTCCGACCATCTGGCGGTGCCGCCCGAGGCGCCGGCCTATACCCTGCGCCGGGTGTGGCTGAGCGACGAGGAACAGGACGGCTATTATTACGGCCTGGCCAACGAAGGCTTGTGGCCTTTGTGCCATATCGCCTTCGTCCGCCCCATCTTCCGGGCGTCCGACTGGGAGCAGTACATGGCGGTCAACCGCAAGTTCGCCGACGCCGTGGTGGCCGAGGCGACCACCCCCAATCCGGTGGTGCTGGTCCAGGATTACCATTTCGCCCTGCTGCCGCAGATGGTGCGCGAACGCCTGCCCGAGGCCACCATCATCACCTTCTGGCACATTCCGTGGCCCAATCCCGAAATGTTCAGCATCTGCCCGTGGAAGGAAGAGATCCTGGCCGGCCTGCTGGGCTCGTCCATCCTGGGCTTCCACACCCAGTTCCACTGCCTGAACTTCCTGGAATCGGTGGACCGTTTCCTGGCCAGCCATATCGACCGGGAATTGTCGGTGGTGCGCGACGTGGACGGCAACACCACCTTGGTGCGTCCCTATCCCATTTCCATCGAATGGCCGCCGGTCGCCCTGGCCGACACCCCGCCGGTCGACCAATGCCGCGAACTGGTGCGGCAACGCTATGGCATCGGTGCCGATGTCCATCTCGCGGTGGGGGTCGAGCGTTTCGACTACACCAAGGGCATCGCCGACCGTTTCCGCGCCGTGCAGTCGTTGTTGGAACAGCATCCGGAATGGATCGGACGCTTCACTCTGCTGCAAGTGGCGGCGCCCACCCGTGGCCGTCTGTCGGCCTATCAGATCACCCAGGAAGAGGCCGAGGGACTGGCGGCCGAGATCAACGAACGCTTCGGCCGCGACGATTGGCGGCCGGTCCTGCTGGTGGCCCGCCACCATGAACCGGACGAGGTGCTGACCTTGTTCCGTGCCGCCGACCTGTGTCTGGTGTCCAGCCTGCACGACGGCATGAACCTGGTGGCCAAGGAATTCGTCGCGGCGCGCGACGACGAAGACGGGGTGCTGGTGCTGTCCACTTTCGCCGGGGCGTCGCGTGAACTGCGCGAGGCGCTGATCGTCAACCCTTATGACATCCAGGGTATGGGGGAAGCCATGCATGTGGGGCTGACCATGCCCGCCGACCAGCGCCGCGAGCGCATGAAGCTGATGCGCGAGCTGGTCAGCGAACACAACATCCATCATTGGGCCGGCCGCATGTTGCTGGACGCCGCCCGCATGCGCAAAAGCCGCGCCATCCAAAACCAGATGGTTCAGGCCGTGCCGGCCGGAGGAGGGCGCCATGTCTAGGGGGCGCCGATCCCTGGCGCTGTTCCTGGACATCGACGGCACGCTGATCGATCTGGCGCCCAAGCCCCATCTGGTGGAGGTGCCCGGTTTCCTGCCGCCGCTGCTGCGTGAATTGGCCGAGCGACTGGATGGCGCCTTGGCCCTGGTCAGCGGCCGGGCCTTGGCGGAAGTGGACCGGCTGTTCCCGGGGCTGGACACCGCGGCCGGGTCCCATGGCGGCGAATGGCGGCTGGACGGGACCATGCGGGCCGGTGTGGCCGCCATTCCCGAATTGGACGCCCTGGCGGCAGGCGCCGAGACACTGCCCGGCATCCTGGTCGAGCGCAAGCCCATGGGGGTGGCCATGCATTACCGCGACAATCCGCAACTGGCCGGTCAGGTCCGGGCCTTGGCCCGGCGCACCATCGAACGCGCCGACCAGTCCCTGCGGCTGATCGACGGCAAGTCGGTGGTGGAAGTGGTTCCCGCCGGTATCGACAAGGGCACGGCCATCACCCGGTTCATGAACGCCCCGGCCTTCATGGGCCGCGTCCCCGTCTATGTGGGGGACGACGTCACCGACGAATGCGGCTTTCGCGCCGTCAACCGGCTGGACGGCGTGTCCATCCGGGTGGGCGGCACCCAGGGCAGCGCAGCAAACCGGGAGCTGTCGTCGCCCCGGGCGGTGCGCCGCTGGCTGAAGATATTGCATCGGCAAGCGACAGGAGGAAACCATGCCCAGTCTTGAGCTTGGCATCATCGGCAATTGCACCATCGCCGCCTTGGTCGACGCCAAGGCGTCCATCGTCTGGAACTGCTTTCCCCGCCTGGACGGCGACGCGGTGTTCCAGTCGCTGGTCAACGGCAATGACGGCATTGACGGCGAGTTCTCGTTGTGCCTGGTGGATCAGGTGCACACCGAGCAGGAATACCTGCCCAATTCCGCCATCTTGCGCACCATGCTGTCCGACCGTCATGGCGGTCTGGTCGAAGTGGTGGATTTCTGCCCGCGCTTCGCCCTTTACGAACGCATCTATCGGCCGCCGATGGTGGTGCGCCGCATCCGGCCGTTGCAGGGGCGGCCGCGTCTACGCATCCGCCTGCGGCCGCGCTTCGGCAATGGCGCGCTGTTGCCGCAGATCACCCGGGGCAGCAACCATGTGCGCTATGTCTCGGCCGATCAGACCCTGCGGCTGACCACCAACGCCCCCATTTCCTATGTCATCGAGGAACGGTCCTTCGTGCTGGACCGTCCGGTGGACATGATCCTGGGGGCCGACGAAAGCTTGCAGGCCGGTATCGAATCCACCGCGCGGGACCTGTTCGAACGCACCGCCGACCATTGGCGGAGCTGGGTGCGGTCCTTGTCCATTCCGTTCGAATGGCAAGACGCGGTGATCCGCGCCGCCATCACCTTGAAGGTGTGTAATTTCGAGGAAACCGGCGCCATCGTCGCGGCGTTGACCACCTCGATCCCGGAAGCCGCCGACACCGAACGCAATTGGGATTACCGCTTTTGCTGGCTGCGCGACGCCTATTTCGTCATCCACGCGCTCAATCGTTTGGGTGTCACCCGCATGATGGAAGACTACCTGCGCTATATCGGTGACATCGTCGAAGGCTCCAGCGAGGACGGCCTGCGCCCGGTCTATGGCATCACCCGGGAGTCCACCATGGACGAAGTCATCGCCGACCATCTAGCCGGCTATCGCGGTTTCGGTCCGGTGCGGCTGGGCAATCAGGCCCACCTGCAGGTGCAGAACGACGTCTATGGCAGCATCGTCCTGGCCTCGACCCACGCCTTTTTCGACCGCCGTCTGACCCATCCCGGCGACGACACCTTGTTCGAACAGCTGGAAAAATTGGGCTGCCGTTCCATCGCCACCTTCGACCAGCCCGATGCGGGGCCGTGGGAGTTGCGCAATTCCGCCCATGTGCACACCTTTTCCGCCGTCATGTGCTGGGCCGCCTGCGACCGCCTGGCCAAGATCGCCAAACGGATCAACAAGGGCGACCGCGCCAGCTATTGGCGGCGCGAGGCCGATCGCCTGTATGCCACCATCTGCGCGCGGGCCTGGAACGAAGCCCTGGGCAGCTTCGTGTCCACCTTCGACGGCACCGACATGGACGCCACTTTGTTGCTGCTGCACGAAGTGGACTTCCTGGCCGCCGACGACCCGCGTCTGGCCGGCACCGTCGACGCGGTGGCCAAGGCGCTGCGCACCGACGGCTTCTTGTACCGTTATGTGGCCGAGGACGATTTCGGCAAACCCAAGACCGCCTTTCTCATCTGCGTTTTCTGGTACATCGACGCCCTGGCCGCCATCGGCCGCAAGGCCGAGGCCCGCGCCCTGTTCGAACAGGTGCTGGACAAGCGCAACCCCCTGGGCCTGCTGTCGGAAGACATCGACCCGCGCACCGGCGAGTTGTGGGGCAACTTCCCGCAGACCTATTCCATGGTGGGATTGATCAATTGCGCCATGAAGCTGTCGCGGTCTTGGGAAGAGGCTTTCTGAGCCGCTGTCGATTCAGCCGACCGGCACCATGGCGGCGCGCATGTCCATCAGGTGGGCGACCTCTGACGGCAGGTCCACGTCAGCCAGGGTGACGGCCTGGCCGGCGGCGACGGGGCGGCGCAGCACCGCGCCCGGGGTCAGCGACACCGGCAAGCTGGCGGTCGTCATGGCTTGGGCCGAAGACACCAGGATTCCGCGCACGCTTGTTCCGCCGATGCCGTCCAGGACGCTGCCGGCGGGCAAGTTGGTCTTGGCGATGGTGGCGACGTCGGCGATCCAATCCCTGGGACAGCCGGTATGTTCGCCGCGCAGGCAGACGCTGGCCACCGAAAGCGTGGTCTCCATCCCGGCCAGACGGTGGGGGCGCCAGCGGGCGGCGTAACAGCCGCTGGCGTCGGTCAGCAGGCCGTATTCCGCGAACGACAAGGTGGTGTGGGGCGAGGGCGAGGTGAAGGTGGCGAACACCCCCCAGCGCAGGCCGCCATGCACCCCCCGACCGTCAGGTTCCAGGCACGAGGCGGCTTCGACCACGCCCATGCCTTCCAAGCGGCCGCCATCGGCCGTGGGGCGGAAAACATGGGGCAAGTCATGGGTGCCGCAAGGCGGACAGGTCAGGCCGCCCGTCGGCGGCAACAAGCCGGTGGCGTTGCATACCGACGCCAGTTCCAGGGCGGTGCGGGTGCCGTCCAGGCTGGCGGTGGCGACGCGGGGGTCCAGATCCTTGGCCCGGGCCTGTTCGGGGGTGATGTCGAGGTGTGACCACACCTGGTCGGGGGTGATGGTTTCGTGCCCGGATTTCCAGGCGATGCCGCGGCCGGCGGCGGCGATCTGGAAGCCGCAGGCCCGGGCCCAGTCCACCATTTCGCAGATCAGCGACGGCTGGTCGCCATAGGCCAGGGAATAGATCACGCCTTGCAGCCGGGCCTGACGGGCCAGATAGGGGCCGACCAGGGCGTCGGCTTCGATGCTGGCCATGATCACATGGGTGTCGTTGGCCATGGCGGCCAGGGCGTTGCTGGCCGCCTGCGGTGAATTGGTGGCTTCGATCACCACGTCCAGGCCGGGCTGTTCCAGCATGGCCATGGTGTCGTCGGCGACCCAGGTGCCGCCGGTGGCGAAGGCTTCGGCCAAAGAACGGGCCACCGCCTTGGCCGGCGGCCACATGGCCAAGGCCAGCGCGGTATGGGCGCGTTCGATGTCGGGGTGGGCGATGGCGGCCACGTGCAGGGTGGGAAGATGGCGGGCCTGGGCCAGGAACAAGGCGGCGAACTTGTCGGCGCCGATCAGGCCGACGCGCAGCGGCCGACCGTCCGCCAATCTTTCACTCATCAACGACATCAAGCTCATGACGGCCTTTCCGCTTCTTCGCGGCGCCAATTTATCCGCAAGACGGGTGGTTGAAAACCACCCAAGCGCAGGGGATGTGTAAATAACTGGTTAATGCCTGCCAGTAATGCCTGAACATTGGCCCCATTGAACGTGCGGCAGCCATGCATATTCCGCAGCGAAATCCTGTGTGCCCCCCCTTTTTCATTCGGGGGCGAGTGATTACGTAAAAATCGGGACCATCGCTTGCCGGCTTTGCCCGGCTTGAGGAAATGGAGTGAGCCATGCCTGTCGCCGACGACATTTTCTCGCAATTCGCCCGTGCCTACGAGGGGCGCAAGGATGCCGAGATGAGTTTGTCCGAGTACCTGGACGGGTGCCGGACCGATCCCATGATGTACGCCTCTGCCGCTGAACGGATGATCGCCGCCATCGGCGAGCCCAGCCTCGTCGACACCGCCAAGGACCCGCGCCTCAGCCGCGTCTTCATGAACCGCACGCTGAAGGTCTATCCCGCCTTCGCCGAATTCTACGGCATGGAAGAGACCATCGAACGTATCGTCGGCTATTTCCGCCACGCCGCCCAAGGGCTGGAGGAAAGAAAGCAGATTCTTTATCTGCTGGGGCCGGTGGGCGGCGGCAAGTCGTCCTTGGCCGAACGGCTGAAGGCGCTGATGGAGGTGATGCCCATCTACGTGCTGAAGGCGGGCAAGGAAGTCAGCCCGCTTTTCGAAAGCCCGCTGGGCCTGTTCGATCCCGAGACCATGGGACCGGCGCTGGAAGACAAATACGGCATTCCGCGCCGCCGTCTGCCCGGACTGATGAGTCCGTGGGCGGTCAAGCGTCTGGACGAATTCGGCGGCGATATCTCGCGCTTCAAGGTGGTCAAGGTCTATCCGTCGCGCCTGCGCCAGATCGGCGTGGCCAAATGCGAGCCGGGCGACGAGAACAACCAGGACATTTCCACCCTGGTGGGCAAGGTGGACATCCGCAAGCTGGAGATGTTCGGCCAGAACGACCCCGACGCCTATTCCCATTCCGGCGGCCTGAACCGCTGCACCCAGGGTTTGCTGGAATTCGTCGAGATGTTCAAGGCCCCGATCAAGATGCTGCATCCGCTGCTGACGGCGACCCAGGAAGGCAATTACGCCGGCAGTGAAAACATCGGCGCCATGCCGTTTTCCGGCATCATCCTGGCCCATTCCAACGAGGCGGAATGGCAGACCTTCAAGAACAACAAGAACAACGAAGCCTTCATCGACCGCATCTGCGTCATCAAGGTGCCCTATTGCCTGCGGGTGACCGAGGAACAGCGCATCTATGACAAGCTGATCCAAAGCTCGGAACTGGCTTCGGCGCCATGCGCGCCGTCCACCTTGGAAATGCTGGCCCGCTTCACCGTGCTGAGCCGGCTGAAGGAACACGAGAACTCGAACCTTTATTCCAAGATGCGGGTCTATGACGGCGAAAGCATCAAGGAAACCGACCCCAAGGCCAAGCCCATGCAGGAATACAAGGATGCCGCCGGGGTGGACGAAGGCATGGACGGCATTTCCACCCGCTTCGCCTTCAAGGTGCTGTCGTCAACGTTCAATTACGACACCTCGGAAGTGGCCGCCGACCCGGTGCACTTGATGTACGTGCTGGAACAAAGCATCAAGCGTGAGCAATTCCCGGAAGATACCGAGAAGAAATACCTGGAATTCATCAAGGCCGACCTGGCCCAGCGCTATGCCGAATTCATCGGCAACGAAATCCAGAAGGCTTACCTGGAAAGCTATCACGATTATGGCCAGAACCTGTTCGACCGCTATGTGGATTACGCCGACGCCTGGATCGAGGATCAGGACTTCAAGGACCCCGATACCGGCCAATTGCTGAACCGCGACCTGCTGAACCAGGAATTGTCCAAGATCGAAAAGCCGGCCGGCATCGCCAATCCCAAGGATTTCCGCAACGAAGTGGTGAAGTTCAGCCTGCGGGCCAGGGCCAACAACAAGGGCCGCAACCCGTCCTGGACCTCTTACGAGAAGATCCGCGAAGTCATCGAACGGCGCATGTTCAGCCAAGTGGAAGATTTGCTGCCGGTGATCAGCTTTGGCACCAAGAAGGACAGCGACAGCGAGAAGAAGCACCACGAATTCGTCGAACGCATGATGAGCCGTGGCTACACCGAACGCCAGGTCCGCCGTCTGGTGGAATGGTACATGCGGGTCAAGCAGGCGGGTTAGGGCTGGCGCGGGAGTGACGGGAAAGAGAGGGCGAACCCATGAACATCATCGACCGTCGCCTGAACCCGAAGGGTAAAAGTCTGGCCAACCGCCAGCGCTTTTTGCGCCGTGCGCGCGAGCAGATCCGCAAGGCGGTGCGCGAGGCATCCAGCGGCCGGTCGATCACCGACATCGACGGCGGCGAGGGGATTTCCATCCCCATGGACGGGTTGCACGAACCCAGCTTTCGCCGTGCCGCCCATGGCGGCGTGCGCGATTACGTGGTGCCCGGCAACAAGGAATTCGTCCCCGGCGACACCATCGCCAAGCCGCCGCAGCAGGCGGGGGCGGGGGGCGGTTCCGACGGCTCGCCCGATGGCGGCGGCGACGATTCTTTCCATTTCGTGCTGTCGCGGGACGAGTTCCTGGACCTGTTCCTGGAAGACCTGGAACTGCCCGACATGGAAAAGACCAATTTGACGCGGACGGAAACCGTGTCCTATTCCCGCGCCGGTTTGTCGGTGACCGGGTCGCCGTCAAACCTGAACTTGGTGCGCACCATGCGCAATTCGCTGAGCCGGCGCATCGCGCTTCGGCGGCCCAAGCCGGCCGAGATGGCCGAGCTTCAGGCCGCCATCGCCGAGCTTGAGGAAAAGGGCGACAATCCGGAACTGCTGTCGGAACTGCGCCTGCAATACCAGGATCTGCTGACCAAGTCGCGCCGGGTGCCCTATATCGATCCGGTGGACGTGCGCTACAACCGCTTCCAGCCGGTGCCCAAACCCATATCCCAGGCGGTGATGTTCTGTCTGATGGATGTGTCCGGGTCGATGACCGAACACATGAAGGATTTGGCCAAGCGCTTCTACATGCTGCTGTATCTGTTCCTGACCCGGCGTTACCGCCATGTGGACATCGTCTTCATCCGCCATACCCACACCGCCAAGGAAGTGGACGAAGAGACCTTCTTCTATTCCACCGAAACCGGCGGTACCGTTGTGTCCACCGCGTTGACCGAGATGACCCGCATCGTCAAGGCGCGCTATTCGCCGGCCGACTGGAACATCTATGCGGCGCAGGCGTCGGACGGCGACAACACGTCTTCGGACAATCCGGCGACCCTGGACTTGCTGCATTATTCCATCCTGCCGGTGTGCCAGTATTTCGCCTATATCGAGGTCGGCGCCGAATACAAGGACTGGCTGGGCCGCGAATCCGATCTGTGGCGCGCCTATAAAAGTGTCGTCGCCCCCAACATGGCCATGCGCAAGGTGCGCAGCCGGGCGCAAATCTTCCCCGTCTTCCGTGACCTGTTCTCGCGCGAGGGCCGCCATGTCGAAGCGTAGTGCCGACAAGCTGCTGTTCACCGGCGCCGACTGGACCTTCGACAAGGTCGGCCGGGTTCACGACGCCATCGCCGCCATCGCCCAGGATGAACTGGGGCTTTCCACCTATCCCAACCAGATCGAGGTGATCACCGCCGAACAGATGCTGGACGCCTATTCGTCCATCGGCATGCCGTTGATGTACAAGCACTGGTCGTTCGGCAAGCATTTCGCCGCCGACGAGGCGCTGTACCGGCGTGGTCAGCGCGGTCTGGCCTATGAGATCGTCATCAATTCCAGCCCCTGCATCAGCTACATCATGGAGGAAAACTCCATGGCCATGCAGACCCTGGTCATCGCCCATGCCGCCTTTGGGCACAACCATTTCTTCAAGAACAACGCCCTGTTCCGGCAATGGACCGACGCCAAGGGCATCCTGGATTATCTGGAATTCGCCAAGACTTACATCCTGCATGCCGAGGAACGTCACGGGGCCAGGGCGGTGGAACGGGTGCTGGACGCCGCCCACGCGCTGATGGGCCATGGCGTGCACAAATATCCACGCAAGCGTCCTTTTGACTTGGCCGAGGACAAACGCCGCCAACAGGAACGCGCCGACTGGTTCCAGCAGAACTACAACGATCTGTGGCGCACGGTGCCGCGCCCGGAAAACAGCTTCCCCGAGGACGAGGAACAGGCCGAGCGCAAGCGCGCCTTGGGGTTGCCGGAAGAAAACATCCTGTATTTCCTGGAAAAATCGGCGCCGCTGTTGGCTCCGTGGCAGCGCGAGATTCTGCGCATCGTGCGCAACATCGCCCAATATTTCTATCCGCAGAAACAGACCAAGGTGATGAACGAAGGCTGTGCCACCATGGTGCATTACACCGTCGCCAACCGCCTGCATGACAAAGGGCTGATCGACGACGGCACCTTGATGGAAATCCTGCATTCCCACACCAACGTGGTGTTCCAGCCCGGTTTCGACGACCCGCGCTTTTCCGGCATCAACCCCTATGCCCTGGGCTTTGCCATGATGCAGGACATTAAGCGCATCTGCGAGGTCCCCACCGACGAGGACCGCGCCTGGTTCCCCGATTTCGCCGGCAACGACGATCCCTGGGGGACGTTGCGCCACGCCTGGGCCGATTACCGCGACGAAAGCTTCATCCTGCAGTTCCTGTCGCCGGCCGTCATGCGCAAGCTGCGGCTGTTCCATCTGCACGACCAGGCCGAGGCGGAAGACATGGTGGTCAAGGCCATCCATGACGAACGCGGCTATCGCGAGGTGCGCAAGACCTTGGCGAAATCCTATGACATCGGGGCGCTGGAGCCCGATATCCAGGTGATGGACGTGGACTTGACCGGCGACCGCCGGCTGATCCTGCATCACCGTGTCGCCGACGGCATCATGCTGGATTCGTTGGAGGCGCTGCGCACGCTGCGCCATCTGGCCAATCTGTGGGGCTATCCGGTGCGTCTGGTCGAGGTCGACGCCAAATACGACCAGGTGCTGAAGGTGCACGACGACGTGGAACCGGACTGACCAATTTATGTTGCGCCGCACAATAAATTGTTGCTAAATAGAGCGGTGGGGTGAGCCGGAGTGCCCGCCATGTTGTATCGTAAGTTGTTATTCCAGGAACGCAGCCAGTTCCGCGCCCATCTGAAGCGCCTGTCGCCCAACGACCGCTGTTTCCGTTTCGCCCATTCCCGTGTCGACGATTCCTGGATCGACAAGTATGTGGACGGCATCGCCGCCGACGACATGATCCTGGGCTGTTTCGACGGCGACGTGCTGGTGGGCGCTGCCCACATCGCCTTTTCCGGAACTGTGGCGGAAATGGGCATCAGCGTCGATCCCGCCTGCCGCATCAAGGGCATCGGCACCGAACTGACCCGTCGCGCCGTGCGCTGGACCCGCAACCGCCGGGCCGAACGGCTTTACGCCCTGTGCCAAAGCGACAACCGATCCATGATCGGCCTGGCCCGCAAGCTGGGCATGACCATTCATCGTGACTGCGGCACCGCCGAGGCGTTCCTGCCGCTGCCGCCACCCGATCTATTCAGCGTCGGCGACGAAATCGGCGCCGAGATGGATGGCCTGGCCCAGGATTGGCTGGACACCGTGCGGGCCTGCCAGCAGGCGTTGCTGCCCAAGGGCTAAAAATAGCGCCGGATTTGAAATCAGTAACAACCATCCAATAAACCGTCATGCCCGCCTGCGCGGGCATGACGAAAGAGAGTGAGTTGTTCACGACGTAAGATTCTCAATAATTAACATTCATATAACAATGTTTTGTTGTAATTGACATTTTTGCTGATCTCATTTCGCAAATTGCAATGCTCTTGTCTTTTTGTAGTACTAGTATTCCTCCAACGGCGATATCTCCTGATTTTACTTCATATCCTTTGTTTATGAGATCAACCAGCCTCATGGGGGTTGCGACCAGTTCTGGTTTTTGCTCTTCGGCTGCGAGTGCTTGTGTTGTGATTCCGAAGATGAAAAGTGCGGGCAATAACTTTCTCATGTGCCACTCCTGGAAGGTGTCTTGTCATAATAAGGGTGGCATGGTTTTTAATTGCCCTCAATGATTGATGCACGAGGCCTGACAGGTTGTGATTTGGAAATGTAGTCGGCGGTCAGCTATGTTTCTTGCATGGCCGATTTCGAAACCTCGCCGCCGCGTCGTTGGGCGCTGTTCTTTCTGGGCTGGTTGTTCACCGGCCTGGGCGTCATCGGCATTTTCCTGCCGCTTTTGCCGACCACGCCGTTCCTGCTGCTGGCCTTGTGGTGCTTCGCCCGTTCGTCGCGCCGGTTCCATTCCTGGCTGTTGAACCATTCGCGCTTCGGCCCCTTGCTGCGTGACTGGGAACAGCACCGGGTGATCCCGCTCCGCGCCAAGGTGGTGGCGGTGGGCAGCATGAGCATCGCCATGGTGTGGATGGTGGGGTGGTCGGGGGCGCCGTGGCCCGGCATTGTCGCCATGGGGACGGTTTGCCTTGTCGGCGCCGGCTATGTGCTGTCCAAGCCGTCTAGAACAGCGAAGGCTGATCAATCGGCGCCCGAAGCCCTTTGAACGCCGCCAGCGCCCGTTCACGAGCCTTGGCGTGGTCGACCATGGGGGCGGGATAGCCCGGCACCCGGCCCAGTTTCCACGGCTGGTGGATGGTGGTCCCTGACAGATGCGCCAGCTCCGGCACCCAAGCCCGCATGTAGGCGCCGTCGGGGTCGAATTTCTCGCCCTGGGTCACCGGGTTGAAGATGCGGAAGAAGGGGGCTGCGTCGGCGCCGCATCCGGCCACCCATTGCCACGACGCGGCGTTGTTGGCCGAATCGGCGTCCACCAGGGTGTCCCAGAACCATTCCTCGCCCGCCTGCCAGGGGATCAGCAGATCCTTGACCAGAAAGGATGCGACGATCATGCGCACCCGGTTGTGCATCCAGCCGGTTGCCCACAATTGCCGCATGCCCGCATCGACGATGGGATAGCCGGTCATGCCCATCTGCCATTTGCGCAAGGCTTCCGGGTCGTCGCGCCAGGGAAAGGCTGCGAAGTCGCGGCGCAGCGGGACGTGCGGCAGGCTGGGGTGGTTGAACAGCAGATGCCGGCTGAATTCGCGCCAGCCCACTTCCTTCAGGAAGGTTTCCATCCCCTGGCCGGGGGCAGCGGCACGGGCGGCGGACCAGATCTGCCGGGCCGAGATTTCGCCAAAGGCCAGATGGGGCGACAGACGCGAGGTGGCGGGCCGGTCGGGGCGGTCGCGCTCGGTGTGATAGGACTGCACCGGCCCGGCCAGGAAGTCTTTCAGCAGGCGGGCGGCGCCGGCTTCACCCGGCTGCCAGTCCCGGTCCATGCCCCGCCACCAATCCAGCTTGGGCATCAGGGTCAGCTGATCCAAGGTCAAGCCGGGGCAGGGGGCGAAGCGCAGGTCCGGCGGCACGGGCAGCGGACGATCGGGGGCGGGCAGGGCCAATGCAGCCCGCCAGAAGGCGGTGAACACCTGGAACTGGCCGCCATCCTTGGTGCGCACGGCGCCAGGGGCGAACAAGGTGTCGCCGGGAAAAATGCGGGCTTGGTCGCCCAGCGCGGCCTCGACCCGGTCCTCGACGTCTCGCAGGCGCGGGTCGGCGGAACGGTTCCAATAAACGCCTCGCGCCCCGCAAAGCCGCGCCAGCCGGGGGATTTCCTGTTCCGATTTCCCCATGGCCAAGGTGACGTTGCCCAAGGCGCGCAGCGATTGATGCAGCCACCAGCGCGAGGCGCCGCCGAACGGCCGCCCACCCGCTTCGTCCAGGCAGAAGGCCAGAACCACCGGCCCCTGGCGGGCGGCGTCGTAAAGGGCGGGGTGGTCGGCAAGGCGCAGGTCGTGGCGCAGCCAGACGAGGATGGGGGCGGTCATGGCGGCGTCTCCAAGCGGCTGCGGGGGCGGGTGACCACCTTGCCATGCACCAGCATCAGCGCCTGGAACGGACGGCGGAAGGCGGACAGGAAAGCCGGACTCATCACTTCGGTACCGGTCAGGCGCGGCCCGAAGGCGGGCAGGGCCAGCCGGCGGCCGTCGATGACGAAGGCGGGCCACACCTGGCCGTCGCAGCGGGCCAGGGGATTGGGGCGCGCCACCACTTCGCCACCCTTGATGGAAGACGGACCGGGGATGATGCGAAAGGTCAGCGGCGCTAGTTCCAACTGGTCGGTGACCCAGTGGATTTCATGGCTGTCGGTCAGGCGTTGCAGCTCGCGGCGTTCGCACAGCGGCAGGGCGGCTTCCCAATCCATCAGCGGCTTGCCCAGCCAGACGATGCTGCGCGGCCGGCGTTGTCGGGTCAAGGCGGCCAGGCGGCGCACCGCTTCGGTGGCCAGGGCCGGGGCGGCCCGGTCCTGGGGGGCGTCGATGGGGTCGGCGACGGCCAATAATTGCCGGGCCGGCCACACCAGGGCGCCGCTGCGATCGGGCAGCAAATGAACGTTGTTCAGCAGCATGGATCAGCCGGGGCCGTCGCCCAGGGCATTGATCAGCTCGGCCATGTGGTTGGCCAGGAATTCCGCGTCATAGGGGGCGGGGGCCTGGAAGCCGAAAACCGGTTTGGGCCAGGCCGGGTCGGTGGTGAAGCGGGCGATGACGTGGATATGCAATTGCGGCACCATGTTGCCCAGGGCGGCGACGTTCATCTTGTCGGCGCCGGTCAGGTTCTGCAGCTGGCGCGACGCATGGGCCATCTCCTGGATCAGGGTTTCGCGGTCGCAGGCGTCCAGTTCATGGATTTCGGTCACCCCATGGCGGCGCGGAACCAGGATCAGCCAGGGCCAGGAACAGTCGTTCATCAGCAGAATCCGGCACAAAGGCCAGTCCACGACCGGGATGGTGTCGGCTTGCAGCCGGGGGTGCAGATCGAACATTTTAAAGCTCCACATTGCCACTACCCACGTTTTCGCGGTATCACCAGCCGGACGCCCACTTGGAAGTTAATGTGATGCGCCGTCGCCGTTCCCGCAACCGATCTGAAACGCCTTCGGGCTCTTTGGCCCTGGGCAAGCTGCTGCGGCTGCTGGTCCTGTTGGTGGTGTTGTTGCCCATCGCCGAATGGGGCGCAAGCGTCATCATGGCCCGGATGTCTGCGAATTCGCGCCTGCCGGCGGTTTCCGACAAGGATCTGGCCAAGCTTTACGACACCGACCAGCCCGGCCATCGTCGCCAGATTCTGGTGGAAAGCCCCGGCCCCGGCGACGGGGCCTACACCCCTTTGGTGGAATACCGCATGCCCGCCCAAAAGGGCGAATGGGTCAGCGTCAGCGACGACGGATTGCGTGGCGGCATCATGGGGCAGTCGGGGCCGCGCATCGCGGTGTTCGGCGGCGGCACCACCTTTGGTCACGGTCTGGCCGATGCCGAGACCATTCCCGCCGCCCTGGTCGCGGCCTTGTTGCGGGACGGCATCCCGGCACGGGTCGAGAACCGGGCGGTTCCCGGCTGGTACTCCACCCAGGACCGCGTCGCCTTTGCCGAGATGTTGGCCAGCGGCGACAAGCCGGACGTGGCGGTGTTCGTGCACGGCCTGGACGACTTCATGCGCTGCGGCAAACCCGAAGGCACGGCGTGGAGCGCCCGTCTGGCGGAAGTCGGCGCCCCCATCGGTCTGGAACAGGTGATCCGCCAATCGTCCCTGGCGGCGCTTTTGCACAAGCTGGGCGGCAAGTCGCAGCAAGCCCTGGACAAGGAACAAGCGCTGGCCTGCGGCAGCGATTCCCAGGTCGAGACCTCGTTGGCCCGCCTCGACGCCAACCGCCGGCTGATCGCCGCCATGGCTGAACGTTTCGGCGTCAAGGTGCTGTTCGTGCAGCAGCCGGTCCCCACCTTCCATTACGACAACGCCAAGCGCGCGGTGCCCATGGGGCCCGACCAGATGGCGCCCTATGTGGCCACCGCCAAGGGCTATGCCCGTCTGGCGGAAAAGCGCGGCAGCGGCAGCCTGTTCGAACAGGACCTGCTGTGGCTGGCCGAACTGGAGCCGGCGGAAGGCAACGCCTATGTGGACGCGGTGCATTACTCGCCGGCCTTCGCCAAGCTGATCGGCGAAAAGCTGGCTGAACGTCTGGCGCAGATGCTGCCGCCCCCGGCCCAGCCCGAAGCGCCGTCCGCTCCGACCCCTCCCGCCGAATCCCAACCGTCCGCTCCGCCGTCGGCGGCGCCGGCCTCGCCCGCGGTGCCGCACAAGTGATCAACCGTTCGCTGCTGTTGCTGTTGCTGCCGCCGCTGTTCTGGGCCGGCAACGCCCTTTTGGCCCGCGCCACCGCCGGTGACCTGCCGCCGGTGGCCTTGGCCTTTTGGCGCTGGGTTCTGGCCGCCTGCCTGATCCTGCCCTTCACCGGCCGCGACCTGTGGGCCAGCCGGGGGATTTTGCTGCGTCATTGGAAAGCGGTGCTGGGGTTGGCGGCGACCAGCGTCGCCGCCTACAACACCCTGTTGTATCTGGCGGTGCAGACCACCACCGCCATCAACGCCACCCTGGTCGGCACCTCGCTGCCCATCATGGTGCTGCTGCTGGCCCGCGTCTGGCTGGGCGATCCCATCCGGCCGCAGCAGGCGCTGGGCATGGGGGTGTCGATCCTGGGGCTGCTGGCGGTGGTGACCCGGGGCGAGCCTTCGCGCCTGGCCACCCTGACCCTGACGCCGGGCGACGGGCTGATGCTGCTGGCGTCATTCTCGTGGGCGGTTTATTCGGTCATGCTGCGCCGCTTCCCCATTCCGGTGCGCGGCTTCACCCTGCTGTCGGCGCTGATCGTGCTGGGCTGGATGATGATCGTGCCCTTCTATCTGTTCGAACTGAGCCTGGGCTACGAAGTGCATGTGCGCCCCATGACCCTGGGGGTGATCGCCTATACCGCCGTATGCGCCTCGCTGCTGGCCTATTATTTCTGGAACATGGGGGTGGCGGCGGTCGGCGCCCCCACCGCCGGGCTGTTCGCCAACCTGATTCCGCTGTTCACCGCCATCCTGGGGGTGGCGCTGCTGGGTGAAACCTTCGCCTGGTACCACGCGTTGGGGGCGCTTTTGATCTTCGCCGGCATCGCTTTGGCCACCAAGCGGCGGAACTGAGCTCTCCGCATCGCTGCGTTGCGCATCAAGCCGTTGCGTCACGGCGCGGGTGCAGCCAGAATGCGGGCGCCATCATGCAGAGTAGAGCGGGAGGATGCATGGTTCCGCCGTTGTCCGGCCAGACCCAGTCAGAGCAATGTTTCACCGGCGCCGCCGGCCTGACCAAGACTGATTGGGCCGAGGCGCGCCAGGCATTGACCGGGCCCCAGCCGGGCAGCCTGAACATCGCCCATGCGGTTCTTGACCGGCAGGTCCAGGCCGGTCGTGGCGACCATCCCGCCATCCTTAGTCTGGGCCGCCATTACGAAAAGCGCCGTCTGACCATCGCCGAACTGGCCGATCGCGCGGCCCGTCTGGCCCAGGTTCTGGCCCAGCGCGGCATCGTCGCCGGCGACAAGGTGGCGGTGCTGACCGGGCGGCGCGCCGAATTGTACGTGGCCGCCTTTGGCGCCTGGAAAGCCGGCGCGGTGTTCTGTCCGCTGTTTTCCGCCTTCGGCCCCGGCCCGTTGAAGTCGCGTCTGGAACTGTCCAAGGCCAAGGTGCTGATCGCCACCGAGGATTTGTACCGCCGCAAGGTCGCTGCCCTGCGCGCCGCGTTGCCCGAACTGGCCCACGTGTTGCTGATCGGCGAGGATGGACAGCCGGTCGCCACCGGCGGGGCCGAGGATTTCGACGCCCTGCTGGATGCGGCGTCACCCGCCGCCACGGTCGTCACCACCGCCGAAGACCCGGCCTTCCTGCATTTCACCAGCGGCACCACCGGCACGCCCAAGGGTGTGCTGCATTCCCATGGCGCGGTGGTGGCCCAGACCCTGACCGCGCGTCTGGTGTTCGGCCTGCAGGATGGCGACGTGTTCTGGTGCACCGCCGATCCGGGCTGGATCACCAACACCGCCTATGCGCTGATCGCGCCCTTGGCCAATGGCTGTCAGGTGGTGGTCGACGAAGCCGAGTTCGACCCGCGCCGTTGGTACGGCATCTTGAAGGATGAAAAGGTGACGGTGTGGTACACCACCCCCACCAACATCCGCATGATGATGCGCTATGGTGCCGCCCTGGCCCGCGTCTACAAGGAAAACAGCTTGCGCGTCGCCGCCAGTGTGGGCGAGCCCTTGAACCCGGAAGCGGTGGCCTGGGGCGAAAAGGCGCTGGGCGTGCCGTTCCTCGACACTTGGTGGCAGACCGAGACCGGCGCCATCGCCATCGCCAACTGTCCGGGCCGCGCCAAGGCCGGCAGCATGGGCACGCCGCTGCCCGGCGTCGAGGCGGCGGTGGTGTCGCGCGACCTGTCCCGTATCACCCCGGTCGAGCAGCCCGACGAAGTGGGCGAACTGGCGCTGCGCGCCGATCTGCCGTCCATGTTCACCGCCTATATGGGCGAGGGCGCCCATTACGACTCGTCCTTCGTCGATGGCTGGTACCTGACCGGCGACTTGGTGCGCCGTGACGCCGACGGCTGTTTCTGGTTCGTCGGCCGCGCCGACGACATGATCAAGTCGGCGTCGCACACCATCGGCCCGTTCGAGGTGGAATGCGGCCTGATGGACCACCCGGCGGTGGCCGAAATCGGCGTCGTCGGCAAACCCGACCTGCTGCTGCGCGAAGTCCCCGTGGCCTTCATCTCGCTCAATCCCGGTTTCGAGGAAGGCGAGGCGCTGCGGGTGGAATTGTTGACCTTCGCCCGCCAATGCCTGGGCGGCGCCCTGGCGCCGCGCGAAATCCACTTCGTCGACGCCATGCCGAAAACCACCACCGGCAAGATCCTGCGCCGCGCCTTGAAGGCCAAGGCAGTGGCCGAACCGGAAGACGACGAACTGATCCTGGCCCCGATCCCCGCTGGTCGTTTCGACGACGAATAAGGACGGTTTCCGGCTTACCTTTGATTGTATTCGCTGTTAGGATTGCCCCCTTTTAGGGTTCGTCCGAGTTTGCGGCAAGTGCCCCCCCTTCATCGTCATTGCCGGGCTTGACCCGGCAATCCATGGACCCTCGGGTCAAGCCCGAGGGTGACGGTCAAAGAGGGAAGGCTCAGCCTGAACCGGACGCTTTAATGGGCGGGGGCTAGGATGGCGGGTGAGCAAAACAGCAACGCGGCGGACACTCTGTCCGCCGATTTGAAGGCGTTGCAGGACCGGGTCGATCTTCTGACCGGTCGTCTGGGGCAAACCCAGCAGCAATTGGATCAAGCCCAACAAAAGCTGACATTGCAGGAAAGCCGCACCAACGACCTGATCGCCCGCGTCGGTGATGTCGGCGCCTATCTGGGCGGGTTTGGGGTCGTCATTGCCATTGTTGGCACTTTGGTGACTGTGCTGTTGATCATATTCGGTGTGTTCAGCTATTTCCAAGCGGGGCGACGGGCCTCCGAGGAAGCCGCAGCTTGGATCGAAACGAACACAGCCAAACTACGCGGCCAGATCAAGGCGCTGGAAGACGAGGCGGATATCCTGAAAGGCCGCATGGATCATCAGGCCAAGGGATTTGAAAATCATATCCGCACGGAAACCGAGCGGGTTACCGCCATGGTCTCCGGATCTTTGGAAAATCTTTCAAAGCTGGGCGAGGGTGACAAGAAGGCCCTGGATCAGGCAGCAAAGCAAATCCAGGCAGAACAGCACCATCGAAAAACTGCCAAGGACTGGCGGCTTTTGGCCTATGACGCCTATGCCGCTCAGCGCTTCGATGAGGTCGTCAGATATTTTGACATGGCGGCGAACAGCCCCGATGCCAGCAATGAGCAAGTGGCGAAATCCCTTTTCGATAAGGGCGTGACATTGGGGGAACTGGGGCGGTCAGAGGACGCCATCGCCGTTTATGACCAAGTGGTGGAACGCTTCGGTGGTGCCAAGGAAAGTGTGCTGCTCCAGCAAGTTGCGAGTTCCCTTGTCAACAAGGGGGTGAGATTGGCGAAATTGGGGCGGTCAGAGGATGCTATCGCCGTCTATGATCAGTTGGTGGAACGTTTCGGTGGTGCCAAGGAAAGTGTGCTGCAGGTGGGCAAGGCCTACTTGAGTCGTGGTTGGAACTGCTATCTCATCAAAGACGATCAGATGTTTTTGGCCGATACGGAACGAGGCTTGGAATGTCTTCCCCAGGATGGAACCGGGCTATGCAATCGTGCCTTCGCGCTTTATTTGCTCGGCCGTCCGGGGGATCAGGTGATGGCGGCTTATAAAAAGGCATGGCAGGTCATCAACGATGCGGGGCAGTGGGAAAAATTGGCGCTTGCCGACCTGCGCAATCATGGTCGCAGCGTCCGCACCGACGACGAACCGGTGCCGGATGATTTGATTGCTCAGGTGGCGGCTTTGGCGGTGAAGACGGAATAAACCACAGAGGCACAGAGACACAGAGAGAGTGGGGCAGGTGGTCGGGCGGTTGCCCCACGACAGGCATCTCTGTGCCTCTGTGTCTCTGTGGTTTTATTTCCTAGTCATGCCCGGACTTGATCCGGGCATCCACGTCGGTCCGCCGAATGCAATGTGGAACAGGTCTTTTCGCGGCATCCGCGTGGATCGCCGGGTCAAGCCCGGCGATGACGAAATTGGGGGGGCGGAATGGATGGCGCGGATATCCTTCTGCCCCTGGATCGTATCAATAAATCAAAGGGGGATTGGGGCATCGCCCCAAACGGGTTTGGGCGGTAGCCCGATCAAGTAAACCTGGCCCCCCCCTAAACCCCGTTCTGCACCAATCCGGCGAAGGCGTCCGGCGCCACGGCGGGGCTGTAGAGGAAACCCTGCATCAAGGTGACGCCCTTGGTCAGCAGGAAGCCGGCTTGGGCGGCGGTTTCGACGCCTTCGGCGATGACTTCGAAGCCCAGGTTGTGGGCCAGGGTGGAAATGGACGACACGATGGCGCCGTCCTTGGCGTTGCCGGGCAGTTCCTTGATGAAGGCGCGGTCGATCTTCAAGACGTTGACCGGGAACAGCTTCAGATAGGCCAGGCTGGAATAACCGGTGCCGAAATCGTCGATGGCCAGGCGCACGCCCATTTGGCCCAGTTCACCCAAGATGGCGATGGCGCGGTCAACCTCGGTAGCCATCATGGTTTCGGTGATTTCCAGTTCCAGCAGCGAGGCCGGCAGGTTGTACTGCTGAAGAGCACGCTCGACCTTGTGCTTCAGCGTGGCGTCGTGGAACTGGGCCGGGCTCAGGTTCACCGACACGCAGCCGAAATCCACGCCCAGGTCCAGCCATTGGCGCATCTGCCGGCAGGCTTCCATCAGCGCCCAATCGCCGATGGCGCCGATCAGGCCGGCGCGTTCGGCCACCGGGATGAACAGCGCCGGGCTGACGTTGCCGCGGGTCGGATGGGTCCAGCGGATCAACGCTTCGGCGGCCACCACCCGGCGCGAGATGCCTTCCACCTTGGGCTGGTAGTGCAGGCGGAAATCGCCGTTGGCCAAAGCGTGGCGCAGGTCGTTTTCCAGGTTGACCCGCTCGACCGCCTGACGGTCCATGTCGTTGTCATAGAACCGGTACGGATTGCCGCTGGCCTTGGCGTGGTACATGGCGGCGTCGGCGTGGGACAGCAGGGTCTCGGCGCAATCGGCATGGTCCGGGTACAGCGCCACGCCGATGGAGGTCGAAGCGTAAAGTTCCTGTTCCGGCAGGCTGAAGGGTTCGGAAAAGGCGTAGAGCACTTTTTCGACACAGGCCATGGCGCCCTGGACATCGGCGATGGAGGGCAATGCCACGACGAATTCGTCGCCGCCCAGGCGGCCGATGATGTCGGACGCGCGCACGCAGCCCTTCAGGCGCCGGGCCACCTGCTTCAGCAATTCGTCGCCGGCGGCATGGCCGAAACTGTCGTTGACGTCCTTGAAGCGGTTGACGTCCAGGAACAGCAGGGCCAAGCGGTTGCCTTCGTGTTCGGCGCGGATGATGGCGTCGGACAGTGCTTCCATCACCGTGTGGCGGTTGGCCAGCTTGGTCAGCGCGTCGTGGCGGGCGTGGAAGCGGATGCGCTGTTCGTCCATCTTGCGGCGCGTCACGTCGGAGGCGACCATGACGAAGCTGCTGACCTCGCCGTTTTCGCCCTGCACCCCGGTCAGCGCCACCGAGGCCGGGAAGACGTCGCCATTGGCGCGCCGTCCCCACAATTCGCCGTGCCAGGTGTCGCCGCTGCGGGCGTGGGCCCAGGCTTCGGCCACCAGTTTGGGGTCGTTGATCTCGTCGGCGACGAAGCGCGAGGCCATGCCCACCACCTGGTCCACCGAGAACCCGGTCATGCGCGAGAACGCCGGGTTGATGGCGGTCACCACGTCGTCGGCATCGGTGACGATGATCGCTTCGCCGACGTTTTCATAGACGGTGGCGGCCAGGCGCAGGCGTTCCTCGGCCCGCTTCCGTTCGGTGATGTCCTGGACGGTGCCTTCGTAGCAGATGACGCTGCCGTCGTCGTCGCGTACCACCCGGGCGTTTTCGGCGATCCAGATGATCTCGCCGGTCTTGCGATAGACCTGGGCCTCGAAGTTGCGGACCACCTGATCCTGGTCCAGCAGATGCTTGAAGCGGTCGCGGTCCTCGGGGTGGACGTAAAGGCCGTGGGCGATGTCGGTCAGTCCGACGATCAGTTCCTTGGGATTGTCATAGCCATAGATGCGGGCCAACGCCTGGTTGGCGTTCAGGTAACGGCCCGACGGCGTGGTGCGGTAAATGCCTTCGACGGCATTCTCGAACAAGGAGCGGTACTGGTTGGAAAGGATCTTGGCCTTTTCCTTCCGTTCCGACCGATCAATCATCGCGTCGCCGCCGTCCAATCGCATACTCCTTGGGTGCACAATATATGTGCGCACCCATCAGTGCCATTTTCCCAGGCAGCTTGGCAAGGCGAAGATTGCTAGTTCTTAAGCATAGCAAGGTTGCAAAAGGGGAAAGGACGATGGCCCTTTCCCCTTTTGGGCCGTTCAGCGCCAGCCGACGCGATCGAAGATCAACACGGCGCGGGCGGCGTTTTCACCCAGCATGGCGACATTGATGTCTTCGGCCTTGAACTTGCCCCAGGCTTCGACGGTGGGCGACAGCTTGGCGCCGGGAACCACCGGGAATTCGCTGTTGGCTTCGGCGAACAGCTTTTGCGCCGACGGGCCAGCCATGAATTCCAGCAGCTTCACCGCTTCGGCCTTGTTCTTGGCCGAAATGGTCATGCCGGCGCCCGAGACGTTCATGTGGGCGCCGCGGCCATCCTGGTTGGGGAAGAACAGCCCCACCTTGGCGACGGCGTCGCGGTCGGCTTGCTTGGCCGAAGTCTGCAACCCGCCATAGTAATAGGTGTTGGCGATGGCGACATCGCATTGGCCGGCGGCCACCGCCTGGATCTGGTCGGTGTCGCCGCCTTGGGGCTTGCGCGCCATGTTGGCGACGATGCCCTTGGCCCAGGCCTCGGCCTTTTGTTCGCCGTCATGGGCGATCAGGCTGCCCATCAGCGACTGGTTGTAGGAGGACGACGACGAACGCACGCAGATGCGGCCCTTCCACTTGGCGTCCGCCAGGTCTTCCATGGTGGACAATTCCGACGGCTTGACCCGGTCCTTGGCATAGAAGATGACGCGGGCGCGGGCCGACAGACCGAACCAATAGCCCTGGGGGTCATGGTACTTGGCCGGGATGTTCTTGGTCAGCACCGCGCTGTTCACCGGGGCCAGGATGCCGGCGGTGCGGGCGGCATGCAGGTGCACCACGTCGGTGGTGATGAACAGGTCGGCCGGGCTGTCCTTGCCTTCGCTTTTCAATCGTTCCAGCAACTGGGTGGCGTCCGCCGACAGCAGATTGACCTGGATGCCGGTTTCCTGGGTGAAGGCGTCCAGAACCGGCTTCAACAGATGATCCTTGCGGGCCGAATAGACGTTGACCTCAGCCGCCGAAACCGCCGTGGCGGCCAGGCAGGCGGCGGCGGTCAGGGCGAAACGGTTGAACAAGCGCATGTTAACCTCTCCTTGAGTATGCGAGTGATTTGCATGCGCATACGATAACAGCATCAAGCGGCATCGCGAAGTGTTTATGTCCTTGGGTATAGGAAAATTTGCGTCGGATCGACGGACAGACGCACCGTTTCGCCGGGTTGCGGCAAGGTGCGGCAGGCCAGGCGGGCGCGCATGTCCTGGCCGTCGAGCCGCAGATGCAGCAGGCTGACCGGCCCCAGGGGGCGGGCGGCCAGCACCTGGGCGCAGATCGGGCCGTTCTGGTCCAGGCGCAACGCTTCCGGGCGGGCCAGGACCTCGATGTCGCCGTCCTGGGGCGACGTGAAGATTCCCAGCACGGTGTCCACCTTGCCGTCACGGGCTTCGGCCGGCCACTGGTTGACTTCGCCGAAGAAGGCGGCGACGAAGGGATCGGCGGGGGCGTTGTACAGCACCTCGGGGCGGTCGAACTGCACCACCCGGCCCTGGCGCATCACCGCCACCCGGTCAGCCATGAACATGGCTTCTTCCGGGTCGTGGGTGACCATCAGCGTCGCCACCTTGTTGCGCTTCAACACCTGCAAGGTCTCGTCGCGCACCAGATCGCGCAGCCTTTTATCCAGGCCGGAAAACGGCTCGTCCAACAGCATCAAGGCCGGGTTGGGGGCCAGGGCGCGGGCCAGCGCCACACGCTGCTGTTGGCCGCCCGACAATTGATGCGGCCAAGCTTTGGCGTAATCGGCCATGCCCACCTGTTCCAGCATTTCCATGGCACGGGCGCGGCGCTCGGCGGCGGGCAGGGACTCGACGCCGAACTCGACGTTGCCCAGCACCCGCAGATGGGGGAACAGGGCGTAATCCTGGAACAGGAAGCCCACGTGGCGGCGTTCGGGGGGCAGATGCACGCCCCCCCCCGACACCACCGCGCCGTTCAGGGTGACGGTGCCGGAATCGGGGGCTTCCAGGCCGGCGGCGATGCGCAACGTGGTGGTCTTGCCACAGCCCGACGGCCCCAGCAGGCAGACCAACTCGCCGGGGCTGATGGTCAAGGACACGTCGTCGACGACGCGCAAGGCGCCGAAATGATGGGTGATGCCGTGCATCGCCAGACCGGTGGTGGACTTCATTCGCTTTCTCCGGGGCGGGACTTGGCGATGGCGCGGCTGAGCAGCAGCACCGGGATCAACCCGACCAGCACGATGGCCAGCGCCGGAGCGCCTGCGCTGGCCAGACGTTCGTCGGACGCGAAGGTGAAGGTGCGGGTGGCCAGGGTGTCGAAATTGAACGGGCGCATGATCAGGGTGGCCGGCAGTTCCTTCATCACGTCGACGAAGACCAGCAGGGTGGCCGACAGCAGGCTGCCCTTGATCATCGGCAGGTGGACACGCTTCAGCGCCGCCACCGTGCCGCAGCCCAAGGTGCGGGCGGCGGCTTCCAGTGACGGCGTCACCTTGGCCAGACTGGCTTCGACCGAGCCGGCGGACACCGCCAGGAAACGCACCATGTAGGCATAGACCAGGGCGAAGACGGTGCCGGTCAGCAGCAAGCCGGGCGAGGCGCCGGTCCAGCGTTCGACGGTTTGCGCCATCTGGCGGTCCAAGGCGATCAGCGGCACCATGATGCCCACCGCGATGACCGAGCCGGGCACCGCATAGCCCAAGGACGCCACCCGCACCGCCAGACGCACCAGTGGCCCGGGATGCAGGCGCTGGGCATAGGCCAGCACCACCGCCACCGTCACCGCCGCCAAGCCGGCGGCCAGGGCCAGGATCAGCGAATTGCCGGCCAGATGCAGGAAGTCGCCGCCAAAGGATTGCGCCAACCCAACTTCAACGGTCCAGACGGCCAGCATGGCGGCGGGGACGGCGAAGCCCAAGACCACCGGCAGGGCGCAGAAGGCCAGGGCCAGAGCCGCTCGCCAGCCGGTCAGGGCAAGGCGCGGCAGGCGGCGGTAACGGGTGGTGGTGTGGTGGCTTTTGGCGCCGCCGCGCGACAGACGTTCGAGCGCGATCAGCACGGCGACGAACATCATCAGCACCGCCCCCAATTGTGCCGCCACCGCCGGCTGTCCCATTCCCAGCCAGGTGCGGTAGATGCCGGTGGTGAAGGTGTCGACGGCGAAGAACTGCACGGTGCCGAAATCGTTCAGCGTCTCCATCAGCGCCAGGGCCAGGCCGGCGATGATCGAGGCCCGCGCCAGCGGCAAGGCGACGCCGAAGAACGACCGCCAGGGGCCGCGGCCCAGAGTGCGGCTGGCTTCCAGCACGCAAACCGACTGTTCCAGAAAGGCGGCGCGGGCCAGCATGTAGACATAGGGATAAAGCACCATCACCATCACCGTGATGGCGCCGCCCAAGCTGCGGATGTCGGGGAACCAGTAGTCGCGCATGCTTTTCCAGCCGAACAAAGCGCGCAGGCCGGTCTGCAGCGGGCCGGAATAATCCAAAAAGCCGGTATAGGCATAGGCCACCACATAGGCCGGCATGGCCATGGGCAGCAGCAGCGCCCATTCCAGGGGGCGCGATCCGGGAAAGCGGCACATGGTCACCAGCCAGGCGGTGCCGACGCCCCCCAAGGTGACGCCCAGGCCGACGCCGCCCATCAGGGCCAGCGAGTTCACAACGTAATCCCCCAGCACGGTCTGGGCCAGATGGGTCCAGGTTCCCTGCGACGGCGCCAGCAGGTTGGCGGCCACCACCAGCACCGGCAAAGCCGCCAGTCCGGCCAGGACGAGAACCGCCAGCAGCCAGGGCAGGGGGGTCGAGAGACCATTTTTTATGTGTGGATATGCCGGCAAAACAGGTCCTTGGGGCAATGGGGAGATGAAGGATATTGCAAGTGATTAGCACTGGCAATCCGTCTTCCGTCGCAATCACCCTGCTTTCAACTGGAAACCGTTTCGGTTTGGCGCTAAGAAGACGCTTCCCATCCCAACCGATTAGGGATCGCCCGTGAAAGCCGCCGTCATCGTTTTCCCCGGCTCCAACTGCGACCGTGACGTCGCCGTGGCGCTGGAAGCCAGCCTTGGGTCCAAGCCGCTTATGGTTTGGCACCGCGACACCCAATTGCCCGAAGTCGACCTGGTCGTGGTGCCGGGCGGTTTCTCTTATGGTGACTATCTGCGCTGTGGCGCCATGGCCGCCCATTCGCCGATCATGCGCGAGGTGAAAGCCCGCGCCGATGCCGGCACCCGGGTGCTGGGCATTTGCAACGGCTTTCAGATCATCACCGAGGCCGGGCTGCTGCCGGGCGTCCTGATGCGCAACGCGCAGCTGAAGTTCATCTGCAAGGACGTGTATCTGCGGGTGGAAAACGACCGTAACGATTTCTGTCGTTACTACCGGACCGGCGACGTGGTGCGTTTCCCCATCGCCCACGCCGAAGGAAACTACTTTGTCGATCCCAAGACCTATCGGGAAATGGAAGACAACGGCCAGATCGCCTTCCGCTATTGCGGCGCCGACGGCACCGTCGCCCCCGAATTCAACCCCAATGGGTCTTTGGGCAACGTGGCCGGTGTCTACAATGAAAAGAAGACCGTGCTGGGCCTGATGCCGCACCCGGAACGCCTGGCCGAGGACCTGCTGGGCGGGGCCGACGGCAAGCTGATGTTCGATTCGCTGGTGGAGGCGTTGTCGTGAGCCAGATTACCCCCGAAGTCATCGCTCAGCACGGCATCAAGCCCGACGAGTACAAGCTGATCCTGGAGATCATGGGCCGCGAGCCCAATTTGACCGAACTGGGCATCTTCTCGGTCATGTGGTCGGAACATTGTTCCTATAAGTCGTCGAAGAAGTGGCTGAAGACCCTGCCGACCAAGGCGCCGTGGGTCATCTGCGGTCCGGGCGAGAACGCCGGCATCATCGACATCGGCGACGACCACGCCATCGTCTTCAAGATGGAAAGCCACAACCACCCGTCGTTCATCGAACCCTATCAGGGCGCGGCGACCGGCGTCGGCGGCATTTTGCGCGATGTCTTCACCATGGGCGCGCGTCCCATCGCCAACATGAACGCCCTGCGTTTCGGTGACCCCAGCAACCCCAAGACCCGCCATCTGGTGGCGGGCGTGGTGGCCGGCATCGGCGGCTACGGCAATTGCGTCGGCGTCCCCACCGTGGGCGGCGAGACCAATTTCCACAAGTCGTATAACGGCAACATCCTGGTCAACGCCATGACCGTGGGTCTGGCCGACAAGAACAACATCTTCTATTCGGCCGCCGCCGGTGTCGGCAACCCGGTGGTCTATTTCGGCTCCAAGACCGGTCGTGACGGCATCCACGGCGCCACCATGGCCAGCGCGGAATTCGACGAGAAGTCGGAAGAAAAGCGTCCCACCGTCCAGGTCGGCGACCCCTTCACCGAAAAGCTGTTGATCGAAGCCTGCCTGGAACTGATGGCCACCGACGTCATCGTCGCCATCCAGGACATGGGCGCCGCCGGCCTGACCAGCTCGTCCTTCGAGATGGCGTCCAAGGGCGGCCTGGGCGTGGAACTGGACCTGGATCAGGTCCCCATGCGCGAACAGGGCATGACCGCCTACGAGATCATGCTGTCGGAATCCCAAGAACGCATGCTGATGATCCTGAAGCCCGGCAAGGAAGCCGAGGCCAAGGCGATCATGGACAAGTGGGAACTGGATTTCGCCGTCATCGGCACCCTGACCGACACTGGCCGCATGGTGCTGAAGCGCCATGGCCAGATCGTCGCCGACCTGCCCATCGACCCGTTGGCCCAGGCCTCGCCGGAATATGACCGCCCGTGGGTGGCGCCGGCCAAGCAACCGGTGATCCCGGCCGAGCAGGTGGAAGCCGTCGATCCGGTCGCCGCGCTGAAGACCCTGCTGGGCTGCCCCGATCTGGCGTCCAAGCGCTGGATCTATCAGCAATACGACCATATGGTCATGGGCGACACCGTGCAGCGCCCCGGCGGCGACGCTGCGGTGGTGCGCATTCACGGTACGCAAAAGGCCGTCGCCATCACCACCGACTGCACGCCGCGCTATTGCCAGGCCGATCCCCATGAAGGCGGCCGTCAGGCGGTGGCCGAAGCCTATCGCAACATCTCGGCTACCGGTGCCGTGCCGCTGGCGGTCACCGACAACCTGAATTTCGGCAATCCCGAAAAGCACGAGATCATGGGCCAGATCGTCGAAGCCATCAAAGGCATGGGCGAAGCCTGTCGCGAACTGGACTTCCCGGTGGTCTCGGGCAACGTCTCGCTTTACAACGAGACCCAAGGCACCGCCATCCAGCCGACCCCGGCCATTGGTGCCGTCGGTCTGTTGGACGACGTCAACAAGCACATGACCGTGGCCTTCAAGGCCGGCGGCAACCACATCGTGCTGCTGGGCGAAACCAAGGGCTGGCTGGGCGCGTCCTTGTACCTGCGCGAGGTCTGCGGCCGTGAAGAAGGCGCCCCGCCGCCGGTGGCCCTGCACCGCGAACGCCGCAAGGGCGAATTGGTCCGCCAGTTGATCCAGGACGGTCAGGTTCTGGCCTGCCACGACGTCTCGGACGGCGGTCTGCTGGTGGCGGTGGCGGAAATGGCCATGCCCGGCTCCATCGGCGCCACCATCGATGCGCCGGCCAGCGTGCCGTTGCACGCTTGGTGCTTTGGTGAAGACCAGGGCCGCTATCTGCTGGAAGTGGGCCAGGACGATCTGGTCGCCGTGCTGGAAGCCGCCCAGGAACATGATTGCGTCGCCCGCGTCATCGGCAAGACCGGTGGCGATTCCATCAGCGTCGGCGGTGCGTCGGTGCCGGTGGCGGAACTGCGCGACATCAACGAAGCCTGGATGCCCAATTTCATGGGCGCCGAGATGTCGGGACACTAAGGTCCCGGCATTGGTGATGAAAAAGGCCGGCCGTTCCCCAAGGAACGGCCGGATTTTTTACGTTCTTCTTGTCGGGCGCTAAAGCCCGTCGGGCCGCAAGATGGGCAGCATGCCGTCATGCGTGAAGGCGCCGACGACGCCGGCTTGGCGCAGGGCCGACATCTCGCGGCTGACGGTTTCCGGGCGCAGTCCCAGGTAATCGGCCATTTCGGCGATGCGCATGGGCAAATGCAATTCGCCGCCGCCGCCCAGGCGTCCGTGCAGTTCCGTCAGCAGGGCGCGTACCCGTTCGGCGGCGCTCATGCGGCCCAGCCGCACCTGCATGTCCAGACTTTGCGACAAATTCCGCCGCAAGATGCCCATGACGTGGCCGCGCAAGGCGGGGTCGTTGTCCATTTCGGTTTCCGGGATGCGGCACAGGCTGGCGCGTCCCAGGGCAATGGCGGTGGCGTGATGGCGGCCGCCATCGGTGAACCCCACCATGTCGCCGGAAAAGTGGAACGACAGGATTTGACGGCGTTCCGCGCCGACCCAGGCGCACAGCATGACCGCGCCGTGGCGCACGCCGTAAAGGGCGTCGGCCGGGCTGCCGGCGGCGAACAGAACCTCGCCGGCGTCCAGGCGGACGTCGCCGGCCACCGCCCGCAGACGGCCCAACAGGGTGGCGTTCAGACAGGCGCACAATCCGCCACGGCCGGTGATGGCGGCGGTACAGGTGTCGGACAAAGCCAGCATGACGAAACCCCCGCGGAAAAAATCCCGGGACCGGAGAACCGGCCCCGGGAAGGAGGGAGGTGCTTACTTGCCGCCGCCCAGCGCGTGGACGTAGACGGTCAGCATCTTGATGGTGGCGGCATCCAGACGCTCACCCCAAGCGGGCATGGAACCGTGGCGGGGCTTGGTCACCTGATTGATGATGCCCTGCTTGGCGGT
>MKVK01000025.1 GCA_001898825.1 Magnetospirillum sp. 64-120
GGCCGTTGATGCAGTCGTTGGTCTGTTCCGCCTTGTCCACCGCGTCCTGGGCGATGCGGGTGGAATGCTGGACCTGGCCGCTGATTTCCGAGATCGACGCCGACAATTCCTCGGTGGCCGACGCCACGGTCTGGATGTTGGCGTTGACCTGTTCGGCGGCGCCGGCCACCGAGGTGGCGTCGGAACGGGCGTTTTCAGCGATGCTCGCCATGTCGCGGGCGGCGCCGTCATTGGCCCCCACCGCCTGCCCCATGCCTTCGACCACCCCCTTGACGCTGCCTTCGAAGCGGTCGGCCAAGGCCAGCATGGCCTGATGCCGCTCGGCTTCCGCCTGCGCCTTCAGGCTTTCCTGTTCGGCCCGCAGGCGTGCGGCGGTGGCCGCTTCGTCCCGCAACACCGAGA
This sequence comes from Magnetospirillum sp. 64-120, assembly GCA_001898825.1. Taxonomy (GTDB): domain Bacteria; phylum Pseudomonadota; class Alphaproteobacteria; order Rhodospirillales; family Magnetospirillaceae; genus Magnetospirillum. Next base: position 403 of record MKVK01000025.1, read on the forward strand.
TGGAATGGGCCAAGCCGCCGATTTCGTCGGCCCGATGGGTCGCCGGAACCTCGACCTGATAGTCGCCGTCGCTGATCCGCCCGGTGACCACCGCCAACTGCCGCAAGGGCGTGGCGATGGACCGGGCGATCAGGGCCGCCAGCAACAGCACCACCAAGACGATGCCGACGCTGATCAGCGCCAGTTCCCGCAAGGTTTGCCGGAAGGCTTCGTCCACGTCGTCCAGATAAATGCCGGTGCCGACGAACCATTGCCACGGCTCGAAGCCGACGACGGACGACACCTTGCGGGCAGGAACGTCAGACCCCGCCTTGGGGAACCAATAGAACAGGTGGCCGCCGCCGGACTTGGCCAGCTCGGCCATCTTGGCGACGAACGGCGTCCCCAACGCATCCTTGGCGTCGATGAAGTTCTTGCCTTCCCGTTCCGGGCGCGGCCCCAGCACCATGGTGGTGCCGGTGTAGTCGTAGACGAAGAAGTACTCGACCTTGTCGTAACGCATGCCGCGAATGGCGGCGGCGGCCAGCCGCTTTGCCGTCGCCTGATCGAATTCACCCTTTTCGGCACGGGCCTGGAATTCGGCGGCGATGTCGCGGGCCGCTTCCGACAGGTTTCGGGTCTTGGCGATGGCGGCGGCCAGCTTTTCCTGCTTGACGAAATTGGCGGCGACCACGGTCAACACCACCAATCCCAGGGCGGCGACGCCGACCAAAGCCAATAACTGCAGCTTAACCGATTTCGATCGGAACAGGCTTCCAGACATGCTGACCCCACCAAGCAAGACGCACGGAATGAAGTCACTTCATTTGAGCGACGAGAAACGCTAGCACACGAATTCTCCGACACGGAGTCACAAACAAAGGATAGACCGCACACACCCACAGAACTAACCATTCGTATATGGGCGGATTTTTATAATACTTATAAATCGCGCGCTTTTTATTTGAATGACTCCAAAACCAAAAGGAAAAGCCCCGGCATGCGGATGCTTGCCGGGGCTTCTCGAGATAGAAAAGATTAGCTCACCTGATCAGGCGGCGCGAACGGTGGCCAGGAAGCTTTCCACCTCGCCGCGCAAGCGGCCGGTCTGGTCGCTCAGCAGTTCCGAGGAATGGGAAACCTGGGCGGCGTTGTCGCCCACTTCCCGGGTCACCCCCACCAGACGGTTGATGAATTCCGACACGTCATGGGCACCGGACGCCGCCTGGTTGACGTTGCGGCTGATTTCCTTGGTGGCGGCCGACTGTTCCTCGACGGCGGCGGCGATGGTGGACGCCACTTCCGACATGGAACCGATGGTCTGGGTGATGGTGCGGATGGCGTCCACCGCGTCGTGGGTGGCCGATTGCACCGCCAGGATCTGGTCGGTGATCTCGCTGGTGGCCTTGGCGGTCTGGGTGGCCAACGTCTTCACCTCGCCGGCGACCACGGCGAAGCCCT
>MKVK01000026.1 GCA_001898825.1 Magnetospirillum sp. 64-120
CCTGCTCCTTCAGGATGCCGATGATCTGCTCCTCAGAGAACCTGCTGCGCTTCATAAGTCCGTCCTTTCGATGGGCCGGACTCTACTTCAGACTGGAGGAAGATTCCCATGGCAGGTCACCAGCGGCTTGGCTGTGCCCTCGGACAATGGTGCTGTCGACCATGTGCTGCCAGTCGTCGGTCAGCCCGAGATCGACCAGTGTTTCCAACAGGGCGTCCCAGACGCCCTGTTCGGCCCAGCGTCGGAAGCGGACGTAGACGGAGTTCCATTTGCCATAGCGTTCGTGCATGTCGCGCCAGGGGCAGCCGACCCGCAGTACGTAAAGCATGCCGTTGATAAAGCGGCGGTTGTCATGGGAAGGGCGGCAGCCGCGCCCTCGCTCGGAGGGCAGCAGTTCTCCGATAATCGCCCACTCCTCGTCCCTCAGGTCGCCGCGCATGCCATTGGCCTCCGCAAAGACCAGTGTTGAATCACGCCCGCGCGGCTTTGGGAACCACCTTTGTCAACATGACCTAGGCAAGCGCCGGATCTAGAAAAGGAAAGAGCGTACCATAAAACCCTACCATTATCCGCCGCAGATGGAACGGATCAGAACCAACGGGGTTAAGCCCTAGGATGGCAGATGGGCTACTAACAACACCTTCAGATTTTAGGGTTGATATAATAGAATCGTTAAAGTGGTTCTTCTGCCCTTCTGGGTAGGAGTAATGGCGGATGGGCATTTCCAACTGATATTCCAGCAGGCGCAGGCTAGCATGAATATCTTGGGCCGCTCGTTCATCCCCCTGCAACGCCAGGATATCATGATAAAGGGAATGGCCACCTACGATGAATAGCGATTCATCGGCAAGCTCACGGATTTCCTTCCATGTGGCCGGGCGATAATGAGACCAGGCATCGGGTGTGGGAAGAATGCCCGTTGCGTCCGAAACCTCCTGCAGTATTCGCGTTTTTTCTTTTAAGGGCACACGCTTGCAAACACTCTTGATGGTATCTAAAGCTTCAATGCGCTTTTCATCACCATCGATAATGAAGCAGCGTTCAATACCATCCAACACAACCGATATCTGCGCCCGCAATGAACGGTTAAGGCAATCCTCAAGCTGATCAACCCAAAACATCATGGTAGTATTGATCAAACCTGGGCAAACATAGAAAGTAGCTGGGACGCCTGAGTCCACCAGAACATCTGCCGCCAAGGTTCGGTTATTTGAAAAACCGTCATCAAAGGTAACAGCGACGGCGCGACGTGGCCACGGCTTCCCCGAGGCCGCAATTTCCGCCACTTCATCCATCGTCAGGACTGCGCAGTGGTCGTGAATAAAACGCATGTGATCTCGAAACTGATCCACAGGCACATGCTTGCCGTTATAATTGGCGATGCCGGGTGCCAAGCCGTCGAACACACCATGGTACAACAGAATCGTCAACTCACTTGAGACACGACCAGAAAAGCCCCTCAGCGCTTGATGATGAATCTGATTATATCTATCTCGATCGCTGGAAATCATATCTTCAAGCTTTCGCAATGGAGATTGAACTTTCGATGAACGATCCGCTTGATATCGATTGGCATGAAGGAATAATAACGCCCTTTAGTGGTCTGACGCCGTCGCGACAAAGCCCCACTTTGCCATTGCTTCAACACATCGATCATTCCCATCGCGGCGATTTCACTGGTATGGGCACGCACATGTGATAGACGCATGTTCGCTGATAGTGTCATGCATTTTTGAAATACAATATCTCCTGCATCCAATTCCGCGTCTACCATATGGAGCGTGACGCCAATATTGCCCCAATCGCCGTGATAGATAGCCCACAGATCCGAATCCAATCCGCGATATTCTTCGGCAATACCGCGATGCACGTTGATCAAGCCCGCAGGAAAGCAGGAAATCAGCTCTGGAGTTAGTCGGCGACTGCCGAACACCACGCCAATGTCCGGGTTCAGCGCGGCAATTCGGCCTGTGGCCAAGTTCACGTTTGGAACCTCGTGAATATCAAAATGCGCAAGATCTAGCTTGCCTACCCAACGCTGTCGTTCGAATAGGTCCTGCTCATCTTCGTATAGGGGACCCGTAGGAAACGGAGCCTGAACCGATGATGTTTCAAATATCACAGAAGTTATCGAAATGCCTGCTGCGCGTATTTCATTTAGAAAATAACGATGGTGATTGGTGTCCGTGCTGAGGACCATGATCCGAGGCATTAGACACCCAGATCAAGCAGCTGCGCCATGTTACGCCCGAGCTTCACCATCTGTGCGAATTCGCTAGGGGTTGCCGACAAAGCATGATCACGAATCGTCACATCGGACTTGTCCAGCGTAAAATGCTTTTCGACGACGCGAGCACCGCGGCTGATTGCCAGCAAGGCAGCTTCTATGCCCACAGCGTGGTCTGAATAACCCTGGTACGGACTTGAGGTAAAATCCTTCGGAAGCTCCGTCAACTCCCAGGGCTTGGCAGGATACATGGATTTACACCACAGATACCGAACGTTGGAGCGACCATCAAAGGGCAGGCCGGGCTGATTCCAAAAACCCAAGGACACAAAAGTTTCCTTGCCTTCGTCCAGAATGGACTCCACCAATTTGGGCGCCTCTTTGACAGTGCGCGAAGCGATCTTATAACGCTTGAACTCGACTGATCTTGCCAATTGGTAGGCTTCGTCCGTAAAGATCGAAACCATGGGCTCTATATTATAGAACCCACAGATGCGCACGATCTCGGTTAGTATTTCGGGAGTTATGCGGTTAATCTCGCCCTCACCCGCCCGCCAGCCCAATTGGAACTTGGCAATATCAGCCCCAGCTTCAGCAGCTTCGCGAACCAGCGCCTGGATGAGGCCGAAATTGCCGTTGTGGTTCAGTCCGATTTCCGCAATAAACAGCATGCTAACCCCATTTTTCCTGACGGGCCAGTCTACCAGAACGGCCGAACGACCACAACGTGGAACAAGCGGGGGCTAGAGCCTGTTGACAAAGGCCGGTAGCCATAGCTTTGCGGCGACCAGATGCAGGACACCGAGGAAGGATTTGGCAGTTTTGTCGTAATGGGTAACGATGAGACGGAACTGCTTGAGGCGGTTGAACATGCGCTCAGATCCTTGTATCGCAGGAAGTTGCATGCAATCGGCTGAGTGCGATTGGACCGAGGCGAGGTGGCGACTGGCAGCGCCATCAGGTCTTCGACCGCCTGACAGGCCGAGATCGACCAACGTTTCCAGCAAGGCATCCCACACGCCTTGCTCGGCCCAGCGGCGGAACCGGACATAGACCGAGTTCCACTTGCCGTAACGCTCGTGCATGTCGCGCCACGGGCAGCCGACCCGCAGCACGTAAAGCATGCCGTTGATGAAGCGCCGGTTGTCATGGGAAGGGCGGCAACCGCGACCACGTTCGGCGGGCAGCAACTCCCCGATGATCCCCCATTCCTCATTTGTCAGATCGCCACGCATGCCGCGGGTCTCCGCAAAGACCAGTGATGAATCACGTCCGGCTGAGTTTGGGAAGCCCCTTTGTCAACAGGACCTAGGTTGCACTTATGGAAGGTCACTCGCCAATTGGCACACATCAGACGTCCAGCCACCCAGGCAGGTATTCGGACAATCCCTGACGCCAATCCGGCGGCAGGATACCGCAATCGCGTCGCAGACGGTCGCAGGCCAAGGCTGACCACGAGGGGCGGCGGGCCGGTTGGGGATAGTCCCGGGACGGGATGGCACGCAGCGGACTCAGCCGAATGCCATGCTGTTCGGCCCGGGTGGACAAGGCGGCGGCGAAGTCGTACCAGGAAACCGGTCCTTCGCCACAATAATGGTACAGCCCGGAAATCCGCCCTGCGTCTTGGGGGGCGATCATGTGAGCGGCCATGCGGACCAGGGCCCGGGCCAAGTCGTCCGCCGGCGTCGGACAAGCGATCTGGTCATCCACCATGGACAAGGTGTGGCGCTGCCGCCCCAGTTCCAGAACGAGCTGCGGGAAGCAGCGGCCGTGACGGCCGAACACCCGCGAGGTCCGCACCACCGCGTTTGTCTGCGCCGCCCGCAGAACCGCACGCTCCCCCGCCAACTTGCTGTTCCCGTAGACCGACAAGGGGGCCGGTTCGGCATCCTCGGCATAGGGACTTTTCCGCTGGCCGTCGAAAACGTAGTCGGTGGACATATGGATCAGCGGAATGCCCAAAACCGCCAGATGGCCGGCCAGATGCGCCACGCCGTCACGATTGACGGCGAAGGCCAGCTCGGGCTCGCTTTCGGCTTTGTCCACGGCGGTGTAGGCGGCGGCGTTGACCACCACAGCCCGGCTCAGCCCGGCCAGGGCCGACAGCACCTGTCCGCCGTTGCGGATATCCGCCTGCCGCCGTCCGACCAGCCGCCGTCGCCATCCGGCCGGCAACGCAACCTCGGCCAAAGCTCGCCCCAACAGGCCATCGGCACCGAAGACCACCAGTGTCGTCATCACGCGGCCAAGCTTTTCATGACGCTTTTCACATAGCCCCCAGGAATCAGGACGACAAAGGAACGATCTGCCGGCGCGACAAACGCTTGGGCCGCCAGACCAGCCAAGAGGCCACCTGACGCAAGGAAGCACGCCTGCCCCGCTGGACGTCCCGGCGTTCGTCCAGCAGGCGCGGCAAGGCGCACAGGCCGTCCCACACCCCCTTGGCCCGAGCCGTGACGGAGACCAAGGCCCGCATCCGCCACATCAGATAGACCTGCGCCAGCAGATGCAGCGGCACCGCCACCAGCAACAAGGGCAGCGGCAAGCAGCGAACCATCAGGTACACGCCGTTGCGGGCGGCGTGGTAGACGGTGAACACGCTGTAGCGCCCGGCAATGGCCGAGCCGACATGGCTGACCCGCGCCGCGGCGACCTGCACCACGTCATGCCCCGCCAAGCGCAAGCGAAACCCCAGGTCCACATCTTCCAGATAGCAAAAAAAGCTTTCGGCGAAACCGCCTACCGCTTCGAAGGCGTCGCGCCGGTACAAGGCCGCAGCGGCACAGGGGGAAAACACCGCGATGTCGCCGTCGACCAGATGGGCCGAGGCGCCATAGCCCCCCCGCCAGGCGATGCCGAAGATCGAATAATTGTCCCCCGCCCCATCCAGCAACGCTTCGTTTTCGGCCAAAAGCTGGGTCGAACCGAAAGCGGCGGCGGCGGGATAATTGAAGATCGCTTCCCGCAGCTTGGCCAGCCAATGCGGCTGGGGGACGGCGTCGGGATTGAGCATGGCCAGCCACGGCGCCTTCGCGCCCTGCGCCCCCAGATTGCAGCCGGCGGCAAAGCCCAGGTTCCGGCCGGCACGCAGGATATGGAAACGACCATCGAAAGCCGGCAGCCCATCCAAGGAGCCGTCCGTGGAACCGTTATCCACCACCACCACTTCGAAGTCGCCGTCACTTTGCCGGCGCAGCCCGTCAAGAACACGCGGCAAGTGCGCGCCGCCATTGTAATTGACCACCACCACGCGGACCCAAGGCGTCGTCATCCCCGTTTCCTTCCGAGCACGCGCCGCCCCAGCCGCCCGGCATCGGCCAGCAGGCCGCGCGGCACCAGAGCCGCGAAGCGCAGCCACAAGACCCCCGCTACCCCCGACAAGACCCAATGGGGATAAGAATCCCGGAAATGCTTGCGGAAATAGATCAACGTGCTGCGTGTCTTGTGCCATTCCACCAGCAGACGCGAAGCGTCGCTGCTACCCCCTTGGTGGTACAGGGGGATGTGGCCGCAATACAGCAGCACGCCGCCCGCCTGCAAAACCCGAAGGCACAAGTCCAGGTCCTCGATATGCAGGAACATCTCGGTGTCGAAGCCGCCCAGGCGGTCGAAACGATCCCGGTCGATGACCATGAAGGCACCGGAAACGGCCGGCACCGCCACCGCACCAGCAGGAACCGGCTGGTCATGCAGGTTGAAGCGGCGGAAGTACGGATGGCCGGGAAACAGACGGTCCAACCGCAGGGCCTCCACCAATGCCCGCCAGGGCGTCAAAGTCTCGCGTCGTCCCCCACGCTGTTCCTGCCCCGCCAAATCAAGCAGCCGCCCGCCAAAAAGCCAGGCGTCGGCGTGGTCGCGCCGCACCTGTGACAACTTGGCGAAGGTCCCGGCGGGAACCATCAAATCTGGATTCACAAAGGCCAGGACAGATGTCCGGGCCTGCGCCGCCCCCATGTTGCATCCCGCGGCAAAGCCGATATTTCGACCGGGATTGAAGATTCTGATACGCCCGCTTCGGGCAGCGACATCCTGAAGTTGTATTTTATCAGAAAGGTCATTACCATTATTGATAATCAGGATTTCCTGGACCTCGGGCTCGGCCAGCAAGGCCGACAAACAGGAAAACAAGACCGGCCCCGTGTAGTAAGAAACGATTACGATCGAATACATTTCTTGCGACACCCAAGACCCCATCCAATAAGCATATGAACTGCCGCCACAAGCCCGTGGGGCCATTCCGATTTGCGCGTCCATTTCATTAATGCATTCGCGCAACACATTCTGAAATAACACGAACCACCCCTTTTATCAATTGACAGGCGAGACTTTTACAGCCAATAAACGCATCATGTTGTCCTGTGGAATGGTGCCGTTGTGGTCATGAATCACCGCCTAGCTCTCGCTGCGATCGTTGCGACGGTCATCTCATCGTCATCCGCCTACGCGGCCTCGGATGTGTCCAACAGCACCACGCAATCCAACCAAGCGGTGGGCAGCACCGCGGCCAGCACGGCTTCCAGCCAGACCACCTCGATCATCAGCAACGCGGCGACCGGCGGCTTCACCTCGGGCGGTACCGGCGGGTTCGGCGGCGGCGGCTCTGGCGGCTTCGGCGGCGGTTCGGGTGGTTTCGGCGGCGGCTCCGGCGGCTTCGGTGGCGGCAGCTCGGGTGGCGGCACCGCCCCTGGCGGGACCGGCGGCAGCGGCGGCTTTGACGGCGGCAATGGTGGCAACGGTGGCGGCAATTCGGGGCCTGGCGGCGGCGGCAACGGCGGCTTTGGCAACGGCAACGACGGCAAGCCGCAAAGCTTCAACTTCCGCATGGACGGCAAGGCCGCCGGCAGCGCCGACGCCCGTACCGCCATCTGGGGTCAGGGCCTGTGGGGCAACATCGACAAGAGCGAAGCCAACCTGGCCATGAGCGGCAACATCTATAGCGGCCTGGTCGGCATCGACCGCCGTTATTACGACCGTTTCCTGGTCGGCCTGTCCGGCGGCTGGGAATACACCCAGCTGGACACCAAGTTCAATAACGGCACCTACGAAAGCCAGGGCCTGACCATCGCCCCGTACGCGGCCGTCGACCTGGACCGCAACTGGACCGTCGACCTGTCCGTCGGCTATACCCGGCTGTGGTACAACACCAGCCGGCAGAACAATACCGTCAGCGGCACCAACAACGGCGGCCGCTGGTTCGGCAGCAGCGGCGTGACCGGCAACTTCGCCTATGAACGCTGGCGGATGCAGCCCAAGGTGTCGGTCATGCTGATGCACGAACGCCAGAACAGCTACACCGAAAGCGATCTGTCGGAAGTCGCCGCCAACAAGTTCACCCTGGGACGCCTGTCCATGGGCGGCAAGGTCGGCTATGCCCTGGATGACGGCTACCTGCCTTATATCAAGGTCAACGGCGACTGGGACTTCAACAAGACCAATGCGGTCACCAAGTCGGACGGCCAGCAGTCCAACATCGACGACGGCGGCGGCCTGGTCGGCGTGGGCGTCGAATTCTACAGCGGCGGCCTGACCGGCAGCCTGGAAGTGGATTACGGTTCGTTGGGACGCCAGGACCTGGATCTGTGGACCGCCATCGGTCGTGTCCGATACACGTTCTAAGGGATGAGCAAGGGCCGGTCTTCCTTTGCCTTGGTTCTTGCTGCGGCGGTCTTGTTGACGGGATGTGCATCCCGGCGCGACAAGGCCGCCGAGCTTGCTTCCGGGCATGGCATGCACCCCGTCGTCTTCAATGGCGGGACCTTCGACCTGTACACCCAGTTGCCCCCGCGTTTTCAGGCCGGCCAGCCTTTGTCCGTGTACATCGAAGGCGACGGTTACGCCTATGTCAGCCGACAGCGTCTGAACGACGATCCCACCCCGCGTGAAGCCGTGGCCCTGGACATGGCGGTGCGGGACAGCGCCCCCAACGTGGTCTATCTGGCCCGCCCCTGCCAATATGTCAGCGGCAGCCAGCGCCGCAATTGCCAGCCCGCTTATTGGAGCATCGCCCGTTATTCGGAAAACGTCATCGCCTCGACCAATCAGGTCATCGACCAGTTGATGGCGCGAAGCGGGGCGCGGGGGCTGCGCCTTTACGGTCATTCCGGCGGCGCCACCGTCGCCTTGCTGGTGGCCGCCCGCCGTCAGGACGTCATCAGCGTGATGACCGCCGCCGGATTGCTGGATACCGAGGCTTGGACCACAATGGACGGCCTGGCGCCGCTGGTCCATTCCCTGAACCCCGCCGATCAGACGCAACGACTGGCGGCAATCCCGCAACTGCATCTGCTGGGGGGCGACGACGACGTGATCGCCCCCGCCGTGGCCCAGTCCTATGCGGCACGCTTCCCCACCGGCCAGCAACCACGGCTTCAGATCGTACCGGGACAAACCCACACCTGCTGCTGGGCCGAACACTGGCCTGAATTTCTGCGGGCCCGTCCGTGAACGTCCCCTCGGGTCGCCTGGCCTGCTGGGCCTTGATGGCGTCGCTTTCCCTGCCGCTGCTGTCGCTGCCGCTGTTCGCGTTGGGCATGTGGGACAAAGCCGAACCGTTACAGGTCGGCCTGCATGCGGGCGCCACCCTTGCCGCCGTGGCGACCGCGCTGGCCTTGTGGCGCGACGGCGCCAACGCCATGGCCAAGGTCGCCCATCCCTTTGTTCTGCTGCCTCTAAGCCTGGGGCTGTGGTCGGCGCTTGGCGCCCCCTTCACCCAACAGCCCATGCTCAGCCTTTTGGGCGCCCCGCAATCCGGTTTCGGCGCCCTGTGGTTCCTGGATCTGGCGGCTTTTTGCGCCGCTGCCCGTCTTGCCCGCGACGACACCAAGGGCTGGCACGCCCTGGGCTGGTCGATCCTGGCCGTGAGCGCGGCTGTCGTCCTTTTGAAGGCTTGGGACTGGTACAGCCTGAAACGTGACGCCACCCATCTGCTGATTTTCGTCGCCGCTTATTACGGCTGGCTGGCCCTGGCGGTTCCGGCTGCCGCCAGCTCGACGCCACGCCTTTTGACCCTTGCCGTGGCCACGGGCCTGGCCGTGGTTTCGCAAAGCGCCACCGCCATCGGCTTGTTGATCCTGATGCTGGGCTGCGCCCTGGCCGGCCGGCACGGCCCCCAATGGTTTCGCGACGCCTGTGCCTCGGCCCGCTGGGGCAGCGCGGCCGTCGCCGTGGCGGCCATCCTGCCGCTGGCCGCCCTGCAATGGCTGACGCCCCTGCACGCCAAGGAATCCCTGCGCGACCGCCATCTCGTCCAACAACTTCTGGAGTCCGCGCAGGGGGCCGACCGCTCTGTCGCCGGGTGGTTCTGGGGACATGGCTGGGGCCGCAGCCAGGACGCCTTTCAAAGCTGGCTGACCATCGCCGGGGAAAGATTGTGGTCGCCCACCTGGATTTTCCTGAAAAGCGACTACTTCCACAGCCACAACTGGCTGCTGGAAACCCTTTATGCCGTCGGCGTTCCCGGACTGGCGCTGGCCTTTGCCGGGTTCGTCGCCATCCCCGCCTGCGCGCCACGCCCGCAACGCCCCCTGGCCCTGGGTTTCGCCTTGGCCTTGTGCCTGTTCCACGGGGTTTGGTTCCAGCTTTGCCTGTCCCTGCCGGTGATGGCCTTGGCTTTGGCGGCGCTGGCCGACGACCGTCACCCCCGCCGCCTGCCGCCACCCCGTCTGGCGGCACTGGCGGCTTGCGCCCTGGCCATGGCGGCGACCGCGGCCGCTTTCATGCTGTTACGGACGGGCCTGGAGGAAAACCGGGTGAAAACCGCCTGGCTGGCCACACCGCCGCAAGCCGCCATCCTGGCGGCAGATTTTCGCGGCAGCGACCTTGCCGCCGCCGAGCTGATCCGCGACGCCCACAGCGACTTCGCCCGTCGCGCCGCCCATGGCGAAGCCACCGCCCCCTTGGCCACCGCCATTCAGGCCCAGTTGCAGGACATCGACCGCCGCGCCGCCAACACCCTAAGCCCATTGCTGCTGACCACGGGGTTAGGCGCCATGAACGCCATCCATGTGACCGGCGAACTGTCTTTCGCCGCCGATGACCGGCAATGGTTGCTGTGGAAGCGCTGGCTTGATCGGCTGTGGGTCGTTGCCCCCCGGCGCAGCGATCAGGCCATCGGCTATTTCACCGCCTTGCTGACACGTCACCGAACCGATGAACTGGCCCGCGAAAGCGATGCCCTGCTGGCCCGCCTTCCCGACGACCCGGTGGGTCTTTACTATCGGGGCGTGACCCTGGTCCTTCGCCCCGAGCCGCCACTGAAAGAGCAGGGCTTCGCCATGCTGCGCCGCTCGGTCGCCTTGGGGCTGGAACGCTATATGCCGGTCAGCCCACAATTGCTGACCGCCATCGGGGAACGCTGAAACCACCCGATTTTTCATGGACGCGGCCTCAGGTCCCGCAGGACGCCTTATAGGCCGTCAGCACCTCGTCGATGGGGCCGAACCGGACCACACGGCCGTATTCCAGCCATGCCGCCTTGTTGCACAGCTTGTACAACTGGGTGTCGTTGTGGCTGGCCAGAACCATGATCGAAGTCTGCTGGTGGAATTCCGTCATGCGGGCGGCCGCCTTTTTAAGAAAGCCGGAATCGCCAACCCCCAGCACTTCGTCCACCAACAGGATTTCCGGTTCCTGGGCCGTCATCAAGGCAAAGGACAGGCGCAATTGCATGCCGGCGGAATAGGTTTTCACCGGCAGCGCCAGGAAGTCCCCCAAATCGGTGAATTCCTCGATTTCCTGGGCCAGTGTTCGCCGCCGTCTGGCGGGAATTTCCAACAACACCGCCGCATGCTCGATATTTTCATAACCGGTCATCTCGTGGTCGATGATCGACCCCAGGTTCAACAGTGGCGAGACCCGTCCGTCGATGGAGATCCGCCCCCCGGTGGGCAGGAACAGACCGGCCAGAACCCGCAGCAGGGTGGACTTTCCGGCGCCGTTGTGGCCGATCAGGCCGACGCGGTCGCCATCATGAAGCGCCATGCTGATGCCATCCAAGGCCCGCACCGCCACATGCCGCTGGTCACGCCTGAAGATGGTGCCGCCGATGCTGGCCTTGGCCAAGGCCCGCCGCAAGGAACGCTGGCTGCCGTCATAGATGGGAAAATCGACGCTGACGTCTTCCAAAATCAGGTGGGACATGCCTTACAACCAGTACGCTATGCGATGGCGGAAGCTGCAGAACATCACATAGGCCAGGGCGACCAGGACCAATGTGCCGAAGAGCAGAACCTCTACCGACAAGGGGGCCGGCATGGTGCCCAGCATGGGAGCGCGAACCACTTCGATCACATGATGCCAGGGATTGATGGTCACCCACCACTTGCTGGCATTGGGAATGTCCGAGGTCCGCCACATGATCGGCGTCATGAAGAAGGTCAGTTGCATGACGATGCCGATCACCGGGGCGATATCACGGAAACGCGCCCCGACCACGGCGACGATCAAGGCCGCCGACGACATCATGATGAACAGCAGGGGGACGCTGACCAGCAAAAAGCTGCTGGCGGCGGTCAGATGGCCGCCCAAAATCAGGAAAGCCGCCACCGCGGCGGCGAAATTATGGAAGAACACCAACAGGTGGCGAAAAACGAAGCGCAGCACGTGAACCACCAACGGAATGCGCAACGACGTGATCACATGATGGGCCGAAGTGAAGATCTGGGCGCTTTCGTTGGCCACGGCGCTGACGAAGCTCCAGATCACCATTCCCGCCGCCAGATAGGGCAAATAGTCGGTGACGTCGTTTTTCAGGACCGCGCTGAACAACATCCCCATGCAGATGAAGGTCGCGGCCTGGCTGGCGGTGATCCACAGCGGCCCCAGCAAGGTCCGCTTGTAGCGAATGCGGATGTCATGGATGCCCAATCCGAACCACAAGCTCCACGAGCGGATGCCCTTGAAGAAATCATGATGCGCAAGCAGGAAGGGATGTTTGAAATTCTTCTGAAAGGACATTTTGTCGTGCCGTCGCCAGCCAAAGCCATATGCGCCGCGGCGCCGTCTTCCGGACCAAGGAAACCACAGGAAATCACGCAATGCCATGGCAAATTTTCACCGAAACCGATATGATATTATGTGTAATTTCCCCTGTTGGTAGGCTACGAAAACAATGCGCAAACTGATCCTTTCCACCGTTTTGGTTCTTTCGACGGCCCTGCCGGCCATGGCGCAGGTGCCGCCGCCGGCAGCGACCACCTCGGCCCCGGTCGCCACCCAAGGGACCAGCCAAGGGATTTCGGAAACCGTCAACACGCCGACCACCCCGGCGACCAAGCCCGACGGCGCTCCGCAGCAGCCCACCCCACCCCAGCCCAAGCCGACGGACAAGAAGTAAGCCGTTGCAGACGCGACAACCGTGCCGACCAGACCGGGGCGCGGTTGTCGCGGCTTGTCGAACCGATGCCGCCGTCAGAGGGCGGCCGGGTTCAGCGTCATCTGCACGCGCCCCCCTTGACGCCCCTGCTCCACAAAACCAAGCCGCGTGTAAAGCCGCCACGCCGGGTTGATCGCGTCCACCTGCAGCGCCAAGGGCCGCGGCGCCGCCCATTGTGCCGCCATCGTCAGCAAAGCGGCGCCGATCCCCTTGCCCCGCCATTCCGGCAGCAAGGTGATGTCCACGACCCGGGCCTCGTCTTGGCCCATATCCAGATACAGCCGACCGATGGGGGCACTTCGCTGGGTGACCACCAAGAACCAGCCGTTTTCGAAACGGCGAAGCCAATCGGCATGCTGAAAGGTGAACTGCATGTCGCAGAACGCCGCCTTTTGCTCTGGCGACCAGTTGGAATGGGCGAATTCGGCGTCGCGCGAATGCCGGTAAAGCCGTTTCAGGAACGGAACATCACGATCGCGGGCCGGACGCAGCCGGCAACCTTGCGGCCGGGCCAGCTGAACCACGGGACTAAGCTTTGGAGACGGGAAGGAAGCAAGACAATCCATGACACCCTTTCCCCATGCGGCATTGGCACCGCCAAAAGAGATGCGCGCTTTTATTGTGAAATGATCATAAATCACACCTTTTACAGCAAGGCAACCCGTCGCGGGGATACACGCGAAAAGGTTGCCCGGACACCATTCTGACGCTAAAAAAAACCATGACCACCCCGACCACGGCGCGATCCCGCCCCCGCAAGGCGCGACAGCTTCGCCTTGCCACCGCAATGGTGGCATTGGCGCTATCGGCGCTGGTGTTTACCGCCTTCGCCCTTTACGCCCAGGATCAATATCGAAGCCTGCGGCGCACTCTGGGCAGTTGGTCGCAAGGCGACCCCATCATGACCGCCGACCCGGAAATCGGATTCGCCCTGAACCGCAGCGGATCAAGCCGTTTCCACATCCGCGGCACCGACCGCTTCGTCGCCGCCGCCGCCAACCCCCAAGGCCTGCGCGTTCCGCCGGAACAGCGGAGCCAGTCCTTCACCAGCGCCGACGTCGTCGCCATCGGCTGTTCGTTCACCTATGGCCACGGGGTCGAAGCGGAACAGGCTTATCCGGCGGTCCTGGCGGAAGCCTCGGGGCTGTCGGTGGTCAATGCCGGCGTGCAGGCCTATGGCAGTCTGGGATCATTGCTGGCGTTCCAGCGTGTGGTGGCGTTGCGCCCAAAAATCGTGACCTACGGCTTCATCGCCCCGCATATGCAGCGCAACCTCACCCCCTGCGCGCCGACTCCGCTGCCGATCTGCCGGTCGCAAGCCTATGTGCGCTTTGGGCCGAACGGTCCGCAAATCCAGCCCCCGGCGGCGTCAAGGTGGAGTGTGGCGCTCAGCGAATACGTGTTCGCCGGTCTGGACCTGCCGGACAACGGTGGCGATTGGTGGCGGGGCGTCGCCTTGCTGGCCGGCAGCACGGTGTCGAAACTGGCGACGCCGTCCTGGCAGGACAATCCCCAACGCCAGGAAGAAGCCCTGGCCTTCGTGCTGCGACGCCTGAAGGCGGCGACCGACGCGGTGGGGGCCAGGCTGATCGTCGTCAACATCCCGCAGCCCCTGGCCCGGGCCGGCGAACCGCGCCCCCCGCAGCCGGTGTCGGATCTGTTGTTGCGGGCTTTGCCCAGCGGGGTCGAACTGATCGACGAAGCCCCGGTGGTCGCCGCCATCCCCCCCGAAATCGACTTAAGGGTGGCGGAACGCGACGGCCATCCCAGCGTCGCCGTCCATCGCGCCATCGGACTGGATCTGGCGAAACGGCTGCGGGGTGACGGGCCCTAAATCAGAACTGCTTCAGATGAAGCTGGTAAGCGGCTTGATAAAGTGCGTATTCGTCCTGGAAATGCCGTTCGTAAAAACCACGCCACCGTTCGAATTCCCGCCGTCCCCTCTCCGTCCGGTTCAAGTGGGGCAGCGCCACTTCCGGCCGCCCCAGAGATGCGGCCAGACCGCGCATCGAAAGCGCCATCCGTTCGTGCAGGCCGATGAAGACGAACAGTTCGCGAAGCTGTGTCTCGACCGGCGTCGTCCCCGGCGGCAACGGCAAGAACCACACGGGGGAATAGGAATTCCGCTGCCGGCCCTGTTCGTCGGCTCGACGATTGATCCATTGCTCGAAACTGGGATTATCGACCAGACCGCCCACGTAATCACCGCCCTGGTGCCGACGGTTCATATAAAGCCATTGCGACACGAAGCGGTCGAACGGTTCGCGCAGGAAGATGATGAACTGACGGGCTTGGGGATAGAAATCCCAAACACCGAAACCGCGCGCCCCGTTGAAATGCCCATGCACACACTGTCCGCCCCTTAATTCATGCCGAACCGGCAATTGATCAAGATGGGGCCGGTAGTGGCGCTGAAAGTCGTCACCGGGGAACCATTGGCACAAGATGTCGCTCAAACTGGTTCCCGCGCATTTCGGCACGTGGATCGAAACCAGGGGCAAGGATGAGTCATAGCGGCGCAAACGGTGTCTCCACCACCCGGGCCAAGCACGACAGGAATGACTGACGCTCTTGGCTTCGTCCCTGCCCCTGGGCCATGTCATGGCCGCCCCGGCGCAAGCGCTCGCTCAATGCGGCGTCATCAGCCAACCGCAGCGCCGCCGCCACCAGGGAATCCACATCATAGTCGGCGATCAGGCAGGATTGCTCATGCCGGCAAAACGACCGGTTGCCGACACAATCCACCGTCACCACGGGAACCCCCAGAACCATCGCCTCGATGGCCGGCAGAAAATAGCCTTCGGTTGGAGTGGGCAGCAACACGCACAACGCCGCCCCCGCCAGACGCTCCAGATACGCGCCGCGCGGTGTCTGCTCGTTGCACAAATCGACACGAAGAGGCGGCTGAAGGTGCCGTGCCACCAACTCGGCGACCGCCGGATTCTTCAAGCCGCCAATGAACACGCGGCCCGGCTGCGGCCGGATGGCGGGCCTTTCCGCATCCAGCACGTCGATGCCGTATGGGATGACGACGATTTCGCCGTTGACCCGCCCGGTGACCCGCAGCGCGTCGGCCACTTCCTGGCTGGGACAAATCCGCAAGGCTGGACGGGACAAATAGGGATAGCGCGGGTCGTCGGGATTGGCGTGGCGCACGTGCTGGACCAGGTTGATCACCGGTTTGCCGCGTGTCTCGACCCCGGCCCAATCCAAGACGCCCCAATCCAGGCCGGCGACGAAATAGCTGTCGGCGTCGACCGGGCGCCGCACCCTTCGCACCCCGGCAGCGGCGAACAGCCCCTGGGGGTCGGCACTGCCTTCGCTGAGATACAACCACGGCCGCACCAAGCCCGAAGCGGCGGCGTAATCCAAATAATGGCTGAATTTCAAGTGCCCGCCGGTCATGTGACGAAAGTCGCGGACAAACAACATGGATTGCGGCATGAATCGGGTCCGGCAGACATGTCTTCGCACATGGACGACTCAGTCCATAAAAGCAGGTGGGAAGCCTGTCAAGGCTTATGGAAAACAGCGGGTGACACCCCGTACCAGTGGATTTCCGGCATGATCGACTTTCTGGGCATCGGCGCACAAAAAGCAGGAACGACTTGGTTGTTCGAATGCTTAAGACAACATCCGGATATTTCCTTTCCGTGCGGAAAGGAAATGCATTTCTGGAACTCTCCCGCCAAGATGGCCGCACAGTCCTGGACCGACTTCTTCCCGACCAGCCCCTGCAAGCAAGGCGAGATCACTCCCGCCTATGCCATCCTGCCGTCCAGCGTGATCAGCCAGATCCACGCCTGCGCCCCCCGACTGAAACTGTTCTACAGCCTGCGCAATCCCATCGAACGCGCCTGGTCCGCGGCCTTGATGGCCCTGACCCGCGCCGAGATGACCATCGACGAAGCCAGCGACGCGTGGTTCATCGACCATTTCCATTCATCGGGATCACGTCGACGCGGTGACTACCTGGCCTGCCTGGACACGTGGCTGTCAATTTTCCCCCAATCGGCGCTGCAGGTCATCGTCTTCGACGACATCACCACCCGCCCCCGCCATGTACTGGAAAACCTCGCCCGCCACCTTGACGTCGATCCGGCATTCTTCCAGAGCCTCCCGGAAACAGCCCTACCCGCACCCGCCTTCTCCGGCCCCGGCCACCCCCTGCGCCCCAGCCTGTCCGAAATACTGCACAGCCTTTACGACCCGCAAATCGTACAACTGGAAAACCGCATCAGCCGCAATCTTGCTCATTGGCGGCTAAAAGACAGCCTTCCCAGACAGTGGTAGCGGATTGATTTAATAGAGAGGCTTGGAGCGGGTGAAGGGAATCGAACCCTCGTCGTAAGCTTGGGAAGCTTCTGCTCTACCATTGAGCTACACCCGCATCGGCGGCAGGACTATAAGAGCGACGGGAGAGTGTTGGCAAGGGGTCTTCGGGGGCGGCCTGCACGGCTCTCGACAAAAATTCAGGCTGCCGCTTATCTTGAAGCGCCCCCACCGCATAAGGCGACCACCATGCCCCCAGAGCCCGCGACACCTGCGCCCGCGATATCCGCGCCCACGCCACGTCGGACCCTGGCGCCCGAATTGCGGCGATCTTTGGCCGACGACATTCTGGCCGGCAAGCTGCTGCCGGGCACCCGGCTGGACGAACGGCTGCTGGCGGCGCAATGGGGCATGTCGCGCACCCCGGTGCGCGAGGCGCTGAAGCAATTGGCGGTCACCGGGCTGGTGGAAAACCACCCCCATCGCGGTGTCTTCGTCGCCTGCATCGATTCCGACCATGTGCGCGAGATGTTCGAACTGGCGGCAGAACTTGAAGCCAGTTGTGCCCGGCTGGCGGCGCTGCGCATGAATGCCGAGGAACGTCGTCAGCTGGAAGCCATGCATGTGGCCAGCATGGAAGCAGTGAGCCGAGGCCAAAGCGACCGCTATGATAGCTTCAACCTGGAATTCCACGCCGCCATTTTCCGCGGATGCCACAACAAGCAGATGGAAGAAGCCACCCTGACCATGCGCGGCCGCGTCGCCCCCTTCCGCCGCGCCCAGTTCAAGCTGCCCATCCGCATCAGCGCCTCTTTCGAAGAACACCAGAACATTGTCGCAGCCATCCTGAAAGGCGATGCCGACGCCGCCGCGTCCAGCATGCGCAGCCACATCAGCGAATCCTTCCAGGCATCGGAACGCTATCGCGACACCGTCCAGCCGACGCCCTGACCCACCCCCACATCGCATAAATTTTACGCCGCAGCCTATATATTAGGCATCTGTGACGCTGGCATATATTTTATTCAATATTTTCAGCTATCTAATACCAGTAAAATGGTATACCAAATTGCAACAGGTGACCTGTAAATGGTCAACAAGCCTGCCGCAATTTCTTCGCCATCCTTACACAAAACAATTAAATTCAATGACTTATGTATCTGGCACGCCCCTTGCGAAGTATGACCGGAAACTGAAGGCAGCAGATTTCAACCGCCTTCAGGTTGTTCAAATTCACGGCACCACCACAAGGAGCGGGCAATGAACAGACGGTCGATTTTGAAGGCAGGCGTGTTGGGCGCCGCAGGCACCATCGCCGCCCCGGCCATCGCCAGGGCTGAAAAGACCTTTAACTGGAAGATGACCAACGCCTATGGCCCGGGCTCGCCCTTTTACGTCACCGGCCCGGGCAGCCCGGCCGACTTCGCCCGCATGGTCAAGGAAATGTCCGGCGGCCGCCTGAACATCCAGCAATTCGCCGCCGGCGAACTGATCCCCGCCCTGGAAGGCTTCGACGCGGTGTCCAAGGGCACGGTCGAGATGAACATCGGCAACGCCTATTTCTGGGCCGGCAAGACCTTTGCCGCCCAATACTTCACCACCGTGCCCTTCGGCCTGAACTTCCAGGGCATGACGTCGTGGCTGTATCACGGCGGCGGGCAGAAGCTGTGGGAAGATTTGTACGCGCCGTTCAACTTGGTGCCCATGTCGGTGGGCAATACCGGCATCCAGATGACCGGCTGGTTCCGCAAGCCCATCACATCCGTCGACGACCTGAAGGGCTTGAAGATGCGCATCGCCGGTCTGGCCGGCAAGGTCTATGCCGCCCTGGGCGTCGACGTGAAGCTGCTGCCCGGCGGTGAAATCTTCCCGGCGCTGGAGCGCGGCGTCATCGACGCCGCCGAATTCGTCGGCCCCTATCAGGACCGCCGCCTGGGCCTGCACAAGGCCGCCAAGTACTATTACACCACCGGCTGGCACGAGACCGAGAACGTCACCGAACTGATCGTCAACCGCCAGGCCTGGGACTCGCTGCCGGCCGACCTTCAGGCCATCGTCCGCACCGCCGCCTCGGCCTGCACCATCATCAGCCAGTCGTGGTGCGAGGCCACCAACGCCGAAGCCCTGGACGATCTGGTCAAGAACCAGGGCGTCAAGGCGCAACCCTTGCCCGACGGCCTGGTGGACAAGCTGGCGGAAGTCACCCAGCAAGTACTGTCCGACGCCGCCGCCAAGGACCCGGAGGTCAAGAAGATCCACGAGGCTTACTTCAAGTTCAAGGCCACCCATGACGGCTGGGCCGGCATTTCCGAAGCGGTCTACCAGAACCAGCTTCGCAACCGCCTGAAGTTCAGCTGATCCCATGGGGGCGTTAGTATCCTTGGCCGACGTTCTTGACCGCTTGGTCGAGCGCGTCGGCCGCGCCACCGCCTGGGCCAATCTGGCCCTGGTTCTGGTGATGGCGGCCAACGTTTTGCTGCGTTACGTGTTCACCACCGGCGCGGTGTGGGCCCAGGAACTGGAATGGCACCTGATGTCCCCCATCATCCTGCTGGGCATGTCTTACGCCATCCAGCAGGAAGGCCATGTGCGGGTGGACTTCGTCTTCGCCAAGTTCCCCCACTGGCTGAAAGCCGTCATCGACGCGTTAACCCACGCGCTTGTTTTGGCCATGGCTTTGATCATCGTCTGGCTGTCGCTGGATTATGTGGGCCAGTCCTTCGGCAACAACGAAGGCTCGCCCGATCCGGGGGGGCTGCCCATGCGCTGGCTGCTGAAAGCCTTCATTCCGGTCGGTTTCTCGCTGCTGGCCGTCCAGGCCCTGGCCGGAACCTTGCGGTCCCTGATCAGCCTGTCCCTGGGCACGCCCTTGCAGTCCGAGATCGCCCCGCACGCACAGGAAGAAGCCATATGAGCAACGAAATCCTTGCCATCCTTTGCCTGCTGTCGTTCTTCGTGCTGCTGGTGGCCGGCATTCCGGTGGCCTTGACCCTGGCGGTGACCGGGTTCTTCTTCGGCTATCTGGGATTCGGCGAATCCCTGTTCCATCTGTTGCCGGCCCGCATTTTCGGTGTCACCGGCAATTACACCATGATCGCCATCCCGCTTTTCGTCTTCATGGGGATGATGCTGGAGAAATCCCGCGTCGCCGAGGAATTGATGGACGTCATCGGCCATCTGTCGGGCAATCTGCGCGGCGGCATGGGGGTGGGCATCATCGTCGTCGGCGTGCTGATGGGGGCCACCACCGGCATCGTCGGCGCCACCGTCGTCACCCTGGGCCTGTTGACCCTGCCGGCGCTGCTGCGGCGCGGCTATGACCCCAAGCTCGCCTGCGGCGCCATCTGCGCCTCGGGGTCGCTGGGCCAGATCATCCCGCCATCCCTGGTGCTGATCCTGCTGGGCGACATCCTGGGCCAGTCGGTGGGCACCTTGTTCGCCGCCGCCATGTTGCCCGGCCTGATGCTGGCCGGCATCTACATCGTCTATATCCTGGCCGTCGGCTGGCTGCAGCCGCACCGGGCGCCGACGGTTCCGTTGGAAGAACGCGACGCCCTGGCCCGCAAGGAATTGTGGATGAAGGTGCTGAAGGTGGGTCTGCCGCCCATCGGCCTGATCGTCGCCGTTCTGGGGTCGATCATCGGCGGCGTCGCCGCGCCGACCGAAGCCGCCTCCATGGGGGCCTTGGGGGCCATCCTGGTCGCCGCCATCGCCCGGCGTTTCAACGCCAAGGTCCTGCGCGACACGGTGCTGGCCACCGCCAAGACCACCGCAGGCATGTTCTTCATCCTGATCTGTTCCCAGGTCTTCGCCTTGGCGTTCAGAGGACTTCAGGGCGAACAACTGGTCCATGACCTGTTCGACCTGATCCCCGGCGGCATCGATTCCGACATCTGGTTCATGATGCTGATCATCTTCCTGCTGGGTTTCTTCATCGAATGGATCGAGATCAGCTATATCGCCGTGCCCTTGTTCCTGCCGATCCTGCAAAATGCCGGTGTCGACCTGGTGTGGATCGCGGTGCTGATCGCCCTGAACCTGCAATCGTCCTTCCTGACCCCGCCCTTTGGCTGGTCGTTGTTCTTCCTGCGCGGCGTCGCGCCGAAATCGGTGGCCACCACCGACATCTATCGCGGCGTCATTCCCTTCATTCTGTTGCAAGGCGTATCGCTGATGCTTGTGTTCTTGTTCCCCAAGGTGGCCACCTGGCTGCCCAAGGCCATCGGTTGGTGAAATCATGGAAATGGACCTTTCCAACTTGGCGGTTCTGGCCGCCATCCTGTTGGCCGCCGGCGCTGCCGGCGGCCTGGCGGCCGGGCTTTTGGGCGTCGGCGGCGGCATCGTCATCGTGCCCGTGCTGTTCCACCTGTTCACCACCATGGGCCTGGACGAAGCGGTGCGCATGCATGTGGCGGTGGGCACGTCGCTGGCCACCATCATCGCCACCTCGGTCAGTTCCACCCGCAGCCACTGGCGCAAGGGCGCGGTGGACATGGACCTTTTGAAGCAATGGGGGCCGTTCATCCTGGTGGGCGTGATTATGGGCACCTCGATCGCCGGATATGTGCGCGGCCCGGCGCTGACAGGGGTGTTCGCCGTGGTGGCGTCCTTCGTCGCCCTGCACATGGCGTTCGGCAAGAAGGATTGGCACATTGCCGAATCCCTGCCCAAGAACCCGTTGAAGGCCTTGATCGGCATGGTCATCGGCGGCTTTTCCGCCATGATGGGCATTGGCGGCGGCACGCTTTCGGTCCCCATCCTGACCTTGTTCCGCTTTCCCATTCACCGGGCGGTGGGTACCGCCGCCGCCATCGGCTTCATCATCGCCATTCCCGGCGCCATCGGCTTCGTGCTGACCGGCTGGAACGTGGACGGCCGCCCGCCGTTCAGCCTGGGCTACATCAACCTGCTGGGGGTGGCGCTGATCCTGCCCACCTCGATGGTCATGGCCCCCATCGGCGCCAAGCTGGCCCACAGCCTGAACACCCAAGGATTGCGACGCGCCTTCGCCGGGTTCTTGGCGCTGACCGCCGCCCGCATGTTCTATTCCATCCTGACCTAGGACGATCCCGCCATGTTGAATACCCCCCGCGCCCGGCGTGGCATGGTCACCGCGCCCCATCATCTGGCCGCGCAGGCCGGCCTGTCGGTGCTGAAGGACGGCGGCAACGCCGTGGAGGCCACCATCGCCATGGCCGCCTGCCTGGCGGCGGTCTACCCGCATATGACCGGGCTGGGGGGCGACGGCTTTTGGCTGATCGCCGAGCCGGGCCGAGAACCGGTGGCCATCGACGCCTGCGGCGCCGCCGGGTCGCGGGTGGATGTGTCGCTTTACCGCCGTGCCGGGTTGGACACGGTGCCGTGGCGTGGCGGGCTGGCCGCCAACTCTGTCGCCGGCACGGTGTCGGGCTGGCAGACGGCGTTGGAATATGCCGAAGGCTGGACCGGCAAGGCGCTGCCGCTGTCTCGCCTGCTGGAAGACGCCATCTTCCACGCCGAATCCGGTTACGCGGTGACCAACAGCCAGCACCACCTGACCGTCGCCAAATTGTCCGAATTGGTCACGGCGCCGGGTTTCGCCCAACGCTTCCTGATGGACGGCGCCGCCCCGGCGGAAGGGGCCGAACTGCGCCAGCCGGAACTGGCCCATACGCTCCGCCGTCTGGCTGCCGACGGATTGGACGGTTTTTATCGCGGCGATCTGGCCGCCGACATCGCCAAGGATTTGGCGGATGTGGGCTCGCCGCTGGTGGCGGCCGATCTGGCGGCGCATCGGGCACAAATCCGTAAGGCGCTGGCGGCGCAGCTAAGCTGCGGTCGGGCCTACAACTTCCCGCCGCCGACCCAAGGCTTGGCGTCGTTGATGATCCTGGCGCTGTTCGACCGGCTGGGGGTGAGTGAAGGCGAAAGCTTCGCCCATGTCCACGGCTTGGTGGAAGCCACCAAGCAAGCTTTTCTGGTGCGCGACAAGGTGGTGGGCGACCCGGCCTATATGGCGGAAAGCGCCGAAACCTGGCTGGAGACAGCACGGCTGGACCAATTGGCTGGACGCATCGACATGAAGGCCGCCCTGCCCTGGCCGGCGCCGCCCAGCGGCGGCGACACCACCTGGATGGGTGCCATCGACGCCAAGGGCCGCAGCGTCAGCTTCATCCAAAGCATCTATTTCGAATTCGGTTCCGGCGTCGTTCTGCCGCGGACCGGTCTGGTCTGGCAAAATCGCGGCGCCAGTTTCCGGGTGGCCGAAGACGGCTGGAACGCGTTGAAGCCGGGGCGCAAACCCTTCCACACCCTGAACCCGGCCATGGCGGTGCTGAAGGACGGGCGCAGCATGGTCTATGGCACCATGGGCGGCGAAGGTCAGCCGCAAACCCAGTCGGCGCTGTTCACCCGCCACGTTCTTTTCGGTCAGCCGCTGCAACAGGCGATTACCGCGCCGCGCTGGCTGCTGGGCCGCACCTGGGGGGAAGACAGCGTCACCCTGAAACTGGAAGACCGCTTCGCCCCCGACCTGGTGCAGGGCTTACGTGATGCCGGTCATCAGGTGGAAATCCTGCCCGCGTTTTCGTCCACCATGGGCCATGCCGGCGCCATCGTCCGCCATCCCGACGGCTGGATGGAAGGGGCGACCGACCCGCGCAGCGACGGGGCGGCAGCCGGATACTAAGCATGGCGTGAGGTCAGGGTTTTGACTACCCTGGCCACCATGACCCTGTCGCGTTGCGCCTTTTTCGTCGCGGCCTTCGTCGCCCTGGATGCCATCAGCTATGTCCACGGCTTCCACGGCCTGCCCATTTCGCCCTGGAACCCCAACAGCGGCTTGGCGGTGGCCATGCTGCTGCGCCATGGCATGGCCTTTGCGCCGATGGTGGCGGTGGCGGCCATCGTCTCGGACCAGTTGGTGCGCGAGGTGCCACTGGTGGTGTCGATCCCCACCGAAATCACCTCGGCCGTCCTCTACACCGCCACCACCACCTTGTTGAGGAACCGGCTGCGGGTGGCGCCGCCCTTGGACAAGCCCCGCGCCTTGACCATCTTCTTTCTGACCATGGCGCTGGCCGCTTTGCTGACCACCGGGGCGCGCATCGCCCTGGCCGCCCACCTGCCCCATTTCGAGACCGATTGGGTGGCGGCCATGTTCCTGCGCCAATGGGTGGGCGACCTGATCGGAATCAGCCTGTTCGCGCCGCTGTTCCTGCGCCTGGACCGCGACACCGTGCGGGAACTCAGGCGTGGCTGGCCCATGGAACGCGACGGCCAGTTCGCCGTCACTTTGCTGATGGCGGTGGTGGTGTTCGGCCTGGAAGCCACCGACGAATTCCAGTTCTTCTATCTGCTGTTCCTGCCGGTCATCTGGCTGGCGCTGCGCGGCGGCATCACCGCCACCCTGACCGCCATGGCGCTGATCCAGGTGGTGATGATGGCGGCGACCTACCTGCGCGACATGGATGACGGGCGGGTGACCGCCCTGCAGTTCCTGATGCTGACCCTGGTGCTGACCGGCAGCCTGATGGCGGCCACCGCCCAGGCCCGGCGCCGCGCCGAACTGGCCATCCGCACCCGCATGGATGAACTGGCCCGCATGTCGCGCATCCATACCAGCAACGAAATCGCCACCGGCATGGCGCACGAGCTGAAACAGCCCATGCTGGCCATCGTCAACTATGTGGGAGCGGCGCGGCGATTGTTGGAACGCGACCCCGCCCAGGTGGACGAAGCCCTGCGGCTGATGCACAACACCGACACCCAGGTGATGCGGGCCGATTCCATCATCCGCCGCATGCGCGACTTCACCCGCAAAAGCGAGTTCCTGGTGGAAGCCGTCGATTTGGGCCGCACCCTGCGCGACGCCGTCGAGATGACCGAGCCGCTGGCGCGGCGCCACGGCGTCGACGTCACCCTGATGATGGGCGACGACGTGCCGGTGATCCGGGCCGACGGCGTCCAGGTGCTGCAGGTGGCGGTCAACCTGCTGACCAACGCCATCCACGCCATCGCCGAAGACGACAGCCCCCAGCGTCTCATCCGGATGGAAGCCTGCCGGCACGATCCCAAAAACGTACGTCTGACCGTGTCCGACAGCGGCCCGGGGCTTGACCCGGAACGTGCAGAACATATCTTCGAACCGTTCGTGACCACCCGCGCCCAGGGCATGGGCGTCGGCCTGGCCATCAGCCGCGCCATCGCCGAACACCACGGCGGCGCTTTGTGGCACGATGCCCCGCAACCCGGACATGGCGCCGTTTTCCATGTCCGCCTGCCGATAAAGGCCCGCCATGAGCACGACTGAACAATCCCAGGTGTGGGTCGTCGATGACGACGCGGCGGTGCGCGATTCCTTGTGCGCGCTGTTGACCGGTGAAGGCTATGCCGCCCAGGGCTTCGACGGCGCCCGCGCCTTTCTGGATTTCGCCCATCCCGGATTGCGCGGCTGTCTGGTCAGCGACGTCCGCATGCCGCAGATGTCGGGGTTGGAACTGCAGCACGCCTTGCATGAACGGGGCATCCGCATCCCCACCGTGTTCATCACCGGGCATGGCGACATTCCCATGGCGGTCCAGGCGGTGCAGGCCGGCGCCGTGGACTTCATCGAAAAGCCGTTCCCCAACCAAGCGCTACTGGACGCCCTGGCCAAGGCCCTGGCGCCGGGTTTCGACGCCGGCACCGCCAGCCGTCAGGCCGGGGCGCGGGCCCGCGTCGCGCTGTTGACCGAACGCGAACGCCAGGTGATGGATCTGGTGGTCGCCGGGCTGTCCAACAAGGAAGTGGCCCAACGCCTGGGCATCAGCCCGCGCACCGTGGACGTGCACCGCACCCACGTGATGGACAAGATGAAGGCCGACAGCCTGCCCGATCTGGTCCGCCAGGCCATATTGCTTGAATAGGCAATAATACCTAAGAACTCGTTCGGCTGGTGAAAGCCCCTAAGAAACCGTGCGAATTGTCCTGATGACGCCGGGCGGCGAACCTTTAAGCATCGAGTTCGATGCGGAGAGGTCCCATGCGGCGCAACAAGGTGGTGATGCTGGTCGGTGACGAACCGACCCGCGACCTTCTTGCCTTTTGGCTGACCCAGGCCGGCGGCGACGTCACCTTGGTGGACGACGCCGACGACGTGGGCGCCAAGGTCGCCGAAACCGACGCCGGTGCCGTGCTGACCGACCGCCTGTACGGTATCGGCGGCCAAGCCGTCACCATTTCCGACATCAAGGCCCGCTTTCCCGGACTGCGCCTGGCAGTGGTGCCGGTGCGCGGCTACCTGGACGGCGACATGGAACGCCTGGCCCGGGTGGTGGGCGCCGACATGGTGGTTTCGACCGCGCTGGGCCGTGCCGGCCTGGCGGCCCTGATCGCTTAGGGGCGGGGCTGATGGCGCGCACCCTTAGCCTGATCGTCCTGATGCTGGTGCTGTGGCTGGTGATGAGCGGCCATGGCGAGCTGTGGCTGCTGGCCCTGGGCGGGGCATCCGCCGTTCTGGTCGCCTGGATCGCCCGTCGCCTGGATTCCGTCGACCACGAAGGCCACCCTCTGCACCTGACGTGGCGCGGCTTGGGCTATTGGCCGTGGCTGGCCGTCGAAATCGTCAAGGCCAACCTGGACGTGGCACGCACCATCCTGGCCGGGCCGGACGCGGTGACCCCCGCCGTCTTCACGGTCAAGGCCAGCCAGTCCGACGACCTGGGCCGCACCATCTATGCCAATTCCATCACCCTGACGCCGGGGACCGTCACCATGGGGGTGGACGACGACGGCACCCTGACCATCCACGCACTGAATGCCGGCGCCCGCGAAGGCCTGGAAACCGGCGACATGGATCGCCGGGTCCGCACGCTGATGGGAGAAGCCTGATGGACCACACCACCCTGATGTTCGCCGCCGCCGCTTTCGCGCTTCTGGTGGCCATGGTCATGGCCCTGGTCCGCGCCTTGATGGGGCCCACCGTCTATGACCGCATCCTGGCGGTGAACGCCTTCGGCACCAAGACGTTGCTGATGATCGCCGTGGTCGGCTTTCTGACCGAACGCCCGGAATTTCTGGACATCGCCCTGGTCTATGCCCTGATCAACTTCATCGGCACGGTGGCGGTGACCAAGTTCGTCCGCTATCGCAGCCTGGGCTTCCCGGTGGGCGACAACGCCGAGGGGGAACTATGAGCCTGATCCTCGACACCCTGTCCTGGGCGCTGATACTGGGGGGATCGGGCTTCGTGCTGATCGGCACGCTGGGGCTGTTGCGCCTGCCCGACGTGTTCACCCGCCTGCACGGCGCCGGCATGACCGACACCATGGGCGCCGGCCTGCTGGTCCTGGGCATGCTGCTGCAATCACCCGACTGGCTGGTGGCGGTGAAGCTGGTGCTGATCGTGGTGTTCCTGGCCTTCACCAGCCCCATGACCTCGCACGCCTTGGCCCGCGCCGCCATTCTGGACGGCATCAAGCCTTGGCTGCGCGATTCCGGCAAGGGGGGCGCCCAGTGATCGAGCTGTTGGACATCGTCATCTTGGGGATGATGGTGGTCGCCGCCCTGGCGGTGCTGTGGCTGCGCGACCTGTTCGCGGTGGCCATGCTGTCGGGGGCCTATTCGCTGATGGGCGCCACCCTTTACGTGCTGCTGGACGCCGTTGATGTCGCCTTCACCGAGGCCGCCGTCGGCGCCGGCATCGCCACTGTCCTGATGCTGGGCACCTTGACCCTGGTGCCGCGCCAGGAAAAGCCGGGCAAGAAGCCGTCTTTGGCCGGTCTGTTCACCGTTGCGGCCACCGGTTCGCTGCTGATCTGGGCCACCCTGGACATGCCGGAATACGGCGATCCCGACGCCCCCATCCACCATCACGTGGCACCCCGCTACATGAAGGATTCGGCGGCCGAGGTGGGACCGCCCAACGTGGTGACCTCGGTGCTGGCCAGCTATCGCGGATATGACACCTTGGGCGAGACCACGGTGATCTTCACCGCCGCCATCGGGGTGATGGCGCTGTTGGCGCGGGGCAGGAGGCGCAAGCCATGAAGGAAAAGCCCATCTTGCGGGTCGGGACCAAGTTCCTGATCCCGTTCATCCTGATGTTCGCCCTTTATGTGCAGTTCCACGGCGATTTCGGTCCCGGCGGCGGTTTCCAGGCCGGCGTCATCTTCGCCTCGGCCTTTGTGCTTTACGCCATCGTCTTCGGCATCGCCAATGCCCGACGGGCGCTTCCCGCCGGTATCCGCCGCCTGCTTTTGTCGCTCGGCGTCTTGATCTATGCCGGCACCGGGGTGCTGGCCCTGGTGGAAGGCGGGCGCTTCCTGGATTACTCGGCCCTGGCGGCCCAGCCGGTTCTGGGTCAGCACCTGGGCATCTTCCTGGTGGAATTCGGCGTCGGCATGACCGTGTTCGCCGCCATGACCACCATCTTCTTCGTCTTCGCCTCGCGCGATCCCTCGGCCCGCGAACAGGACTGACCCCATGGAAGTGCCCGGCCTGTTCAATTACTGGATGGCGATCGTCTTGATGATGGCGGGTCTTTACACCGTCATCGCCCGGGGCAACCTGGTCAAGAAGCTCATCGGTCTGGGTGTGTTCCAGATCTCGGTCTTCGTGCTTTACATCACCATGGGCAAGATCAAGGACGGCACCGCCCCCATCCTGCCCGCCAGCGGCAGCGCCGAGGGCGTGGTGTTTTCCAACCCGCTGCCCCATGTGCTGATCCTGACCGCCATCGTCGTCGGCATCGCCACCACCGCCCTGGGACTGGCGCTGGTGGTCCGCATCCACGAAGCCTTTGGCACCATCGAGGAAGACGACATCCAAGCCATCGAGGAGAGCGAGGCGTGAGCGGCCCCCTGGAACACCTGCCCGCCCTGGCGGTGGTCATCCCCCTGATGACCGCACCGGTGATCGTCGCCCTGCGCCGGCCGTGGGCGGGCTGGCTGCTGGCCACCCTGGTCAGCTGGGCCAGCTTGGCCATGTCGCTTTTGCTGTTGCAGCAGGTGCTGGAAACCGGCCCCTTCAGCTATTTGATGGGCGGCTGGGCGGCGCCGTGGGGTATCGAATACCGGGTTGACCAGTTGGACGCCTTCGTCCTGGTCATCGTTTCCGCTATCGCCTCGGTGGTCTCGGTCTATGCCCGTAAATCGGTGGAAGCCGAGATCGAACCCGACCGCCAATACCTGTTCTATGCCATGTTCGTGCTGTGCCTGTGCGGGCTTTTGGGCATGGCCATTACCGGCGACGCCTTCAACCTGTTCGTGTTCCTGGAAATCTCGTCCTTGTCCACCTATGTGCTGGTCGGCATGGGGCGCGACCGCCGGGCGCTGACCGCGTCGTTGCGTTACCTGATCCTGGGCACGGTGGGCGCCACCTTCTATGTCATCGGCATCGGTCTGGCCTATATGATGACCGGCACCTTGAACATGGCCGACCTGGCCCAGCGCCTGCCCGCCATGGCCCATACCAGCACGGTGCGCGCCGCCCTGGCCTTTCTGGTGGTGGGCATCGGCCTGAAGATGGCCGCCTTCCCGCTGCATGCCTGGCTGCCCAACGCCTATACCCATGCGCCTTCGGCCGCCGCCGCCCTGTTGGCCGGCACCGCCACCAAGGTGTCGGTCTATGTGTTCCTGCGCATCGTCTTGGGCGTGTTCGGCGCCACCGGGCTGCTGACCGCCCTGCCAGTCACCCAGGTGCTGATGGTGCTGGCCCTGGCCGCCATGTTCATCTGTTCGGCGGTGGCCATCTGGCAGCCCGATCTGAAGCGGGCCTTGGCTTATTCCTCGGTGGCGCAGATCGGCTATATCCTGCTGGGCGTCGCTTTGTTGTCGGAAACCGGGCTGGCCGCCGGCATCGTCCACCTGTTCAACCACGCGGTGATGAAATCGGCGCTGTTCCTGGCCCTGGGCGCCGTGGCGCTGCGGGTGGGATCGACCCGCATCGACGCCATGCGCGGCATCGGCCGCAAGATGCCGATGACCATGGCCGCCGTCTTGGTGGCCGGGCTGTCGCTGATCGGCGTGCCCTTGACCGTCGGCTTCGTCAGCAAGTGGACCTTGGTGGAAGCGGCATTGGACGACGGAATGTGGCCGGTGGCGGTGTTGATCCTGGCGTCGTCGCTTCTGGCGGTGGCTTATGTCTGGCGCATCGTCGAAGCCGCCTGGATGGCCCAACCCGGCCCCGAACTGGCGCATGTGCGCGAAGCCCCCACCGCCATGCTGTTGTCCATTTGGGTGCTGGCAGGCGCCTCGGTGTGGTTCGGCATCGACGCCACCCGCACCCTGGGGGTGGCGCGACTGGCCGCCCAGACCCTGTTGCAGGGAGTGGCGCCATGAGCCCGTCCACCTTGATGATCCTGGCTTTGCTGCTGCCGCTGCTGGCGGTCGGCCCCATCGTGCTGGCCGGGCGATATCCCAACCTGCGCGAAGCGGTCAGCCTGGGCACCGGCGGATTGCTGATCGCCGTGGTTCTGGGGCTGCTGTCGCATCTGGCCGACGGCATCGTCCCGGCGCTGGAATTGGGCCAGATGCTGCCCGGCTTGGCCCTGCGCCTCGAACTGGAACCGCTGGGCATGCTGTTCGCCCTGGTCGCCGCCGGTCTGTGGCCGGTGACCATCCTTTACGCCATCGGCTACATGCGCGGGCACCACGAAAAGAACCAGACCCGCTTTTACGCCTTCTTCGCCGTCGCCATCTCGGCGGCCATGGGCGTAGCGCTTTCCGGCAACATGCTGACGCTGTTCGTGTTCTACGAAGTGCTGACCATCTGCACCTTCCCACTGGTCACCCATGCCGGCACGCCCGAGGCGAAAAAGGCCGGGCGCACCTATCTGGGCATCCTGATCGGCACCTCGATCCTGTTGCAACTGCTGGCCATCATCGCCACCTGGAGCTTGGCCGGGACGCTGGACTTCGCCCCCGGCGGCATCCTGGCCGGCAAGGTGTCGGGGCCGCTGGTGGGTGTGTTGTTCGCCCTTTACGTCTTCGGCATCGGCAAGGCGGCGTTGATGCCGTTCCACCGCTGGCTGCCGGCGGCCATGGTGGCGCCGACCCCGGTCAGCGCCCTGTTGCACGCCGTCGCCGTGGTCAAGGCCGGGGTGTTCACCGTCTTGAAGGTCACCGTCTACATCTTCGGCATCGACCTGCTGGCCGAGAACGCCGCCGCCGACTGGCTGGTGTGGGCGGCGGGGTTCACCATCATCGCCGCCTCGGTGGTCGCACTGTCCAAGGACAATCTGAAGGCGCGGCTGGCCTATTCCACCATCTCGCAATTGTCCTATGTGCTGCTGGGCGCCGCCATCCTGGCGCCGCTGTCGCTGATGGGCGCCGCCATCCACATCGCCGCCCACGCCTTGGGCAAGATCACCCTGTTCTTCGCCGCCGGCGCGGTGATGGTGGCCAGCCACAAGACCGAGATCAGCCAGATGGCCGGCATCGGCCGCAAGATGCCGTGGACCATGGGGGCCTTCGCCATCGGTGCGTTGTCGATGATCGGCCTGCCGCCCACCGCCGGTTTCGTCAGCAAGTGGTATGTGCTGTCGGGCGCGCTGCAATCCCAGCAGATGGTGGCGGTGGCGGTGATCACGCTGAGCACGCTGTTGAACGCCGCCTATTTCCTGCCGATCCTCCATTCCGCCTTTTTCGGCCGTGCCGCCGACGACGACCATCACCACCACGGCCATGGCGAAGCGCCGCTGCCCTCGGTCCTGGCCCTGTGCCTGACCGCCGCCGGCACCATCGCCTTGTTCGTCCTGCCCGACCAGGTGCTGACCCTGGCCGGCGCCCTGCTGGGAGGCAACCCATGAGCCCAGAGCCCCATTGGCTGGTCCGCCCCAAAAGCATCCGCCTGCTGTGGGTGGGCGGCATCGCCCTGTTGGCCGTGTTGGTGGCCATGGGGGCGTTCATCCATCCCCACGCCATTTTCGGCATCGAAGGGACTTTCGGTTTCAACGCCTGGTACGGCTTCGCCACCTGTGCCGCCATGGTGGTCGGCGCCAAGGTCCTGGGCTGGGTGCTGAAGCGCAAGGACGATTACTATGAGCATTGACGCCCTGCCCCCTGGCCTGTTGCTGATCACCGCCGCTTTGGTATTGGCGGTTTTGAAGGGCGCCGCCCGCAAGGTGCTGGTTCTGGCGGCGCCGTTGGCGGTGCTGGCGGTCGTCTGGTCGCAGCCGGAAGGCGCGCTGCTGC
Source organism: Magnetospirillum sp. 64-120 (assembly GCA_001898825.1). GTDB lineage: Bacteria > Pseudomonadota > Alphaproteobacteria > Rhodospirillales > Magnetospirillaceae > Magnetospirillum. The sequence goes on from MKVK01000026.1 coordinate 32,024, forward strand.
ACGTCTCGTTCATCGGCCACACTTTGGTGCCGGTCAAGGTGGACGCGTTGGGGCGGCTGTTCGCCACCATCTTCTTGTTGATGGCGGCCGGCGGTGGTCTGTTCGCACTGAACCAGGACCGCCCCGCCGAGGTCCCCGCCGCCTTCGTCTATGCCGGCGGCGCGGTGGGCGTGGCCTTGGCCGGCGACCTGATCAGCCTGTTCGTGTTCTGGGAAATCATGGCCATCGCCTCGACCCTGGTGCTGTGGAGCCGCGACGACGACGCGTCGCGCGCCGCCGCCAGCCGCTATGTGCAGGTTCACCTGCTGGGCGGCGTGGTGCTGCTGGCCGGCATCGCCGCCCATGTCAACGCCACCGGTTCGGTGGCTTTTACCGCCATGAAGCCCGATTCCTTCGGCACCTGGGCCATCCTGATCGGCTTCCTGATCAATGCCGGCGCCCCGCCGTTTTCCGCCTGGCTGCCCGACGCCTATCCCACCGCGACCTATAGCGGCACGGTGTTCTTGTCGGCCTTCACCACCAAGACCGCCGTCTATGTGCTGATCCGGGGCTTTCCCGGTGCCGAGATCCTGATCCCCGTCGGGCTGTGGATGGTGTTCTATGGCATCGTCTATGCGCTGTTGGAAAACGACATGCGGCGCATCCTGGCCTATTCCATCATCAATCAGGTGGGGTTCATGGTCACCGGCATCGGCATCGGCAGCGAGATGGCGCTGAACGGCGCCGCCGCCCACGCCTTCACCCACATCATCTACAAGGCGTTGCTGCTGATGGCCGCCGGTTCGGTGCTGTACCGCACCGGCAAGACCAAATGCACCGACCTGGGCGGATTGTTCCAATCCATGCCGCTGACCACCCTTTGCGGCATCGTCGGCGCCCTGGCCATCTCGTCCTTTCCGTGGACGTCGGGCTTCGTGTCCAAATCCATGGTCAGCCAAGCCGCCGCCGACAGCCATCTGGCCTGGGTGTGGTTCGGGCTGACCGCCGCCTCGGCCGGCGTGTTCCTGCATGCCGGCATCAAGTTCCCATGGTTCGTGTTTTTCCAAAAAGACAGTGGCCTGCGCCCCGCCGACCCGCCATGGAACATGAAGCTGGCCATGGTGATCTTCGCCGCTTTGTGCATTGGCATCGGCCTGTTCCCCGGCGCCCTTTACGCCCTGTTACCCCATGCGGTGGACTATCAGCCCTATACCGCCGCCCATGTGATCGAGATGCTGCAATTGCTGGGATTCTCGGGGCTGGCCTTCTTCGTGCTGCTGCCGTTGATGAAGCGGACGCTGACCATCACCTTGGACACCGACTGGCTGTACCGCCGCCTGGGGCCCGATCTGGTCGGCGCCATCGGCAAGGCCGTGGTCAACGCCGACCGGGCCCTGCGGGGCCGGGTGATGACGGCACTGGCCCGGCTGCTGGAAGGCGTCAAGGCGACGCACGGCCGCCACGGCCTGTTCGCCCGCGACCTGTCGTCAGGCGCCATGGCCTGGACCACCGTCGCGGTGTTGGGACTATTTTTGGCCGCTTTCTATTCCTGATGGGCGCGGTCATCGGCAAAAGATTCCTGGCCCCTGGGAATCTTTTGCCCGCCCTGGCTGTAATGCCAACCCCAATTTCCCGGAATTCCGCCACTTAACCCAAACTTAACCCGCGGCATGGATCGTGCAGGGATGAGCTTGGCTGTGCCCCTTCTTGGGCAGATTTTTCCCAGCCACCTCCCCTAGAAAAAATTATCGTCCGACCGCGCATGGATCGCCCATACCCGCACGTGTAACCCCATGCGCCAGCATCAAGGCGCACACGTGGAAGGGGTCGGCGATGTCGTCAATTTCGTCTCTTAGCGCCGCACAGATCGCGCAACTGAGCACGGCCAGCATTCGTTCGCTGTCCGCGACCGACATCGCGTCCCTGGATACTACGCAGGTCAGCGCGTTTACGGTCGCACAAATCGAAGTGCTGGACGCCACCCAGATCGGGGCGCTGTCCACCACCCAGGTGACGTCGCTGACCCCGGCGCAGATCGAAGCCTTCAGCGCCGCCCAGATCGTCAATTTCAGCCCGTCGCAATTGTCGGTGCTGCTGGACGCCCAGATCGACGCTTTCGGCGTCGAAGACATCGCCGCCCTGACCACCCAGCAGATCAAGGGCCTGACCGCCACCGAACTGGCCGGGTTCAGCCAGTCGCAGATCCAGGTGATGAACGCCACCCAGATGGCGGCGCTGAATTCCACCCAGCTGCGCGCCCTGGGCCCCGAATTGGTGGGCGCCCTGGCCAGCACCCAATTGTCGCTGTTGGCATCGACCCAGGTGGCCGCGTTGCAGCCCACCCAGGTGGCCGCCCTTGCCCCCTCGGCGCTGTCCGGCCTGTCCGCCACCCAGATCACCGGGCTGACCCAGGCGGGTGTGGCGGCGCTGAACGCCGACCAGGTGGCGGCGTTGTCCACCACCCAGTTGTCCGCCCTGTCGGCCGTGCAGGTCCGCGGCCTGACCTCGACCGGGGTGCGGGCACTGTCGGAAACCCAGATGGCGGCGCTGTCCGCCACCCAGATCGGAGCGCTGTCCAACATCGCCGTCTACGGCATGCTGGACACCCAGATCGCGGGCCTGACCGCCACCCAGATCGCGGGGCTGACCACCACCCAGATGCAGTTGCTGTCCAGCGCCGCCATCAAGGCGCTGTCGACCACCCAACTGGCGGCGATGACCACCGCCCAGATGGCCATGTTCACCGCCACCATGGTGGATTCGCTGTCCAGCACCCAGGTGGCGGGGCTGTCCGACACCCAGGTGTCCAGCCTGACCACCTCGGCCATCGCGTCCTTGGACGAAACCCAGGTGGACGGCTTGACCGTCACCCAGGTGGCGGCGCTGTCCACCACCCAGATCCGCTGGATGACCACCCAGGCCATCGAGTCCATCGACACCACCCAAATGGCCGGCATGAACGCCGCGCAGGTGGGGGCGCTCAGCCAGAACCAGCTGCAGATGTTCTCGCCCGACGAGATCGCCGCCATGGACCTGACCCAGATCAAGGGACTGTCGGCGACGTCCCTGGCCGGGCTGACCCAGGCCCAGCTGGCGGCGCTGTCGGAAACCCAGATATCGGCGTTGTCGGCCACCCAGATCAAGGCGATCCGATCCACCCAGCTGGCCGTCCTGGCCGACACCCAAATCGCCGCCCTTAGCCCGGCCCAGCTGTCGTTGTTGTCGCTGGCCGCCATTCCCGGCCTTAGCCAGGCGCAGATACGGGCCCTGGACGGCACCCGACTGGCGGCTTTGACCTCGTTGCAGGTCGGCGCCCTGACCACCGATCAGGTTTACGCCCTAAGCGCCACCCAGATCGCGGCGTTGACCACCGACCAGATCAAGGGCATCGGATCGACCCAGATGTCGGCGCTGAGCATCGAGCAGGCCGAGGCCTTGGGGACCGAGCAGTTGCGCGCCTTGTCGACCACCGCCCTGGCGGCGCTGAGCGACCTGGGGTTCTCGCACCTTTCGGGCACCCAGCTGGCGGCGTTGACCGGCACCCAGATGGGGGCGCTGACCACCAGCCAGCTGGAAGGCCTGGACGCCACCCAGGTGGCGGCGCTGACCCGCACCCAGATGGCCAGCCTGAGCGCGGCGCAGGTCCGCGCCCTGGGGTTCGAGGATCTGACCAGCGACCAGATGGCGGGCTTGACCAGCACCCAATTGCGGGGCCTGCCGACCGGCCAGATGGACGCGCTCGACATCACCCGCCTGCAGGCGCTGACCCAAACCCAGATCAGCGGCCTGACCATCGGCCAGATCAAGGGGCTGTCGGCCCAGCAGTTGGAATCCCTGAGCGACAGCCAGATCCGGGCGCTGACCGCCACCCAGATGACGGCGCTCAGCGAAAGCCAGCTGGGTTCCTTGTCCACCACGTTCCTTGGCCGTCTGGCCGACACCCAGTTGGGCGCCCTGACCAGCACCCAGGTCGGCACCCTTGGCGCCGAGCAGCTGCGGGCGCTGACCACCGGTCAGATCCAGGCGTTGTCCACCATCGCCGTGGCCGGGCTTAGCGAATACCAGCTGACCGAATTGTCGGCCACCCAGATGCAGGCGCTGTCGTCCCAGCAGGTCGGCAGCCTTTCCACCACCGCCATCGCGTCCTTGTCGGCGGAACAGACGGCGCTTTTGACCTCGACCCAGTTGCGCGGCCTGACCGCCACCCAGATCGGCGCCTTGTCGGAATTCGCCCTGGGCGGTTTCGGCGCCACCGCCATGGCGTCGTTCAACGTCACCCAGTTGACCAGCTTCTCGTCGCGTCAGATCGGGCTGTTGTCGGCCACCCAGCTGAACGCCTTGTCGCTGTCGCAATTGTCCAGCCTGACCAACGCGCAGATGGCCGGGCTGACCGAAACCCAGACCGCCGGGCTGACCGCCACCCAGTTCCAGGCGTTCAACATGACCAAGATCGGGGCGTTGTCCGCGACCGCCGTCGCCGCCATCACCCCCACCGTCCTGGCCGCCATCAGCACCATCCAGATCAAGGGGCTGAGCGCCACCAACATCAAGGGGCTGACCGGCGAGCAGATGGCGGCCTTGACCGCCACCCAGATCACCGCCCTGGGCACCGCCGCCCTGGCCGCCTTGTCCGACGACCAGATCGACGCGCTGTCGGCGTCGCAGATGGCGGCGCTGTCCACCTCCCAGGTCGCGGCCCTGTCCGCCGACCAGGTGCGCGGCCTGAACGCCACCCAGATCGACGCGTTCACCAGCACCCAGGTGCGCGCCCTGACCGCCACCCAGTTGGCGGCCATGGATGCCGACCAGGTGAACGCCGTCGGCGTCGCCGACATGGCGGCGCTGTCCACCACCCAATTGCGCGGCCTGACCGCCACCACGTTGTCGCAACTGGGCACCGCCCAGTTGGCGGCGCTGTCGGCGGCCCAGGTGGCGGCACTGTCGCCGGCCGCCATGGCCGGCTTGACCCAGACCCAGATGGACGCGCTGACCACCACCCAGATGCGGGCGCTGACCACCAGCCAGATCGCCGCGCTTCCGGTGGAACTGATGGCCGGGCTTGGCGCCGAGGACATGGCGGTGTTCAGCCATACCCAGATCGCCGGCTTCTCGTCCCAGCAACTGGCGGCGATGACCGAAACCCAGATTTCCAGCCTGTCCACCACCCAGATCAAGGCACTGGCCCCCACCGCCCTGGCGGGCCTGAGCGAGGGCCAGATCGCGGCGCTGGACGCCACCCAGCTGTCGGCCATCACCCTGACCCAGCTGGCCGGCCTGTCGGCAGGGCAATTGGCCAGCCTGGGCGCCGAAGACCTGACCAGCCTGACCAGCAGCCAGATCCGGTCCTTGTCGCCGGTGCAGGTCAAGGCGCTGACCAGCACCCAGTTGAACGCCCTGACCGACACCCAGCTGAAGGCCCTGACCACCACCCAGATGGGGTTGCTGAGCCGCGAACAGATGGAATCGCTGTCGGTCAGCCAAATCCAGTCCCTGGCCGCCAGTCAGGTGTCGGGTTTGTCGGCCGAAGCGGTGGCCGGGCTGACCGAAACCCAGGTGGCGGCGCTGTCGTCCACCCAGCTGCGGGCGTTGTCCACCACCCAGATGGCGGCCCTGGAAGCGGTCGGCGGCCTGGACGCCGCCGCCCTTGCCAGCCTGTCCACCGCCCAGGTGGCGGCGCTGTCGCCGGACCGGGTGGCGGCGTTGACCGTCACCCAGATTTCAGCCCTGTCCACCGCGCAAGTGGCGGCACTGTCCGCTTCCGCCATCTCGGCCCTGACCGAAGAACAGTTGGATTCGCTGGACAGCACCCAATTGTCGGCCCTGTCGTCGACCCAGATCGCAGCCCTTTCTTCCGACCAGATCGCCGGGCTGGACAGCAGCGCCTTGCCCCAGTTGAACGCCAGCCAGATTCGCGCCCTGTCGGCCGCGCAGCTGTCGGCGCTGACCCAGGACCAGATGTCGGCCCTGACCGACACCCAGATCGGCTGGCTGACCACCACCCAGATCGGCGCCATGGATGCCGAAACCGTCGCCAGCCTGGGCACCGCGCAGTTGGCCCACTTCACCGCCAGCCAGATCGGCGCGCTGTCGGCCACCGGCATTTCAGGGCTGAGCGCCACCCAGATCGGCGTGCTGAACACCACCCAGTTGCATGCCTGGAGCACCACCCAGGTGGCCGCGCTGTCGTCGGACCAGATCGCCGGCCTGACCGCCGACGGACTGGGGGCGTTGACCGTCAGCCAATTGGGCGGGCTGACCGAAACCCAGTTGCGGGCGTTGACCACCACCGCCATCGGCGGCATGACCGCCACCCAGATCCGGGCGCTGTCGCAGACCGCCATCGCCGGCTTGGCCGAAACCCAGTTCGCCATGCTGTCGGCCAGCCAGTTGGCGGCGTTGACCAGCACCCAGATGGCCGGGCTGACCCGCGAACAGGTGGATTGGCTGAGCCCGACCCAGATCAGCGCCCTGGCCACCACCCAGGTGGCGGCGCTGTCCGCCGACACCATCGGCGGGTTGTCGTCCGATCAGGTGGCGGCGCTGAGCGACGCCCAGATCAAGGCGCTGTCCGCCACCCAGATGGCGGCGCTGACCGACACCGGCCTGGACGGATTGTCCAGCACGCAGATGGCCTTGCTGACCAGCACCCAGTTGCGGGCCTTGGGCGCCGACGCCTTGGGATCGCTGTCCACCGAACAATTGGCGGCATTGTCCACCAGTCAGATCACCGCGTTGACCCCCACCGCCATGGATGGCCTGAGCAACGCCCAGATCGCCGCTTTGTCCACCACCCAGATGCGGGCTTTGACCACCACCCAGGTGGCGGGCCTGGATGCGGAACAGATCGCGGCACTGTCCTCGGCGCAGGTGGAATCGCTGACCACCACCCAGATCCGCACCCTGGCGCCGACCCAGCTGGCCGCTTTCGAAGCCAAGCAACTGGCCGGGTTGACCACCACCGCCATCTCGGTTCTGACCTCGACCCAGATCGCCGGTCTGGCCACTACCCAGATGGAGGCGTTGACCGCCCTGCAACTGGGCGTGCTGACCAGCACCCAGATCGCGGCGCTGTCCGGCGACGCGGTGGGCGGCCTGACCGAGACCCAGATTTCCGAGCTGACCGCCACCCAGCTGAAGGCCCTGACCCCGGCCCTGATCGGCGCGCTGACCCCCACCCAGATCAGCGGCATGACCAGCACCGTGTTGGGTGCCCTGTCGTCCAGCCAACTGGCCGGCCTGACCGCCGAACAGATCGACGCCCTGTCCACGGCGCAGATCGCCGCCCTGACCACCAGCCAGATCAAGGCGCTGTCCAGCACCGCGCTGTCGGGGCTGCGGGTCGATCAGGCCCGCACCTTGAGCGACGAACAATTGGCGGCCCTGGGCGCCACCCAGATGGCGGGGCTGACCGACACCGTGCTGAACGGGCTGACCACCACCCAGATGGCTGGCCTGTCCACCAACCAGATCCGCGCGTTGTCGGCCACCCAGCTGGCACAGTTGAACGAGACCCAGACCAACGCGCTGAACGCTGCCCAGGTCGCGGCGCTGACCACCACCCAACTGGCCGGCCTGGACACCACCCAGACCGGGGCGCTGAACGCCACCCAGCTGGCGGCGTTGAGTTCCACCCAGGTGGGGGCGTTGTCGGCCACCGGCATCGGCGGCCTGGACGCCACCCAGTTGGCGGCACTGTCCACCACCCAGATGCGCGGATTGTCCGCCACCCAGATCGGCGCCCTGACCGCCGAGGCGCTGAACGGCCTGGATGCCGGCCGCCTCGCCCAGCTGACCACCACCCAGGCCGGCGGCCTGAAGGCGACCCAGCTGGAATCCCTGGGCGAAACCCAATTGGCGGCGCTGACCAGCTCGCAGATGGGGGCGTTGACCCCCACCGCCATCCTGGGCCTGAACGAGACCCAGATGGCGGCGCTGACCGAAACCCAACTGGACGGCCTGACCAGCACCCAGATCTATAACCTGGGCTTCGAGGAAGTGGGCGGCCTGACCGCCGGCCAGATCGCGTCCCTGACCAGCACCCAGTTGAAGGGCCTGGACGGCTACCTGATGCAGGCGCTGTCGCCCAGCGCCATCGCCGGCCTGACCACCACCCAGATCGGCGCGCTCAGCACCGACCAGTTGGCCGGCTTGACCGACGAACAGGTGGCCCAATTGTCGGAAACCCAGTTGGCCCGTCTGTCGTCCACCCAATTGGGGGCGCTGTCCACCTTGGGGGTGACCGGCCTGACCGAAACCCAGCTGGCGGCGCTCACCACCACCCAGATGCGCGGCCTGACCACCACGCAGTTGGGGGCGCTGACCACCGAACAGGTGGCCAGCCTGTCGGCAGCCGGGCTGGGGGCGCTGACCACCACCCAGTTGGGGGCTTTGTCGTCCACCGGCCTCAGCGCCCTGACCGCCACCCAGGTGGCCGGCCTGACCACCGCCCAGATCGCCGCACTGTCCGCCACCCAATTGGCCGGCATGAGCGAGGAAATGGTCGCCGCGCTGACCGTCACCCAGATCAAGGCCTTCAGTTCGACCCAGGTCAGCGCGCTGTCCACCACGGCGCTGGCGGCGCTTGACGCCACCCAGTTCGACGCGTTGTCCACCACCCAGTTGCGCGGATTGACCAGTACCCAGATGGGCGAACTGACCGCCACCCAGCTGCAAAGCCTGTCCACCACCGACCTGGCGGTACTGACCAGCACCCAGCTGGCCGGCCTGGATGCCACCGACGTGGCGGCGCTGTCCGCCACCCAGATCAGCCGTCTGGGCACCGTGCAGATGACCGGCCTGTCCACCACGGGGTTGTCGGGCCTGTCGCAGGATCAGGTGGCGGCGTTGACCACCACGCAATTGCGCAGCCTGTTGTCCACCCAGATGGGGGCGTTGAGCGCCGATTCCCTGAACGCGCTTGACGAAACCCAGATGGCGGCGCTGACCACCACGCAGTTGCGCGGCCTGACCACCACCCAGATGGGAAGCCTGTCCACCACCCAGATTCAGTCCCTGCCCAACACGGCGCTGGCGGCGTTGAACGCCACCCAGTTGAACGGCCTGTCGTCCACCGGCGTGGCCGCGCTGTCCACCACCCAGGTGCGCACCCTGACCGCCACCCAGGTGGCGGCGTTGTCCACCACCGGCATCGCCGGCCTGACCGACACCCAGATCGCCGCCTTGACCAGCACCCAGTTGCGGGCGCTTACGGTGACCCAGATCGGCGGCTTGACCGCCGAGCAGGTGGCCGGCCTGACCCAGACCGAAATCGGCACCCTGACCGCCACCCAGTTGGGCGGATTGTCGGCAACCGGCCTGGCGGCGCTGACCGCCACCCAGGTCACCGGCCTGACCACCACCCAGATCAGTTCGCTGTCGGCGGCGGGGATTTCGGGTCTGACCTCGACGGCGCTGCAATCCCTGACTTCGACCCAGCTGTCGGCGCTGTCGCCGGTCCAGGTGGCGTCGTTGTCCACCACGTCCATCAACGGCCTGACCGTCACCCAGATGGCGGGGCTGACCCAGACCCAGTTCGCCAGCCTGACCGCGACGCAGATGCTGGCTTTGACCACCACCCAGATCGCCGGCCTGTCCACCACCCAGGTGCAGTCCCTGACCGACACCCAGCTGGGGGCCTTGGGCCGCGTTCAGATTCGCGCTTTGACCACCGAACAGATCGCCGCGTTGGCCAACGACCAGATATCGGCCCTGTCCACCACCCAGATGTCCAATTTCAGCGGCACCCAGTTGCAGGCCCTGAGCCTGACCCAGCTGGCGGCGCTGTCGTCCACCCAGGTAGGCGCGCTGACGCCGACCCAGATCGGCAACATGTCGGGGGCTGAAATCGCCGCACTGTCCGCCACCCAATTGTCGGGCCTGACCACCACCACGGTGGCGGCGCTGTCGCCCGAGGTGGTGGCGTCGCTGACCACCAACCAGATCGAAGCGTTGACCGCCAGCCAGATCGACGCATTGACCGACACCCAATTGGCCGCCCTGTCCCCAGCCCAGCTAGCCGCCATCCAATCGGCGCTGGCGTAAGGAGTTGACGAATGAACCAGGATGTTCTGACCGCCACCATGACCCAGGCCCGGGAACGCAATCTGGGCGTCCTTGACCTGATCCGCGCCGTGGACCGGGTGCGGACGACCCATGGCGTTTCGGCGGTGATCGCCCTGTACCAGACCTGGGTCGAACACAACACCGACGATCCGCTGCTGTACGCGGTGCTGTTCAACCTGTCGGTGACCCAGACCGAAATCGGCGACGAGGACGGCGCCCAGGCCAGTCTGGAGCACGCCCTGGAACTCAATCCCGACTTCGCCCCGGCCCGCATCAACCTGGGCCGGGTGCACGAACGCAAGGGCGGCGCCGAGGCGGCGGTGCGACAATGGGCGGCCGCCGTCGACCGTCTGGCCCAGGTCAACGGCACCAACATCGCCCACAAGGTGGCGGCGCTGAACCAGATCGCCCGGGTGATGGAGGATTCCAACCAGGACGAAGCGGCCGAGAACATGCTGCGCCAAAGCCTGGACATCGAACCGGACCAGCCCGAAGCCCTGCAGCACTTCATCGCGCTGCGCCAGCGCCAATGCGAATGGCCGGTGCTGACGCCATGGGAACGGGTCAGCCACAAGCGCCTGCTGTCCGCCATGTCGCCCCTTTCCATGGGGGCTTATTCCGACGACCCCATGCTGCAACTGGCCGCCGCCTGGAACTATAACCGCCGCGACGTGGGCCAGCCCGGCGACGGACTGATCCGCAGCTATTGGGCGGCCAAGGAAAGCGGGACCGGCGGTCGTCTGCGCATCGGCTATCTGTCGTCGGATTTGCGCGAGCACGCGGTGGGCTATCTGTGTGCGGAACTGTTCGAACAACACGACCCCGAACAGGTGGAAGTCTTCGCCTATTACACCGGGGCGCCGGGGACCGACGCCATCAAGAAGCGCTTCCAGCGTTCGGTGGCCCATTGGGTGGACGTGACGTCCATGACCGACGCCCAGGCGGCACGGCGCATCGCCGATGACGGCATCCATATCCTGGTGGACCTGAACGCCTATACCCGCGACGGCCGCACCAAGCTGCTGGCCTTGCGCCCAGCCCCGGTGATCGTCAACTGGCTGGGCTATCCCGGCACCACCGGCAGCCCCTATCACCACTACATCATCGCCGACGACTGGCTCATCCCCGAAGGCGACGAAATCTATTATTCGGAAAAAGTGCTGCGCCTGCCCTGTTACCAGCCCAACGACCGCCAGCGGGCGGTGGCGCCCAATCCCCCCAGCCGGGCCGAGATGGGCCTGCCCGAAGATGCCGTCGTGTTTTGCTGCTTCAACGGGCTGCACAAGCTGAACCGCTTCACCTTCGGCCGCTGGCTGGACATCCTGGCCCGGGTGCCCAAAGGCGTGCTGTGGCTGCTGGGCGGCACCCAGGCGGCGCAAGACCGCCTGCGCCAACAGGCCGCCACCGCAGGCATCGACCCGACCCGGCTGATCTTCGCCGGGAAACTGCCCAACGCCCAGCATCTGGCCCGTTACCGGCTGGCCGACCTGTTCTTGGACACTGCCCCCTATGGCGCCCACACCACCGCGTCCGACGCCCTGTGGATGGGGGTTCCGGTGCTGACCCTGTCGGGACGGTCGTTTGCGTCGCGCGTTTGCGGTTCGTTGGTGCGCTCGGCCGGCTTGGCGGAAATGGTGTGCGAAAGCGCCCAGGATTACGTCGACCGCGCCGTCGCCCTGGGCCGCGAACCCAGCCGTCTGGCCGCCTATGCCCAGCGTCTGCAGGACAACCGTGACTCTTGCGTGCTGTTCGACACCCCCTTGCTGGCCCGCCGTCTGGAACAATTGTTCCGCCAGATGTGGGCCGAGGTTCAGGCCGGCACCCTGCCGCGCCCCGACCTGCGCAATCTGGACATCTACATGGAAATCGGCTGCGGCCTGGATTACGACGCCGCCGATCCCATGGCCGACACCTCGGCATGGTGGCGCCGGCAACTGGCCGCCCGCGACGAAATCCGTCCCATTCCCGCCGACCGGCGCCTGTGGCAAGGCCCGACCGCGTCCGATCAAAGCTGAAGGAGGCCCATCATGGTTTGGGGAGCGTTCACCAATTCCAGCACCGGCATGAAGGTCCAATCCGACAGCCTGGGCACCATTTCGCAAAACATCGCCAACGTGAACACCACGGGCTACAAGGAAGCCCAGACCATGTTCAAGACGACGCTGTCGGAAACCCTGTCCACCGCCAGCGGCCAGACACCCAATTTCGGCGTCAAAAGCTATGTCCGCAATCTGGTGGAAAACCAGGGCGTGGTCACCGGCACCGACAATTGGAGCGACATCGCCATCAACGGCGAAGGCTTCTTCATCGTCAGCGACACCATGTCGGCGGGCGACCTGACCGACCCCAGCACCTATGTCACCCGTGCCGGCGACTTCCAGACCCGGGCGGTGGGCGACCGCGCCTATCTGACCACCTCGGCCGGCATGTATGTGATGGGCTGGATGGCCGATGCCAGCGGCACGGTGGACACCAGCGGCAATATCGGCCCCATGTACCTGGAGCCGGGCACCCTGATGCCCGGCAACCCCACCAGTTCCATCTCGCTGACCGGCAACCTGCCGGCCAACGCCACCCTGACCCCCAGCGGCGCCACCAAGGAATTCACCACCACCGACTTCAACGGTGACGAAAAGACTGTTTCGGTGGCGTGGAACCGCACCGACGGCGACGTCTGGCAGGCCACCTTCAGTGTCAAGGACGCCAGCGGCACCGTGGTCAACGACGTGGTCGACGTCACCATCGACGGCAACGGCAAGGTGGTCGACCCGACCACCGGCACCTGGGATCTGGTGTTCGACTGGGGCAGCGGCACCACCAACGAAACCGTCACCCTGTCGGGTCTGCTGCCCACCATGAGCACCCAGCCGTCATCGGTGGCGGTCTACGACCAGAACGGCGACCTTCATACGGTGAAACTGCTGTTCGAACGCAACGATTCCAACCAATGGTATCTGCGGTTCCAGTCCGAGGACGGCACCATCAGCGACCTGACGTCAGGCACCGCCACCGCCAGCTCGGCCGGCTATTCCATTCCGGTGGAGTTCGACGGCAACGGCAAGCTGATCTCGCCCACCAGCCTGGACTTCACCGCCACTTGGGACGACACCGCCGCCGGCACCAACACGGTGAGCCTGGACCTGTCGGGCATCACCCAATACGACGCCAGCAGCGGCAAGACCAGCGTCAGCACAAAGGAACAGGACGGTTACGGCAGCGGCACCCTGGAAGGGGTGGAATTCACCGCCACCGGCGAATTGTCGGGCCAGTTCAGCAATGGTGAAACCCGCACGTTGATGAAGATCGCGGTGGCCAGCTTCGTGTCCCCCAACCAGTTGGAACCGGTGGCGGGAACCTTGTTCCGCGCCAGCGCCGCAGCCGGCGAAGGCACTGTCTCGGCCATCGAGGCCCTGGGGGGCGCCAACAGCTTTTCCCCCAATTCGGTGGAAAACTCCACCGTCGACCTGGAAGACCAGTTCACCCGCATGATCGTCACCCAAAAGGCCTATTCCACCAACGCCCAGGTGTTCAAGACCGCCGACGAGATGCTGAGCACGGCGCGTGATTTGAAGAGTTAATTTCTACTTTATCCGTCACCCCCGGACTTGATCCGGGGGGCCAGGTCAGCGGCACCATGGATTGCCGGGTCAAGCCCGGCAATGACGACGGGTGGTGGTCTCCCCTTACCCCTTCGCCAGATAGGCCCGCCAGCCGCCAAAGGCAGTGATGTCGCGCGCCCCTTTGATGGCGTGGGGCTCGCACAGGAATCCCTGGACCCAGGTGCCGTCATCCAGCTTGACGCTGCCGATTCCCAAGGGCGGCGGGATCAGGGCGACGAAACTGCCATAGCCTGCGAAATCCAGTTCGTAGATTTCCACCTCGATGCCACCCACGCCCTGGCCGTCGAAAACCAGACCGGGTTTGGCCGGCTGGGTGTCCAGCGCATAGAAGCTGTAGCCCGGAGCCGTCCGGGCCTTGCCCACCAACCGGGCGCCACGGTCCTGCAATTGGCCGTGCAGGGGCTGGCCCGACAGATGGGCGCCGACCACCGCCACCAGCGCCTTGCCGGACTGGGGTTTGACCTGGATTTCCGGGGTCTGGTCAAGCTGCCAGCTAGTGCCGCCGATGGTGGCGTCCCCCAGGCTGCGGTGCAGACGGTCGGCCAAAGCCGCCACCGCCCCGTCCTGGAAGGCGCAGCCCAGCAGCGTCACCCCGAATGGCAGTCCGTTATCGCGGAAGCCGGCGGGAATGGCGGTGCCGCACAGATCCATCAGGTTGACGAAGTTGGTATAGGCACCCAGGTTGCTGTTCAGCCGCACCGGATCGGCCAGCACCTCGTCGATGCGATAGGTGGTGCCGGTGGTGGGCAACAGCAGCACATCCATCGTGGTCCATTGCGCTTCGGCGGCGCGGGTCAGATCAGCCAGCTTGTAAAAGCCGTCGAAGGCCGACACCGCCGAGATATTTTCCGCCCCCAGGATGATGCCGCGCACCACCTCGTGGATCGAATCTGGCTTTTGCTTGGCGAAATCGGCGATGGCGGCCAGACGTTCGGCCACCCAGGGGCCGGAATACAAAAGCTGGGCGCATTGGGAAAACGGCGTGAAGTCGATTGCGACCTTGGTGCCGCCCAAAGCCAGCAAGCGCTGGACCGATGCCAGATAAAGCGCCCGCGCTTGGCCGTCGCCAAAGAATTCCAACTCGTCCTTGGGCACGCCGAAGCGGAAACCCTGGGGCCAGTCGGTGGCCAAGGCGGCATCGGGGGCGGCTCGGCTGAAGCCGTCCTCGGCATCATAGGACCCAGCCACCGCCAGAACCTGAAGCGCGTCGGCACAGGTGCCGGCGAAGATGGAAATGCAATCCAAGCTGCGGCAGGCCGGCACCAGACCGCGGTTGCTGAGCAGTCCCTTGCTGGGCTTGAGCCCGACGATGTTGTTGAAGGCGGCGGGCACCCGGCCCGACCCGGCGGTGTCGGTGCCCAAGCTGAACGACACCAGACCGGCGGCCACCGCCACCCCCGACCCCGAGGACGAACCGCCCGAGACGTGGTCGGCGGAGAAAACCGACGAACAGATGCCATAGGGTGAACGGGTGCCCACCAGACCGGTGGCGAACTGGTCCAGGTTGGTCTTGCCGACCAGGATGGCGCCCTGGGCTTCCAGCAATTCCACCACTGTGGCGGAACGCGTGGGCACATAGGCGAAATCCGGGCAGCCGGCGGTGGTGGGCATGCCGGCGACGTCAATGTTGTCCTTGACGGCGAAGGGGATGCCCCACAGCGATCCCCTGGGGGCGGCTTCCAGCTTGGCCAGGGCCGTTTCCTTGGGGACAAGGCTGATCCACACCGGACGTTCACCCCGTTCGGCGATACGGGCATAGATTTCTTCCAGCACCGCTTCGGGGGTCACGGCGCCGGTTTCATAGCCGGCCTTCAGGCTGGCGATATCAAGCGAAATCATCATTGGGCCTCCGGGTCGATGACGGCCAGCACCTGGCCCAGGGAAACGGCACGGCCTTCGGCACAGCGCAATTCGCGGACCACGCCCGAGACCGGGGCGGTGACCGGGATTTCCATCTTCATGCTTTCGACGACGATCAAGGTGTCGCCTTCCTTGACCGGTTGCCCGGCTTCGACGGCGATCTTCCACACGCTGCCGGGCACCGGGGCGTTGGCCGCCATGGAACCGGCCGGCACCGCATCGTCGCCGCCGTCTTCCATGGTTTCCGGCATGTCGGCGCCATAGCCGATCTGGCCCGATGCTTCCCAGCGCGCCCGTTCCTCGTCGAAGGCCTGTTGCTGACGGGCCTTGAAGGCCGCCATGGACAGCGCATTCTCGGTCAGGAAGCGCCGGTAATCGGCCAGCTTGAAGGTGGTTTCCTCGATCTTCAGCTGCGCCTTGCCACGGGGGAAGTTTTCGCGGAATTCCAAAAGCTCGTCGGCGGAAACCGGAACGAAGCGGATCTGGTCGAAGAAGCGCAGCAGCCAGGGCTTGCCGGCCTGGAATTCAGCCGTTTGCTTATGGGTGTTCCACACCTGGCAGGTGCGGCCGACGAATTGATAACCGCCCGGCCCTTCCATGCCATAGACGCACATATAGGCGCCACCGATGCCGACGGCGTTTTCCGGCGTCCAGGTCCGGGCCGGGTTGTATTTGGTGGTGACCAGCCGATGACGCGGGTCCATGGGCGTCGCCACCGGAGCGCCCAAATAGACGTCACCCAGGCCCAACACCAGATAAGAGGCGTCGAAGACGATGCGTTTGACGTCCTCGATGCTGTCCAAGCCGTTGATGCGACGGATGAATTCAATGTTCGACGGGCACCACGGCGCATCGGCGCGCACCGATTGCATGTATTTGCGGATCGCCAATTGGGTGGCTTCGTCATCCCACGACAGCGGCAGATGGACGATGCGCGACGGCACCTCGATCTGGTCGTTGTTGGGCAACGATGCTTCGGCTTGGCGCAGGCGGTCCAGCAATTCACCCAGGGGCAGAACCCGGCTGTCGTAATGGACCTGCAAGGATCGGATACCGGGCGTCAAATCAACGATGCCGGCCAGCCTCATGGCCTGCACCGCCTGCATCAGCACATGGACGCGGAAGCGAAGCTCCAAATCCAGCACCAGCGGCCCGTATTCCACCAACAGATACTTGTCGCCAGCCCGGCGATAGACCACGCGGGGACGTTCGCTCTGGGCGGCGATTTCCCCCACCACGGCGTCGTTAGCACCGCAATCGGCAGGCAGCGCCAAAGCGGTTTCGTCCACCGGGGCAAAGCTTTCGATCTCTGCCAGTTGACGGGCTTCCATGCGCGCCGCCTGGGCCGGGTCCAGATGGACGAAGCGCACCCGGTCGCCGGGGCGCAACTGGCCCAGCTTCCAAAGCTCGGCGGCGACAATGGTCACCGGGCAGACGAAACCGCCCAAGCTTGGTCCATCCGGCCCCAGGATCACCGGCATGTCGCCGGTGAAGTCCACCGCGCCGATGGCATAGGCGTTGTCGTGGATGTTGCTGGGGTGCAACCCGGCCTCGCCGCCGTCGGTGCGGGCCCATTTCGGCTTGGGGCCGATCAGGCGCACACCGGTGCGGTTGGAATTGTAATGCACTTCCCAGGTGGCATCGAAGAAGATGGCGATGTCTTCGGCGGTGAAGAAATCCGGCGCCCCGTGGGGGCCGTACAGCACGCCGATCCGCCAGTCATGGCCGATTTCCGGCATCAAGGAATCGGGCACCGCACGCAAGGGGGTGTTGGCCGGAGCTTGGCCCAGATGCAGCACGTCGCCCACCATCAAGGCGCGGCCGCCATGGCCGCCGAACTTGCCCAAGGTGAAGGTGGATTTGGACCCCAGGTAATCGGGCACGTCGAAACCGCCCGCCACCGCCAGATAGGCCCGGCAGCCGGCACCCGACACCACCCCCATGCGCAGCACCTGACCGGCGGCGACCGGCACCGGCACGCCGTAATTGATGCTGACGCCGTCCAGGGACGCCGCCATTTCGGCGCCCATCAGGCAGATGGTGGTGTCAGTGTTGAAGCGCAAAGTCGGCCCCGACACCGTCAGTTCCAGCGCCGCCGCCCCGGCCGGATTGCCCAACGCATGGTTGGCCAGACGGAAGGACAGGGAATCCATGGGGCCCGATGGCGGCACGCCCACATCCCAATAGCCGACGCGGCCGGGATAATCCTGGATGGTGGTCTGCGTGCCCACCGCCAGCACTTCCACCGTCGCGGCATGGTGGACGAAGCTTTCCAGCGTGCGGGTGGTGACCGCGCCTTGAGCGAAGACCGGGGAAGTCACCAGGGCCTTCAAATAATCCAGATTGGTTTCGATGCCGGCAACGCGGGTTTCGGCCAGGGCCTTGCGCATCTTGGCCAAGGCGTCGGCGCGGTCGGTGCCGGTGACGATGATCTTGGCGATCATCGGATCGTAAAAGGGCGAAACTTCCAGGCCGGCCTCGACCCAGGTTTCGATGCGGGCGTCCTGGGGCCAAACCACCTGGGTCAACAGGCCCGAACTGGGGCGGAAGTCGCGGCCGGGGTCTTCGGCGTACAGGCGTACCTGGATGGAGGCGCCCCGCGCCCGTTCGGCATGGTCGGCCAAGGGCAAGGTTTCGCCCGCCGCCTGACGCACCATCCACTCCACCAGATCGATGCCGGTGACCTGTTCGGTCACACCGTGCTCCACCTGCAGGCGGGTGTTCACTTCCAGGAAATAGAACGCACCCGAATCGGTGTCGTACAGGAACTCCACCGTGCCGGCATTGGCATAGGCAACGGCCGAGCCCAGCTTGGTAGCGGTGTCGCACAGCTTGTGGCGCAATTCGGCGGGGATGCCGGGTGCCGGGGTTTCCTCGACCACCTTCTGGTTCCGGCGCTGGGCCGAGCAATCGCGTTCGCCGAGCGCCACAACGTTGCCCTTGCCGTCGCCGAAAATCTGCACCTCGATATGGCGGCCGCGTTCCACGTATTTTTCCAAGAACAGCCCGGCATCCTTGAAGTTGTTGCGGGCCAGGCGTTGCACTTTCTCGAACAAAGGCTCCAGTTCTTCCGCCGAACGGCACAGCGACAGGCCGATACCGCCGCCGCCGGCGGTGCTTTTCAGCATCACCGGAAAACCGATGCGCTTGGCCTCGGCCAGCGCATGGGCGGCGTCGTTTAACAGTCCCGAGCCGGGCGCCAGCGGCACCCCTGCCCTTTGCGCCAGATCACGCGCCGTGTGCTTCAAGCCGAAGGCCCGCATATGTTCGGGCCAAGGACCGATGAAGGCGATGCCGGATTGCGCGCAGGCTTCGGCGAAATCGGGGTTTTCCGACAGGAAGCCATAGCCGGGATGGATGGCCTGGGCGCCGCATTGCTTGGCCACCTCCAGGATCGTCTCTGCCTGCAGATAGCTTTGCGAAGCCGGCGCCGGGCCAACGCAAAAGGCTTCGTCGGCCAGGGACACGTGCAGGGAATGGCGGTCGGCTTCCGAATAGATGGCGACGCTTTTAATCCCCATCTGCCGTAGCGTGCGGATGACCCGGCAGGCGATGGCGCCCCGGTTGGCGATCAGGACCTTGGTGAACATCACGGCACCTCCCACACCAGCACTTCGATGGGCGTCGGGTTATAGGCGTTGCAGGGATTGTTCAGCTGCGGGCAGTTGGAAATCAGCACCAGCACATCCATCCGGGCCACCATTTCCACATATTTGCCCGGGCCCGACACCCCGTCGGCGAAGGTCAAGCCGCCTTCCGGGGTGATGGGCACGTTCATGAAGAAGTTGATGTTGTGGCTGATGTCGCGCTTGGAGAGCCCCCAATGATCATGCTCGGCCAAGGCCAGGACGTAGGAATCCCGGCAGGCATGCATGGTCTTCTTTTCCAAGGCATAGCGCACGGTGTTGGATTCGGTGGCGCAGGCGCCGCCCAAAGTGTCGTGACGGCCGACAGTGTCGGCGACAATCGTCAGCATCACATTGCCGTCCTGGCTCATCAGGTCGGCCCCCACCCCCAGATAGACATTGCCCTGGGCGCGGATGGTGTCGGTGGCCGAATAGCGTTCGTGGGGATCGCGGGCGTTATAGAACAAGGTGTCGGCGGCCTGATTGCCCTCGACATCGACGATGCGGAAGGTCTGACCTTTTTTCACCTCGTGCAGCCAGTAATCACCGGCGGGAACGATGGCGCGGTAGCTGGCCTGCGCAGCGGCCAAATTGCTTTCCTTCAACATGATGGTGCCCCCCTTAGCCGAACAGCGTGTAAAGACGGTTGTTTTCGAAACCCCGGCGGTTTTCCGGGCGGAAGTTCCGACAAAAATCGTCCTCGACCACGGGCGCGGCCTGGCTGATCTGATAGGTCACCGGTTTTTTCGGGTAATCGGGGCTGGGGTTCAGCGGATGCGGGCAGGTGTGCAACAGCACCAAAGTGTCCATCTCGAAACGCAGGGTCACGCTGGACCCTGCGGGCGAATTATTCGGGTCGAACACCATGGTGCCGTCTTCTTTGGTGGCGACCTTGGAAAACCAATTGACGTTGGCGACCAAATCGCGGCGGCCCAGGCCGTATTTGCCGCCTTCCACCAAAAAACTGTCATGGCCGTTCAGGAACCATTCGTTGCGGGCCGCCTGATAGGTCTTCACCCCCCAGCGCTTTGCCACCATGTCCTTGGTGGTGTTGCCGCACACGGTGTCGTGCCAACCGACGCTGTCTTCGGTGATGGAACAAAAGATGCGGCCCATGTCGGAATAAAGGCAGTTGCCACGCGTCAGCTTGAAGGTGTGCTGGCACTTCAAGGTGTCGGGCGCGTTATAGCGTTCCAACAGGTTGGCCGGGTTGTAGAAGGCCATGCCCACATTGGCGCCGCCTTCCACGTCGGTCAGCCGCAATTGGGTGCCGCGCCGCAGGGTGAAGGACCAGTGCTTGCCGCCCGGCAGGGTGTCTTGGTACGAAAGCTCGCTCATGCGGATTTCTCCGTCGTGCCGGGCCGTCCCGGCTTGGCGTGCAACCTTCGGGGTCGTCCCCGAAGGTGTTGGTTTAAAGTTGGACGACCTGGGCCCGTTCGGCCTTGTCTTCCAACGGCAGGTTCAGCGTGATGGTGGCGCCATAGGCCTGGGGTTCGT
Source organism: Magnetospirillum sp. 64-120 (assembly GCA_001898825.1). Lineage (GTDB taxonomy): Bacteria > Pseudomonadota > Alphaproteobacteria > Rhodospirillales > Magnetospirillaceae > Magnetospirillum. The sequence goes on from MKVK01000026.1 coordinate 52,668, forward strand.
CGGGATCGACGCGCACCTTGTCGAAGGCCAAGACGCGGGTTCCCAGGCCGAAGCCTTCCTTGATGTCGTGGGTGACCATGAACACCGTCATCTTCTCGGCCCGCCACAGATCGCGCACCAGATCGTGCATCTGCGCCTTGGTGCCTGGGTCCAGGGCGCCGAAAGGTTCGTCCATCAGCAGGATGCGGGGCTTACGCACCAGGGCCTGGGCGATGGACAGACGCTGTTGCATGCCGCCAGACAGTTCGGCCGGATATTTGGACTTGGCGTGATCCAGACCGACGGCATGGATGACGGCCGCGACCTCGTCCTGGGCCTGACGCTTGGCCTTGCCCCACAACTTGCCCCACAACGGCGCCCGGGCGAATTCCAGCCCCAGGATGACGTTTTCTTCCACCGTCAGATGGGGATAGGCGGAATAACGCTGGAACACCACGCCACGGTCGGGACCGGGTTCGGGCGACAGTTTTTCGCCATCGACGCGGATGGTGCCGCGCGTCGGCGCCTCCATGGACAACAGCAGACGCAAAAACGTGGTCTTGCCACAGCCCGACGGTCCCACCAGGGCGCAGAACTCGCCCGACGGGATGTCCAGGTTGACCCGTTCCAGCACCACCTGGTCGCCATATTCCATCCACAGATTATCGACGGTGACGCGGCTCATGACGCCCCCCTTTCCAGCCAGGGGCACAGGCGGCGATTGGCGTAACGCAACGCCCAATCCATGCAAAAGGCCAAAAGCGTGATCCAGACGACGTAAGGCAAAATGACATCCATGGCCAGATAGCGCCGCACCAGGAAGATGCGGTAACCCAAACCGTCTTGGGCGGCGATGGCTTCGGCGGAGATCAGGAACAGCCAGGCCGGCCCCAAGGACAGGCGCAGGGAATCCATCAGCTTGGGCCAGACGCTGGGCAGCACCAGACGGGTGACGATCTGCCAGGTGTTGGCCCCCAGCGTCTGCGCCTTGATGACCAATTCGGATGGAATGGCTTCTACCCGCATGGCCATGTCGCGCACCAGGAACGGCGCGATGCCGATGACGATCAAGACCACCTTGGACAATTCGTCCAGACCGAAGACGATGAACAAGATGGGCAACACCGCCATGGGCGGGATCAGCGACAACACCGCGATGAACGGGCTTAAGCCCGCCCGCACATAAGGGATCAGGCCGGTGCCGATGCCCAAGACCAGACCGATCACAGTGGACACCAACAGCCCCAGGCCCAGCCGGGTCAGGCTGGACGCGGTATCGGCCCACAGCAGCACTTGGCCGCTGCGGCTGTCGGGAACAAAAGCCAGGCGATGCACGGTGTCGGCGATGGTGGAAAACGCCGGCAGCAGCTTGTCATTGGGATTCTCGGCCAGCCGCAGCGCCGAGAAGGTCACGTAAAGCACCAGCACCGCCAGGAAGGGGAGCGCGCCCCAGAACAGCGCGCCCCCTTTGCCGGGACGCCGGTTGATGATCCGGCGGCCCATGCTTACAGCTTTCCGTCGGCGGCCAGCTTCATGAACTCGGCGTCGAAGCGCAATTTCACGTTCTTGGCGTCGCCGATGGTCTTGCCACCGGGGAAAGCGATGCCGACGGCGTCCTTGGTCTTGGCGCCCTCGCCCAACAGCCCGTGCTCGAACGAGAAGCTGCGCACCATGTCCATGGTCTTGGGCAATTGTGCCGAAGTGGTGAAGGTCACCGCGTCGGCGGGCTTATAGAACATCTTGGTGGTCACCAGCTGCGCCTTGTAGCCGGCCAGATCGGTGCCCGAGGCCTTGGCCATGGCTTCCAGCATGCCTTGGTCGCCGGCCTCCATCTTGGCCATCATCTCGTACCAGACGCCGACCAGCGCCTTGCCCAGCTTGGGGTTGTCCTTCAGCGTCGCCGAGTTGACCACCATCAGGTCGATGATTTCTCCGGGGATCTTGGAACTGTCGAACACCTTGGTCGCGCCCTTGACGGCGGACACTTCGGCCAGCTGCGGGTTCCAGGTGACAACGGCGGTGGAATCGGCGGACGAGGTGAACACCGAGACGATGTCGGCGTCCGACGTGTTGACGACGGAAACGTCCTTTTCCTTCAGCTTGACGGTATCCAGCGCCCGGGCCAGCAGGTAATGGGACACCGACAATTCCACCAGATTGATCTTCTGGCCCTTCAAGTCGGCGACGGTCTTGCCCTTTTTCAGCACGATGCCGTCATTGCCGTTGGAGAAGTCGCCGGAAATCAGCGAGGTGCTGTCGACGCCGCCGGCGGCCGGAATGGTCAGGGCGTCCATATTGGTCATCACACAGCCGTCGAAGGCGCCAGCGGTGTATTGGTTGATGGATTCGACGTAATCGTTGATTTGGACGATCTCGACGCTGATGCCGTATTTGTCGGCCCATTTCTTCATCAAACCGGAATCGGCGGCATAGCCCCACGGCATCCAGCCGGCATAGATGGACCAGGCGACCTTGAAATCCTTCTTTTCGGCGGACAACGCCGGAGAGCAGGTGGCGGCGACCATGCCGGCGACACCCAGGGTCAGACCCAGAACTCGTTTCAGGGAAGAACGCATGAAAACCCCCTCGGTTGCTTCGATCAGACTGTCTCGCACCGCAGGGACTTTTGGGGGATTTGGGGGGCCTTCGACCGACGGGCAGAGACCGACCCCGAGCCCCCATGGGCACTCGCGGTACAGCTCTCCCGGGCTTTTATCCCGCCGTGGCTCCGCCCATCCGAAGAATGGCCGGGAGTGCATCTCTCGGACCAGACACCGCAAGCGGCCGGAACCCTAGACGCGTTATGGCCCTTATACAGGCAAGCTTCGTGCCAGCCCCGAACCGGCAGTTTTCCGTCGCCCCGAAACGAGAGACGGCTAATTCATGGGCAACGAAGGCCCGTTTTTTAATCAGCCCGCGCCGATCCCGAACCGGGCTGGCCCGCCCTGCGACGCACGGACCACAGCCAGCCGCCCAGGAAAACAGCGAACAACGCACCGGCGCTGACCAGCAGTCCTTGCGGGTTCCAGGCATCCATGGCCATGCCGTGCACGGGCGGACCGCACAGGCTGCCCAGGGCGTAAAGGGTGCCGAAAGCCGCATTGGCCGAGGCCAGTTCGGAATCATGGAAATGGTCGGCCAGCATGGCCAGGGTGACGTTGTAAAGCGCCCCGGCGAAACCGCCCCACAACAGCATCAGCCCCAGCAGGGCTTGGGGAAAGGCGACGGCAGTAGGGATGAAAGCGGGAATGATCAGGGCACAGGCGGCGGAAGCGGTGGCCACCTTGCCCTTGCCGTAGCGGTCGGCCAGGATGCCCGCCGGCACCGCCATGACGATCTGCCCACCGATGGCGGCGGCGGCACACCACAGGGCCCATTGGTCGTCCAGCCCCTGACGCACCACGTAAACCGGCATCAGGGTATAGGGCACGCCTTCGAACATGCCGTAGACCAGAATACCGAACAAGGCGACGAAGGCGCCGCTGGCCAGCAGACGGCGCAGGCTCAGGCGGGCCACGGCCTCGACCGCCGGCGGGCTGCCCGGCAGGATGGCGAACACCAGCGCCGAGGCCACGGTCAAGCCGGCGATCATCACGATGGGCGGCCAGCCGTCCACCCCCACCGACGGCGTCACCATGCCGCCGACCATGGCCCCGCTGGCGAACGCCATCACATAGATGCCGATATTGCGTGCCCGATGCGTCTGGGCCGAGGCGCCATTGATCCAGTATTCCACCAGCCGGAACACCATGCCGGTGCCGCCGCCGAACACAAAGCGCAGTCCCAGCCAAAGGGTGGCGTCAGGCAGCAGGGGGAAACACAGGATGGCGCAGACCGCCAGAACCAACAGCCCCAGCAACAAAGCCTTGGCGGGAAACCGCTTCAAGGCCCAGGGCATCAACGGCGTCGCCAGCAGCCAGCCCAAGGCCGGCATCGCGGCGTTGACCCCGATGGCGGTGGCCGACACCCCCATGCGGTTCAAGGCCAGATCCACATAGACGTAAGACACCCCCACCGCCGCCGCCAGCAAGGCCGAAGCGACCGACAGCAGCGGCAGGTTCATGGGTGGGGGATGGGCACTTTGGGAAGCCAAGGACGCCTCGCCTGACAGGACCCGCGAAATGTAGCTGCCAAAAGGCGCCAGGGCAATTTTCCACCCCCAGAAACGACGAAGTCCGACCGGCATTCACATGCACTGTCGGGCTTGATCGAACACCTGAAAGTTGGCGTAGGAAAGGGAACTGCCGTCTAACCCTCGCGCTGGCATATAGATGAGTTTCGGTCGGGGGCACGAATTTTATCTTGTGTCATAGCGCATGCCGCAGCACATATAGTGCGCCAATTCACTGGAGTTTTTCGGCGCAGCGTTGATAGGCAGCATGATTACAGCAATGAAGGGGACTTTGCTCCAGAGTCTTGGGCGGCCACATCCGTGGTTGGTCATTCTGCTCTTCGCCGGTCCATTGGTCGCGCTGTTTGCCGGATTGGCCGCGGCCCCCATCTTTGCCGCCCTCGCCCTGTTGGTCATCTGGGGCGGCTGGCCCGGAAAGCCGTGGCGGAACGTTCCGGCCAATCTGGCGCTGCTGTTCGGCGCCGCCTCGCTCTGGAGCCTGGTCTCGTGCCTGTGGACGGTGACGCCGGTGGGGGAAGCCCTGCGCCATTGGGCGGCCTTTTCGGCCCTCACCGGGTTGGGTTTGCTGGCGGTCGGGGGGGCATCATGCCTGGACATCGCCCACCGGCGGGTCATTCGTAAAAGTCTTACCGCCGGAATTCTGTTGGCAGCCGCCGCCCTGATCTTGGAAGCGAATACCAATTACGCGCTGACCAGATATTTCTATGCCCTGGCGCGTGGGGTCGAACCGAGCACCATGCTCGACTCGATCGTTTCGCGCGGTGTCGTCCTGCTGCTTCTGCTGTCCTGGCCGGCCACGCTGGCCATCTTTCGCCGCTACGGCGCCCGCGCCGCCATTCTGCAAGTGGCGGTGCTGTTGCTGGGCGTGGTCGGTAACGGCAAGCACGCCATCGTCCTGGCGCAGCTGGCCGGAATCGCGGCCTTCCTGTTCACCTTGTGGGCCCCGAAGTTCACCCTCAGGGCGCTGCAGATCACCGCGGCGGCCATGATCCTGACCATGCCGCTGATCGGACAGGTGCTGCCCACGGTCCCGGAACTAAGCCAGGCGAACCTGTTCAACTCTGCCCGCCACCGCGTGGTGATCTGGCATTTCACCATCGAGCATATCACCCAGCATTTCTGGCGCGGCTGGGGCATGGATGCATCGCGGGAAATCCCCGGCGCCGGCGATATAACTGACATCACCATCGTTCAGCCCAATGGCAGCAGCGAAATTGTGCATTACACCCACCTGCCGCTGCATCCTCATAACGGCCCGCTGCAGACCTGGCTGGAATTGGGCGGGGCCGGTGCCTTGCTGCTGGCGGCCATCGTCTGGAGCGTGATCGGCAATATCCGGCAGGCCGCCATCGATCCGGTAGAGCGGGCCACCCGGGCCGCCGCCGTCATGGGGGCATTGATTGTCGGGGCGATCAGTTTTGGCCTATGGCAATCATGGTGGCTGGCGACCTTATGGCTAACGGCCATCTTGTTGGTGGCTGTCACCGCGCCGGATGACACGGGAAGCGGCAAAACGCCGTAATTCATCCTTTGGTTTCATTCTCCTTGTCATTCATCGGCCTCTTTCTATAGTTTACCCGACCATGTGCGCACGCATCCTCTTCGTCGTCCGCTCTCTGGACCTGGGCGGGGCCGAGCGGCAATTGGTGACCCTGGCCCGCGCCCAGGCGGAACAGGGGCAGCAGGTGGCGGTAGCCCTGTTCTATCCCGGCGGGACGCTTGACGCCGAACTGGGCGACATTCCGGTATATTCCCTGGCCAAGCGCGGCCGCTGGGATCTGATCGGCCCCTTCAGCAAACTGGTGCGCGCGCTGCGCGACTGGCGCCCCGACATCGTCCATGGCTATCTGCCGGTCGCCAATCTTTTGGCCTTCACCGCTTGCGCCCTGGTGCCCGGACCGCGCGTGGTGTTCGGCATCCGCGCCTCGGACATGGACATGGGCTGCTATGACGCGGTCAGCCGCTGGACCTATCGCCTAGAGGCCCTTGTCGCCGGCCGCGCCGATCTGGTTATCGCCAATTCCGCCGCCGGGCTGACCGCCTTGCGCCAGCGCGGCGCCGAACACCGTGGCGTGGTGATCGCCAATGGCATTGATACCCAGCGCTTCCGCCCCGATCCCGCAGCGCGTGCCGAATGGCGCCAACGCTTGGGCGTGGACGACACGACGCTGCTGATCGGCATGGCGGCCCGCCGTGACCCCATGAAGGATCACGACACCTTTTTCGCCGCCGCCCGCCAGATGGCGGAACGCCACCGCAATATCGCCTTTACCCTGGCCGGCAACGGCACCCAATCCCTGTCCGCCGAGTTGGGGGCGCCGCTGCATGTGGTCGGGCCGCTGGCTCAGGTCGAGCGGTGGATGGCGGCCCTGGATGTGGGCGTGCTGGCCTCGCGCTTTGGCGAGGGTTTTCCCAATGCCCTGGCCGAGATGATGGCCTGTGGCGTGCCTTGTGTCGCCACCGATGTGGGGGATTCGGCGCTTGTGGCGCAACGGGTGGTTCCCGCCGGCGATGCATCGGCTTTGGCCCAGGCCTGCCTGGACCTTGCCACCTCGCCCACGGAGGGACGCGCCCGGATCGAACAGCATTTTTCGGTGGCGGCCCTGACGGCAAAGACCCTGGCGGTGTTGCAGGCCCTTGAGCGCCCGCTGGTGGTTCATCTGATCACCGGCCTGGGCAGTGGCGGCGCCGAGCACATGCTGGCCCGGCTGGTGCAAAGCTCTAAGGCCTTCCGCCATGTGGTGATCTCGTTGACCGGGGGCGGCAAATTTGCCGAGAAGCTGCGCCGCGACGGGATCGAGGTGGTCACCCTGGACTTGCCTGCGGGCCCACGCGCCCTCCTCGCCCTTCCCCGTCTGATCCGCCTGTTGCGCCGCTTGCGCCCGGCCCTGATCCAGACCTGGCTGTACCATGCGGACCTGCTGGGCACCCTGGCCGCCTTTTTTTCCGACTGCCGCCGCCTGATCTGGAGCCTGCGCTGCTCGAATATGGACAAGGCGCGCTATGGCCGCCTGGTCGGTCTGCTGGCGCGTCTGTCCCGCCGGCCCCAGGTGGTGATCTCCAATTCCCAGGCGGGCATCGACTGGCACAAGGCGCAGGGCTATGCCCCGCGCGCCTGGGCGCTGATCGACAACGACGTGGATACCGCCCGCTTCCATCCCGACCCGGCCGCCCGCGCCGCGTGGCGGCTTCGCCTGGGCATCGCCCCGTCCACGATGCTGGTGGGAATGGCGGCGCGGCGCGACCCCATGAAGGATCATGATGCCTTCCTGGCCGCTGCCAAATTGGCGAGGCCGGACTTCACCTTCGTCATGGCCGGCCATGGCACCGAGGATATGCCCGGCGGATTGGGGCAGGTCGAGGACATGGCGGGTTTCTACGCGGCACTCGATGTCTTCGTCTCGGCCTCGCGCTTCGGCGAGGGCTTCCCCAACGTGGTGGCCGAGGCCATGTCCTCGGGCCTAGCCTGCGTGGTCACCGACATTGGTGACGCCAAACGCCTGGTGGGGGAAGCTGGGCTGGTGGTGCCCTCGGGCGACGTTGCGGCGCTGGCCTCGGCCATCGCCCAGGCCGCCAGCCGCCGTGATGAATTGGGCATAGCGGCCCGGCGGCGCATGGAAGCTGAATTCGCTTCACCGGTTTCCGTCACCCGCCATGAAATGCTATGGGCTAGCCTGTTGGGCAAGAGGGGGGACTAACGGATGTGCGGCATCACCGGCCTGTGGCAATTCGCTGGCGGCACGGCCGAAACGCTTGAGCGTGAGGCCCAGGCCATGACGGCCACTTTGGCCCATCGCGGCCCGGATGCCGGAGCGGTGTGGGTGGACGACGCCGCCGGCGTCGCCCTGGGCCATCGCCGGTTGTCCATTCTGGACCTTTCGCCCAGCGGGGCCCAGCCCATGCTGTCGAGCGACGGCCGCTTCGTGCTTGTTTACAATGGCGAAGGCTATAACGCCCAGGAATTGCGGAGCGAATTGGAAGGCCGGGGCCTGCATTTCCGAGGCCATTCCGACACCGAGGTGCTGGCCGAGGGATTCGCCGTCTGGGGGGTCGAAGCGACGATCCGGCGCTTCAACGGCATGTTCGCCTTCGCCGCCTGGGACCGCGCGGAACGGCGCCTGTGGCTGGGCCGCGACCGCTTGGGGATCAAGCCGCTCTATTGGGCCATGACCGGCCAGCGTCTGCTGTTCGGCTCGGAACTCAAGGCCTTGCGCGCCGCGACGGGGTGGACGCCGCAAGTCGACAGGGATGCGGTTTCGGCGTTCCTGCGTCACAATTACGTTCCCGCCCCCTTCACCATCTATCGCGGTGTCACCAAGCTGGAGCCGGGCCGGCTGCTCAGCGTCGGTGCCGACGGCAACGTGACCAAATCGGTCTATTGGGACGGCTATCGCATGATGGCCGCGGCCGAACCGGCCCACCTCTCGGAAGCCGAGGCCATCGATCAGCTCGAAGCCTTGCTGACCGATTCGGTGCAGCGCCAGATGGTCTCGGACGTCGCCTTGGGCGCCTTCCTGTCGGGTGGCGTCGATTCCTCCATGGTGGTGGCGCTGATGCGCGCCAAGACCGGGGCGCGGGTGCAAACCTTCTCGATCGGCTTCAACGAGGCCGGCTTCGACGAATCGGCCCATGCCGCCGCCGTCGCCCGCCATTTGGGGACCGAACATACCGAATTGCGCGTGTCCCCAAGCCATGCGCTGGATCTGGTCCCCGGCCTGTGCGAAAGCTGGGACGAACCCTTCGCCGATTCGTCCCAGATCCCGACCCGGCTTTTGGCCGAACTCACCAAGAAACACGTCAGCGTGGCCCTGTCGGGGGATGGCGGCGACGAATTGTTCGCCGGCTACAACCGCTATTTCTGTTCCATGCGGCTGAAGAAGACCATCGGCCGGGTGCCCCGCCCCATCCGTAACGCCTTGGCCGCCGGCCTGCGCCTGCCCTCGCCGGGAATGTGGGACAACGTGGCACGGCTGATGCCAAAGCGGCACCGCCTTCCGCAATTGGGCGACAAGGCGCACAAATTGGCCGAGGTGCTGTCCCTGGACGAGATGGCGTCCTACCGGCGTCTGGTCAGCCATTGGCCGGACCCCGACGCGGTGGTGCCGGGCGGACACGAACCCAAGGGCTTGCTGTGGGACCCGGCCCTGGAACGGGATTTTCCGGACAGCGTCGGCCGCATGCAGGCCGCCGACACCCTGACCTATCTGCCCGACGACATCCTGACCAAGGTCGACCGCGCCACCATGGCGGTATCGCTTGAAGCCCGGGTGCCGCTGCTCGACCACCGCCTGGTGGAATTCGCCTGGACGCTTCCGTTGTCCATGAAGGTCCGTGACGGACAGGGCAAGTGGATCCTGCGCCAGGTGCTGTACCGCCACGTGCCGCCGGCCCTGATCGACCGCCCCAAGATGGGATTTGGCGTTCCCATCGGCGCCTGGCTGGTGGGGCCGTTGCGGGACTGGGCCGAAGACCTGCTCCGCCACACCGAATTGGTTGATCCCGCCCCCGTGGCCAAGCTGTGGTCCGAACATCTGTCCGGTACCCGGAACTGGCAGTACCCGCTGTGGGATATCCTGATGCTGGAATCCTGGCGACGGCGGTGGGCCGCGTCGTGAAGATCGCCTTCGTCCTGCCCGAAATTGGCCCGGGTGGTGCCGAACGGGTCGCCACGCTGTTGGCCGGGGCATGGGCCGATTCCGGTCACGCGGTGACGCTGCTGACCCTGGACGACGGCTCGCGCCCGCCCTTCCACAACGTCCCCCCCCTGGCCGTCCACCGCCCCTTGGGGCTGCAGGGCGAGTCCCGCGGGACTTTCGACGCGATCAGCGCCAATTTCAAGCGGGTTCGTACCCTGCGCGCCGCCTTGCGCGCACTGGCGCCCGACGTGGTGGTGTCGTTCATCGATCAGGCCAATGTGCTGACGTTGCTCGCCACGCGCGGCACCGCCATCCCGGTGGTCGCCAGCGAGCGGGTGGCCCCCACCTTGCAACCGCTGAGCCGCCATTGGCGTCTGTTGCGCCGCCTCACCTACCCCTTCGCCGCCCGTCTTGTCGCCCCGACCCGGGCCATGGCCGCCATGATGCAACCCTGGTCGCGGTTGCCGGTGGCGGTGATTGCCAATCCGGTGGTCGCCCCCACGCATCCCAAGGCCGAGCGGGGCAATTCCATTCTGGCCGTCGGCCGTCTGGTGCCACAAAAGGGATTTGATCGGCTGATCAAGGCCGGCTTGCCACAGGGTTGGACCTTGTGCATCGCTGGCGAGGGTCCGGAGCGGCCCCGTCTGGAAGCCCTGGCGCAAGCCTCGCCACAGATCCAGCTGCCCGGAGTGGTCGCCGATCTTGCCCCGCTTTATGCGTCTTGCGGCCTGTTCGTCCTGTCGTCGCGTTTCGAAGGCTTTCCCAACGCCCTGGCCGAGGCCATGGCGGCAGGCTGCCCGTGCGTGGCCGTCGATTGCCCGACCGGACCGGCCGAGATGATCGAGGATGGCGTCAACGGTATCTTGGTCGCGCCCGAAGACTTGGGCGCAGCCATCGCCCGACTGGCCGGCGACGCGACACTGCGCATCCGATTGGGCGAAAACGCAGCCACCTATGGGCAGCACCATTCCCCCCAACAGATTGCGGCATCTTGGCTCGCGTTGCTGGATTGTGTTATGGTCCCGCCGCCTTAACCATAAGGAATCCCAATGGAATGACGTTGTCCGGAAGTTTTTCTAACAGGCCGTCGCCAGAGCCCAAGCCTTGGGTCGAGACGCGGTCGAACGAATGATCTTCGGCGCGGCGACTTCCGCGGAAACCCGTCCCCCGGTGAAAACGCGGCCCGCGTCGGCCCCATAGCGCCGGAAGATGATCCCGATCAAAGCACGGGCTGGATGGGGATCCGTCAGGACCATCGAGTAAAAACATCCTGCGCAGGCTTTCCGAAGACACTCCCCAGGCCCCTGCCAGGCATACCGCTTAAAATTATTCGCAATAGTATGCGCTCGCACACATTGACGAAGAAAGAATGCAGAATGATTTTTCGGATGAACGACAAAAACAGTAAACTCATTGAAGAAATACAATTTATGATCCGCACCATCAGGTCGGTGCGACATGTGAATTTCTACTTCGTTCTGTCAATTGCGCTGTCCATCCTCATAACTGCGTTAGAGGCCATTGGCCTCATATCAATCGTCCCCATTCTACAATTTCTTGGATCCGACCCCCTTCACGGATCCGACTCCTTTCTTTCTCCGTTCTTTGATCTATTAAAAAATGACGCCGGCGTTATCGACATTAAAAAAGTAGCGCTGTTCGTATTATTTGTCGCAATACTCAAATCAACTTTTGTCTTCATATCCGGCATCGTTGGCGGATATATTCCGGTCATGATGAAGGCTGGTGCCGTCCGAAGCCTTCTTAAAATGCACCTTCGCTCTAATTTAATTAATCTAATGCAGTATGATACGGGCGCATGGACGAGCGTATATTACCGCTTCATTGACCAGCTCTGCTCCATTGTGATGTCCGTCGCATCAAGCATCACGCAAGCCCTTCTCCTTGCGTTATATGGCGGCATCATGTTCGCCATGTCTCCTTATGCTGTAATGTTGACCCTGCTGTTTGTCGTGGTTCTTTGGCTGACGACACGCTGGATGACGGACCGTCAGGGCCGAATCGGCCGCCAGATTACTGACGCGGCCACCTCATACCAACAGGCAGGCCTTCAGATGATTTCCGGCATGCGTCTGGTCCAGACGGTGGCTGGAGAAGACCGGATGGAGGAGTGGGTCGCAGGCAAGCTCCATACGTTTGTCAAATTTCATTACAAGGCCATCACTGCGTCCTCAATCATGCAGCCGATTACGACGGTAGCGAGCGGCCTTTTCGTGGCCTCTCTCCTGTTTTTTGGCGACAGTTTGTTCAGCGGCAAGGAAACCGACTGGCTTGGGTCGATCATCTTGTTCGTCGTGGTGTTCTACCGAATGCTGGGGCCAGCAACCGGACTTTATGGCGTTCGCATCACCATCGCGCAATTATGGCCGGCCCTACAAAAAGTTAAGATGTTCTTTGAGCTGTGCTCGCGCTCACAGCTGAGCTTCGGAGACCGCGACCTTGGTAAAAGCCCCAGCTTTGATATCAGCATAAGCGGGCTTAACTTTGGCTTTGCGGACACACCGATACTGCAAGACATCAACCTGTCCATTCCCAGCGGCTCGATGTTGGCGTTGGTTGGCGAATCGGGGGCCGGAAAGTCGACCCTGGCCAACCTTATCATGCGGCTTTATCCGACCTCGGCCGGACAAATCAGTATTGGCGGCGTCAACATCAGTGAATTCAGCCGCAAGTCTTTCGCTGAAAACGTCGGCTTGGTAAGCCAGGACACGATCCTGTTCAACGATACCCTCAAAAATAACTTCCTGTTCGTCCAACCCGACGCGACCGAAGCAGAGATTTGGGAGGCTTTGAAAAAGGCCAAGGCCGACCAGTTTGTGGAGGAATTGGAACAGGGGCTGGACACCGTCATCCAGGAAGGCGGCAGCCGGCTGTCCGGCGGTCAGCGTCAACGCATCGCCTTGGCGCGCGCCCTGATCCGGCCCAAGCAGATTCTGATCCTGGACGAAAGCACAAGCCAGTTGGATGCGTTCAGTGAGGCGGTGGTGCAGGAAACCATCACCAACCTGCATGGAACGACGACCCTGATTGTCATTGCCCACCGCATGTCAACCGTGCGCAAGGCGGATGCCGTGGCCGTGCTGGAAAACGGCCGCGTCGTCGAATTCGGCACCCCCAATCAACTGTTGATGGAGGACACCATGTTCCGGCAGATGATTGAATTCCAACAGGTTTCTCCGGCATGAGGGACAGCTTCTTTATCTTGTCCAATGGGCGGACGGGCTCCACCTGGCTCTCCAGCCTCTTGAACGATTGCGACGACCTGCTGACGCGCGGCGAGCTCAAATGGCGCCCCATCGGGTTCAAGCCGTCGCCGCATCATTTCATCGTCGATCACACCACCTCGAGCCTTCCCGCCCTGCTGGAAGAAAAAATCGGTCCCGACCCCAAATTCACCACCCACGAGATCCGCGCCTGCGGATCCAAGATGGTGTTCGATCCCCAGTGTCTCCTGGAACCCGAGATCTACGGGCATATTTTCAGGGCGATTCCCGCCGAAGCGCCACTCATCCACCTGCGTCGCTCCTATCTGGAAGTTTTTCTGTCCTTCAATGCCCGTGGCGCCATCCATCGCCTGTCGGAACGCGCGCAGAAGAATGAAGGCCAGAGCCTGGATTGGACCATGCGGGATCAGATTGCCGGCCAGAATGCCGACCACCGGCCGCCTCAGCTCGTTCTCATCCAATGGGGGCGCCTCCGGCTATTCCTGCTGGACCGCCTTCTCCGGAAGTCCCAGGTCCAGGTCATGAGCCTTTCCCATTTTATGGAAGAGATCCTGACCTATTTCATCCACGATGTTTACCTCGCCTCCTTCATGAAGGAGAGGAAGGCTACCCGGTTCGTGGATTACGCCGAGATTTCGTCGCGCTTTTCCGAACTGGCGAGCTTTGTGGGGTCCCAGTTGCAGCCACAGCAGACGAATGCCCTCTTGCAAACGCCGTTCGTGGAGAAACTTCCGAACCTCCCGCCCGAATTGGCGTGGCCAAGTCAAATGGCCAGCTATTTTTGTGAGGTTCTGGACGACGAGATTCGCGCCTTCACCCTCTCGGCCGACAGGGCCGAGGATGTGGCTAGGTGGGATACGCGGACCCGCTCCTTCACCATCCGCTCGCAACGCCTCGCTGATTTCATGGAGATGAGCGAGGCAGCCTGGAAGGGCCGGAAATCGGCATTCAGGCTTCAGCGCCCGGATACGGTGGTTATCCGACCGAGAAAGCCGATCCGTGCCGCCGTGGAGGCGACAGCGTGAGTTGGCTTCTTGGCCCAGCCGCCTTGTGCATTGGCTTCGTGTGGGGCGCGCTGACCATCCGCAATCATTTGTTTCCCTACAATCCGCTCCGTAGGTTGGCCGGGAGCACACGGCGCCTACTTCGACGGTCCACCGGTGCCTTCGAAGAAGCCCCCACTCGCCCAGATGCGGTGGCACCCAGCTACGATCTCCTCTTCATCGGCGACTCTCTGGTCTATGGCGGTGATTGGGAGCGCTATTTTCCCGGCGCGAGAATCTATAACGGCGCGATGATGGGAGAGACGACCTGGGGCGCGTTGCGCTACATCGAATCCATGGCGGTACTTGGGGCGCCACGGGCCGTCGTCATGTTGGGGGCAAAAGACTTCGAGTCTGTGGGATATCGCTGCGCCACCACAGAGGATTTAGACGCGACGATGCGGAACTTCGACACCATCGTGTCGACGATTCGCAGACATGGCGCCGATGTGACGATCATGGCGGCGTTGCAGGTTAACGACCAACTCCGGGGCAGTTACCCCAATCCCCACATCCGGGCCCTCAACGCCCGCCTGGAAGGGTATGCCAAAGAGATCGGCGCCAGTTTCATCGATCTTAACGCCGACCTGTCGGGCGACAGCGAAGGGTTAAGGGCGTGCTACACCTATGATGGCATCAAGCTCACCGACGAAGCCTATGCCATATGGGCCGAACGTTTGCGCGGGGTGATCGGTCGTGACCTTTAACCGCATTTGGCTGGCCATAGCCGTTCAGGGAACCAAAACGCGGCGCAGGATCGTTGCGGTGGCGCGGTGGATCGCCTGGACGATCGAGCTGGCCATCAAGCTGGTGTTCTCGCCCATCGCCCTGCTGGCCGGCTCCAGACGCAATTTGGTCGTCCTTTATGACGCCAACGTTAATCCCATCACCTATGATTTTGCCTGGTTTCTTGTGGCAGCGGAGCTTGAGCGCCGCCGCCGCCGGCTGGACGGAATTCACGTTATCCTGATTACCCCTGCGAAATGGCGCGCCTGGGGCGAATCAGGCGAATACAATCACCTGTTCTCACCAGAGGATATCCGCTGGCGGTTCAACAATATCATTGTGGCGTTGTGCCAATTGTTGCCGCATGCCCCCTCGGTATCGATTCTGCAAAGTCAGACAATCGCCCGGATCCTGGCAACCATCTTCGCGTGGCATACGTTTCCACGTCGCTGCGTCCACCTGCTGCCGAACAGGGATTACGGGCGGACCTATGTCTTCGAACAATCCTATTTGGGAATTGATACCCACATTCTACAACCACCAGACGGCGCCAGCCATTATGTCAAGGAGTGGCTCAAGCAAAAGGTCAATGGCCGCCGACTGATAACAATAACTCTACGCCAATCTCGCTATGGCTCAGAAAGGAATAGCGACATTTTGGCCTGGATATCTTTTGCAAAATGGCTAGATCAAAAACGCTATGCCATTGTCTTTATCCAAGATACAGAATATGCGGCCAGTTTTACATTGCCAGAAGACGTACCGGCTTTCGTTTTTCCAGAGGCCACCCTTGACATAAGGCTGCGTCTGGCCTTATACACCCAGGCGTTTATGAATCTGGGCGTGAATAATGGCCCACTGATCGTGGCGATGTTCTCGTCCTCACCACTGAGCATCGTCAAACAAGTCGTCGAAAGCGTGTCGCAATCCTCAACAGCGTTGCTTCGCCAGCATGGCTTCGAGCCTGGTCATCAGCCGCCGTTCTTTAGCGACCAGCAGCATATTTTTTGGGACCTGAACGACGACTTCGATGCACTTTGCTCCGCCTTCACCACCATGGAGGCGCGTGTGGCGCAAGAATCGCACGAGATGGCGTCGCCGATCGGCGACCATCGCGGCGAACCGTGAACTGAATTGAACTTCATCGATGCCCAAGAGGCATCACAACGATGCGGGGGCAAAATTGAATAAAGGATGGGAAAAGTTCTACGGCGAAGGTTCCTCTGAACTCGCCAAGGATACCTACATCTACCAAGAGACCTTCAATGACGACAGCCTCATTGAAAAGTTTCAGATGGGCCCGTACAACATTCGTGGCTTGCTCGAAGATCCGAAGCGCTTTGGCTTCCTGATCTCCCGCCACAAGTTCGTCTCGAAGATGCTGGATGGCTGCCAGTCCGTCCTTGAGATCGGCTGCCAAGAGGGCCTTGGAACCCTGTGCGTCTCCAAGACCGTCAAGCAGATCACGGCGATCGACTTCTACAAGCCGCATATCGAAGCGGCGCAAAAGGGTATGCAGCCGGTCATCCCCAACGCGACGTTCCAGGGTCATGACATGATCCAGGGGCCGTTCGAGGGAACCTTCGACGGCGCCTTCGCCCTGGATGTTTTCGAACACATCGACCCCACCCAGGCAGACCGCTTCATCAGCAACATCGTCAGCAGCCTGAGCGAGCACGCCACGCTGATTCTGGGCATCCCGTCGCTGGAATCCCAGCAATACGCCTCGAAGGCGGCGGCGGCGGGCCACATCAATTGCATGAGCGGACTGCCCTTCAAGGCGTTCTGCCAGAAGTATTTCAACACGGTCTTCCTGTTCGGCATGAACGATGAGGTTCTGCACACCGGCTTCGTGCCCATGTGCCAGTACCTCTTCACCGTTTGCGTCGGACCGAAGCGTTAATAATGCAGGAGTGAGGCCGATGCCCCGCTACGAACACCCCATCGTCGTGGCGGGGACAGGCCTCAATGCCGAGGTCATCGCCTCCGTTATCGAGGGCGAGTCCATGGGAACGGTGGTAGCCTTTGCTGTAGACCGTGATCACATCAAGGAACCCACCATGCTGGGGCGCCCGGTGATCGCGCTGGAGGACATGGTGGTCCTGTATCCGCCATCATCCCACTGCGTCGTCAACAGCATCGGCTACAACCACATGAACCGGGTTCGCGGACGGGTTTCGGCCTTTTGCCGCGAATCAGGCTATATCCTGCCGGGCTTCGTGCATCCAAGCGCGGACCTCTCGGCCGATCTCAGATATGGCAGCAATCTCATTGCCATGCAGGGCGTCGTCGTCGAGCCGTGCACCAAAATCGGTGACGATGTGGTGCTGTGGGCCGGTTGCTATATCGGCCATCATTCGGTGCTGGGCGATCGCATCTATGTCGGCCCCCGTGCCGCCGTCGGCGGTACCGTCACCATCGGTGACAATGCCTTTATCGGAATGAGCGCCTCGGTGCGATCCAAAATCCGGATCGGCGCCCACGCCCTTGTTGGGGCGGCCAGCTTCGTCAGCCAGGATCTTGCGGATGGCGCGGTGATCGTGCCGGCTCGGTCCGTCATCCTGGACAAGACCAGCGATGGCTTCACCTATTTCCACTAATTCCTTTGGAAGCACAGGTATGACTGCAGGCCCCATCCTAGCTCGCTTCGTCGTTCCGGTTTGGGGACGGGCGTATATCGACCTGATGACTCGGGTCATGATCCCGTCGCTGCTTGCCCCGAACAACATCCCCGCCGTTTCCGGGGGAATGAAGGTTGAGTTTATTTTTGTAACGCAGGCAGCATCTCGCCCTGACATCGAAAGCGCTGAGGCCGTCATTAAGCTGTCGAAGTATGCCAACATCGACTTCCTCTATATCGATAAATATTTCTCAAACAATTACGGCATGATCCTTACCCGTGCGTACTTCGATTCCATCATCAAGTACGCCGATAGCGCGAGGGATTATCATTACTTCTTCTTTAACGTCGACACCGTCATATCGAATGGATCCCTGCTTTCCGTCCTGAAATACCTGGAACAGGGTAAGAGCTTGTTGTTCAGCCCGGGATTGCGCGTCAACACGCAGCAATTCTTTGAAGATATTGCCGATCGGCGTGAGCAAGACAGTACGGTTCTGTCCATCGGGTCGCGGGAACTGGCGGCGATCGCCTTGAAAAATATCCACGCCACCGTACTGGCGCAGCGCCTGACACATCAGTTTTCTTATCTCCTGAGGCCGTATCAGTTCTATTGGCAAGAACGGCCGGAGGTTATGCATATCTCCGCCTTTCTGATGGCGAACATATGCTTTAAGCCGACGGCCATTCCCACAGAACCGACCTGCTTTATTGACTATTGCATCTCCGAGGCTTTTTGCCCGGGACAAGAAATCACCGTCATCCAAGATTCTGATGAGTTCTTGTTGATTGAGCCGCAGGCCGAAAGGTGGATGAAAGACGAGCTGCGCTGCGGTCACATGACCGAGGACGAATGCATCGCATTCTTTTCCAACTGGGTGACCCCCCAACATATCGTACTGGGACAGCCCATCGTCACCATTCACGCTGACGAGCTGACCGACGGAGACCGTCGCACCGCCGCCGAATCCGCGCGACAGGCCCAGCGCATGGCGCGGCAGATGAAGCCGCAGCCCTATCGCGACCATCCGTACTGGAAGGCAGCCCTTGCCGCCGAGCAGCAAGCCCTGTCACGGCAGAAATCGGCGGCCAGCGACACTTCGCCGCAACGCCCGACCCTTGCGGCCCCCATTACACCGGTCCCGTCCCTGAAGGCTGACCGATCGCTGCCCCATCGGGTCTATAATATGCTGTTCGGCACGGCTCCAAAGCCGCGCTGGTTTCACCCGTTCCGGGTGCAGTTTGACCCGATTTTGTCCTTCTTCGCGCGTCATCAAACGGCCCGCAAGCTTGTCCTGTTGCTCGATGCCGGGGGGAACACTTGGTATGTCCCCGAAAACGATGCCACTCAAAAGACCTACCGGCTCCTGCAGCTTGACACCTTGCTTGAGATCGATAAGGAAAAGAGGACTGCCGTCGGCGACCAGCTGATGGAGGATATGGCCCAAGCCGAGTGCATCTTCATTTATGTGCCCGACCGCTCCTTGTTGGAACATCCGGCACTGATCAAGTTCCTGGAAACACGGCTTCCGCGCCAATGCCAATTGGGGGTTTGCTACGCCGGAGAACTCTCCGCGTTCGTCCTGGCGCACGAAGATAGCCTTCAACCCGTACAGCGCATCATGCAAAACGGGACCTTGCAGGGGAAGGTCACCTTCAGCGGCCACCCGCTGGAATTGTTGACCGCAAGACTACTGTCGCAGGCGATTCTTCATCTGGTGAAGATCAAGTCGGCTGCCTCGGCGGCGACCGGGGGACTGGCTTCGGCGTTCTACCTGTTGCTGGCCGCCCTTTCCGTGGCCGCCTCGCTTCCGTTCGTGGCGCTGAAGACGCGGTTTGTCAAACAGCGTGCCTATGCCGGAGCGAATTGCATTTTCTTCGAACTCGCGCCCATGGTGAAATCGCTTCCTTCGGAAAGTGACGCGCCATGACGGAAGCGCCGCTGATCGTCGTCACCGGGGCGTCCTCGTTCATCGGTCGCCATGTCGTGCGCGAGTTGGCAAAGCGGTACGCCGCTCCGGACGCGCCGCGCCGGCGCATTATCGCCACCGTGCGCACGGACAATCCCCCGCCCTTTCCCGACAACGTGGACGTTCGCCGGGGCGCGTTGGATGACCCGAGCTTCCTCGCCTCCATCCCCGGAGAGGTTGAGGCCGTGCTGCACGTCGCCGCCACGTCTCCCAAACCGAACGTTCCGCCGGATGCGGCTGGACTGGTGCGCGACAACATTACCGCCACCCAATTGACCATCGACTGGGCACTGGCACGGGCGGCCCGACGGTTCCTCTTCACCTCGAGCCTCTCGGTGCACGGAACCATATCGGACACGACAGTCTCGCCGACGACAGACATCGTCAATCCGGCCCTGTACGGGATCACCAAACGTGTGGGCGAATGTCTCCTGGATGGCGTGGCGGGCACCCTGCCCAGCATCGCAATCCGGCTGCCGGGGATTGTCGGACGGGGGGCTGACCGCATCTGGCTCAGTGGCCTCGCGCAGAAGCTGTCAGCCAATCAGCCTGTCACGATCTTCAATCCCGATGCCCCGTTCAACAACATCCTGCACGCCGAGGATCTTGCCGTTTTCCTGGCCGATCTGACGGCCGCGGAATTGCAGGGGGCATCAGCCTTTCCCATCGGCGCCGGCACGCCTCTGACCGTCGGCGAGGTGGTGCATACGTTCCGCGACAGGCTGGGGTCTTTCTCTGAAATTCAGGTCGACCCCAGCCATCGGCCAAGCTTTACTCTGTGCAATCGCGCCGCCGAGGCTTTCGGCTATCGTCCCACGACGACCCGAGACGCCCTGGAACGATACAGCCGCGACCTCAGGTCTTCGTGATGCGCTCCAGCATGGCGGCGGTAGAAAGCCCATGCGCCGCCAGCAGCTCGGCGTGGTTACCGTAAACGTGGTGGAACGCGTCGTCGAGAGCGAAGGTGTCCAGACGGCAGCGGGCCCCGCATTCCCAAGCCAGGGCCTTGACCTGCTGGCCCAGGGCACCGTTGGGGGTGGTTTCCTCGATGACGATCACCTGACGATGCCCCTGCAACGCCTGGATGATGCCCTCGCGGTCGAGCGGCTTTAGGGTGTGGCACGAGGCGACGCCGACCGATTGGCCGCGCGCCTCCAGCTCTGCCGCCAGCTCCAGCCCCATCTTCAGGATCGGGCCATAGGAGATGATGCAGACATCCGTCCCGCGGCGCAGATGGCGCAATCGCCCGAATTCCCATGGTTCCACCGCGTCGGTGGTGAGCTGCGGCTCGCCGGCCTTGGCCAGCCGCAGATAGACCGGCCCGCGCTCTTGGGTGACGCACCATTTGGTGGCGGCCAGAACCTCGGCGGGATCGCACGGCGCGATCACGGTCATGTTGGGCAAGCCGCAGGCCAGCCCGATATCTTCTTGGGCGTGGTGGGTCGCCCCCAGCGTCGAATAGGTCACGCCGCCGCCGATCCCGACCACCGTCACTGGCAGGTTCTGGTAGCAAAGGTCGTCGCGGATCATCTCGTACGGACGGAACAAGGCAAAGGTGGCGATGGTATAGGCGAAGGGACGAAGGCCGCGTTGGGCCATCCCCGCCGTCAGACCGATCATCACCTGTTCCGCCACACCGGTATTGATGAAGCGGCGGGGGAAATCCTCGCGGAATTTAGCGATCGAGCCGGCCGGCGAAATATCGGCCACCACAATAGCCAGACGGCTATCGGTCTTTCCGGCCTCGTAGAACGTATCGGCGAAGGTGTTCCTCATGCCGGGATCCCCGCTTCGGCCGCCGCCAATTCGTCCAGCGCCTGTTGGTATTCGGTCTGGTTGGGCGAGCGGTAGTGCCAGATGGCGACGTTTTCCATATAGGACACTCCCTTGCCCTTCACCGTACGGCCGATCACCATCAGCGGCTTGTTGCCCTGGCGGTTGCGCACCGCCTCGACCACCGTCGGCCAGTCATGGCCATCAAGATCGATGGCCTCCCAGCCGAAACTTTCCAGCTTTTCAGCCAGCGGATAGAAGTGCGGGTGGGTCTCGCGGGTCCGGCCCAATCCCTGGAAGTCGTTGAAGTCGCAAAAGGCCACCAAATTGGAAAGCCCAAGATTGGGAGCCATCATGATGGCTTCCCACACCGAGCCTTCCTGCATCTCGCCATCGCCCAGCATGCAATAGGTCACCCGGTCGCTTCCTTGGATGCGGTCGGCATAAGCCATGCCGCAGGCCAAGCCAAGCCCGTGCCCCAGAGAGCCGGTGGACGCCTCGATCCCCGGCGTGCCGTAATCGGGATGCGCCCCCAGCTTGCCGCGCGCGGTGCAATAATCGTCAAGATCGCCGCGCGTCAGAATGCCCAGATGTTCCAGCATCACATACTGGGCCATCACGCCATGTCCCTTGGACATGACGAAGGCATCCATCGGTCGGCCATCGGGACCATTGCGCATCAGGCCGAAATAGACGGCATCGACCATCTCGATGCACGAAAAGGCCGGCGCCACATGCAGGGCGGAAACCTGCTGCGACACGGCCAGAATACGGCGGCGCCAGTTCAGGCACCGCCGCAAGGCTTCGTCCGCCTCCCGGGTATTGCGCAGCATGGACGATCAGGCCCGCAGCACGTAGTCGGTGGGCAGATCCTTGATCTGATCCCAATATTCATGACCCCAGGCCACCATCTCGGCCAGGCCTTCGTCCCAGCCGATCATCGGCTCCCAACCCACATCGCGCTTGATCGCCGACGAATCCAGCCAATAGCGCGAATCCTGGCCCAAGCGGTCACCGGTCATTTCACAAAGCTGCTCGAAGGGCATGCCCAACGCCGCCGCGCTGCGCTCGACCACTTCGCGGATCGAGGTCGGCTGGGCCGAACCGGCATTGTAGATGGTGCCCAAGGGCGCCTTTTCGGCCACCAGATGGATGGCGCGGCCAAGGTCGCGGGCGTGGATATAGGACTTCTCGGCCCGGCCACCACCATGCAGCGGCAGCTTGACGCCCTTCAGGCCGCACCACACCGCCTTGGGGATGACCCGGTGCAGCAACTGGCCGGGGCAATAGGCGTTGGACGGACGGATGATGTTCATGGGGAACTTCATGAAGCGGCTCACCGACATCAGATACATGTCGAAAGCCACCTTCGAGGCGGCATAGGGCGAGCTGGGCTTGATCGGCTCGTCTTCGGTCACCGGGTGGTCGACCGAGCCGTACATTTCCGAGGTGCCGATCTGGATGAAGCGCTCGAGCCAGTCGCGCTTCATCAGTTCCTCGGTCAGCTTGGCCAGGGCCATGCTGTTGGTTTCGAAGAAGCGCCACGAATGCTTCCACGACACGGCGCCTTCACCCTGGGCCGCGTAATTGATGATCACCTCGGGCTTCTCGCGGTCGAGCAGTTCGAGCAGCAGATCCAGCTCGTGGGTGATGTGACGGGCGTGGTATTCGTAACCTTCGCGCTTTTCGATGCCCAACGAGAAGGCACCGGTGCGCAAGGGATTACGGCCCACGCCGATCACCTTCTTGGGATTGGCGTGGTCGAGCAGGTAAAGAGCAGTGTGAATGCCGAAACTGCCGCCGCCACCCAGAACGCAGTATGTCTTGCTCATTGCTTGTGCTCCGCTCGCGGAAGGTTAGGTGAATATAGTCCAAGCCCGGCGGAATGATGCATCCACAGGGCGAAAGAATCGTAAGGGGTGACCTTGCGGTTCAGCAAAAGGTCACCAATCGACACGGCTTCAAGCCCGCTCCCCTCGCCCAGGCGCATCTGCGCCACCTCGGCCTCGGTCACGGGAACCTCGTAGAAATCGCGCCACAGCACCGGCATGCCGAGCGGGGCGAAATCAAAATGGAACCGTGAGAAATAGCGGAGCTGACGAGGCACGAAGCCCAATTCCTCGTTCAATTCCCGGATCAAGGCTTCTTGGGAATCCTCGCCATCCTCGACGCCGCCGCCGAACAACCCCCAGTGATCGGGATACCAGATGCCCGGTTTGTTGTCACGCAGCTGCATCAGGTAACGCCCATTCTCCAGCACCAACAGCGCGGCGCAGGCGTTCGACGCCTTCAGCGGCGTCTTTTGGGCGATCAGATGGTGCTCGCTCATTCGATGATGGTCCAGTTCCAATCACCGGTGTAACCGGCCTCGGCGAACACCGCCAGCCAGCCTTCGGGATAATCGTGGAACTCGGCGGTCAGCACCCAGCTTTCGAAAATTTCCTTTTGCTCGGCGGTCAGGTAGCTGTCCACCACCACGAAGGACGCGCCCTTGGACACCCGCTCGATCTCGGCCATGGCCTTTACCGCACGGGCGCGCGGGAAATTGTGGATGGTGTTGAGCGACAGCACGCAATCAAAGGCCTTGTCGGGAAAAGGCAGCTTTTCCGCCGTTCCCAGATGCAGACGCCCGCTGAGTTCTTCGTGGGCATGGGTCAGGGCGTACAGCGAAACGTCCAGGCCGAACACCTCAAGCCCGGGGCATTCCAACATCAGGTCCTTGACCAGGAAGCCCTTGCCGCAGCCCACGTCCAGCACCCGCATGCCCGGTCGCAGCTGGTAATGGTCGATGATGTCGCGCGCCACCGCCCGCCAGCGGCCGTCATAGCGATAGCCGCCATAGCCGTATTCGCGCGGCCCGTCCCAATACATCTCGCCATATTGCTTGGCGATAGCAATCACCGCCGGGTCCTTGGCGTCGGCCCGCTTTTCGATATTGCGCTTGGCCTTGGGCAACGAGCGCAGCAGATCGACTTCGGCCATCAGCGGAACTCCTGACGCTGGGCGGCGGCCATGCCATCCGCCAAGGCGGTGTAGTGGAAATCGGGAAAGGCCGCCAAGGTGGCGGCGGGATCAAAGGCGCGATAGCCGTTATGGGGCATCGGCCCCTTGCGCTGGCTGCCCTTGACCGAGACGGTCTGGCCGGACAGACGCACCGCCAGATCGGCGATGTCGCGGAAGGAGGTGACGGTGCCGGTGGCGGCGTTCAGCTCTCCGGTTGAGCGCTGCATCAGGATGCGAAACGCCAAATCAACCACGTCATCGACGAAGACATGGTCACGCCGTTCCTCGCCCTCGCCGAACAAGACGATCTCTTCGCCGCGATTGGCCTTGCGGCGGAACTGGTTGGGGCCATAGCCGTTATGCGGGTCGCGCCCGCCATAGACCAGGGTCGGCCGCAAGATGGCCAGCGGCACCGAGATCTCGGCCTTGAACATCAATTCGCGGGCCAGATGCATGGCGCCGTGCAACGAGCTGGGCGCCGCCCAAGCTTCCTCGCTCATGGGCTCGGCCACGTCGCCATAGATCGCGTCCGAGCTCAGGTTGACCACATGGGCCACCGGCACGCGCCCCAGCGCCGACACCATGGCGGCGGCCATGGTCATGTTGTCGCGCAGCATCACAGAATTCTTGCACGGTGCCATGGCTGCGGCACAGAACACCGCGTCGCCCTCGGCCAGCACGCCGGCCAGCCGGTCGGCGGCATCGGCGGCCAACAGGTCCACATCGGCGCGGCGCAGGGCCAGCGTCTTGATACCAGCCTGCGTCAGCCGGTCGACCAGCGCACCGCCAATGAAGCCGGCGGCACCGATGACCACGACGCGGGTGGGGGCGATGGCGGAAGAGTTGAGATGTTTGAGCACGAGACCTCTCAAGACCAACGGCAAGCCCGTTCCAGGCCGCCCACAACGGCACCAATCCGTCCGGGCGACGCTTTGTCAGCGCCGCCCGGAGGTCATTTCAATCATTGCGGCGATGACGCCGACCGCCCCAGCACATGCGTGACGAAGCCGGCCTTCGCCGCCCCCTCGCCATCCACCATGCGATAGGGGTCGATGATCACACGACCGTTCATCACCCCGGCCAGTTCCGCCGGGTCCAACTGGCGGTATTCCGGCCACGGCGTGGCGATAACCAGCACGTCGGCACCGCGAGCGGTCTCCAGGGCCGTCTCGGCGCCGCGGGCCCACGGCACCACCGAAGCAGGAACCACCGGATCGTGAACGCAGACCTCGCGGCTTTCCAACTGGCGCAGCAACAGCAAGGACGGCGAGTTCTTGGTGGAGTGGGTGTTTTCCTTGTAGGCTAGGCCCAGCACCGCGATGCGGGCATCGGGCTTGGCTTTCAGCACCACCTGATCAAGGGTGCGGAACAGCCAGTCCTTGCGCCAGTGGCTGTTGGCGATCCACGCCTCGACCACGCCGACTTCGGTCTTTTTCACCGCCGCGATGTCCAGCACCGTGTGCAGGTCGCGTTCCAGATTGCCACCGGAAATGCCCAGGCCGGGAGCCAGATAGGCGAACTGGCCGATGCGCTTGTCCAGCTTGAGCGCCGGGACGATTTCCGACCAATCGGCGCCGATGGCTTCGGACACTTCGGCCAGGGTGTTGGCCACCGTCACCGAGGCCACCAGACAGAAATTGATGCTGATCTTGGCCAGTTCGGCGCTTTCGTAACACATGGGCAGAAGCGGGCAGTCGAAGGCCCGCAGCACCTGCTCGACCTTCGGCGGCAATCCGCGGGCCGGATCGGCCAAGCCGATGATGAAACGCTCGGGATACATGGCCCGCTCGACGGCGCGGCCGAAAACCAGCGTTTCCACCTGATAAACCAGACGGTCGTGCGGAACCGAGGAGATCGAGCGGGTGAAGCCCGGTGGTACCTGACACAGCACCACCATGACGGCATGGGGCTGAAGCTTGCTCGCCACCGCGTCGATAAGGGCCAGGATAGGCGTCAGGTCCGACTTGGCGTTGTCGTCGGTGGGCACGTCGGCGGCGATATAGACGATATCGCAACGCGCCAGATCGGCGGTGTCGGAAGAAAACGACAGGCGGTCCTGGTTAGCCGCCACCAATTCGTCCAGGCCCGGCTCGACGATGGGCAGATCGTGCTGCGCCAGCCGCTGGATCAGCGCCGCATCGCAGTCATAGCCCAGCACCGGAAAGCCGCGGGCGGCGGTCGCGGCCGCCGAATTAATGCCGAGATGGGTCATACCGGCAAATCCGACCACGGGTAAAGTCATCGCATTGCCTCCGTGGAAAGACGACCCAAGGTGCGCTGCAGCCACAGGTCATTGGACAGATCGGTGGGTACGCCGTTCTCCACCATCTGCTTGAAATGTGCGTATTCCACCGCCCAGGTCGGATCCTCCTGCACCAAGGTCACCATCTCTTCAGGCGGCCGGCCTGAGGGCAGCATCCGGGTGCGCAGGGTGAAGGTGGAAGGCCCCCATTTGCACAGGGATTCGATATGGGCAGTGCCCTTTTCGGCCAGGATGTCGCAGGTGAAGTGGTTTCGCCACATGCACAGCGTCATTTCCAGCTCGATGCGCGGCCCGGTCTCCTCGGAGCCGATCACCACATGGTCGGGGGCCAGGTTCTCGAAGCGGTTGCAGGCCAGCAGACGAAAGGAATCCGTCAGATCCCCAAACCAGTAGCGGCAGGTATCAAGCAGATGCGAGCCAAGGTCGGGCAACACCCCCGCCCCCTGGTCGCGCCACGCGGATTCGCGCACCAGCCGGGCGGTGCCGTTGCCATAGAACATCCGGCAGGAATAGATGCGCCCCAGCCGCCCCGACGAGATCAGTTCCTTCATGCGCAGGAAATGAGGCTCGAAACGGTGGTTATAGGCGGTGGCGCACACCACATTCTTGGCTCGGGCCACGCGTTCAAGCTCGATGATGTCCTCGTCGCGGGGCGCCCACAGCGGCTTTTCCACCAGCACATGCTTGCCGTTGGACAAGAAATAGCTGAGCAGCTCGACCTTCGGCTCGTCGGGAATGCAGGCCAGGACCCCGTCGTAATCGGCCAAAGGCACGTCATAGGCCGATTTGTACTGCGCCTCGGGGTTGACCGGATCCACCGCCGCGACAAAGTCGGCGCCGGCGAAACGGCGCCGCTTATGGCCTTGGATCCCCAGACCGACGACAATCACGCGCATTTTAGGCCTCGTAGTTGGCGCGGGCTTCGACCGCGTCGATCTTGGCCAGGACATCCACCGGGCGGACCGGAATGTTGCCGTTGGCTTCGCATTCCACCGCCGCCGCCATCGAGCCGATGACGGTGGCGATGATCTGATCGCCCGAGGTCAGCATGGACAAGGTGGCATAGGCCAGCAAAGCGTCGCCAGAGCCCACGGCGTCCACCACCCGGTCAACGAAGCTGTCGACCACGAAGAAGGAATCCAGGGCTTCGTGATCATGCGAACGGCAGGTCAGCACACCACGGTCGCCCAGCTTGAGGATCAGCGTCTTGCACTGCGCCGCCTCGTACAATTGCGCCGCCAGCGGCCGGATGCCGGAATCCTGGTCGCCCAAGGCGAAGCGGGCCTCGCGCTCGTTGGGGGTGATCAGGTCGAAAGCCTTGAATTCGGTGATGTTGCCCCAGCGGCTGGCCACCTGGCTGTCGGCGACCTTGTACATGCCCTCGGGAATGGCCGAGATCAGGCCGGGAATGGTCCGCCGGTTGAACAGGCCGTGGCGGAAATCCGAGAATACCACGGCATCCGCCGGGGTGCTGCGGATGGAATCGGCCAGCTTCTTCTGGATATCGTCCGAGATCGAGCGGTTATCCAAGGTATCCACCTTGAGCAACCGGTAGCCGCCCGCGACGATGGCATTCTTGTTCACCGTCGGACGGGTGGGGTCGATGACCGCATGGGCCGTCACGCCACTCTTTTTCAGGCCGCGCAGCACGAAATCCTTGAGCGGATCCTCGCCCAGCACGGTGGACAGCACCACCTCGGCGCCGGCGGCACGCAGATGCTCGGCCACCACGGCGGCACCGCCGATGAAATCCTGGCGTTCCTGGAACAACACCGACATGGTCGGCGTCTTGGTCTGGCCGCCGATCATGGCGCATTGGGTGAAGCTGTCGACGATGGTATCGCCCACCACATGGACTCGCTTGCCGACAAAGCTGTTCACGGTCTCACGCAGGGAATCGAAGGTCAGTCCCGACGCACTCATCAGCGCCAGCAGCTTTTCGACCTGCAGATTCGGCGGTTCCATCTCGATCAGCCGAGACGAGGAATAGACGATGTCGCCGGGGGTGAAGATCACCTCGCCGCCATAGGCCGACACCACGTCCACTTCTTCCTGGGTCTTGGAAGGCAATCCGCCGACGGTGTATTCATAGCCCTTGGCGAAATAGTCGGGCTGCAGCGCTTCCAGATTCTTCAACGGCTTGTCATTGGGGTCGATCAACACGTAATCGACGACCTCGAACGCCGCCAGGTTCAGCGCCCGCAGGTCCTGGGGCACGTGGGGGCGATGATGTCCCTTGGTGATGTAGCGGTCGGCGGTCAGGCTGGCCACCAGGATGTCCGCCTTGCTCTTGGCATAGATCAGGTGGCGCAGGTGACCGGGATGGACGACGTCAAAGACGCCATGGCACATGATGACCTTGTCGGCGCGGGGGCGGGGGCCAAGAATCTCGGCCAGTTCCGCGACCGTCTTGATCTTATGTTTGTATTTATCGGCCAAAGAGATCATCACGCCCTACCTCTTACTTGTCGCCCAAAAACTTGAACCAGATCTCCGATGCCTTGGCGATAGACACGGGATCCCACAACGGCGCCTCGCTCCAATAGTCGATATTGTCGAGAATACGCTGCACCCCTTCCTCGAAGGACACCGTCGGCGCCCACCCCAGATCGGCGGTGATGCTGCTGATATCCGCCCAGGTGCAATCCGGCTCACCCGGACGCTTGGGGATATAGGTCACCTCTCCGCCCAGCAATTCGGTCAGACGATTGACCGATTGGGGCTTGCCGGCGCCCAGATTCCAGATCCGGCCGGTCAGCGGGGTCTGCGCCGCCGCGAAGAAGGCACGGGCGACGTCGGTGACATAAAGGAAGTCGCGGGTCTGAGACCCGTCGCCGATCACGGTGAACGGCGTGCCGGCCAGCTTCTGGCGCAGGAACACGCCGAACACGGCACCATAAGCCCCCGACGTGCGCGACCGCGTGCCATAGGCGTTGAAAATGCGGATGGCGTTGACCGGCAGGCCATAGACCTTGCCCCAATGGAAGCAAGCCTGCTCGCCCTGGTACTTGCTCAGGGCATAGGGATGCTCGGGACCGATGGGATGATCCTCGCGGGTGGGGACCGCCGCCAGGCCGTAGCACGACGACGACGCCGCATAGACCAGCTTTTGAACGCCGGCCGCCTTGGCGCATTCCAGCACCTGCACCGTGCCCATGACATTCGACGCCATGTAGTCCAACGGCCTTTCGATGGACGGCACAATGTCGCCAATTCCGGCGAAATGGAAGACGAAACGGGCTCCGGCGAAGGACGGGCAATCGGTCTTCAGGTCGCGGATGTCTGCCTCCAGGAAGCCGACATCGCCCGACTGGGCTTGATGGGCGATATTGGCCAAACGCCCGCCCACCAAATTGTCGACGACATTCACCCGAAAGCCGTTGGCCACCAGCAGATCGACCATGTGGCTGCCGATGAAACCGGCACCGCCGGTGACAACGGCAAGTGGCTTGCCGTTGTCGGCAGCCAGCTCACGAACCTGCGCGCTCATCACCGGCCCGTCGAGATGGAATAGGCGGCAGCGGTGGCGTCGCTGTAAAACATCTTGACCGTCTCCAGCGAGAACTCATCCAAATTCTTGCCGACCAAGCCCAGCTTGCCCAGGACGTCCGGGGCAACGGTGATGATATGGCAGCCGATAGCGTCGGCCTGGAAGATGTTCAGTAATTCGCGCGGGCTGGCCCACAGCAGCTCGGCCTTGGGCAGACCGGCCAGCAATTCGCGGCAGCGGGCCATGACCGGCATGGGGTCGATGCCGGTATCGGCGATGCGGCCGGCGAAAACCGAGACGATTGCCGGCGTGGCCGGCGACAGGCATTCGGCGACACGCGCCACCTGTTCCTCGGTCATGATGGCGGTGACGTTGAGCACCACGCCCTCTTCGGCCAAGGTGCGCAGGATCGGCCCGGTGAACTCGCCCTTGGTGTTGGTCACCGGGATCTTGACGTTCACATTGTCGCCCCACGCGGCGATGGCGCGGGCCTGGGCCAGCATGTCGTCCAGGTCGTCCGAGAACACCTCGAAGGACACCGGGCGGTCGGAGATCTTCTCAAGCACCTGACGGGCAAACGCCTCGTAGTCACTCACCCCGGCTTTGCGCATCAGCGTGGGATTCGTGGTGAAACCGCGCACCAATGGATTGGCGTAGAGTTTGAGGATGCTGGTCATATCCGCGCCATCGGCGAAAATCTTGACTCGCAATTCGTTCAACAGCGTGGACATGCTGTTTCGTTCCCCTTCTTATGCTTCAAGATGACCCTGACGGCCTCGGACAGAGACCGCACCCGCCAATCCGGCCGCGCAGTTACCACTTCTAGATGAGCGCGCCGGACCAAGAGCGTATAACAGCCGGCACCTTGTCCAGCAAGGATGTCGCCATTCCTGTCGCCAACCATGTAGCTGGCGGACAGGTCTATACCATGCTGCGTTGCAGCCTCCAACAGCATGCCGGAGCGCGGTTTACGGCAGGTGCAGCCTTCGTTCTGGCGATGGGGACAAACCTTGATTTCGTCAACCGGCATGCTCTGCCCCAGCCGGGCGTTCATCGCCTCGACCACCGTGGGGTCGACCAAGCCGTTGCCGATATCGGGCTGGTTCGTCACCACCACAACGACAAAACCTGCATCCTTCAACATCCGGACTGCCACAGCCGCCCTGGGCAGCAGCCTGAAATCCTTCAGACGACGCGGCGCGTAAGGCTTCCCATCGACCACTAACGACCGGTTTATCACCCCGTCGCGATCGAGAAAGACGGCAGGCCGAAGCGCCGCGCTCATTCCTTACCCCCAGCCATTTGAGTAATGATCTGCTGGGGGTGCGGGGTGCGGGGCGCAAGCCCCACTCCCAACCACCTTATCAAACCCAGCAAAATTCTGCCCCGCCCGGGGACGCCCTTTACCTCGTTCAAAGAACGTGCACCATCCGCGGAGCCCTTCGATCGTTTCGATCGGCTCCGCAACGAATGAGCGGAACAAGGCCTGACGGGTATCAACTCACCACTTGGTCGCGACGATCTGCAAATCGGGATGCGACACCAGGCAATGCCAGATCACCGCCTGGAACGCCTCGGCGTGCGGGGTGACCAGGCCGGCATCGACGGTGGGGACAACTACCACCACGTTGCCCACTTGCTTGGTGTAGCCGCCGTCGCGGCCGACAATGCCCAAAATCGCCGCACCGCGGGCGCGGGCAAGATCCAAGGCCTTGATCAAATTGGGGCTGACGTTGCGCTCGGCATTGCCGCCGCCGACAGAGAACACCATCACCGCGTCCTCGGCGCGCAAACGGCTGATTTCCAGCCAGCCGGCGAACACCGATTCCCAGCCTTCGTCATTGGTCCGCGCCGTCAGTTCCGACACGTTGTCGGTCGGCGCATAGGTTTCGACCCCGCACAGCTTGCGGAAATCGTTCACCGCGTGGGCGCAATTGGCGGCGGATCCGCCGACGCCCAGCAGGAACAACCGGCCGCCCCGTTCACGCACCGAGCGGATGGTCGTAACCATGGCGTCGACAGCGGCGCGATCGATGCTTTCGGCGATCTGCGCCACCTGCACGAAATACTTCTGAGTATGCGACATGAAGATATCTCTCTTACTCTTCCACCATCAACCGATCAGATAAAGTTGACGTGAGGCGGTGGGTTTTCGATCAGACGATAGAGGTATCTGTTGACCGCATCCATGCGACAATTCTTGCGGCAATTCTCAATGTTCATTTCATGGCGCACGAAATCAAAGTTCTTTTTGCGGCGCTCGCTTTCCCAGATTTCCTGGAAAGACGCTTCATTGATGTTGCCGTATTCGAAACGCTCGTCCAGCAGATAGGCCAGACAGCCGTTCACCGTACCGTCAGCCATGATATGGGCCAGCAGCAGCGGCGTGGAATAACAGGTGTCGTAACGCTCATCGGCACCATAATTGCGCATGGCATTGACGCGGGCGACCACGCTGAAGCTGTCCGTCTCCAGCTCTTTCAGCTCTTTTTCAAGATCAAGGAAAGACGTGTAGTCGATGTCGATCTTGGCGTTGGACAAACCGTGCTGGGAATAGGGCTTGACCACCAGATAGTCCAAACCGATCTCGTCGCGGCACAGCAAGGCAAGATCGTGGATTTCGTGCGCGTTTTCCGGAATCAGCAGGATCTGCGCACCCAGGGTGCAGGTCAGCCCCTTTTCGCGCCGGGCCGCGACCATCGCCTTCAGATTCGACACGGCAAGGTCGAAATGGTGCGGCTTGCAACGATGAACCTTCGAATAGGTCTCGGCGGTCGCAGCATTGATCGACGCCTTCAGCCACGACACGTGCGGCAGGGCTTCCTCGCAGAAGCCTTTGGGCATCACAGTGGAATTGGTGGTGAACGAAACGTCAATCCCCGCCCCTTTGGTGATCTGGACGATCTCGTTGATATGCTTGTGCAGCATGGGTTCGCCTTCGCCGGCGAACATGACGCTCTTGACGCCAAGCGTGCCCATCTCGGGAATGCGCTTGCGCAGCACTTCGATATCGAGGGAAACCGTCTTGTAGCCGACATAATCCACGGCGCAGAAAATGCAGCGATGGTTGCAGGCACCGACCGGCGAAAACTCGACGTAAATGGGATAGATGCTCTTCGCCTTTTCCCAATCGTTGCTTGCCTCCAGCAGGGCGGCGACACGTTGAGGGTGGTAGACCAGCTTGTGGCTGTCAATCATAAACGGATCGCTCATGCGGATACTTTCATGAGGGTTTCACCAAATCTGGGGGCAGAGTTAAGCACAAAACCCAATTTCTTATCAACGCCAACCGCCTCCCTGAGGGCGCCAGACTACGCTGACAGTCCACTTTCTCGGGCTACGCTGCCGCCATTTACCAAGGCCATATTTTCGGGCGCATCGCGATTGGATACGACCGAAAACCCGCCATCATTTTCGTTCCACGTCGTCAGGCTCCCCGACTTGGCTGCCCCAGGTGGCCTTGACGATCTCAAGCACCTGCAGCATCTCTTCGGCCTGTCGCTGGCACATATCGCCCGATAGATCGTCGCGGTCATTCACCACCGCAATCTTACTGGCGGGGATGCCATGCTCAATCAACCTAGCTTTGAACGCCTGCGTCACTGTGATAACGGCATCGGCCCGGCCATAAAGAGCGAGTTCGAGGCACGCCATCAGCCGCCGCCCCAGATTGCCCCGTGTTCCCCTGGTCGCAAGGATCGAGCCCGGCCCAGCATCGCCCAACTCGAATACGAAGGAGCGCCTGAACCGACAGCCCAGCAGCCAGCCCGCTACGGCGGTGAAAAGTGGTGGCGAGGTTGCGACCACGATCTCGGGCCGGGACATCGATGTGCCAAGGCTTGCCATGAGTATAAACCAAAGCGAAGCGAGCGCCCGCAAAAGCCGACCACCACTTTTCGTCTTGATCCGGATAACGCGGACACCGTCCAACATTTCCGCGACAAGGCCGGAGCTGCTGCCCCCCTCATCGGGACAGTGCGTGGTAAGGAGCGTCACGTCATGCCCCCAGGCAGCCAAACGGGCCGAGCATTTCGATACCCGCGTCACCGCTGCCTCGCTATGGGGCGGAACATTATTTGTTATGAAAAGAATTTTCATCGCCGCCCCAGCAGCTTGCGGTACAGGGACATGGTCTGCTGAACAATCTTGTCCTGACCAAATTCGGCCTCGGCCCGCGCACGCGCCGCCCGGCCCATGGCATGTCGCAGTTCCGGCGAAGCCGCCAGCCGCTCCATGGCCTTGGCTAGGGAACGCCAATCCCGCGCCGGCACCAGCAATCCTTCGACGCCATCCCTCACCACTGCGCGGCATCCCGGCACATCGGTGGTGATGATTGGCCGTCCGCAAGCCGCCGCCTCCAGCAAAGCCTTGGGCAAGCCTTCCCGATAGGACGGCAGGACGCAAACATGGGCATCACGCCAGATGGCGGTAATATCGTCCCGGTAGCCCAGCCACTCGACCACCCCCTCGGCCTCCCAGGCCGACAGGGTCTGGCGGGACAAGGATGTGGGGTTGTGTTCGTCGGGTTTTCCAATCAGCTGGACCTTGCAGGGAATGCCCCGCCACCGCAACAGCCGGGCGGCCAAGACAACCTCTCGGATTCCCTTGTCGGCCAGCATGCGCGAAACTACGGCAAAGACCGGGACGCCTTTGGGCTCGGGCGACGGCTGGAAACGGACCAAGTCGATCCCCGAGCCGCGGATCATCGTCAGCCGGTCGGCAGAGGCTAACCGGTTGGCGATCAGCTTTTCCGCGTCGTCGTCATTTTGCAAGATGACGTGGGTCCGGCTGCGCATGAACGACAGCCGTAGACACAAAAGGACAAGATGGCGCAGCAGGCGCACCCTGGCGCTGCCAGAGGTGAAAAGGTAGCCCAAGCCCCCCAAGGCGCAGATCACGTCCAAACCCAAAAGCCAGGCGGCGAAAGATCCGTACAAAACCGGTTTCAGGCCAACCGCGTGCAAAAGACGGGGCCGCTCGCGCCGCAACAAGGCGACGACGCGCCATAAGGTCATCAACTCCCGAAACGGGTGGTGAGATGCGCGCTGCATGTCGAAGGGAACGACCCGAAGGTTCGCGAGCTTCGCTTGATCCGCTTCGGCCAAGTTGGTGATCAGCTCTGGCCGGAGCCCCTCCGTAATGCACGCATCCGCTAAAGGCCGCCGATGGGACAGAAAATATGAGCTTTCGGTTATCAGAAAGGCAATGTCAGATTTTGTCACGGCACCACCTGATCCGGCACATCAAATCACGGAGAGTCACGATGTCAAAAATGATGAATCCAACGGCAAGTATGAGGAACCAAAGAAAATTCCCGGGCTCATCCATAAATTCATCAAAGGTGCGGAGTGACGCTTTCCCATCGACTGCGTCGGAATTCCGCCCCATCAACTGCCCCCCATTCACTATGCACTTGACGAAGCAATCTGCTTTGCCATTAACGACCCCGCACCGACGGCAACACCGGCCCATAAACTCCTGCATTGGAAATAATTAAAAGACAGAAACGCTGAGATGCCTACGACGTCGTTGATGAGACACAATTGCCCTTGGTTCGTCACAATATGGATGTCCCCTGCGTCTATAATTTCCTGATGAAAACGGCACACGCCATAACAGCAAACGATGCTCGCCGCTGGAACAACAGTTCCGTCCCCAAGCGTCACCCCAAATTCACCGAATGATATCAATTGGCTGCTTCTGTGGCGCAACACCCCTTGCCGCGCAAGAATGACATGCGCAATACACACCATTGTGCCGAAAAAGCAGCGGCAAACATTCCACCTGAAATCGCAAACAGAAACACGACATAGACAGGCCAGAAGAACAAACAATACGCCATGAGCCATGGTGCCGAATAAACATAGCGCTCTCTAACTGCGTCCGCTTCAGCCACTAGACCCTCGCCGTATACGCACGTGGCTCCATGTGCATGATGTGCTGCTAGCCGGGATTATGCACCGGGTTGGCGGGGGTAACGCAAAATGTCAATCAGCCA
The DNA here is from genome assembly GCA_001898825.1 of Magnetospirillum sp. 64-120. GTDB lineage: Bacteria > Pseudomonadota > Alphaproteobacteria > Rhodospirillales > Magnetospirillaceae > Magnetospirillum. Next base: position 88,546 of record MKVK01000026.1, read on the forward strand.
TGGCTGCCCGCCAGTAATTGGCTGATTTAGTTTGTAGTCCCTGTACTCTGAACTGTCCAGTTGCAATCAACATAGCCCGCCTGGGGAGGCCGTGGCTCCAGTCGGCCGCTCGTGTCAGGGGCCTTGACCCCATACAGGAAGACTGAATTGAAGTAATCTGGCTGATGCGGGGGCAACCCTGCAACCTTCGGCCCGTAGCAGCCCTGTTGCCGATGTCATGGTGCGGCACCCTGCTCGCCTGGAGACCGGGATCTGAGAAGCGCCGGGACAGTCGGAGGGAACGGAGCCGAAAACAGCGGCAAACCAAGGGCTGTTTGGGGATGGCCGAGATCCGGTTCGAAGTCCACAAACGCAAAAAGCGCGACCGACCGGGAAATAGACTCCCCCCAGTCGGCCGCGCCGTTCGAAATACGGATGTGTTACTTGCCGATGGGCGGCGCCTGCGCCAGCAGGGTGCGGGTCTGCTCAGAATCCGCCGATCCGCCGAACTCGAAGTCGAAGGCGGTGGCGAACTTGCCGGCGAGCAACGTCACCACCGAGATAATGCAGCCGCCGACGGCGGTGTTGCCGTCGCCGTGGCCGAACACCATGAAGGCAATTCCGCCGACGATGCCCGCCCCCGCCGTCACCAGCAGGACATTAGCGCGGCTGTTGCTGCGCCCGGCCTTGATGAACTCGGAGTCGCGGGCACGGGCATCCTGGCGGTCGGCCAGGGTGGCAGTCAGGGTGGTGAGGGCGCCGGCCATCTGCTGCATGCGCTCTTCGTGGGCGAAGGCCTGGGCCTGGGAGCGCAATTGGAACGCTAGGGTGGGATCGGCCAGCGCCTCACGGGCCTGGGCGGGGTCGTCGGTGCCGGTGATAACGCGCACGGTGTCGGCCAGCTTGCCGACGGCCTTTTCTGCATCGTCGCCGAATAGGCCGGCGATATCCGGGGCGACGTCGAGCGCCACCTTGGCAAGACCAGCGATGGGATTGGCGGCGATGGCGGCGGCATCGCCGAGGAGATCAAGCAGGTTCATGAGATACCTCCAGGGCGGCGCAGGCTCGGGCATAGCAGGCTTTGCGGTCGTCGAGACCGGTCAGGCCGCCGTTGATGCGCCGCGTGATGGTTTCGATGTCGCGGGTATCGGCTTGTCGGTTGAGGCCGTTTCTGTGCCAGAACCATCCGGCCGAGCAGGCGGCGGGACCGGGCTGCTCCAGCAGCTCGGGCTGTACGATCAGATCGAGGCCGAGGGCGGCGTCGCAGGCGGCATAGTTGGTCTTGCCGGTGACCTGGATCAGGCCTCGCCCGCGATACCGCCAGCCATCGCCGCTAGCCTCGGCGCCATTGCCCATGCGATTGGCATAGCCCCGGCTGGCGGGCATAGGCTGCTGCCCCCGCAGTATCGAAGTGGCGGGGAAAGACCCGCAACAGGGCTTCGGCGGAGTAGTTCAGGTTCTCGACCAGGGCGCGCAACTGCCCGCTTTCACGGGCGATCTGGGCCAGAAAGGCAGCCAGCCGCAACGGCGTGGCGAAACGGGCAATATCGGTAGGCCGCACCGTCGGCAGGGCGGCACTCAGTACGTCTGCGGTCAGCATGGGAACCTCAGTTGACGTGGACGCGGGATTCTTCGGCGACAACGAGAATCTCGACCTGCTCGGCGCGGGAACGAATGGCGAGGACGCGGGCGGTCTGCGCCCATGCTTGGCCCGGGCCGAAGCTGAAATACGTCCGCTCCTCGGAGCCGCCGACATAGGGGGTGATGGTCAGGGGATCGAGGACACGGACCTTGGTGGCATCGCCAGGCACGGCCTCGCCCCGGAATGGCCCGGCCAATCCACCATCGCGGCGGCGCAGTGCCAAGTAATGAGTGGCGCCCTCGGCCCATTCCAACGGCTCGGACAGGGCCAGCACGTCGCCCTGGTGACCGATCACTTCGCCACCGGGCGGCACGATCTCTGACCTGCTCTGGAATTTTCATCCCGCCGAAAGTAGAGCCTCGACCAAGGTTACGCCGTCTGGCGCGGTATCGGCAATGGGGCCGGGATCGGAGCCCCGGAGGGGCGGAGAGCCTGGCCCATTGCCTTGAGTTTGGCGGCGTGAGCCGCCGGGGTTTGGTATCCGAGGGCCGAGTGCGGCCTGGTGGTGTTGTAGTCGGCCACCCAGGCGGCGATGACGGCGCGGGCCTGGGGCAGGCTGGTGAACACCGTCTCGTTCAGCAGTTCGTCCCGCATGCGGCCGTTGAAACTCTCCACATACCCGTTCTGCATGGGCTTGCTGGGCGCGATGTAGTGCCATTGCATGCAATGGTCCTGCGCCCATTTCAGCACGGCGGTGGAGGTCAGCTCTGTGCCGTTGTCGGAGACGATCATCCCCGGCTTGCCGCGTCGGGCCACCAGCGCCGACAACTCGCGGACGACCCGCAGGCCGGAGATCGAGGTGTCGGGCACCGAGGCCAGGCATTCCCGCGTCACATCATCGACGATGTTGAGCACGCGGAAACGCCGTCCACCCTCCATCTGGTCGTGGACGAAATCCAGCGACCAGCGGGCATTGGGAACCGCCTCCACCAGGATCGGTGCCCGGCTGCCTACGGCCTTGCGCCGGTTCCGCCGCTTGCGCACTGCCAAGCCTTCCTCGCGGTAGAGCCGGTAGATGCGGGTGATGCCCGACGGCTCGCCGTAGCAGGATGAACAGGCGCCGATAGCCGAAACGGCGTCGCTGCTGGGCGAGGCCGCGCAATCGGTCACGCAGATCGCTGTCGTCGGGCCGGACCGACCGGTAGCGGATCGTGGTGCGGTCCGCCGCGATGACGGCGCAGGCCCGACGCTCGTTCATCTCGAACTGGCTCCGCAGATGGGCGACAGCATCCCGCTTGGCGGCGGGCCCTACCATTTTTTCCCAGAAACTCGCGGAGCGCGGCCTCGTTCAGCATGGACTCGGCCAGCAGCTTCTTCGGCCGCGCGTTCTCATCCTCTAGCGCCTTCAGCCGCCGAGCCTCCGACACCTCCATGCCGCCATACTTGGCCTTCCACTTATAGAAGGTGGCGTCCGA
>MKVK01000027.1 GCA_001898825.1 Magnetospirillum sp. 64-120
GCAGTTTTCGCCAAAGGCGATCTTGCCGCCGGCCAGGGCGTAGTTCAGCAGGGTCTTGTCCTTGGCGATGTCTTCCACCGAGGCGGCTTCCAACTTGCCCAGCCACTGCGACCGGGCCTGCTTTTGCGAGACCAGATCCTTGTCCAGCTCGGCACGCGAGGAATATCCCAGCATGCCGCGGCTGAAATCGTTGGTGGTCGGCCAGGTGGGCATGGCCACCCAGTAGCCGATGGACCAGATCACGCAGGCCCAGAAGACATAAACCCACCATTTCGGCAAAGGAGTGTTCAGTTCCTTGATGCCGTCCCATTCGTGCCCGGTCGTGTTCTGACCGGACACCACGTCATGTTCAACGTGAGCCATTTTGGCGCTCCTTGTCGTCATCGTCCCGAAGCGGGATGTCTCCGTAGGACTGAAACCGATCCTTGTTGCCAGGACGGAAAGCCCAGAAGACGATCCCGAGGAACACAACCATCAGCCAAAGTCCCCACACCGAACGTAAGGACTCGACGAATTCGCTCATCGCACCGATCCCCTAGCGACGAATGGATTCGGGCTTCACCGCGGTGAAGTCCACCATGGTGCCCAGGATTTGCAGATAGGCCACCACGGCGTCCATCTCGGTCAGCTTCGACGAATCACCGTCGAAGTCGCCGGTACGGGCACCGGGATAACGCGCCAGGAAGGCTTGCGACGCGTCGGACTTGACCTGTTCGGCCAGGTCGGCCTTGGCGTTGGCGATCTGCTCGTCGGTATAGGGCACGTTGACGACGCGCAGCGTCCGCAGATGGGCGTCGGCGTCGGTGAACGACAACGGGCGCATCAGGTGCGGATAGCCGGGCATCACCGATTCGGGCACCACGTCACGGGGATTGATCAGGTGACGGGTGTGCCAGTCGTTGGTGTACTTGGACCCCACGCGGGCCAGGTCGGGTCCGGTACGCTTGGACCCCCACTGGAACGGATGGTCGTACTTGGATTCGGCCGCCAGGCTGTAATGGCCATAGCGTTCCACTTCGTCCTTGAACGGACGCACCATCTGGCTGTGGCACAGATAGCAGCCCTCGCGGACATAGATGTTGCGGCCCGCCAGTTCCAACGGCGTGTAAGGCCGCACGCCATCGACCTTTTCAATGGTCGATTCGATGGTGAACAGGGGGACGATTTCCACCAGACCGCCGGTGATGACGGTCAGCAGGATGCCGACGGCCAGCAGGAAAACATTGGTTTCCAGCTTGGCGTGATGCTTGAAGACGGACATAGGATCTCCCCCCTTAGCGAGCCATGGCCGCTTGCGGCTGCACTTCGCCTTCGGCGACGTCGCCCCGGATGGTGCGGATCATGTTGTAGGCCATGATCAGACCGCCCAGCACGAAGAACACACCGCCAAGGGCACGGATGGCGTAATAGGGATGCATGGCTTCGACGGTCTCGATGAACGAGTACTGCAGGAAGCCCAGGTTGTCGTACGCCCGCCACATCAGGCCCTGCATGATGCCGGAAATCCACATGGCGGTGATGTAAAGGACGACGCCCACGGTGGCGACCCAGAAATGCAGGCCGACCAGCTTCAGCGAATAAAGCTGCTTACGCCGCCACAGCACCGGGAACAGGTAGTACAAAGCGCCGAACGAGACGAAGGCCACCCAACCCAAGGCCCCCGAATGCACGTGGCCGACGGTCCAGTCGGTGTAGTGCGACAGCGAGTTCACCGCCTTGATCGACATCATCGGACCTTCGAAGGTCGACATGCCGTAGAACGCCACCGAGGATACCAGGAAACGCATGACCGGGTCGGTCCTGAGCTTGTCCCAAGCCCCCGACAGGGTCATCAGGCCGTTGATCATGCCGCCCCAGGACGGCATCCACAGCATGATGGAAAAGGTCATGCCCAGCGTCTGGGCCCAGTCGGGCAGGGCGGTGTAGTGCAGATGGTGCGGACCGGCCCAGATGTACAGGAAGATCAGCGCCCAGAAGTGCACGATGGACAGCCGGTACGAATAGACCGGACGTTCGGCGCGCTTGGGCACGAAGTAATACATGATGGCCAGGAAGCCGGCGGTCAGGAAAAAGCCCACCGCGTTGTGGCCGTACCACCACTGGGTCATGGCGTCCTGGACGCCGCCGAACAGCGAATAGGACTTCATCCACGAATCGCCGCCCATCAGGGCCACCGGCACCGCCAGGTTGTTGCCCAGATGCAGCATGGCGATGGTCAGGATGAAGGCCAGGTAGAACCAGTTGGCCACATAGATGTGCGGCTCGGTCCGCTTCATGATGGTGCCGGCGAAGGCCATCAGATAGCACACCCAGATCACCGTCAGATACAGGTCGATCCACCATTCCGGCTCGGCGTATTCACGGCCTTGGGAAAAGCCCAGGACATAGGACAAAGCCGCCATGACGATCAGGCTTTGGAACATCCAGAAGATGGCGTTGCCGAAACCGGCGCCGCCGAACAGGGCGGCACGGCAGGTGCGCTGGACCACGTAGAACGAGGTGCCGATCAGCACGTTGCCGCCGAAGGCGAAGATCACGGCCGAGGTGTGAACCGGGCGGACGCGTCCGAAGGTGGTCCATTCCAGATCAAGGTTCAAAGCGGGAAAGGCCAGTTGCCAGGCGATGAAGTCGCCAGCGATGAAGCCGATGATTCCCCAAAACACGGATGCCAGGACGAATTTCTTGACGACGTCGTCGTAATACGGCGAAGCCCCCCCTTGCGTCCCCAATGCAGCGTTTGCAGCGGACATGCGAAACTCCTTCAAAGGTGTCGCGCCGCCAGCTTGGATACAGTGTCCCCCGTTCCAAGGCGGCAGCCATGCCGACGGGGCGCACCCGACGGCATGGCCAGCCTAGAAGCCGGATCAACTTGGAATCATTGTGAATTGTCAGTGGGATGAAAATAATCCCCAACGCCATACTTGCATTTTTGCAAAGCTAATGCGGCATCCATGCCATTGCCTTGGCACTTTCGTTTCCGTCATGATCACTCGACAAGAAGCCCACAGGGAGGAATGGTTTCATGAGCAAACAAACGCTCGTTTCGGTCGGCGTCGCCGCTGCCGCTTTGATGACCGGCTTGCCGGCTTGGGCCCAGATGTCCGACGGCGTGGTCAAGATCGGCGTGTTGACCGACATGTCGGGGCCTTATTCCGGCATGGGCGGCCCCGGTTCGGTGGCCGCGGCCCAGTTGGCCATCGACGATTGCCTGGCCGCCGAATGCAAGGGCATGAAGATCGAACTGGTCAGCGCCGACCACCAGAACAAGGCCGACGTGGGCGCCGCCACCGCCCGTCAATGGCTGGAACAGGACAAGGTCGACGCCATGGTCGATCTGACCAATTCGTCGGTGTCGCTGGCGGTCCAAAAGCTGATCAAGGAAAAGGGCGGCATCGCCATGTATTCCGGGCCGGCCACCACCAAGCTGACCAATGACGATTGTGCCGCCAATGGCTTCCATTGGATGTTCGACACCTATTCCCAGGCCGCCGTGGGGGCCGCTGGCCTGACCAAGGCCGGGTTCAAGGATTGGTACTTCCTGACGGTGGACTACGCCTTCGGCCATTCCCTGGAAAAGGATGCCGGCGAACAGGTCATCGCCAATGGCGGCAAGGTGTTGGGCGCGGTGCGCCATCCGCTGAACAATTCCGACTTCTCGTCCTTCCTGCTGCAGGCGCAGGCGTCCAAGGCCCAGGTTATCGGTTTGGCCAATGGTGGTCAGGACACGGTGAACGCGGTCAAGCAGGCCAAGGAATTCGGCATCGACGGCAAGTCGCAGAAGCTGGCGGCGCTGCTGGTCTTTCTGTCCGACGTCCACGCGCTGGGCCTGAACACCGCGCAAGGCCTGTCCTATGCCGAGGGCTTCTATTGGGATGCCGACGAGCCGTCCCGCGCTCTTTCCGCCCGCTTCGAAGCCAAGGTCAAGGGCGCCAAGCCAACCATGGTTCAGGGCGGCGTCTATTCCAGCACGCTGCATTACCTGCGTTCGGTGGCCGCCGCCGGCACCGACGACTGGAAGAAGGTGGCGGACACCATGCGCAAGCTGCCCATCAACGACCCGGTGATGCACAACGCGTCCATCCGTGCCGACGGTCGTGTCATCCACGACATGTACGTGTACGAGGTCAAGTCGCCGGCCGAGTCCAAGTATCCGTGGGATTACCTGAAGAAGGTCGGCACCGTGCCGGCGGCGGAAGCCTTCCAGCCGCTGTCCAAGTCCGCCTGCCCGCTGGTCAAGGGCTAAGGTCTTCCCTTGTCCCTCTTTGGGCGTGATCCTTTGCCGTCGGCCGAGGTTCACGCCCATTGCAGGGGGGCGCCGATCTTTTATCGGCGGCCCTGGTGGTGACGGCGCTTGATTTCGTACATGCGCTGGTCGGCCAGTTCGATCAGGTGGTCCATGCCGGTGGCCTCGACGGGGAAGCGGGCGGCGCCGATGCTGGCGCTCAGGCGCAGTTCGCGGCCTTCGAAGGGGAAGGGGGAGGCGGTCTCGGTCTGGATACGCTCGATGGCCGCTTGGATGCCGTTTTCCATTTCGATAGGGGCCAGGATGACGCCGAACTCGTCGCCGCCCAATCGGGCCACGGTGTCGGACTGGCGCGCCACGCTTTTCAGGCGGCTGGCGAATTCGCGGATGGCGGCGTCGCCGGCGCGGTGGCCGAAATTGTCGTTGATGGGTTTCAGGCCGTTCATGTCGATCATCAGCACCCCGGCATGTTGCTGCCGGCGTTCGTGCTGCTGGGTCAGCTGACGCAGGCGATCCATGAACAGCGACCGGTTGGCCAGCCCGGTCAGCCCGTCATGGGTAGCCTGGTGGAACAAGTCGTTCTCGTTGAACTTGGTGGCGAAATACATGGCGGCGCTGATCACTTCCGACAGCAGGTTCAGAAGCGTCGCTTCCTGGTCGCTGAAATGGCCGGGCTGGTCCGACATGGCTTTCAGCACGCCGATGGGGCTGCCCAGGTGCATCAGGGGCATGCAGAGCATCGAGCGCAGTCCCACCTTGCGGCAGGCCTCCAGGTCAACGCGGGGGTCGGTTTCGCTGTCGGTGCAGATCAGGGTTTGGCCGCTTTGGACCGATAATCCCGACAGGCTGTGCTGACGTTTGACCCGCAAGCCGATCTGCGACGCGGCGTTTCCCGACGTGGCGCGGTAAACCATGTCCTCGCCTTCCGCCAATTCGATGGCGGCACTGTTGGCGCCGACCAGGGACAATGTTCGTTCCGTCGCCAACGCCATCACGCCGGCCAGGTCCAATCCTTGTTTGGCGATGTCGGACTGAATGGAGATGATTTCCATCAGTTGTTTTTGCGTCGGCATGTTCAACCTTCAAAAAAATGATTTTCTGCTGATAAACACAAGACGGGCGAGTCATTGTACTGCTATTATTATCACTCTGATTTCTATAATAATTTTGTGGTTTTCCACATATGGCTTTTGGTGGTGTCATGCAGCCAGCCCGTGCCGGTGGCCTTGCCGCTTTGGCGGCATTTTTGTGTTGGGGGGTGTTCGGAATCTATTTCAAGGCGCTGGGCCACGTCCCGGCGGCCGAGGTCTTGGCCCATCGTATTGTCGGCGGCGCCATCTTCGCCCTGGTGTTCCAAGCCGCCTGGGGGCGTCTGGGGGAAATCCGGGCGGCATTGCGCGACGCCAAGGTGCGCCGGGGGCTGATGCTGTCGTCTTTGGCCATCGGCATCAATTGGGGATTCTTCATCTGGGCGGTGGCCAACGGACGGGCGTTGGAAGCGTCCTTGGGCTATTTCATCTTTCCTTTGGTCTCGGTGGCCCTGGCCCGTCTGGTGCTGAAGGAAACCCTGAGCAAACGGCAAGTCATGGCGGTGGTGCTGGCCGGATTGGGCGTCGGCTGGCTGGTGGTGGGGGGCAGCGGCCTGCCCTGGGTGGCGCTGGTCCTGGCCGTCAGCTTCGGCGCTTATGGCTTGCTGCGCAAAACCATTGCCGTCGGCGCCATGGCGGGGCTGTTCGTCGAGGCGGCCATGCTGGTGCCGCTGGCCGCCGCTTATCTGGTCGGGCGCGGCGGCGACGGGGTGGTGCCGTCCGGCGATCCCGCCACCATGGGGCTGATCCTGGTGGCCGGCCCGTTGACCGCCATCCCGCTGGCGCTGTTCGCCTATGGGGCGCGGCGGCTGAAATTGTCCACTTTGGGCCTGATGATGTACATCAATCCGACGGTGCAGATGCTGGTGGCGGTCTTCGTCTTCGGTGAAGTCTTCACCACGGCCCACGCTGTGGCTTTCGGCGCCATCTGGGTCGGGTTGGCGGTTTATTCCTGGCCCGCTCGCCGCCTTTGATTTTCCGCCTGCGATGCCCCAAACTGCGTCCCAGCTTTCGCCAAGCCCCAATCAGGAGAATTCATAGATGCCCATGGAAGCCAATGTCATCGAACAGATGATCAAGGAGGCCTTTCCCGACGCCAAGGTGATCATCGAGGATCTGCGCGGCGACGGTGACCATTATTCGGCCATGGTGGTGTCGGAAGCGTTCAAGGGCAAGTCCCGGGTCGCCCAGCACCAGATGGTTTACGGTGCGCTTCAGGGCAAGATGGGCGGCGAGTTGCACGCCTTGGCGCTGCAGACCGCCACCCCCGAGACCGCGCCCGACTGGGCCAAGGATTGATCCCAGGGTTGACTGGCGTCAAAGCCGTCTTGCGGTGCGGCAAGCATGTTGCGCAGACGCCGATGGCACCCTACATTCAAACAATTCCAATTCCGCCCTACCCCTTGCAGATAGGTCAACCCACATGAGCAATCCGGTTTTCGAGCGCATTCAGCAGGACCTCAGCGAAAACGATGTCGTCCTTTACATGAAGGGCACTCCCATGTTCCCGCAATGCGGTTTCTCGGCCGCCGTGGTCCAGGTGCTGACTGGGCTGGGCGTCAAGTTCAAGGGCATCGACATCCTGGTCGACCCGTCCTTGCGTGAAGGCGTCAAGCAGTTCACCAACTGGCCGACCCTGCCGCAGCTTTACGTCAAGGGCGAGTTCGTCGGCGGCTGCGACATCGTGCGCGAAATGGCCGGCAACGGCGAACTGGCTGCTTTGCTGAAGGACAAGGGCGTCGCCTTCAACGGCTGATCCCGCCCGCCCCTGGTGAAAAGGCCGTCCCGGGCAACCGGGGCGGCCTTTTTATTGATCCGGTGTCAATTTCATTGTTTTCAATGGCTTATGTCCGATGCACGCTGTCGATATGAGCCATCTGCCCACCACGCCGCGCACCACCGCCCATCGCCGCAAGGCCCGGGTCAGTGCCGAAATCGCCGCCATCAACGCGGTTGTCGACCAATCTCTGGTCGCCCATCTGGGCTTCGTCCAGGACGGCGCCCCCTTCGTCATGCCGACCAACGCCTGGCGGGTGGATGACGGGCTTTACTTCCATTTCGCCATCAACGGCCGCATTGCCCAGACGCTGCGCCAGGGCGACGAAGTGTGCGCCACCATTTCCATCCTGGATGGGCTGGTGCTGGCGCGATCCGCCATGCATCACTCGGTCAACTACCGTTCGGTGATGGTGTTCGGCCGGATCCAAGAGGTGGTCGACAAGCGCCAGAAGCATGATTTGCTGCTGGCCTTGGTGGACAAGGTCCAGGCCGGTCGGGCCGCCCAGGTGCGCCCTCCCGACGACAAGGAACTGGCGGCGACCGCCGTGTTCCGCCTGCCCATCAGCGAGGCGACGGTGAAGTCACGCCAAGGCCCGCCCCAGGACCGTCCGGACGACTTGGCCCTGCCGGTGTGGGGCGGGGTGATCCCGGTGACCCAGGTTCTGGGAAGGCCGGAACCCGACCAGCATGTGCCGGCCGGGTTGGATCTGGATTAGGACGAAAATTCGTTCTGGTGCAGCCAGGACGCGTGGGTCACCACCTTCTTGTGCTTGGACCATTCTTCCAGCATCACCGGGGCGATTTCCTTCAGTTCCTTCATCTGCGCCGGCGTGCCGGTGACGCAGGTCAGTTCCAGGCGGTGGCCGTTGGGATCGAAGAAATAGATGGACTTGATGATGCCGTGGTCGGTGGGGCCGACCACGTCCAGGCCCTGGGCCTCGATTTCGGCCTTGGCCTTGATCAGCGCCGCTTCGTCTTCCACCTGAAAGGCGATGTGCTGGACCCAGCGCGGCGTGTTGGGGTCAAAGCCCATGGGCGGCGAGTTGGGGATCTCGAAGAAGGCCAGGATGTTGCCGTTGCCCGCATCCAGGAACAGATGCATGTAGGGATCGGGTTCCTTGGTGGACGGCACCTTGTCTTCCGAGATGGCGACAAGGAAATCCATCTTCAGCACGCGCTGGTAAAACTCGACGGTTTCCTTGGCGTCGTTGCAGCGATAGGCCACATGGTGAATCTGTTGCAACTTCATGGATCAAGCACTCCCTTTGGGGTTTTCGCGCATGGGCCTGTTGGCGGCCCTTGTTGCTGTGACTAAATTAGTTTCATTTGTAACCGATGTCGAGAAAAATATCGGAACCGATTCCATATTGTGGAATTCAGCCTTCGGTCAGCTTGCGCAGGATAACGTCCAGGGCTGCGCGTTCCTCGGGGCTCAGCGTCGACAGGATTTCCGCTTCGCGGGCCTGGACCAGGGGCAGGATCTGGTCATAGACCGCCATGCCCTTGTCGGTCAGGGTCAGGCTGACATAGCGGCGGTCGGTTTCGTCTTCCTGGCGCGACACCAGGCCGGCGGCGATCATGCGGGCCACCGCCCGGGTCACCCGCACCTTGTCCATGTTGGTGCGGCTGCAGATGCCGTTGGCGGAAAGCGGCTGAAAGCCGGCCAGCACCGCCATGGCCCGCCATTCCGGCGGCGTCAGGTCGAAGCGGTCGGCATAAAGCGCCGCCAAGGATCGGCTGACCTGTTCGTTCAGCACCGACAGTCGATAGGGGAAGAATTTTTCCAGGCTGAAAATGGCGATGGCTCCGGCTGACGGCCCATCATAGCCGTCAATTCCCCATCAGTTGAGGGTGAATTTCACCGGAACCGTCACGGTGACCTGGGCGCCTTCGACTTGTGGCGGCGGGGCCGGCAAGGGCTGGGCGCGGGCCAGCATGTCCAGCGCCGCCCGATCCAGCAACGCATGGCCCGATCCGTCCCGTACCGACTGGGCCAAGATCATGCCGGAACGGTCCATGGTGAAGCGGACCACCACTTGGCCGCGCAGACGCTGTCTTTGCGCTTGGGCCGGATAGGTCTTGTGGCGTTCCAGATGGGCCAGCAGCCGGCTTTGCCACGACGAAACCGCCTGCGGGTCGGCCACCGGGCGCACGGGGGCGGCGGGGCTTTCCTCGCTTGGTGCCGGGGCGGTTTCGGCCGGTGCCGACGGGCTTTGCTGGGGGTGGGGCGGGGCGGCCGGTTGGGGCGTGGGCGCCGCCGCCGCCTTGACCGGGGGCGGCGTGACGGCTTTCGGCTTGGGCTTGGGCGCCTGCACCTTTTGCGGCGGTGCGGGCTGCGGCTTGGGGACGTCGGGGGCCGGGGGCAGGTCGATCAGGATGGCCGCCTCCACCGGCTTGGGCGGCGGCGCCAGGGTCTGGCCGACCATCAGCGCCACCAGCACCAATCCGTGACCGGCCATGGCGGTGGCCAAGCCCAAGCTCCAGCGGCGGCTCATCCGGTTTCCAATCCCACCAGTGCCACTTTCAGGTAACCGGCGTCGCGCAGGCGGTCCATCACCGCCATCAGCCTTGCATAGGCGATGGTCTTGTCGGCGCGCAGGAAGATGCGGGTTTCCTTGTCACCCTTGGCGGCGGCTTCCAGGGCGCTGGCGAAGCCGTCCTCGGCCACCTCGGTTTCTCCCACCGCCAGGCTTTGGTCGGCCTTGATGGTGACGAAAAGCGGCTGGTCCGGCCTGGGCTGCGGCTGGGCGTGGGAGTCGGGCAGGTCCACCGGCACCTCGACGGTGGCCAGGGGCGCGGCGACCATGAAGATGATCAGCAGCACCAAGATGACGTCGATGAAGGGGGTGACGTTGATCTCGTGGTTGACGTCCAGATCGTCGCCGCCATGGGACAGCCGGGCGCTCATTCGGCGGCCCGGCGCAAAGAGCTGCCGTGGCGGTCAAGGTCGCGGCCCGCCAGACGCAGCACCTCGGCCGCCGCCAGCCCGGCCTGGCCCTTCAGGCCGGTGATGGTCCGCGCGAAGGCGTTGAACACCACCACCGCCGGGATGGCGGCGATCAGCCCCATGCCGGTGGCCAGCAGCGCCTCGGCGATGCCCGGCGCCACCACCGCCAGATTGGTGGTCTGGCTGTGGGCGATGCCGATGAAGCTGTTCATGATGCCCCAAACGGTGCCGAACAGGCCGACGAAGGGGCCCACCGAACCGATGGTGGCCAGGATGCCGGTGCCGGTGGACAAGGTGCGGCCCAATTGCGCCAGCTCGTCGTCCAGACGGCTGGCGACCCGGTCCTTGATGCCGTCTTCCGCCAGACCGGCGGACAGGCGCAATTCCTGGGTCGCCGCCAGGACCAGGGCGGGGACGGGGCTGTTTTTGCCGTCAAGGCGGTTCAGCGCCTGATCCAGGCTGGCACACTGGCCCAGCACCGCCCGGCCGTCGGCGATGGCGCGGCGGCAGGCCCGCAATTCCCAGCCTTTGGCCAGCAACACCGTCCAGGTGGCGACGGATGCCAGGGCCAGACCCACCATCACCATCTGCACCACCAGGTCAGCGTGCAGGAACATGGACCAGGGCGAAAGATCGTGCGTCATGCTTGGGGCTCCCAGGCGAAGGTTATGGATTCGCGCCAGGCGAAACGGACCAGATGGTCTTCCACCACCGCCTTGACGCGCGACAGCGAGGTCTCGTCCGGGGCGGTCAGGTCCAGGCGCAGAACACCGTCCCGAGCCGCCAAAAGGCAGGTGCCCCAGGGAAAGTCGGCGCGGCCGCTTTGGTCGTCGTATTGCACCGGAATCTTGTGGGCGAAATGCTTGCACAGCTGGCCCAGGTAACGGCTGGCCGCCGCCGTGGTGATGGCGGCGCGGGCGGATAGGGTCATCAAAGCCTCCTGTCGGCGGAAATGGTGGCGGCACGGTCGGCCAGGACCAGGGGAAATCCTTGGGAACAGGCTTCGACCCGGCCGTCGATGCCGTAAGCGTGGTTCAGCAAATCCGGGGTCAGCGCTTGGGCCGGCGGTCCTTGGGCCAGAACCGCGCCCTGGCCCAGAACCAGCAGGCGGTGGCAGAAGCGCGCCGCCAGATTGATGTCGTGAATGGCGATCAGGGCGATGGCGCCATCGCGGTGGACCTGTCCGGCGACGTTTTCCAGCACCGCCAATTGCCAGCGCAGGTCCAGGGCGCTGGTGGGTTCGTCCAGCAGCAGCAGGCGGGGCTGGCGCACCAGAACCTGGGCCAGCCCCACCATCTGGCGCTGGCCGCCGGACAGTTGCCCCATGCGGCGCAGCGCCAACTCGGCGATGCCCAGGCGGTCGAAAATCCCCTGGATGGCGGCTTGGGCGGTGGCGTCGCGCAGGTCGGGCCGGGTGGCGCGCAACGCCGCCAGAACCGATTCATAGGCCAAAAGCGGCGATGCCTGGGGCAGGGTCTGCGGCAGGTAACCCACCTGACGCAGCCGATGGGCGCCGCTGGCGGTGAACAGGTCGGTGCCGTCCAGAATCGCCCGGCCATGGGCCGGCAGCAACCCGGCCAAGGCGCGCAGCAAGGTGGACTTGCCGGCGCCGTTGGCCCCCAGCAGGCCGACCAGCATGCCGGGATGCAGGGCGGCGGCGGTCAGGCCCGTCAGCACCGGACGGCGCCCATAGGCGACGCCGATCCGATCCAGATAAAGGCTCATGATCGTCTCCTTTGCCCCAAAAGCAGGGCCATGAACAACGGAATGCCCACCAGGGCGGTGACGATGCCCACCGGCAGGACCAGACCGGGGACCAGGCTTTTGCTGGCGGTCGAAGCCAGGCTCATGACCAGGGCGCCGGCCAGGGCGGCGCCGGGCAGATAGAAACGGTGGTCCTCGCCCACCACCAGACGGGCCAGATGCGGTCCCACCAGACCGATGAAGCCGATGGTGCCGACGAACGACACCGCCGCCGCTGCCAACAGGCTGACGCGGACCAGCACCACCAGACGCAGGCGTTCCACCCCGATGCCAAAGGACCGGGCGTGGTCCTCGCCGCCGCGCAGGGTGGTCATGGCCCACACCTGACGCAGGGAAAGGGGCAAGCTGAGCGCCAGGACCAGCCCCACCAAAGCGACCTTTTCCCAACTGGAGCGGGTCAGGCTGCCCATGGTCCAGAACACGATCTGCTGCACGGCGTCGGCGCTGGCCACGTATTGCACCAGCCACAGCAAGGCGTTCATGACGAAAACCATGGCGATGCCGAACAGCACCACGGTGTCGGCACCGGCCCCTTGGCTGCGGGCCAGGACGTTGACCAGAAGCGTCGCCCCCAGGGCGAAACAAAAGGCCAGCGCCGGCACGCTCCACAGCACGGGTAGGCCGGGCAGGGCCAGGTCGAAGACGATGGCGCAGGCGGCGCCCAGGGTGGCGGCGTTGGTCAGGCCCAGGGTGAACGGGCTGGCCAGGGAATTGTTCAGCGTGGTCTGCATCTCGGCCCCGGCCAGGGCCAGGGCGGCGCCCACCAGGACGGCCATCGTCGCCTGCGGCAGGCGGATGTCCCACAGGATCACCGCCAGGGCCGGGTCGTCGGCGGATTTCAGCAATTCGGCCAGTCTGATCCCCGACGGTCCGGTGGCGACATCCAAGGCGAAGGCCAAAACCACGGCCAGCCCCAGTCCGCCCAGGATGACCATGCGGCCCAGGATGAAACGGCGGTAGCCGGCGGCCAGGGTCTGGGCGGTCATGGCGTGTCGGTCCAGAAGGTGCCGGCCAGTTCCATGGGCTGGAACAGCCGGGTCATGTCGCGCAAGGTGGCCTGGGGGTCCAGATCGGCGAACAGGGCTGGGTGGAACCATTTGGCCATGGCCTGGACCGCCACCACGTTGAAGGGAGAATGGACGAAATGGTGCCACAGGGCGTGGGCCCGGCCCTGGCGCACCGCCGCAAGGCTGGAGATGCCCGGCCGCTTCAGGGTCTGGCCCAGGCTGTCGGCGGCTTGTCCCGCCGGCACGTCGTGCCCCATGACGATGCGCTCCGGGGCCTTGACGGCGGTTTCCAGGTTGCCGACGGCGGTGCCCAGATAGATGTCGGGCTGGTGGGTCAGCAGATATTCCAGGCTGATTTGTCCGGCATAGCCGGGGATCAGGTCGCGGGCCAGGTTGCGGCCGCCGGCGGCTTCCACCATCTTGCCCAAGATGCCGTCGCCGATGCTGGCGCAGCAATCGGGCTGCAGGCCGACGCGATTTTCGATGAACACCAGCGGGCGGGTCTTTGCTTGCTCCAGACGGCTGGACACCTTGGCCAACTGGGTGGTGTAGAAGTCGTTGAACTGCGCCGCCTGGGTCCGGCGATCCAACAGAACGCCCAGCAGCTCCATGCTTTTCGGCGTGTTGACCAACGGGTCGAAAAAGAAGTCGACGAAGACCACGACGACGCCCGCCGCTTCCAACTGGCGGATGATTTCCGCGTCCTTGGGGGCGGGGCCGTGGCCGGCCATGGAAAAGATGGCCAGGTCGGGTTTCAGCGAAATGGCCTTTTCGACGCTGAAGGAATCGGCTGCCACCTTGCCCAGCACGGCGATGTGGTCAAGCGCCGGGAAGCGCTGGCGCCATTTGGCGTGACCGGCCGCGTCCAGCAACGGGAAATCGCCCATCATGCCCACCACCCGCGACAGCGGCGCCTGGCGGTCCAGGATGGCCATGACGGAAACGGCGCGGCCTTCGCCCAGGATCACCCTTTCCACCTTGTCCGGCGGGGTAATGCTTCGTCCCGCCAGATCCACCAGGGCGGGGCCGGCGGATGCCGGCTCCAAGGGTGACAAGGTCAGGATCAGGGCCGCCAGGGCCAGGACAAGCCGCGCCATCCGTGCCCCCTTCCTAGAACTTCACCGTGGTCGACAACAAGAAGGCGCGGCCTTCCTCGTAGACCGGGGTGATGTTGTTGGCGGTGGTGTAGGACCCCCGGGCCACGTACTTCTTGTCCAGCACGTTGTTGGCCTCAAGCCGCACGGTCCAGTTCTCGTTGCTTTCCAGCGGCTGCCACTGGCCGAACAGGTCGAACACCGCATAGCCCTTCATGGGCTGGTAATTGGCCTGGGCCAGCGCTTCGTCGCTGATGCCCTGGGTCATCTCGGCCGAGCCGCCGACGGTCAGGCGGACGGGGGTGAAAGTGTATTCGGCGCCCAGGTTCAGCATGTGGCCGACCGTGGTGCCCAGGTTGTAGTCGCTGGGCAGCGCCATGCGGCCGGCATAGCGGGCCTGGGTGAAGTTGTACTTGCTCCACACCTTGGCGTTGGCCCAGGCATAGCTGCCCGACAGGTCGACGCCCTGGCTGCGCAGGCTGGGGCCGTTGACCCGCATGGAACGGGTGTAGTTGTACATCAAGGTATCGTACATCTGCGTGCGGAACAGCGCGCCTTCCAGGGTCAGGCCGCTGTCGCCAAAGCGCAGCCCGGTGCGGAAGTTGTGCGACCGGGTGGGATTGACGTCGTCGCTGGTGGTCATCTGATAGGCGTGCAACAGGCCGGTTTCCGGCAAGGCCAGGCCGCCGAAGACATAGGAATAGCCACCGAAGGCCGAAAGCGCGGGGGTGAAGGCGTATTCGACGCTGGCGTTGGGCGACAGGCCGAAATTGTTGAAATCCTTCTCGTCCACCGTGTGATAGGTCTGATAGTCGGCGCGCAGGCCGGAGGACAGCTTCCAGTCGTCCCAAGGCGCGACACGGGCCTGGACGAAGGCGCCGTAATTGCGGGCCTGTTCGTCGGCGTCGGTCTTTTGCAGATAGCGGCGCACGAAGGCGTCGGTGTTCTCGAAATCCACGCCGGCGGTCAGCTTGCCGGTGGGGATGGCGAAGGTGTTCTGCGCCTTCAGACCCATGGTTTCGATGTTGGAATTGAACACCCCCGACGCCACCGCGGTCTGGTTGGTGTCGTTGGGACGCTGCAGGCCGACACGGTTGTAGTAAAGCTTCACCTTGGGGTCATAGGTGGCGGTGGGGGTGGTGGTTTCGTAAGACAGGCCGGTGGTCAGGCGGGTGGCGTGGGTGGTGTTCAAAAGGCGGCCGGTGCCGTTGCTGACCTCGCCCAGGTTGGGGCGCATGCGGCGCACCGCGTTGTCGTCGGCATATTCGCCGGAAACACCGAAGCGGTGGCCACTTTGGCTTTCATAGGCCAGCTTGGCCAGGCCGCTTTGCAGGTGGTCCTTGGTCCCCGCCTCGCCGTTGCCGTCGCCGTTGATGTAGTTCTCGCCCATGTTGCGGGTCAGGATGCCCAAGACCTCGTATCCGTCCCGGGCACCATAGGCGGCGCCGGTGGTGCGGAAGCTTTGGCTGTTGGTGTTGTAGCTGGCCATCAGGGTGGCCCCCAGGTCCTGGCCGGGCAGCAGCATGTCCTTGGCGTCCTTGGTCTGCATTTGGACGGCGCCGGCCAGGGCGCCCGGACCGGCGTCGGCGGGGGCGACGCCGGCTTCCACCTGCACCGATTTCAGGAACATGGGGTCCAGGGTCATGGAACCGTTATGGTGCCAGATGTTGCTGCGCTGGGTGGCGCCGTCGACGCTGACGTTCAGGTTGCTTTGCTCGATGCCGTGCACATAGAACTTCTGCGCCGCCGCCGAGCCGCCGCTGACGATCACCGACGGTTCCTGACGGAACAATTGGCGCATGTCCTTGGGCTGTTCGTTGTCGATCTCGGTCTGGTCGATCCGGCTGGTGGTCTCGACCGCGCGCGGGGCCTTTCCCTCGATCTCGACCGGTGCCAGTTCGATGGCTTGCTGGGCCAGGGCCGGCAACGCGCCGCCCACCAGCATGGTGGTCGCCAACAGGGCGGCCTTGCCGGTCAGGCGCGGCGATGAGGGGCTGTTCATGCTTCAACATCCTTTCTTGGCTGCCATCCGGTCTGGACCAGCGACGGCGTTAATGCTAATAATGCGACGCACTCTCAATTACAAGGCATAAGGGGGCATCGACCTGCTCTTTGTATAAAGCCTGCAAAAAGATTGTGCGTTTGCGTCGCAGTCGAATTTGTTTGCGGCGCAGCCAAAACAGACAAGCGGCCGGATCACCATTTGAAACCCAAGGAACCAGCATGAACGCGGCGCCACAGCTCATTCGTTTTCAGGACATCCACGCCATGAACCGCACCGACAGCTTTCGGGTGCTGGCCCCGGTGATCCGCCCCGAAGACGTCGCCCTGAAGGGGCGGTTCTGTTCGCTGAACCTGCGTTCCGGCCTGCGGCTGCACGCCACCGATTCGGTGGACGTCCACGACATGGTGACCCAGGCGGGGGCGCAGCCGGGAACCACGCTGGGGCTGTTCCTGGAAGGGGCGGCCAGCATGTCGCTGGGCGGTCGGGCCATGGATCTGGGGCGCGGGGTCTCAGGGCCCCACGCCTTTGCCCTGACCTGCGCAGAGCCCGACCTGTTCGAGCGCCGGGGCCTTAGGAACCAACGGGTGCGCAAGGTCAATGTCAGCATCCCCCAGGGCTGGCTGGAATCCGAGGACTGGCCGCAAGCCAAGCGGCTGTCGGGGCTGATCGGCGACCACCTGACATTGCGCACCTGGGGTCCCAGCCGCCGTCACGTGGACCTGGCCATGCGGCTGTTGGACCCGTCGCCGGACATGCCGTTCCTGGAAGGGCTGTACCGGGAATCCCTGGCGTTGGAATTCGTCGGCGAGATCCTGCGCCATTGGGCCGAGGACGACCACCAGGGGCGGGTTTGCGGCCGCGATCTGGCCCGGCTGCGCCGGGCCTGCGATTACATCGACGGCCAAAGTGATGGCCGTCTGCACGTGGACCAAGTGGCCCAGGCGGCGGGGATGAGCGTCAGCGCCCTGCAGCGGCTGTTTCATGCCGCCCATGGCACCTCGGTGCTGGAATTCGCCCGCGTGCGGCGGTTGGAACAGGCCCGTCAGGCCTTGGAAAAAGGACATCACAGCGTCACCGAAGTGGCGTTGAACGCCGGCTATGGCTCGTCGGCCAATTTCGCCACCGCGTTCAAGCGCCAGTTCGGTGTGTCGCCCAGTCAGGTGCGCAAGCGGGGTTAAACCAAACGCACCGCGTGGTTGTCCCAGGCGCGGCCGGTGACATATTCGCCCTTCAGGGCGACGGCGCCGTCGGGGCTCCAGCACCACGCGCCTTGGCGGCCGCTGGTCATGATCAGCTGGCGGCCCTGGGGGCCGGGGGCGACACCGCAGCCGTCCTTGACCGGGACCGACCCCAGATAGGCGCCGTCGGCGGTGCGCCACAGCGTGACCAGCGACCCTTGCGGGCACGATGCGGCGAACACCGAACCGTCGGCCGACATGGCGACGCTGCCACAATAATTGTGGACGATGCCCTTGACCTCGGCGGGCAGATCCAACAGCCGCAGCGATTTTCCCCGACGGTGCAGGGCGACGATGGGTGGGGTTTCGGCATCGGTCTGGTACTGCATGCCCATGGCGATGGTGCCGTCGGGCGCGATGTCGAAATGGCGCATGGACAACAGGCGCAGGTCGGCCGGCAGGGTGCGCTTTTCCAGCAGCTTGCCGTCGCGGCTGTCCATGTAGACCAGGGACGATTCCATGGCGTCCAGGTTCAGCCGGGTGCGGCCGTGGTCGGGATGGGTGATGATGCCGCCATTGGCCACCGCCAGGGTGCGGCCGTCCGGCATCAGTTTGATGTCGTGGGGTTCGATGCCGTGGGACGACATCTCGCCCAGCCGGGTGTAGTCGTTGGCGGCGTCCCACACGCCGATGATGCCCACACTTTCCTGATAGTCGTTTTCCGAGGTGAACAGCAGCTTGCCATCGGTGGAAAACAGCCCGTGACCATGGAAATGACGGCCCTCGGGGGCTTCCAACCAGGTGGTGGCCTGACCGCTGATCAGGTCGATCACCGCGGCCGAGGTGCCGGGACGCCGCGCCACCGCCACGGCGGTACGGCCGTCGGGTGACAGGGCAATGCCGTGGCCGCGTTCCGGCAGGTCGATTTCGAACACCTTGTCGCCGTCGCCGTCGAAGGCCCCCACGGCGTATTGCCGCCCCGGTGCCACGTTGGCGGCCAGCCAAATGGGCCGGGGGGCGGTCTTGGCTGCACGTGCCGTGGTTGGCAACAAACCAAAAGCGGCGCAAGCGGCCAGGAAGGCGCGGCGGTTAGTCTCCGTCGAGTGCATTGAATCCCACCTGTAGTTCCAAGGTGTTGGCGATGTCGGTTTCCAGGATCTGGGCCACGGCCTTGACCTTGGTCTTCAGCGTCGCCAGACGCTTCCAGCCGTCGGCGGTGGTCATCTCGGTTTCAAGTGGCGCCTTAAGTTGGGCCAGACTGGCCAAGGCGTCGTCGGTGGCCTTCAGCAACCTGTCCATCTGTTCGGGCTTGCCCCGGGCGGTGACCACCGGGGCCAAGCCGGTGGCGAAGACGTGGCGCAGCGATTCCAGGTTGTGGCGGATGTTGGCGGCCGATTGCTTGGCCCGCCAGCTTTCGGCACGGCCGGGGCGGGCTTCGTCGGCATTGGCGCCCATGGCATAGGACAGCTTGACCTCGGCGATGGCGGTCAGTTCGCCATGCAGGGCGTTGAACAGCTGCGACGCCGCCTGACGGTTGTCGGCATAGGGGTTGGGGCCGCCGCCGATGGTCTTCATGATGTCCACATAGCCGCCGGGCTTTTCCCATTCGGTGACCAACTCGCCACCCACCCGGTTCAGGTTGTTGGCGATGCCCGCCAACAGCTTGCAGCGAAAGGCGGTTTCGTCGGAGCTGGACAGCAGTTTGTCGGCCTGGCTGTCGGCGAACAGCAGCATTTCCAAGGCCGGCAGCCCCTGGACCGCCACCGAGGCGAAGGGAATGCGGTGCGCTTCCAGGGCGTCGGCCTTGCGGTCCTTGATCAGGGCCAGCATCTGGCGGTCGCCGGCGTTCTTCTTGTCGGGCCAGAACTGCATGCGCTGGCCGCGATGGAAGGCCTCCACCGGTCCATAGCTGATCCATTGCACCTTTTGCCAACCGGCCAAGGTGGTGACGAAACCGGCCTTGACGCGGTCCAGTCCGGCGGCGTCGGGGGCGGCGCAGAACGCCGTCACCGATTGCTCCAACCCAGCGGCGTCGGCCTGGAATTCTTTGTAGCCGCCCAGGATCGGCCCTTCGGCCGTCTTGGTCAGCAAGGGCAGGTAGTCGGGGGCGGCCAGGGCAGGGGACGCCATGGCCAGACCCGTCAGCACCAAAAGGGGCAGGCGCATCACGTGGGCTCCTTACAGGGAGTTGACGAAACGGATCAGGGCGGCACGATCGGCCTTGGGCATGGCGACCACCTTGTCGCGAGCCGCCTGGGCTTCGCCGCCATGCCACAGAATGGCTTCCAAGGTCCCTCGGGCGCGGCCGTCATGCAGCAGGAAGTCGTGACCGTTGACCACCCTTGTCAAGCCCACTCCCCACAGCGGCGGGGTTTTCCATTCCGAACCACTGGCCATGCCTTCCGGGCGGTTGTCGGCCAGATCCTCGCCCATGTCGTGCAGCAACAGGTCGGTATAGGGCCAGATCAGCTGTTCGGACTGTTCCGGCATGTCGTCGCGTTTGGCGGTCTTGTGGCTGGGGGTGTGGCAGGACGCGCAGCCGGTCTCGGCGAACACCTGCTTGCCGCGCAGAACCTGGGGATCGGTCGCGTCGCGGCGCTTGGGCACCGCCAGATTGCGCGAATAGAAGCTCACCAAGTCCATGACGTTGGCCGGGGCCTCGTAGCCGCCATATTGCTTGTCGCCGCCATGGGGGGCGTCGCGGCAGGCCTTTTGCCGTTCGGTACAGTCGCCCCAATTGTTGGGGAACAGCGGGTCGGAAATGCCGATGTCGCCGTTGAAGGCGTCGGCGCTTTGCTGCTTGACCGTGGGGTTGCCGGCCTTCCAGCCGAAGCGGCCCAGCATCAGCCGGCCTTCCTCCATGCCCCAGATCATCTTGGCCCGTCCCGAAATGCCGTCGCCGTCCGTGTCGTCGGGATCGGCGCGGGCGATCAGTGCGTCCTCGGGGATGGCTTCCAGCAGGCCCAGGCCGATCATCGGCGGCGCCACACGGGGGGAAATCAGCAGGTCGGGATGGGTCGGCCCATAGCCCAGATCGGCGATGGAATAGCTGGGTTTGCGCAAGCTTGCCGTCTCGCCGCCAGAAAGCTTGACCGGGATTTCCGTGTATTGGATGACCATGCGGCCCTCGGCGGCGTGGCCGGCGATGGCGAAGTTCTGCAACTGGCCGCCATAGGTGGGGTCGGGGACGATGTTGGCGTGGCCGTTGGCGATGGCCTGTTTCTGTTCGTCGGTCTGGGGCGGGATGGACAGGCGCAGGAACATGGACACCGCTTCCTCGCCGTCGGCCGGCGGGTGGCCGCGTCCGTCCTTCAAATGACAGTTCTGGCAGGCCCGGGCGTTGAACAGCGGGCCCAAGCCGTCGGCGGCCTTGGTGGATGACGGCGCGGTCACCCAAAAGCGCCGGAAAAAGCCGTTGCCGACCTTGAAGTCCATTTCCTTGGCGAAAGGCATGTTGGCGGAAAAGTGCGAGAACGCGTCGCGGTTCATCGCCTTGGAATGGGTGGCGGCGCCACCGGGCATCTCTTCGCCGTCTTCCAGGGGCGCCAAGCCCCCGGCCCAGGCGGATCCGGCCATCAGCAAAGCGATAAAGGCGGAATATCCCCACACCCGCATTGTTTCATCCTTTCTGAAATAACAAGAACGGGGCCGCCCGTGGCGACCCCGTTTGAAAGATTTTGCGTTACTTGCCGATCGAGCTGGGGTCGTCCAGAGACTTCGAGCCTTCGAACTTGACCTCGCCCAGCGCCAGCACCGCGACCGCCTTTTCCAGCGAGCGGGTCTGCGCCACCAGGGCGTCGATGGCGGCCTGAACCTTGGCGTTGCCGGCAGCGTTCTCGGCACCGATCATCTGGTCATAGGCTTCGCCACCTTCGGCGGTCTTCACCAGCACGCCCATGGCATCCATGGTCGAGTCCAGCTTGGCCTTCATTTCGCTGTCCAAGGACGCGTCCTTGGCGGCGATCAGGTCGGACAGGCTGGGGCCCTTGACCTCGGTGCCGTCAATGCGGGTGTACTTGCCCAGATAGACGTTCTGGATGCCCTTGGCGTCATAGAAATGCGAGTTGTGGGTGTTGTCCGAGAAGCAGTCGTGCTCTTCCTCGGGGTCGTGCAGCATCAGTCCCAGCTTCATGCGCTCGCCCGCCAACTCCCCATAGGACAGGCTGCCCAGGCCGGTGACGATGGTGGCGATGCCAGTGTCGGCCTTGGCCTTCAGCAGCTTGGCGCGGATTTTGCCCTTGGTGGCCCAACCGTCGACCATGGTCTTCAAATCGTCGATCAGCAGGTCGGTGGCGCTGACCAGGAAAGCGGCGCGACGATCGCAATTGCCGCCGGTGCAGTTCTTGGTGTCGAAATCGCTGGCTGGACGGTTGCCGGCACCCGGACCGGTACCGTTGGTGTCTTGGCCCCACAGCATGAATTCGATGGCATGGTAGCCGGTGGTGACGTTGGCTTCGACGCCGCCGGCTTCATGCATCTTTTCCAGAAGCTTCTTGTCCACCTTGCTGGCGTTGACGGCCTTGCCGCCGATCTTCAGCTTGGGATGGGCGATGATGTTGGCGGTATAAAGCGGGTTTTCACCCGATTCGGTGCCATAGGTGTCGGCGTTGACATAGTCGATCAGACCTTCGTCCAGCGGCCAGGCGTTGACCTTGCCTTCCCATTCATCCACGGCGGCATTGCCGAAGCGGAAGGCTTCCGACTGCTGATAGGGGATGCGGGCGGCGACCCAGGCGGCCTTGGCGGCGGCCAGGGTCTCGGCGCTGGGGGCGGCGACCAAGGCGTCGACGGCCACCTTCAGCTTCTTCGCGGCAATCAGCGAATCTTCATACTTGGCATGGGCGATGTCGGCATAGTTGGAAAGCACCGCCTTTTTGTCCACGCCGGCCGCTCCGGCCGGGACAGCGGCCAGCAGAACCGCCGCCGAGGCGGCTACCATCATCATACGCTTCATTGGATTGACCCCGCTTTCCACAAGAAATGAGGGGTCATGATTGCGCAAGTGCGAAGCGATTGCAATGCTATTGAGAATGCTTCTCAAAAAATATGGGCGTGATGCAAAACTCGGGGGGGCGGGGGGCAAAGTCCGTCATGCCCGGACTTGATCCGGGCATCCACGTGGTTCCACCTAACATATTGCCGGAAAATAGTTTTCTGCGGTGATGCGTGGATCGCCGGGTCAAGCCCGGCGATGACGCTGGGGGGCGTTAATCGTCGTGGCCGCCGCGCCGGCCGATGGGCAGATCGCGATGGATGTAGCAACTCATCACCAGTCCCCAGCCGAACAGCAGCGACAGCATGGCGGTGCCGCCATAGGAAATCAGCGGCAAGGGCACGCCTACCACCGGCACCAGCCCCATCACCATGGCGGTGTTGATGAAGAAATACAGGAAGAAAGTGGTGGTGATGCCCAGCGCGACCAGACGGCCGAATTGCGACCGGCAACGCATGGCGATGGCATAGCCGAAAGCGGTCAGCAGCACGTACAGCCCCAGCAGGAACAATCCTCCCATCAACCCCCATTCCTCGCCGTACATGGTGAAGATGAAGTCGGTCTGCTTTTCCGGCAGGAAGTTCAGCCCGGCCTGGGTGCCGTTCATGTAGCCCTTGCCGAAAATGCCGCCCGATCCCAGGGCGATCTTGGATTGGGTGATGTGGTAACCGGCGCCCAGCGGGTCCTGGTCGGGATTCATGAAGATGATGACGCGCTTTTTTTGGTAGTCGTGCAGGAACTGCCACGCTACTGGAACGGCGCCGGCGCCGGCGCCCAGCAAGATGCCGAACTTCCACAGCCGCACCCCGGCCATGAAGAAGATGGCGCCCGAACTCATCAGCACCATCATGGCGGTGCCCAGATCGGGCTGCTTCATCACCAGACCCACCGGCAGCAGCACCATCAGCAAGGGCGGGATCAGAAAGGTAGGGCGGCCAACGTCTTGCACCGTGGCGCCGTGGAAATAACGGGCCAGGGTCAGGATCATGGCGATCTTCATGATTTCCGAGGGCTGCAACTGGATGAAGCCCAAATCGATCCAGCGCTGCGCTCCCATGCCGATGGTGCCTTTCAGATCAACGGCGATCAGCAGCACGATGGAAAGGCCGTAAAGCACATAGGCGTGGCGCATCCAAAAGCGCAAATCCACCACGGCGACGGCGATCATGATGCCGATTCCCATGGCGAAGCGGACCATCTGCTTGATGGCCCAAGGCTCCAACGACCCCTTGGCGGCGGAATAAAGCGTCAGGAAGCCCACCGAGGCGATGGCGGTCAGGATGGTGATCAGTGACCAGTTGATCTGCCAGATTTTTTCCCGCCAGCTCATTTCGGTGCGGTTCAGGCGCGAGGACAGGCGGGGGGTGGGGCGCAGCATCAGCCGTGATCCTTGCAATCGGAACCGGAACAGGCGTGGTTGTGGAGTTGCTGCTCGGCGACGCGGGCGCGTTCGCGCTTTTGCACTTCCAGCATGATGTCCCGCGCGATGGGCGCCGCCACCGCTGAACCGCCGCCGCCATGTTCCACCACCACGGCGATGGAATACCTGGGCGCGTCCTCGGGGGCATAGGCGACGAACAGCGCGTGGTCGCGTTCCTTCCACGGCAGGTCTTCATTCTTGCGCACGCCGGTTTCGCGTTCACGCATGGTGATGCGGCGGACCTGGGCGGTGCCGGTCTTGCCCGACAGCCACATGCCTTCTTGTTCGATACGGGCGCGATAGGCGGTGCCGCCCGGTTCGTTGGAGACCGCGTTCATGCCCTTGCGCACCAGGGTCAGGCTGCGTTGCGACACGCCGCAGGATTTCCACGCCGGCTCGGCCCGCAAGATCGCTTGCTTCTCGACGATCATGTCGCGGGCCACATGGGGGATGACCTGCTGGCCCCCATTGGCGATCCGTGCGGTCATCACCGCCAATTGCAGCGGCGTCGCCAGGCAATAGCCCTGGCCGATGCCGTTGATCAGCGTTTCGCCGGGGTGCCAGGGCTGGCCCAGGGCCTTCCTTTTCCATGCCCGATTGGGGATCAGGCCGGATCGTTCGTTGGGCAGGTCGATGCCGGTGGGCACGCCCAGACCGAATCGGTTGGCCACTTCGGCCACCTTCTCGAAGCCGACGCGGCGGGCGATTTCATAGAAATAGACGTCGCACGAGCCCTTGAGCGCGTTGACCAGATCCACCGAGCCATGGCCACCCTTCTTCCAGCAGTGGAACTTGATGCTGCCCAGTTCGGTGTGGCCGCGGCACAGTACCGTCTGTTCCGGGCTGATGGCGCCGGCTTCCATGGCGGCGATGGCGACCATCATCTTGAAGGTCGATCCCGGCGCGAAGGTGCCGGAAATGGCCTTGTTCTGCAGCGGAGCCAAGGGATTGGTGGACAGTTCCTTCCATTCCTCGTGGGTCAGGCCGCGGTTGAAGGCATTGGGGTCGAAGGATGGCGTCGACGCCATGACGATCACTTCGCCGGTGTGGATGTCCATGACCACGGCCGCCGCCGATTCGTCGCCCAGGCGCTGGGCGGCGTATTCCTGCAGGCGCATATCCAGCGTCAGCGTCAGGTCGACGCCGGGCTCGCCTTCGCGCCGTTCCAGTTCGCGCATGACGCGGCCGACGGCGTTCACTTCTTCCTGGCTGGTGCCGCCGCGCCCACGCAGCGCCATGTCGTAAATCTTTTCCACCCCGGCCTTGCCGATGCGGAAGCCGGGCAGTTCTTCCAGCGGGTCGTTGTTGGTCTGGTCGTTTTCCGACACCGCCGCAACATAGCCCAGGATGTGGGCGCCCAGATGTTCCAGCGGGTAATAGCGGCTTTGGCCGACGTCGATCAGCACGCCGGGCAGGTCGGGGGCGTTGACTTCGATACGCGCCACTTCTTCCCAGGACAGGTTTTCACGGACAGTGATGGGCACGAAGGAGCGGCGGCGCTTGGCTTCCTTGATGACGCGGGCTCGGTCGTGGTCGCCCAAGGAAATGATCTGTGACAGCGCGTCCAGGGTGTAATCCAGGCTGGGCGCCTGTTCCGACACCACCAGCACCCGGTAATTATGCTGGTTGACCGCCATGGCGGTGCCGTTGCGGTCCAGGATCAGTCCGCGCGGCGGCGCCAGCAGACGCATGGAGACGCGGTTTTCCTCGGACAGCATGGTGTAGCGGTCGGCTTCGATCACCTGCAGGTAATACATGCGGGCGACCAGGGCGCTGATCAGCGCCCCCTTGCCGCCGGCCAGCATCAGGGCCCGGCGGCTGAACAGTTTGGATCGGTCGTTGTCGTGGTACATGCGGCTCAGGCCTCTTTCAGAAAGGCCATCTGGGTACGGGCCAACGCCCAGGTCAGCAGGGGAAACAATCCCATGGTCAGCAAGTACTCGAAAAACAACGGTGATGGGTCGATGGCCCGCCCCAGCAAGGCGGTGACCAAGATCCAGGTCCCGCCCGAGGCGCTGGCCGCCAAAA
The DNA here is from genome assembly GCA_001898825.1 of Magnetospirillum sp. 64-120. Taxonomy (GTDB): domain Bacteria; phylum Pseudomonadota; class Alphaproteobacteria; order Rhodospirillales; family Magnetospirillaceae; genus Magnetospirillum. The sequence continues at coordinate 25,547 of MKVK01000027.1, forward strand.
GGCCAAAGGCCCACCACGCCACCAGGAACGACTTGCCCAGGAAAAAGCGGCGCTGCCCGGCGGCCACACCCTGTACCATCAACAGAACCAGGGCGTTCACCCCCAAGGGCGTGCCGGCGATGATGTCATGCAAAAGGCCGATGACGAAGGCCAGCCAGGCGGGCAGCAGGTCGGGGCGATAGATGGCCCAGTAATAGACCCCCATCAGCGGCAGCATGGGGACGATGCCGTCCAGGCCGGGCATGTGGGTGGGGATGGCGGTCAGCAGCAGCATGGCCATGGTCACGCCGAAGGGAACCAGATGACGCACCCAGGAATCCATGCGGACCCAGACCGAGGGTTTCAATTGCCCGCTCCGCTGTCGGCCCCGCGACGGCGCCGCTCCGGCATCGGCGGCTTTTCAAAGGGCAGGATGCCGCCCAGGCCGTAATCGACGATGGTCACGTATTCCAGTTCGTGGCGCTGCACGAAAGGTTCGATGCGGATGATGCCGTCGGTGGTGGACGCCACCACGCCGATGGGCAGGCCGGGTGGGAAGGCGGCGCCCGAGGCGGCGGTGATGATGCGGTCGCCCACGGAAATGGACGGGTTGCCGGCCACGTAATTCAGCTTGGGCCGTGCCTTGTTGTCGCCGGTCAGGATGGCCCGGGTGCGCGAGCTTTCCACCACCACCGGAATCTTGGCGTTGATGTCCGTCAGCAGCAGCAGGCGCGACGAGCGGTCGCCCACTTCGGCGATGTAGCCGATCAGGGTTTCCCCCGACAGCACCGCCTGTCCCTTGCGCACGCCGTGGCGCGAGCCGGCGTTCAACAGCATGGAATGACCATAGGCCGATCCCAGGTCGCCGATCACCCGGGCGGTGACGAAGGCGGCGTCGGGGTCGGTGACCACGTTCAGATGTTCGTGCAGGACGTGGTTTTCGGCATCGACGTGGCGCGCCACCGTCTGCCAATGCAGCAGGCGCTGGTTTTCCTGGCGCAAGCGGGCGTTTTCAGCGCGCAACGACGCCAGTTCGCGGATGCTTTCGGTGAATTCGGCGACCGTGGCGGCCGGACGTGACAGGGCGTCCAGGATGGGGGCGATGGCGTCGGCGACGGTGGTGCGGGCGCGTTCGATCAGGACGATGTCGGCCTTGCCCAAGATCATCAGCGCGAAAGCGGCGACAACCAGGGAGACGAAGGCGAAGCGCTGGGCCAAAAGCCGCAATGTCGCCAGACGTCCGACCGCACCGGACTGCTTCACGCTGTTCCCCTTTTTCCTGAAACCCGGCCGTCGGCAAGGCCGACGACCGTTTCAGGTCAGACTACTACATATTGATGATCAAAAACTAGTACATGCTGGACAGCACGTTCTTCAGCTTGGGCATTTCCTCAAGCGCACGGCCGGTTCCCAACGCCACGCAAGACAGCGGATCGTCGGCGATGGACACCGGCAGGCCGGTGGCGTGACGCAACACATAGTCAAGGTTGGACAGCAGCGCACCACCACCGGTCAGCACGATACCCTTGTCGACGATGTCGGCGGCCAGTTCGGGGGCGGTGTGTTCCAGGGCGACCTTGACCGCCTCGATGATGGCGCCCACCGGCTCGGCCAGGCTTTCGGCGATCTGGCGTTCGGAAACGATCAGTTCCTTGGGCACGCCGTTCATCAGGTCGCGGCCCTTGATTTCCATGGTGCGGCCTTCGCCGTCTTCCGGCGGGCAGGCGGACCCGATTTCCTTCTTGATGCGTTCGGACGAACCTTCACCGATCAGCAGGTTATGGTTGCGGCGGATATAGGCGATGATGGCTTCGTCCATCTTGTCGCCGCCGACGCGCACCGAACGGGAATAAACGATGCCGCCAAGCGACAGCACGGCCACTTCGGTGGTGCCGCCGCCGATGTCGACGACCATGGACCCGGTGGGTTCGGTCACCGGCAGGCCGGCGCCGATGGCCGCTGCCATGGGTTCTTCGATCAGGAACACCTTGCGGGCGCCGGCCGATTCCGCCGATTCCTGAATGGCGCGGCGTTCCACCGCGGTGGAACCCGACGGCACGCAGACGATGACCAGCGGGCTGGCGAAGGACCGGCGATTGTGCACCTTGCGGATGAAGTGCTTGATCATTTCCTCGGCCACTTCGAAATCGGCGATGACGCCGTCGCGAAGCGGGCGGATGGCCTGGATGTAGCCCGGGGTGCGGCCCAACATCATCTTGGCTTCGTCGCCGACGGCCAGAACCTTTTTCTTGCCCTTTTCCTCGGCGATGGCGACCACTGAGGGCTCGTTCAGCACGATGCCGCGGCCTTTCACGTAAACCAGGGTGTTGGCGGTACCAAGGTCAATGGCCATATCGGCGGAAAACCAGCCCGTCAGGTTCGGAAACATAATCCCTCGCTCAAATGATCGCGCGTAAACGTCGGACGCCGGGTGTTATATCAGGGCGTGACCGCCAGGGGGGCGGTTTTTTGCCTCTTGGTCAAAAGTTTGTTCAAGGCTTTCACGTAGGCCCGGGCCGAGGCCACCATGGTGTCGGTGTCCGCACCCTGGCCGTTGACGGTCTTGCCGTCTTCTTCCAGGCGCACGGTGACTTCGGCTTGGGCGTCGGTGCCTTGGGTGACCGCGTGAACCTGATACAGCAGCAGGCGGGCTTCGTGGGGGCAAAGCGCCTTGATGGCGTTGAAGGTGGCGTCCACCGGGCCGTCGCCCGAGGCCTTGACCGACTTCACTTCACCGTCGATTTCCAGTTCCAGCTCGGCCTTGGGCGGGTTGTGGCGGGTGCCGCACAGCACTTCCAGACCCTTGAAGCGGATGCGTTCGTTGTCGCGGAACACCGCTTCGTCCACCAAGGCGATGATGTCTTCGTCGAAGACTTCCTTCTTGCGGTCGGCCAGGTCCTTGAAGCGGGCGAAGGCGTCCTCGACGGCGTTGTCGCCCAGTTCATAGCCCAGCTGCTTCAGCTTGTCCTTGAAGGCGGCGCGGCCGGAATGCTTGCCCATGACCAGCGACGACCGGTTCAAGCCCACCGATTCGGGGGTCATGATTTCATAGGTCTGGGCGCATTTCAGCATGCCGTCCTGGTGGATTCCCGATTCGTGGGCGAAGGCGTTCTTGCCGACGATGGCCTTGTTGGGCTGGACCACGAAGCCGGAAATGGCCGACACCAGCCGCGAGGTCCGGGTGATGTGTTCGGTCTTGATGCCGGTGGTGAACGGCATCAGGTCGTGGCGCGTCCTCAGCGCCATGACGATTTCTTCCATGGCGGCGTTGCCGGCGCGTTCGCCCAGGCCGTTGATGGTGCATTCCACCTGACGGGCGCCGGCACCCAGCGCGGCCAGGGAATTGGCCACCGCCAATCCCAGGTCGTTGTGACAGTGCACCGACAAGATGGCCTTGTCGATGTTGGGGACCCGGTTGACCAGCATGGCGATCAGCGCCGCGTATTCCTCGGGGATCGCATAGCCGACGGTGTCGGGGATGTTGATGGTCCGGGCGCCGGCGGCGATGGCGGTTTCCACCGAGCGGCACAAAAAGTCGTGTTCGGTGCGCGAGCCGTCCTCGGCCGACCATTCCACGTCTTCCACCAGATTGCGGGCGAAGGACACGGAATCCTTGATCTTTTCCAAGACCTTTTCCGGCTCCATCTGCAGCTTGAACTTCATGTGCAGCGGGCTGGTGGAAATGAAGGTGTGGATGCGGTGGCGGGGCGCCAGCTTGACCGCTTCGGCGCAGCGTTCGATGTCGCCCTTGGCGGCGCGGGCCAGACCGCAGATGGATGCGTTCTTCACCACCTTGGCCACCGCCTGGACGGCTTCGAAATCGCCGTTGGACGCGATGGGGAAGCCGGCTTCGATGACGTCGACGCCCATTTCTTCAAGCGCCAGCGCGATCTTGACCTTTTCTTCGAGGTTCATCGAGGCGCCGGGCGATTGTTCGCCGTCGCGAAGCGTGGTGTCGAAGATGATGACGCGGTTCTTGTCCATGGGCCTGCCCAAATCGAGTGTGCCTTTCCGCCGGTGCGGACCCGCGGAAGGGCGTTCGGACACGGGCGGAATGGTTTGAAACGCGAAAATGGCCAAATTGTGGCCGCCAGTCACGTCGCGGCTTAAGGAAGGCCAAGATGGCCGCCCTTGTCAACCGGTGATGTGAAACAATTTGGGTTAGGCCGGCAAGGTGAAGGTGAACACCGAACCCTGGTTGGGGCCCGGCGAATCCACCCAGATGCGGCCGCCGTGGTTTTCGACGATCTTCTTGCAGATGGAAAGGCCGATGCCGGTGCCGCCGTCATGTTCGTCGCGGCCATGCAGGCGTTGGAAGATGCGGAAGATGCGTTCAAAGAATTCCGGCGTGATGCCGATGCCGTTGTCTGCCACCGAGATTTGCCAGGCGCCGGTCTGGCGCAGGGCGGAAATGACCACCTTGGGCGCCACGCCCGGTTGACGGTATTTGATGGCGTTGGCGATCAGGTTCTGGAACAGGCGCACCATGTCGTCGGGGCTGGCGAAGATGGTGGGCAACGGTCCCACTTCCAGGCTGGCGCCCTGTTCCGCCATGGCCACTTCCAGGTGGGCCTGGGCTTTCTGGACCGCCTGACCCAGGTCGGTCATGGATTTGGGTGCCGACATGCGGCCGATGCGTGAATATTGCAAAAGGTCCAGGATCAGCCGGTCCATGCGTTGGGCGCCGTCCTTGGCGAAGTTCAGGAATTCGCCCAGGTCCGCGGTGTCGCCCGTGTTCAAGCGCCGTTCGATCAGTCCCAGATAGGATGCGATCATGCGTAACGGTTCGCGCATGTCGTGGCTGGCCACATAGGCGAACTGTTCCAACTCGGCGTTGGATTGCTGCAGTTGTTCCTGGAATTCCCGCGACGGGGTGATGTCGACGCCCGAGGCGAAAAGTCCCATGTCGAAACCGTCCTGGTCGCGGAGCGGGCGGGTGACTTCGTGGATCCAGGCATAGCCCCCATCGGCGCGCAGCAACCGGAATTCGTGTTCGTCGCCTTCCGCCAGAACCTTGTCGTGGTCGTCGGGATGGATGACGGCAAGCCAGCCCATGCCCAGGGCCTGTTCCACGGTCTGGCCGGTCAGCGCCGTCCAGGCGCTGTTGACGTTCAGGCACTGACCGTTGCCGTCGGTGCGGCGAACCAGGGCCGGCATGTCGTCCAGCACCCGCAGGTAATGTTCGCGGGCCCGGGTCGTGGCTTTTTCGGCTTCCAGGCGGCTGCGTTCGCGCGACAGGCGCAGGCGCAGGAAAAAGGCGGCGGCCAGGGTCACCAAGGCGACCAGGGCGGCGCCGACCAGGTAATGCGGTGTCAGTTGCCGCATGATGTCGGTGCGGGACACGCTGACGCCGATGACCAGCCCCCAGGGCTGCGCCGTGCGGAAGGCGATGACCCGGTAGGTGTCGTTGATGCGGCCGGCGCCTTCCTGGATGCTGGTGTCCTTGCCGGTGGCCAAATGGGCGACGCGCAGCGGAGTCTTGGCCAGGGACTTTCCGATGCTGTCCGGCTGGGGTGGGGCGACGGCCAGCACGACGTGGTCGCGGTTGGTCAGCGAAATCAGGCCGCTGGCTTCCGACGGCAGGGCGGCTTCGACGATCTGGTTGATCAGGGCGGTCTGGATGGTGGCCACCATCACCATGCGCAGTTTGCCCTGCTCGTCCCGCACGGCGCGGGCCAGGGGAACGAATTCGCGGCCTTTCAGGCCGACGACCGGCTCGCCGATGAACAGTTGGTCGGATTGCGGATGGGTACGGAAATAGGTCAGATAGGACCGTTCCCCCACATTCTTGCCGATGATTTCCGGCAGCACCGAATGCAGGACGTTTCCTTCGGGCGAGATGACGGACACCGACAGGGTGTCGGGTTCGAAACGCGAGCGGGCGATCAGGAAGCGGTGGAACGCCTTGTCGGCGGCCAGGTCCCCGGGGGGGAGTTCCTGGATGGCATCCAGCAACAGCAGGTCGATGGCGGCGACGGTGCGTGAAACACGGGCCTCGACCACCTTGGCCAGGGCGTCCAGACGGTTTTCCACATCAAGCCGGTGGGTTCTGGTCGCTGTGGAAACGCTCCAGAACACGGCGACGAAGGTCAGCAGCACCGCGCTGATCGCCCCCAGCCAATCCAGCTTGATTTTCGCCAACATGGCGTTACGTCCCGAACCAATCTTCCCCAAAACTAAAGTCTTGCCGTTCTGTGCACAAGGGGGACAAAAGGCGCAGAAACGTCAGGCATTGGCGGGGGGCGGTGACAAGGCGGGCAGGGTGAAATAGAAGGTGGCGCCCAGGCCGGGGCCGGGCGAATCCACCCAGATGCGGCCTTCGTGGTTTTCAACGATCTTCTTGCAGATGGAAAGCCCGATACCGGAACCGCCACCGTGTTCTTCGCGTGCGTGCAGGCGCTGAAAGATGCGGAACACCCTGTCGAAATAGATGCGGTCGATGCCGATGCCGTTGTCGTGGACGCTGAATCGCCAAGCGCCGGCTTCACGGTCGCAGGCAATGGTGATCAGGGGCTGCGTCCCCGGGGTGGAATATTTGATGGCGTTGCCGATCAGGTTCTGAAGCAGCCGCACCATGTCGTCCTCGCTGGCGAAGATCCGGGGCATGTCGCCGACGCAGATGCGGGCCCGGCTTTCGTCGATGCGGCTGCCCAGGTGGTTCAGGGCCTGCAGCACGCAATCGGCCATGTCCACTTGGGTCTTGGCCGCCGACATGCGGCCGATGCGGGAATATTGCAAAAGATCCAGGATCAGCTTGTCCATGCGGGTGGCGCCGTCCTTGGCGAAACCCAGGAACTCCCGCAGGTCGTCGCCGGCCGTATTTCCCAGGCGGCGTTCGATCAAGGCCATGTAGCTGCTGACCATGCGCAAAGGTTCACGCAGGTCGTGGCTGGCCACATAGGCGAATTGTTCCAGCTCGGCGTTGGTCTGGGTCAGCTTTTCCTGGGCTTGCCGGGTCTCGGTGACGTCCAGGCAGGCGGCCAGATGGCCGGCAAAGCTGCCGTCCTGGTGCTGGAAGGGCTGGGCCAGTTCGTGCATCCAGCGATACTCGCCGTCCTGGCGCATCAGCCGGTATTCCAGTTCGCTGTTGCAGCCGTTCTTTTGACGATGGGCGGCGGCTTCCCGCCAGGCGGTCAAGTCGTCGGGATGGATGCGGCGCCACAGGTCGGGATCTTGGGTGCCGGTGAAGCCCTGCAGCGTGCCGTTGACATAGTCGATGCGGCCAATGGTGTCGGAACGCCAGATCAGCACCGGCAGGTTGTCCAGAACCCGCATGTAATAATCGCGTGCCGTGGCGATCTGGGTTTGGGAGTCCAGACGCTGGCGTTCGCGGACGTCCAGGAAGCGGGCCAGAATGATGATGACGCCGCCGACGATGGCCAGGAACACCAAGTCGGCCGTCAAGGTGTCCCAGATCGGTTCCAGCAATTCGGAATTGCCGACGGTGACCAGCACCAGAAGCCCGAACGGATTGGCCTGGCGCATGACCAGCAGGCGCGAATGGCCGTCGGGGCCGACCACGTCCTGGTGGATGGATTGTTCCTGGCCCAGGGCGATATGCGCCTTGTTGGCCGGATTGTTGATCATCAGCTTGCCCGGCGCGGTTTCGGTCGTTTCCGGCAGCCGGGCCAGGATGACATGGTCGCGGTTCTGCACGGCGACGGCGCCGGTGCTTTCGGTGGGCAGGGCCGAGCGAACCAGCGAGCCCAGGATATCAGGCTTGATGCCGGTGACCATCACCGCCCGCAGGCTGCCGTCGTCGCGGCGGACGGCACGGGCGGTGAAAATGATGGGATTGTTGGCGACGCTGATCGACGGGCTGCTGATGAACAGCCGGGGGTCTTCGGGATGGGCGCGGAAGTGGTCCAGATATTCGCGTTTGCCGACGGGACGGCCAACCAGTTGCGGATTCGAGGAATGGATGATCACGCCGTCCGCCGACACCACCGACAGGACGATTTGCTCGGTATAAAGGAAGGAGCGCCCCATCAGGTAACGCTGATAGTCGCGGTCCCCGGGTTGGGCGGTCTCGGGCGGCAGCTGGTTGGCCGAATCCAGCAACAACATGTCCAGGGATTGAAAGGTCAGGGTGGCGCGCGATTCCACCACCTTGGCCAGGGCGACCAGGCGGTCGACGGTTTGGCGGCGGTTCTGTTGATGGGCGCGGCTGATGTCCCAGGTCAGCACGGCCAGACAAAGCAGCATGACCAATCCCAGCCAGACGCGGGTCAGGGTCATGTGCCGGCGCATCTGCGCGATCATTTCCGCGATCCTTGTATCACCTTACCGTATCACACTACTGCTTTTGGGTGGGGGTCACCAGAGTGAAACGACGCATCCAAGCCAACAAAAAACCCCGGATGTTTCCATCCGGGGTTTTCATCAGCCGCTTAGGGCAGGGCCTTAGTTCTTGGCCTTGTCCACCAGCTTGTTCTTGGCGATCCACGGCATCATGCCGCGCAGGCGCTCGCCCACCTGCTCGATCGGGTGTTCGGACTGGATACGGCGGGTGGCCTTGAAGGACGGCTGTCCGGCCTTGCATTCCAGCATCCAATCGCGGACGAAACGGCCCTGCTGGATGTCTTCCAGCACGCGCTTCATCTCGGCCTTGGTTTCTTCGGTGACGATGCGCGGGCCGGTCACGTAGTCGCCGTATTCGGCGGTGTTCGAGATCGAGTAGCGCATGTTGGCGATGCCGCCTTCATAGATCAGGTCGACGATCAGCTTCACTTCGTGCAGGCATTCGAAATAGGCCATTTCCGGGGCGTAGCCGGCTTCGACCAGGGTTTCGAAGCCGTACTGGATCAGCTTGGTCAAGCCGCCGCACAGGACGACCTGCTCGCCGAACAGATCGGTTTCGCATTCTTCGCGGAAGTTGGTCTCGATGATGCCCGAACGGCCGCCGCCGATGGCGGACGCATAGGACAAAGCGATTTCGAGCGCGTTGCCGGTGGCGTTCTGCGCGACCGCAACCAGGCAAGGCACGCCGCCGCCCTTCAGGTATTCACCGCGCACGGTGTGGCCGGGGCCCTTGGGGGCGACCATGAACACGTCCAGGTCGGGGCGCGGCACGATCAGGCCGAAATGCACGTTCAGGCCATGGGCGAACACCAGCGAGGCGTTCTGCTTCATGTTGTCGGCCAGGTCGCGGTAATAAATCTCGGCCTGCAGTTCGTCGGGGGTCAGGATCATCACCACGTCGGCCCAAGCGGCGGCGTCGGCGGGGGTCATGACCTTCAGGCCTTCGCCTTCGGCCTTCTTGATGGTGGCCGAGCCGGGACGCAGGGCGACGGCGACGTCCTTGACGCCGGAATCGCGCAGGTTCAGCGCATGGGCGTGGCCCTGGCTGCCGTAACCGACGATGACGACCTTCTTGCCCTTGATCAGATTGACGTCGGCGTCACGATCGTAATAAACGCGCATGGAAACTATCCTTCTCGATGAACGGGCCGTTCCGGCCCGGATAATTCTGGGCGAAGTGTTTAAAGCGGATTGGCGCCGCGTGCAATGGCGGCGACGCCGGTGCGCGACACGTCCACCAGTCCCAGGGGCTCCATCAGCTTGATGAAGGCGTCCACCTTCTCGGTGGCGCCGACAACTTCGAAGACGAAGCTTTCGTTGGTGCTGTCGATGACGTTGGCGCGGAAAATGTCGGCGATGCGCAGGGATTCCACCCGCTTTTCGCCCGCACCGGCGACCTTGACCAGGGCCAGCTCGCGGCTGACATGGGGGCCGTCGGTGGTGAGGTCGGCCACCTTGTAGACGGGCACCAGACGGCGCAGCTGATTCTTGATCTGCTCGACGATCATCTTGGTGCCGCTGGTCACGATGGTGATGCGCGACAGGCTTTCGGTGGTGTCGGTCTCGGCCACCGTCAGGCTTTCGATGTTGTAGCCCCGGCCCGAGAACAGGCCGATGACGCGGGCCAGCACGCCGGCCTCGTTGGCGACCAGGACGGCGATGGTGTGGCGTTCGATCTCTTGTTCGTTGCTCACGATATTCTTCCTTATGCCTTAGACCAGAACCATGCCGCCTTCGTCAGAGCCGGGCTCGACGTGGACGTTCTCTTCCGGTCCCAGGACCATTTCGTTGTGGGCCATGCCGGGCATGATCATGGGGAAACAGTTTTCCGAAGCGTCGGTGCGGACATCGACGATGACCGGGCGGTCCACCGAGATCATTTCCTTGATGACGTCGTCCACTTCGCTGGGCTTGGTGGCGCGTAAGCCCACGGCGCCGAAGGCGTCGGCCAGCTTCACGAAGTCGGGATGATGTTCCATGTGGCTTTCCGAATAGCGGCCGCCATGGATCAGTTCCTGCCACTGACGCACCATGCCCATGTACTGGTTGTTCAGGATGAACACCTTCACCGGCAGGCGATGCTGGCACAACGTGGCCATTTCCTGGATGTTCATCTGGATCGAGCTTTCGCCGGCGATGTCGATGACCAGGGCGCCGGGATGGGCCACCTGCACGCCCATGGCCGAGGGCAGGCCGTAACCCATGGTGCCCAAACCGCCCGAGGTCATCCAGTGACAGGGCTGTTCGAACTTGAAGTGCTGGGCCGTCCACATCTGGTGCTGGCCCACTTCGGTGGTGATATAGGGGTTCTTGTACTTGGTCAGCTCGTAAAGACGCTGGATGGCGTATTGCGGCTTGATGATCTTGTTGCTGTTTTCATAGTGCAGGCAGTTGCGACCGCGCCAGCCGTCGATGGTAGCCCACCATTCCTTCAGCGCCTTTTCGTGCGGGCGGCACTGCTTGGCCTTCCACACCTTGATCATGTCTTCCAGGATGTGGGCGGCGTCGCCGACCACCGCATGGTCCACCATCACGTTCTTGTTGATGGAACTGGGGTCGATGTCGATGTGGATCTTCTTGGCGGTGGGGGCGAAGTCCTTCAGCCGGCCGGTGATGCGGTCGTCGAAGCGGGCGCCGACATTGATGATCAGATCCGATCCATGCATGGCCAGATTGGCTTCGTAGGTGCCGTGCATGCCCAGCATGCCCACCGACAACGGGTCCGACGCCGGGAAGGCGCCCAGGCCCATCAAGGTCTGGGTGCAGGGATAGCCGGTCATGCGCACCAGCTGGGTCAACAGCTGGCAGGCGGCGACGCCCGAGTTCACCACGCCGCCGCCGACATAGAAGATCGGCCGCTTGGCGGCGGCGATCATCTCGACCGCCTTTTCGATGGCCTTCAGGTCGCCCTTCACCTGCGGCTTGTACTTGGTCTTCATGCGGCTGGGGGGCTGGTATTCGCCGCGGCCGGTGATGACGTCCTTGGGCAGGTCGACGACGACGGGGCCGGGGCGGCCGGACTTGGCCACGTGGAAAGCCTCGTGCACCGTGCGCGCCAGGTCGTCGGCCTTCTTCACCAGATAGTTGTGCTTGGTGCACGGACGGGTGATGCCGACGATGTCGGCTTCCTGGAAGGCGTCGTTGCCGATCAGGTGGGTGGGGACCTGACCGGTGATGCACACCAGCGGCACCGAATCCATCAGCGCGTCGGTCAGGCCGGTGATGGTGTTGGTGGCGCCGGGACCGGACGTCACCAGGACGCAACCCACCTTGCCGGTGGAGCGGGCATAGCCTTCGGCGGCGTGGACGGCGGCTTGTTCATGGCGCACCAGGATGTGGCGCAGCCGGTTCTGCTTGAACAATTCGTCGTAAATGGGCAGCACTACGCCGCCCGGATAGCCGAAAATAACCTCTACACCCTGGTCAACCAGGGCCTTCAAGAGGATTTCCGCACCGGTCATCTGCGTATCGTGCTGTGCCATTTCGCACCTTTTTTCCTAATGAATACCAATCGCAACACAAGTGGCACACGCAAGCGCGTGCGGCCACCCAGGTGGCTGCGAGCGGGACAACCTATATGTTCACTTTGCCGGGGTCAATAGAAAGTGACGAACTTTTGAAAAGATTTCATCAAAAATCCTTTCCGAAAGTTGCGTGGACAGGGTCTCGGGCTTTTCAAGTTGATTACGGAACCAGGTCAATTGCCGTTTTGCGTAATTTCGTGTCGCCCGCTGCGCCTGCTCGATGGCCTGTTCCCTGGTCAGGGTTTGGGACAACAATCCGGCCAGTTCCGGCACGCCCAGCGCCTTCATGGCCGGAAGCGCCGGGTCAAGGTGCATGTCCAGCAGGACACGGACCTCGTCCAGCGCACCTTGTTCGACCATTTGGGCGAACCGGCGGTCGCAATTGCCGTAAAGAATATTGCGCGGCGGGTCCAAAAACAGCGTCAGCCAGCGGGCCGCCACCGCGCCTTCCATGGGCAGGGCCTGCCAGTCGGCCAGCGATCTTCCGCTGGCTTCCAATACCTCATAGGCGCGGGCGAGACGCTGCGAATTGGCCGGGTCCAGGCGCGCCGCCATCACCGGGTCGCGGCTGGCCAACAGGGCATGGAATTCGGCATTGCCCACCTTGGCCAACAAGGCGCGGGTTTCGGCCCGCACCTCGTCGGGAATGTCGGGGGCGGGCGAGATGCCGTGCATCAGGGTACGCAGATAAAGTCCGGTGCCGCCCACCACCACCGGCAGCTTGCCGGCCTGCCAGATGGCTTCCATCTCGGCTGCCGCCATGTCCTTCCACAGGGCTGCCGAGCAATTGACTGCCGGCGACAGCACGCCGTACAGCCGATGCGGCGCCAGGGCTTCGTCTTCTTGGCTGGGCCGCGCGGTGACGACGCGCAGCACATCATAGACCTGCATGGAATCGGCGTTGACCACCACGCCGTTGAACTGGCGGGCGATGGCAAGCGCCAGACCGGATTTCCCCGAAGCGGTGGGGCCGGCGACGACGATGGCGGGACGGTCGTTCATGGGGCGATGGCGGCCACCAGGGCAAGAATGCGGCGGCGATGCCGTTCCCCCTGGCGCGACAGGTCACAACGTCTTATGCCGGATCGTTTGATCCAGGCGGTGCCCATGGCCTTGCCGTCACACTCGACCATCCAGAAGCGGGCGTCGTGCTTGCGGCACCACTGGTCGGCCCCGGTCAGGGTTTGCGCCGGGGTGCGGGGAATCTGCCGCCACCGGATGCCGAGCGACCGGCAAAAGGCGGTGTCGCGACGAAACAGGTGCATCAGGCGCCGGGCGGCGTCGCTTTGTCGGCCGCATCGGGGATCGGCCAGTGGGATCAGGTGCATCTTGTTCCTCCCTGGGATGGGCGGAACGCTATCACCCCGCAGGGGTTCTTGCCACCACCTCGACCGTGCCGTTGTCGCCGTCCACCCGCAGCATGGCGCCTGGGGCCAGCGTGCCCATGATGCCGGGGACGTTGACCACGGCGGGGATGCCGAATTCGCGGGCGACGATGGCCCCGTGCGAGATGAAGCCGCCGGTTTCGGTGACCAGGGCGCCAATGCGCAGGAACAGGGGTGTCCAGCCGGGATCGGTGGATGGCGCCACCAGCACCTGTCCGGGGGCCAGGCGGTCCCCCTCGGTCGGCGAGGTCATCAGGCAAGCCGCGCCGGTGGCTTGGCCTGCCGCCACCCCCAGTCCGCTCCAGCCGGAATGGCCCGTGGCATGCGGGGCGGGCTTGTGTGGCGTGGGTTGACCTTCGATGACGACGTCCGGCGGCGCTTCGGTCAGACGCCGGGCATGGCTGGTTCGGCGGGCTTCGACCAGACGGCCGATGCCCGGGCCGCGCCAAAGCCCGCTGACCAGATCATCCAGATCGTCCAGGGTCAGGTAAAACACGTCGGTGGTGTCGCCCAGCAGGGACTGGCCGGTCAAGCGGCGACCCAGTTCCAGGGCCAGATGACGTTTGACGTCGGCGATGCGCACCATGCAGGACTTGGCCATTTCGCGCAACGCGGCCTCGTTCCCGGCCTTGGCCGCCAGCTTCAAGGCCAGCCGCGACAACGGCCAGGGCAGGGCTTGGCGGACGCGCTGTTCGGCATCCTGGCGCAAGCGCAGGCGGCGCAGGTCCATCTCGTCCAGGCCGTCATGGTCCAGCATGCAGGCCATGGTGGACAGCAGCCACGACTGGTCCTCGCGCCAGCGGGGGTTTGAAATGTCCAGTTCATAGACGGCGCGATGGCCGTAAAGCGTCAGGAACCGTTCAAGCCCCTGGCGAAAGGCGGAATCCGCCGGCAGGGTGCGCCAGTCGCCGCCTTGGCGCACGATCATCGCCGCCTGCGGTTCAGTCCGGGCCTGACGGGCCAGCACGGCCAGGTCACGGCCGTGATTGGCGCTGGTGATCTGGGCGGCGTCGGCCAGCAGGGCCTGCGCCAAGGATTCCCCCTGGCCGGGAACGAAGCGTCCGATCAGCGCCGACAGCATCAGATAGGACCCGGCGGCGGCGCTTTGCAGCAGGTGCAGCGGTCGGTTGGCGCAATAATCCAGGTCCAACTGGCGGAACTGGCGGATCAGTTCGGCATCGGTCATCGTTCGCAGGTCCCGATGCCGCAGGGATTCTGTTTTCTCGGTCAACTGGGCGAACAGGTCCGGGGCCTGTTTCTGGGCCTGGGATATCGCCTTGCCCATGCGCAGGTTGGCGGCCAGCCGGCGCCAGCGGTGGCGCCAGCCCTGGGGCGGAGTGGGCGACGTCTCGCCCTGGTGGCCGCCCAGCAAACGGTTGGTCACCGAAGGGGGGAAGCCGAAGCCATGCCAGAAATCCCACATCATGGCGTTGATGCGGAAATACCCCCGGCCTTCGATCAGCTTGGCCCGCACCATGCCCGGCAGCACGGTGACGCCACCGGCCTGCTGGCTGGCCTCCAGGATGGTGTTGATGGCGTGTTGCGCCACCGACCACGCCAAAGGCAAAAACGGCATGGGCATGGAATCGCGGAAGTTGCCGTTGCTCCACACATCGGGCAGTTCGGCGACCGGGGGCGGCAGATAGCGGGGCAGGGTGGTCACCGGCCGCGCTTGCAGCAGCCAGAAATCCTGGCCGTCCCACGACCATTCCACATCCTGGTGGATTTCGAAGTCGCCAAGGGAATCGCGGATGCGCACCACCAGCCGGGCCAGATGCAGGCAAGCCTGGTCGGGCAGCGCTTGATGTGGCGCGCCATCGGTGTCGCGGAGGCTGGTGCCGCCCTCGGGCCTTGGCTCGCAGACTTTTTCCTTGCGGCCCAGGCGCCGTTCGGCCACATGCGCGGTGGGGGCGTGCAGCCCCACCTGCACCACCATCTCGTCGGGGTCGCACAGCCCGCCGACCACGCTTTCCCCCAATCCGTCATTGGCGGCGATGAACACCCGGTCCTCGCGCCCGTCGCGCGGGTCGCAGGAAAACGCCACCCCGGCGGCCAGCGTCGGCGCCATGGCCATGACGATCAGCGCCATTCGCGGCCGTCCATCCAGGCCCAGGTGCCGGCGATAGGCCTGGGCAGAATCGGAGAATCCCGAATCCCGGCAACGTCGCAACGCCGCCAGCAGTCCGGCGCGGCCGCGAACGTTCAGGCAGGATTGATGAATGCCGGCGAACGAGGCGTGACGACCGTCTTCGCCCACCGCCGATGATCGCACCGCCAGCGGCGTGTCGCCAAGCCCCAGACGGGTCAGCCCCTCTTCCAACAGGCGTAGCACCGCTTCGGGATCGACATCCAGCAGGTCGCAGGCGGCGACGTTCAACACCCCGCCCGCCGGTACACGAAAGCCGAAGCGGTGCAGTTGGACCAGCCCGTCGGCCTTGCCGCCGATGTCGGCGGCGGTGCTTAGGGCGGCTTGGTGCCAATCCAGGAACAGTGGGGTGCTCAAGACTTTCGCGCTCCGTCCATGAACAACGTCACCAGGATGTCCATGCGGGCCGGCAGGTCGCCGCCACCGTAAAGCCAGCTCATCACCTGGGCCATGTACATGCCGTCCAGCGCCCGCAACAGGTCGGCGATCCCCACATCATCACGCAGGTCGCCCTGGCGTTGCCCAGCTTCCAGCAGGGTGGCGACGTTCAGGTGAAAGCCCGAGCGCTGGTCGTCGTCCAGCATGCGTTCGGGCGGCATCGACAGGCGGTGCGCCATGTAGGGGCGCAGGTAATGCTGGTGTTCGACGAACCACTGGGCGGTGCCCCGGTACAGTGCCAGCAGCCTTTGCCGTGTGTCCGGCAGGGTGGCGATCAACTTTTCCACCAGGGGCTGGTGGGCTCGGCTCAGGCGCTGGAAATGGCCGACGACGATGGCTTCCTTGGTCGGGAAATAGCGATAAAGCGTCGCCTTGGCCACATCCGCCCGTTGGGCGATGGCCTCCATGGTGACCTGGTCGAAGCCGTGGGCGTCGAACATCTCCATCGCAGTGTCGATGATGGTGGTGGCGGTCAGGTCTTTCTTGCGGGTGCGGCGGTCGGTCATGGCAGCCTTTCGATACGTCGTATAAAACAATACGTCGTATCATTTTGTTGTCAATCCTTCCCTTGCCAATCGCCGCGTCAGCCCGTAAAGGTGTCGCCGCCGCCAAGACCTTCCTGCCCCGGGGTGTGTGATGGAAAACGTACTGACGCTGATCGCCGGAAAAGACGCAGTCCTGTCCGACGATGACGTAGCCGCCATTCGCAATGCCCTGAAGGATCTGGGGGCCCATGTGGCGGCACCGAAATGGCTGTCGCCCGGCAAGGCGACCGATGTCGCCTTTGGCCACTTGGCCCCCGAACAGGCCGATGCGTGCGCGCGCTTCGTGTTGGGCAAGGCCAAGGTGGACGTGGTGGCGCAAGCCTTGGACAACCGCCGCAAGATGCTGTTGGTGGCCGACATGGATTCCACCATGGTGGTGGGCGAGACCTTGGACGAACTGGCCGAATATGCCGGCATCAAGGACCGCATCGCCGCCATCACCGCACGGGCCATGAATGGCGAGATCGGTTTCGAGGATGCGTTGCGCGAACGCATCGGCCTGATGGCCGGCCTGCCGGAAACCGCCTTGGCGGAAACCTGGGCCAAGACCCAATTGATGCCCGGCGCCCGCGCCCTGGTGCAGACCATGAAGGCCAACGGCGCCTATTGCGTATTGGTGTCCGGCGGCTTCACCTTCTTCACCACCCGTGTGCGCGAAGCCTGCGGTTTCGACATCGACCTGGGCAACCGCTTCATCTTCCAAGACGGCAAGCTGGCCGGGGTGGAAGACCCCATCCTGGGCCGCCAGACCAAGCTGGCCACCCTGATCAAGACAGCGGGCGAACGCAAAATTCCGCTGGCCCTGTCGGCGGCGGTGGGCGACGGCGCCAACGATCTGGACATGATCAAGGCCGCCGGCCTGGGCGTCGCCTATCAGGCCAAGCCGGTGGTCGCCGCCGAGGCGCGGGTGCGCATCGATCACGGCGACCTGACGGCGTTGCTGTATGCCCAGGGCTATGGTGACGCGGACTTCGTCGGCGCTTAACCCCCAAGCGCCTGTTCCAGGTCGCGGATCAAATCCTCGGCGTCTTCCAGCCCCACCGACAGCCGCACCACTTCCGGCCCGGCGCCGGCGGCGACGCGCTGTTCCTCGGTCAATTGCCGATGCGTGGTACTGGCCGGGTGCAGGATCAGCGACCGCGTGTCGCCGATATTGGCCAGATGGCTGAACAGGTTGACCCGTTCCACCACCCGCTTGCCGGCTTCGAAGCCGCCCTTGACGCCGAAGGTGAACACGGCGCCCGCGCCCTTCGGCAGGTATTTGTCGCGAAGGGCGGCATAGCGGCTGTTTTCCAGCCCGGCATGCGACACCCAGTCCACCGCCGGATGATCGGCCAGGAACCGCGCCACCTTCAGGGCGTTTTCGCAATGGCGCTGCATGCGGACATGCAGGGTCTCGATGCCGGTGATGGTGAAAAAGGCGTTCATCGGCGCCATGGCGGGGCCGAAGTCGCGCAACGCCACGGCGCGGGCCTTGGTGGTGAAGGCGAAGTCGCCGAAGGTTTCATAGAAGGTCAGGCCGTGATAGGCCGGTTCGGGCTGCGAAAGCCCAGGGAACTTGCCCGACTTGGCCCAGTCGAACTTGCCCGATTCGATAACGCAGCCGCCCAGGGAATTGCCGTGTCCGGCCAGGAACTTGGTGGTGGAATGGACCACGATGTCGGCGCCCCATTCCATGGGCCGGCACAGATAGGGCGTGGCCAGGGTGTTGTCGACGATCAAGGGGATGCCCGCGTCGTGGGCCACTTGGGCCACCGCTTCGATGTCGACGACGATGCCGCCGGGATTGGCCAGGCTTTCGATGAAGATGGCCTTGGTCTTTTCGGTGATGGCCGCCTTGAAGTTTTGCGGGTCGTGCGGATCGACGAAGCTGCAATGCCAGCCCAGCTTCTTGAACGACAGGCCGAACTGGGTCAACGAGCCGCCATAAAGATTGCGCGAGGCGACGAAATGGTCGCCCGGTTCCATCAGGGTGAAGAAGGTCAGGAATTGGGCGGCGTGGCCGGATGCAGCGGCGACGGCGGCGCGGCCGCCTTCCAGCGCCGCGACGCGTTCTTCCAGCACGCTGACCGTGGGGTTGGTCAGGCGCGAGTAGATGTAGCCGAAGCTGTGCAGGTTGAACAGGCTGGCCGCCTGGTCGGTGTCCTCGAACACATAGGACGCGGTCTGGTAGATGGGCGTGGTCCGCGCGCCCGTCACTGCGTCGGGGGCGGCGCCGGCATGCACGGCCTTGGTGGCGAAGCCGTATTCCTGGCGCGGACGGTGCTCGGTTTCGCCCTTGTCGCGCTTGGGCTTGGGGGCTTCCTTGGGTTTGGCGGTGATGATGCCGGAATTGACCCCGTACCACCCCAATTCACCGCCCAGCCGGCCGAATTCGATCTTCGGGCAGCGGTCCATCACCACGATCAGCCCGGCGGCCTGGGCGCGGGCGGCGGCTTCGTCGTTGCGCACGCTCAACTGCATCCACACCACCTTGGCGCCGATCTGGACGGCCTGGTCGGTGATGGGGCCGGCGGCTTCCGAGTTGCGGAAGATATCGACCATATCCACCGGTTCGGGGATGGCGGACAAGTCGGCATAGACGGTTTCGCCCAGCAATTGTTGGCCGGCCAGACCCGGATTGACCGGGATCACCCGATAGCCCTTTTCCTGCAGATAGCGGCTGACGATATAGCTGGGGCGGTTCCAGTTGGCCGAGGCGCCGACCACGGCGATGGTGCGCACGCCGCGCAGAACTTGGCGCAGCAAATCGTCGGAATAGTCCAGGGGCGGCAGGTCGGACACGGGCGGAACTCCGGTAATGGCGGGGTGGGAATGGTGGCCGCCGCGCCGTCCGGGGTCAATGGTCCAAAGGTCGGGCCGATAAGGTCTCTGGCACGTCATGCGAAAGCATGCTTAAGTTATCCATCGTAAGGCTTTCAGGTATTCGATTTCTTCCATGAGCGAGGCTCCTTCCGCTTCCCCGTCCCCAGCCGCCGATCCCGTGCCGGACCCGACGCGATCGGGGGGGAACTTCTTTAAGCAATTTGTCGCCCTGTCGTCGCCTTACTGGAATTCAGAAGAAAAGCTGAAGGTCCGGCTGCTGACCTTTTTGTTGGTGACGCTGACCATTTGCCAGGTGGGATCGCCCATTCTGATCAACCTGTGGAGCAAGCAGCTGTTCAACGCGCTGGAACAGCGCAACCTGGACCAGTTCCTGACCATGATCCTGGCCCTGGCCGGCATCCTGGCCTTCGCCATGGGGGTGACCGCCACCCACATGGCGGTCAAGCGCCGCATCCAGGTGGGCTGGCGGCAATGGTTGACCCGGCGTCTGTTGGACAATTGGATGAGCGAAGGGCGCCATTACCAGCTGACCTATCTGCCGGGCGAACACGACAATCCCGATGGCCGCATCGCCGAGGATATCCGCAACGCCACCGAATCGGCCATCGACCTGGCCCATTCGCTGTTCTACAGCTTCCTGCTGCTGGTCAGCTTCACCCAGATCCTGTGGGTGCTGTCGGGCGTGGTGCAGGTCAAGCTGTTCGGCACGGATTTCGGCGTTCCCGGCCACATGGTCTTCATCTCGTTCATCTATGCCGGGGCGGGGACCACGGCGGCGCTGCTGATCGGCCGCCCCTTGGTCAAGGCCGCCAACAAGCGTCAGACCAACGAAGCCAATTTCCGTTTCGGTCTGGTGCGTGTGCGCGAAAATTCCGAATCCATCGCGCTGATGCATGGCGAGGCCGACGAACGCCGTCGCCTGCGCAACCTGTTCACCGGGGTGATCACCGCCTGGGACCGCCAGACTTCGGCGCTGGCCCGGGTGTTCCTGTTTTCCAGCGGCTATTCGGTGCTGGCCACCGGCTTTCCCATCCTGATCACCGCACCGCGCTACATCACCGGGTCCATCACCCTGGGCGAACTGATGCAGATCGCCCAGGCCTTCCAGCAGATGACGGCGGCGCTGTCCTGGCCGGTGGACAATTTGTCCAAGGCGGCGGAATGGAAGGCGTCGGTGGAACGCGTGCTGTCCTTGCAAAACGCCCTGGAAACCCTGAACGACGATTTGTCGTGCCGCGAGAACGGGCGCATCTGCCTGACGCCGACCGACCATCAGGTGTTGGCCTTCCGCGATCTGTGCATCGCCAATCCCGACGGCCGGGTGGTGGTCAGCGGCCTGAACGCCGAGATCGCCAAGGGCGAGAAAGTGCTGATTTCCGGCGACCCGGTCGGTTCGGTCAAGTTGTTCAAGGTGGTGGCCGGGTTGTGGCCTTGGGGATCGGGCCGCGTCGACCTGCCGTTTGACGGCGCCATCGCCTTTTTGCCGGAACGCCCCTATATCCCCATCGGGTCGCTGCGGGGCGTGCTGTCCTATCCCAAGGACCCGGAAACCTATTCCATCGAGGAATATGCCGTCGCCCTGCAGCGCGGTGGCCTGGGCCATCTGGAATCGCGCCTGCGCGAACAGACCGCGTGGGAACAGATCCTGACGCCCTCGGAACAGCAGGTCTTGGGCTTCACCCGTTTGTTGCTGCGCCGCCCGGATTGGGTGTTCCTGGAACACGCCACCTCGTCCCTGTCGCCGCAAAGCGAAGAAGAGATGATGCACATGCTGGAGCAGGAACTGCCCGGCGCCACCGTGCTGACCATCGGTCACAACCCGTCGCTAGAGGCGTTCCACCAGCGCAAGCTGACCCTGGAAACCACTCTGAACGGCCCGGCCTATTTGCGGGAAACCAGTCTGAAAGCGGTGGAACGCCGCCGGCGCATGACCCCCATGGATCTGCGCCATTGGCTGATCCATCCGCTGCGCCGCGCCGGCGAAAAGCCCCGGGACTAGCATGTCTGGCGGCGCCGGCCCCTTGCTGCGACAGGCCGCCGGCCAACTGAATGGCGGCGACTTCACCGGCGCCTGGAATTCCTATCTGGCGGCGGCGCAGGCCGAGCCGGGCAACGATCAGGCCTGGCTGGGCCTGGGGCTGACGGCGCTGTTGCGTCAGGATTGGGCCGCCGTGACCGGGCTGGCGGATCGCCGCCAAGCCATGACCGGCGACGGTTTCGCCTGGTTCCATGACGTGCTGACCACTGCCATGGGCTATGGCCTGGGGGCGCTGGTCACCGAGTTGGGCCGCCATCTCGACCCGGCTTCGCCCTATGTGGTGTCGCAAGTGTACAATGCCGCCTGTACCCGGTTGTTGGCCGACGACGAAGACGGGGCTTTCGTGTTGCTGAACCGGCTGAAGCCCCTGCTGGTCCAGCGCCGAGACAGCCTGCCCATCGGCCCCCATGACCGTTTCAACATCGCCTGGCGCCAAGCCACCCTGGTCGAAGATGGCGATTACCCAGACAGCCTGGACCCGGCGCTGCTGGCGGAACGGGCGGCGGCGCTGCCGCCCTTGCGGGTCGTCGGCCGCTGGGGCGACAGCGTTGCCGCCCCCTTTGTGCTGCTGGCCGCCTGCGACGGCAAATATCTGGACCGCTTCGGCGCCGGCTATCTGGAATCGGCGGTGCGCATGGGGGCGGGTGCTTTGGTCCACCTGCACGTGGTCGAGGCTTCGGCCGATCAGGTGGCGGCCTTTTCGGCCCACGCCGAGAATGCGGGCGTTCCCGTTGTCTTAAGCGTCGAGGACGCCAATCCCTGGCGCAGCGGCGCCTATTACGCCTGCGCCCGTTTCCTGGTGGCCGGACAGGTCAAGACCATGCATGGCGGCCGGCCGCTGATGGCCACCGACATCGACATCCGCCTGACCCGTCCGTTGGCCGAATTGGCGACGCTGGCCGCGCCTTTCGCCTTTGCGTCCTTCGTCTACGATGCCGGCATGGGGCCGGCCTCGCGCCTGCCGGCGGTGTGGACGTGGTTCGCGGGCAGCGACGGCGACGCCATGCTGGAAAGCTTGCGCCATGTGATTTTGTCCAAGTTGGACGTGCCCTGGCCCCATAACTGGATGCTGGATCAGGCGGCGCTGATCTGTGCCCGGCGCTGGCTGCGCAGGACCTGCCCACAGGCCATGACCGGCGAAATCAACCGTTTGGACGGGCGCAATTTCACCGATTTCATGGAATGCCACGGCGACGAGGACGACAAGGCGGAACTGATCCGCCAAGCCGGCCAAAAGCCGTCATGACGGCGGTAGCGCCGGCAAGGTGAACGTGAAGACGGCGCCGCCGTCGGCCGCGTTTTCCGCCCAGATACGGCCGCCCAGGTGCTCGACGATGGTCTTCGAGATGGCCAGTCCCAGACCGGTTCCCTTGGGCTTGTTGGTCATGGTGTCGCCCACCTGCAGGAAGCGGTCGAAGACTTTTTCCAAGGAATCCACCGGCAGTCCGGGGCCGTTGTCGGCGACGCGCAGGCGAATGCCGTCGGCCTCGGCGCTTAAGCTCAGACGCACCCGGCCCTTGGCCGGATCGACGAACTTCACCGCGTTGGACAACAGGTTGATGACCACCTGCATGAACTTGTCGGCGTCGGTGGCGATCTGGGGCACCTGGGCCAGATCGATGTCCAGCGTCACCTCCTTGTCCTCGAACAAGGCATGGGTGGCGGCGACGCAGTCTTCCACCAGGGCGCGGGGGCTGGCCGGGGCGATGGTCCAGGCCATGCGCCCCGATTCCAGCTTGGCCATGTCCAGCACCTGATTGATCAGCCGGGTCAGGCGTTCGCTTTCCTTGATGACGATGGACAGGAATTCCTGGCGCTGGGCTTCCTCCATGCCTGGATTGTCGAACAGGATTTCGGAAAACGACCGGATCGAGGTCAACGGCGTGCGCAATTCGTGGGTGACCGTGGAAATGAAGTCATCCTTCATGCGGTCCAGTTCCTTCAGGCGCGCGTTGGCCTCTTTCAATTCGGCGGTGGCGGCTTCCAGGCGCTGGGAATAGGCGATGATCTGGCTGGCTTCGTCCAGGATTTCCATCACTTCGTCCAGGCCCACCACCTCGCCCTTGGACACCGAGGCGACCATGACCCGGGCGGAAGCGGTGCCGATGGCGCCGGCCAGCAAGGTTTCCGCCATGTCCACCAGATCGGAGCCGGCCTCGGTCAGGCGGTCAAGGTCGATGCCACGCTGTTCGGCCCACTGGGCGAAGGCGCGGTCGGCACGTTCCAGGCCGACGAAACGCACGCACAGCGCCCGCAATTCCGCCACCGAGGCGGTGCCGCGCCAGAACCGTGATCGTCCATGGGCCGGCCCGGTGGGGCGAAGCGCGTCGACGAACAGCGACGCCTGGATGCGTTCCAGCGCCGTATGGCCGGTCAGCAGCGACACCAGCACATAGGCCCCCACATTGGCCAGCATGCTCCACACCAGGGAATGGGTGACCGGCTCCAGCCCCGACAGGCCGAACAGGGCGTAAGGCTTCAGGAACTCGATGCCGGCCAGGCCCTGTTCGGCGAATTCCAGCGGCAGCCAGCCGGAACGGGCGAAGTTGGGCAGCAACAGCGTGTAAAGCCAGATGGCGAAGCCGGACAGCAATCCGGCCATGGCGCCCTTTTCGGTGGCGCCCTTCCACAGGATGCCGCCGATCAGGGCGGGGGCGAACTGGGCGGCGGCGGCGAAACTGGTCAGGCCGATGGTGACCAGGGCATAGGAATCGCCGATCAGCCGCACATAGGCGTAACCCAGCAACACCACGGCGGCGATGGTGGCGCGGCGGATGGTCAGCAACAGCCCCGACAGGTCGGCCCGTTTGGACAAATCCAGCCAACGCAGGCGCAGCAGCAGGGGCATCAGCAAATCGTTGCTGACCATGGTGGCCAGCGCGATGGTTTCAACGATGACCATGCTGGCCGCCGCCGACAGGCCGCCCAGGAACACCAGCATGGCCAGGGCTTCGGCGCCCTGGCTCAGCGGCAGGGCCAGCACGTAGAGGTCGGGCGAAATCTGCTCGCCAAAGGCCATGCGCCCGGCCAGCGCCACCGGCAGCACGAAGATGTTGATGGCTAAAAGGTACAGCGGGAACAGCCACACCATGCGGTCCACGTGGCGGCGGTCGGTGTTTTCCACCACGGTGACCTGGAACTGGCGGGGCAGGCAGGTGAAGGCCAGCATGGACAGCACCACCAGGGCGACCCAATCGCCATAGGCCGAACCCTGGATGGTGAACAGGCGGTGCATGTCGGGGTTTGCGGCGGCTTTTTGGAAGATGTCGGCGAAGCCGTCATGCAAATGATAGGTGACGAAGGCCCCCACGGCCAGAAAGGCCACCAGCTTGATCACCGATTCGAAGGCGATGGCCAGCACCATGCCCTGGTGGTGTTCCGAGGCGTCGATGTGGCGGGTGCCGAACAAGATGGCGAACGCGGCCAGGAACAAGGCCACCAGCAGCACGGTGTCGCCCAGCACCGGAATGTCGCTGATGGGGGCCGAGGCGTTGGGCCAGTCCAGCAACGCCGTCAGCGTGGTGGACACCGCCTTCAGCTGCAGCGAGATGTAAGGCATGATGCCGGTCACCGCGATGATGGTGACGATGCCGCCCAAAACCGTGCTTTTGCCATAACGGGCCGAGATGAAGTCGGCGATCGAGGTGATGCGGTGACTGCGGCCGATATGCACCATCTTGCCGATGATGACGCCCGACAGCGCCACCACCAGGGTCGGTCCCAGATAGATGGGTAGAAAAGCCAGCCCGCCTTGGGCGGCGCGGCCGACACTGCCGTAAAAGGTCCATGAGGTGCAGAACACCGCCATGGACAGCACGTAGGTGGTGGAATTGTTGATGGGGGAACGCCCTTGGGCGGCACGGCGGTCGCCGATCCAGGCGATGGCGAACAGCACCAGCAGATAGCCGATGGAAACCGCGACGACGACCGGCCCGGAAATCATGGCGCGCTCCCGTCGTCATGGGGGCTGCTTTCCACTACCAGGGCCAGGATGACGATCAGCACCAGCCAGCCGCCGAACAGCCACAGAACCAGGATGGGAACCCCGCCGATCAGCTGGTCGCGCGAGGCGACGTTCAAAAGCGGCGGCAGGAACAGCGCCAAACCCAACAAGAAAGCCGCCGCCAGACGTTCCGGCTTGCCGCTGGGCCGGGTCAGGCGCAGCCGCCGGCTCATGTGCCGCCGCCCGCCGTCAGCCAGTCCAGGCTGGCCCGGCTGACCTGATCCAGGTTGCGCAGTCCCTTGGCGTCCAGCAGCGGCAGCAGCCGGGCCAGGATTTCAGCGGTCATCAGCGCGTCTGACAGGGCGGAACGATGGGGCAGGGACGGCACCCCCAGACGACCGGCCACCGCTTCCAGCGACAGGTCGTAACCGGGGTCGATCAACGCCGCCAGGATCATGGTGTCCAACACCGGTTGGCGCAGGGCGACGCCGCTTTCCCCTTGCGCCGCGTCCAGAAACATCAGGTCGAAGGCGACGTTATGGCCGACCAGCACCGAATCGCGGGTGAAGGTGGCGAATTGCGGCAATACCACCGCCAGCGGCGGCTTGCCCCTGACCATGTGGTCGTCGATGCCGTGATACAGGGTGGACGCCGCGGGAATGGGGCGGCCCGGGTCGATCAGCCGTTCGAAGCCGCTTCCCGACTGCACCTTGCCGTGCTCGACGCGCACGGCGCCGATCTGCACCATGCGGTCGCCCTGGTCGGGCCTGAGGCCGGTGGTCTCGCAGTCGAAGCCGACATAAGCCAGGTCGGACAACTTGTCGCCGCGCAGGGTGCCGGGGTGCAGATGACGTTCCAGCAGGTCCAGGTCATGCACTTCCGGACGGGGCTGGCGTTCGCGGTCGCCCGCCATGAATTGCGGCCGCAGGGGCGGCGGCAGCGGCACCCGCAGCACCGCCATGTCGCCGGGGCCGCGCTGGCTCCACGGTTCGCAATCGTGGCGTTCCAGCACTTCGCGCAAGCTGTCGACGCCGTCGCCGGCGCCCTGGTCCAACCACAAATCCACCATGGCGGCGGGGATGGGCTCGCCCTTCCAGGCCAGGTCCAGATAGATGCGGCGATCGGCCAGCAGCGCTTCGAAGTCGAACTCGGCCTGGCCGCTGTCGCGGGCCAGCAAACGGGTCATGGTGCCCAGACTTTCCAACAGGGCTTGGCCGTCGCCATGCAGCCACAGGGGGATGCCCACCATGTTCAGGCGGATGCGTTCGGCGGCCAGCCGGCGAGCCAGACAATTGAACAGATCCTGGGTGTGCAGGTCGGTGCCCTGGGCCGGCGGGGCCGGTGGGTCGATTTCGTGTTCCAGGCGTTCCAGGGCGTGGCTCAGCACCAGACATTCCTCGCCCACCACCTGATCGAAGGCGGCGCGTTCCTGGCTGTTCATGTCGGGGAAGGCGGCCACGGTTTCGGCGGCGGCGCGCAGATTGGCCAGGGGACGGCGCAGGTCGCGCAAAGCCTGGCGGCGGCGGGTGGTGGCGCCTTGGCCGTCATTGTCCACGGGCGACAGGGTCAGTACGTAAAAGCCGTCGAACAGACGCAGCTTGGCCCGCAGCATGGTGCCGCCGTCCAAGGTGGCGCTGACGAAGCCGGCGGCTTCGCCCACCCCCAGACCGGACAGGGCGCGCAACACCGGTTCGGGCGGCAGGATCTGTGACAAGGGCGTGCCGGCTTCGACGGCGTGGCGCCCGGCCAGGGCGGCGGCGGCCGGGTTGGCGCCGACGACGCGGTGCTGGGCGCTGCGGCAGATCAGGACGGCGCCGGGATATTCCGCCAAAACGGCGCTGGTCCAGGCCGGATCGTATTCATGTGTGGTCGCAGGGGGCGGCGCGGCCACCGACGGCGGCGGCGGCGTCACCGGGGCGCAGCGGCGCCACAGCATCAGCAGCAGGGCCAGGGGGACGACGCCGATGCCGGCCACCAGGGGGGCCGGCGCGGGCAGGCGGGACGCCAGGGCGACCAGCAGCACCGACAAAGCGGTGGCGCCGATCAGAAGGGTGATCCGTGAACGTTCGGTCATGGCGACCTCGCGATCAGGGATTGCCCAGGAACGATCGGACCTTGTCGACCACGTCGCGGGTCGAGAAGGGCTTGGTGACGTATTCGTCGGCGCCCAGCGCCAATCCCTTTTCCCGTTCGGATTCGCGGCCCTTGGCGGTCAGCATGATGATGCGGGTGTCGGCCCAGTCGGGGTTGGCCCGCACCGTCTGGCAGACGTCGTAGCCGTCGCGCTTGGGCATCATCACGTCCAGCAACACCAAGCCGGGACGGTGCTGGGCGATGGCGGCCAGCGCCGCTTCGCCGTCGCGCGCCACATGCACGTCGTATCCCACCTGCTTCAGCAGGTACTCAAGCGACAAGACGATGTTGGGTTCATCGTCGACGACCAGCACTGAACGCGCCATTTCTTGCCTCCGTCAATTTATCACCTTCTCTCCGGGAAGGTTTATTGACCAGCCTAACATGGCAATCATGGTTTGCACATGGGGGCGAAGGACGGATCAAAGAAGGCCGACTTCTTCCATCTTTTCCTTTAATCGTTCCTCCTTTTTGCGAAGCGCGTCCTCCATCCGTTTGATGCGGCGGTCCAGGTCCTCGATATTGGCCAGGCGTTCCTCGCGCTTTTTCTTGCTCCAGCCGCCGCTGGTCCGCTTGATGCCCCAGTCGGCGGCGACGAAGAACAGGGCCGAGCCGCCGACCGCCGCCACCAGCGCCGCCCAGATGCCATAGGAACGGTCGGCGGCCACCACCGCGCCCCAGAAACCGATGCTGACCAGGGACGCGGCGACGATCAGCAGGGCTCGGCTGGTGCTTTGGTCGTGGCGCATGCGGCGCCGTTCCGCCGAACGCAGGGCGTTGATGATTTCCTCGCGGGCGATGGTCTGCCAGGTGCGGAACGACATGCCCTTGACCGTGCGGTTGTCGCGGATGGTCTGTTCCAGCTTGCGGACCAAGTAGTCGGCTTGTTGTTCGGGCGTGGGGCCGTCATCGGCCATGGGGCTCTCCGCCATGTTGCGTCGGCCCATGTTAACACCCGGATGGAAGCAGGAAAACTCACCCTCCTTCGCCCGGCCGGTGGAGATGACGGCAGATACCGGCGCGGGCGAAGGAAGGAGATGCCCCGAAAGACCTCAGGTCCGGGGGGCATCCCGACGTTCCAGCGGCATGAAGCCCGATCGGCCCTGGCGCCGTTCCGGGCCGTCCCAGCGTCCGGTCTCGGCGTGGCGGCGGTCGGCTTCCTGCCAGTTTTCATGGCGGCGGCGGTCCTGGCCCATGTATTCCAGCCGACGGCGGCGGCGGTCGGGGCCGAAGAAACCGCCGCCCTGGATGTAAAGGCGCGGTTGCAGCGCGATCGAGCGCATGCGGCTGGCCACCATTTGCCGGGACCATGGACGGACCATGATTTCGGTGGCACCGGCGTCACGTATTTGGGCGATGTGATCCAGCGACGCGAAAGCGGTCATCACCACCACCGGCAGAAAGCGGTGGGGATTGGTGTGATGACGCAGCATGCGCAGGAATTCCAGGGCGTTGGTCTGTTTGGACCAGTCGACGAACAAAATGTTGGGGTGGTCGTTTTCGATGGCCAGCACCGCGTCGCGCAGGCGTGAACAGTCCAAGACCTGGCTGCAGCCCATTTCCGCCAGGGTTTCGCGCAGCAAGGTGCGGTTGCTGAGATAGGGATCGACAATCAGGGGGCGGCAGCGGCTTAGGTCGGCCCCGATCTGAGCGTTGGGTGCGATGACATGTGCCATGGCTTTCCCCTCCCACGTCATAAGACGACTGGTCAATAAGGTGATTCTGGTCCTTTGTCCCAGAGGTTACAAGGGGGGAATGCTTTTTTGGCTGAACGGGCCGGCGGCTTCAGTTTCAGCCATGTCCTCGGCCAGAAGTGCGCGTTCGTGGGCCAGGAACTTGGCCACCGCCTGACGCAGACCGAGGTCCTTGATCCAATGGGCGGAATGGGTGGGGCGCGGCAGGTAACCGCGGGCCACCTTGTGCTCGCCCTGGGCCCCGGCCTCGACCCGGGCCAGGTTGTGGGCGATGGCGAAGTCGATGGCGCGGTAGTAACAGGCCTCGAAATGCAAGAACGGCGTCTCGGCGCCGGGGCGCACCCCCCAGGTGCGGCCGTAAAGGGTGTCCGCACCCAGCATGTTGAAAGCGGCGGCCAGGGGTTCGCCGTCTTGTTCCACCCACACCAGCACCACGTCGTCGGCCACTTCGGACATGGACAAAAGGTCGAAGAACTCGCGGTTCAGATAGGCCGATCCCCATTTGCGGTCGACCACCGATTCGTAAAAGCGGTGGAAGTAATCCCAGTGCCGGGCTTTCACGTCGGCGCCGACCAGGGTGGTGATGGACAGGTTCTGGACCGCCACCGCCTGACGTTCCTTTTTCACCTGCTTGCGCTTGCGCGACGTCAGTTGTTCCAGGAAGTCGTCGAAGCGGTCATAGCCGCGGTTTTCCCAATGGTACTGGCTGCCCAGGCGGCGCAGGAAGCCCTGGTTTTCCAGCAAGCTCGCCTCGGTTTCATCGCAAAAGGTGACGTGGACCGACGACAGGCCGGCCTGTTCAGCCAGTTGCGCCATGGTCTGGCCCAGGGCCAGACGGTGGCGGTCGTCGTTGTGGCGCGACAGCAGGCGCGGTCCGGCGACGGGAGTGAAAGGCACGGCGCATTGCAGTTTGGGATAGTATCGGCCGCCGGCCCTGGCATAGGCTTCGGCCCAGCCCCAATCGAACACGTATTCGCCATAGGAGTGGCTTTTGACGTACAGGGGGGACACGGCCACGATTTCGCCGTCATCGTTCTTGATAACCGCGTGGCGGGGCAACCACCCGGTTTCGCCGGCGGCCGAGCGCGAATTTTCGATCGCCGCCAGGAAACCATGGCGGACGAACGGATTGCCGGTGCCGGCGCAGGCGTTCCAGTCGGCGGCGGGGATGGCGTCCAGCGATCCGACGATCTGGGCCTCTAAGGTGTCGGACATCTGGGCGGGCTTCCTTTCGCGTTTGCGGTATCATGGCAAGAGATGGCGGCGATGAACACCAAATCCAAGCCTTTCCCCACCTATCTGTTGGCCTTGGCCCTGCTGTTGGTCATGGCCGGCCTGCTGGCGGTCGCCCGCTGGCTGCATCTGGCGCCGTTGCAGGCCTTCGCCGAGGCCGCCCTGGTGGGCGGCATCGCCGACTGGTTCGCCGTCACCGCCCTGTTTCGCCGTCCCTTGGGGCTGCCCATCCCCCATACGGCGCTGATCCCGGCCAACCAGCGCCGCCTGGGCCGTGCCTTGGGCGATTTCGTCCGCGACAATTTCCTGGCCCCCGATCTGGTGGCGGCGCGCCTGAAACGTCAATCCCCTGCCGCTTGGCTGGCCGACCGCCTGTCCGACCCGCGCCTGTCCGATGCCCTGGCCCGCCGTCTGGCCCGGCTGTTGGACGATGCCGACACCCGCGCCGCCCTGGTCGGACTGATCAAGCCCGGCCCGCCCCTGGCCCGGGTAGTCGAGACCGTTTTGGCGGAAAACTGGCACCATCGCGCCTTTGACCGGGTGCTGGACGCGGCGTCCGCCGCCTTGGCCGAGGATGACGGCATGATCCGAAGCCGTGTCGCCGACGGCTCCGGGCGCTGGGTGCCGGCCTGGGTGGACGGCCGTCTGGCCGACATCCTGAGCCGCGCCCTGGCCGGCATGCTGGACGACCTGCGCCGCACCGACCACCCGTGGCGGGACAAGTTGCGGGTGTGGGCGCAAAATTTGGCCGAACGCCTGCGCGACGACCCGAAACTGGCGGTGCGGCTGGAAAAGTTCCGCGATCAGGCCTTTGCCGAAAGCCTGGACGAAATCCGTCTGGCCCCGGCCCTGGCGGCGTTGCTGGCGGGGCAGGGGCGTCAGCTGGCCCAGGACAGTGCCGCCCGCGCCCGGCTGGACCGGCGTCTGATCCGGGTGGTTGAACGCCTGCTTGTTCCATCGCGCGACGCCATCGGCGACTTCATCGCCGAGGTGGTGGACAAGTGGGATTCGCGCACCCTGGTGGGCAAGCTGGAGGCGCAAGTGGGACGCGACCTGCAGTTCATCCGCGTCAACGGAACCCTGGTCGGCGGCTTGGTCGGCCTGGCCTTGTACGGGCTTTCCCACCTGCTGGGGTAGGGGGCTTGCGGTGATCGCATGGCCCGACCCCCATGGAATGGCTTTAGTCGCGGCAATGATGGTGCTATTGTCCGCGCCTTCGTTGCCGGCACGCCGACTTTACCCCCGGGACCATGAACACCGCGACAAACGCCATCGATTTCGCCAGCCTTGACCGCGCCCAACTTCGGGACGATGGCGGCAAGCCGCTTGAGGCGTCGCTTCTGGTCACCGCCGACATCGCCGACGCGGTGCGCCAGGCGGTGGCGGCCAACTACGCCGTCATGCCCACCGGCGGCCTGACCAGCGCCATCGGCTCGTTCGATTACAAGGCCGATCTGGTGTCGGGTTTCGCCGGCGTCGTCGCCATCCGTCCCAAGGGCACCGTCGCCCCGGAACTGGTGGACCCGGCCACTCCGGCCGAAGACCTGAAGACCCAGCAAATGCTGATCCGCCGCGAACAGGGCATCGTCGCCGTGGGTGCCGGCCTGACCTTCGTGCAGGTCAACGCCATGCTGGCCGAACATGTGGGCCCCAACGCCCGCGTCCTGGTGGACCTGACCAGCGTGGGGTCGGCCTATGTGGGCGGCGTCGTCGCCACCGGGGCCATGGGGCCGCTGCGCATGCGTCCCAGCTCGACCCTGGAAGGGGTGGTGGTGGCCGATGGCGGCGAGCCGCGCCTGCTGGCCGGTGACGACCTGGACATGATCGAAGGCATGCAGGGCTGGACCGGCATGGTGGTCTCGGCCATCTTCCGCTTCTATGAAGTGCCGCCGGCCGAATTCGGCCTGGTGCTGCCGGTCCAAGGCACCGACGTGGACGCGGTGGCCGGCCTGCTGGCCTATCTGGAGCCGTGGACCCGGGTCAACCTGCCCGGCGCCGGGTGCCGTCTGGGCAATGGCGACACCGTGTTGAACGGCGTCGAGCTGGTCAGCCGCGATTCGCTTGAGGCCTTCATCGCCCACGCCCAGGACCCGGCGCGGTCCAAGGCCCAAGGGTTGCTGCAAAGCTGTGAATATGCCGGTTCCGACATGCTGGCCTGCATCACCGGCTGGTCGGAACAATCGGTGGACGACGTGCTGTTCAGCCTGATGGACCCGGAAACCGAGACCATCGGCGGCGTGATGATCGAATTCGGCGTCGGCTTTTCGTCGGGCGCCGAGATGGAAACCTTCCGCGCTATCCGCGAAGGGGCGCCCGACATGGCCCGCACCAAGGCCCGCATGGTCCCCGAGGGCCGCATGAAGCCGTGGAGCAGCTCGACCGACATCAATATCTCGGTGCCGCCTGACGCCGGCACCATCGCCGCCATCCTGACCGCCTATGCCGATTACCGCGCCCTGGTGCGCGATCTGGCTGGGCAGCAACCGGCCGGAATCGACGTGGAATTGTCGGCTTATGGCCATTTGTCGCCCCACGGCATGGACCCGCATCACCGGGTGACGGTGTTCGCCGATCTGGGCCTGGACGACCAGTTGGACGCCGCCCGCCAGCAGGTTCTGGCCGGCAAGAAGGCGCTGATCGCCGATCTGGTGCGCGCCACGGTGGCCGGTGGCGGCAAGGTGACCGGCGGTGAAAAGGGCGTGCCGTCCCTGGTGGAAATCGCCCGCGCCATCGGCGGCGAGGACAATCTGCCCGACGACCTGCGCACCCGTCTGGGGCGCGCCCGTCAGGCGGTGGCCCAGGCCCCGGCCAATTTCAGCTTCCGTGCGCCCACGGAACTGCGCCTTTAACGGTACCGTCCCGATCCGCAGATGTACTTTCCCTGCACCAGCACGGAATAGACGTCTTTCATGACGATTTTCTTGGTCAGCGGATGGGGCCATTTGTATTCGACCCAGCCCTTGCCCTCGGCCAGGACCTTGTCGAAGATCAGGCGGTTGACGTAACGCCCGTCAGGGTCCTGGATGTCCAGGACGCCGCCCTTACCCACCATGTTGGGGTTGCCGCCATGGGCGACGTTGATGCCGTTCAGCGAATGGCAGAACGGGTACAGCTCGCCTTCGATCCACGGTCCCTTGGTGTTGCTGAAATCGGCGAAGGCCCGTTCGATGCCGACGGCCGCGACATGGGCCAGCATGCGGTCGACGTAATCGATCACCTGCTGCTTGCTGACAACCTCGTCGGCTGTCGCCCCGGTTGACGCCAATCCGATCATCAAGGCCAAAGCCAACGCCTGTTTTCTTGCCATTGTCCCCCCCCATGCCGGACTGGTGGCGCAAACATGCGGGCATTCTAGCGCGAATAATCGGCCAGAGCCCATCCCTCTTCTGATAGGGGTTGCCTCGGCAAATGAATAAGCGGAAAGTCCTTGCGAAGGGGAGGGGAAATGAGCGCTGGTCGCCCATGGTCACGCCGTGTCTTTCTGTCCGGGCTGCTGGGGTTGGCGGCTGCCGGGTGCGAATCTGACGACGAGCGCGATTATCAGCCCGATTACGCCATCAAACCGGCGGTTGGCAACCAAGCGCTTCGCTTCAGTTCGCCTTTTCATCCCCCCGCGTCGTTGTTTCGCGTCTATTTGCCGTTGATTGACCATCTTAATCGTCAGTTGAGCCCGGTCCAGATCAAGCTCGAGGCGGCCCGTGACTACGAAACATTCGAACAGAAGCTTTACTATCGCAACCTGGCTTTTGCCTTGTGCAATCCTTACCAAATGCTGTTGGCTGAAGCGAATGGCTATCGCATTTTTGCCAAGATGGACGATGATTCAGCCTATCGCGGTCTGATCGTCACCCGGGCGGATGCCCGGATCGACAAGATATCGGACCTGGCCGGTCATGTGGTCTGCTATCCCGCCGCGTCGTCCTTGGCCAGCGCCATGCTGCCCCAGGCCTTCTTGTTCCAAAACGGCGTCGACATGCGCCGCGACTTGGACAACCGCTATGTGGGGTCCGAGGAATCGACGTTGATGAACGTCTATTACGGCAAGGCCGCAGCCGGGGCGACCTGGACCGCAGGCTGGCACCGTTTCCAGCGCGAGGAGCCGGCCAAGGCGGCGCAATTGACGGTACGCTGGCAAACCCCGTCCTTGCCCGGATACGGTCTGGTCGCCCGCGACGACATCGCCATGGAAACCGTCACGCGGATCACCGACATGCTGGTGGCCCTGAAACAAAATCCCGAAGGCCGCCGCCTGCTCGAACATATGGAGGTGGGCGGCTTCGTCGCCACCGACCACGGCGCTTACGCCGAGGTGCTGGCCTTCCTGAAAACCTTCAACGACACCATCCGCCCCATAGCCCTGCCATGATGGATTCCCTGCGCAATCTGCTGACCGGTTCGGTGCGTCGCCGTTTGGTGATCGGGGTGGCGGTTGTCCATGCAGTGCTGATGACCTTGTTCGCCGTCGATCTGGTCTATCGGCAGATGCAGTTCCTGAAAGCCAAAAGCGTGTCGGAAGCCAGCGGTCTGGCCCGCCAGATCGCCATCAACAGCGTGTCGTGGCTGCTGGCCGACGACGTGCGCGGCTTGTCCGAGGTGGTCCGGGCGCTGCGCAGCCATCCCAATCTGGTCTATGCCATGGTCACCGACCAGCAGGGCCAGGTGCTGGCCCATACCGATCTGGACCGCCTGGGCTTTTACGTCACCGACAGCCGCAGCCAGGATCTGTTGCGCGGCCCGGCTGAAATCCGCACGGTGGCGCAAAGCCGCCGCCGCGTCGAGGTGGCCATGCCGGTGCTGGTGGAAAACCGTCTGATGGGCTGGGTGCGGGTGGCGCTGGATCAAAGCGAGGAAATCGCCAGCCTGCAAAAGACCCAGTGGGAAGGCGCCTTCTACATCCTGACCGCCATCGTCGTCGGGACGCTGTGCGCCCAATGGATCGCCAAATATCTGACGGGTGATCTGCAGAAGCTGGGCGAAACCGTCGAGCGTCTGGCCAGCAACGATCGTCAGATGACGCCGTTGCGCCGGCCCGCCCGGGAAATAGCCCGCCTGGAACAGGCCTTCGAGGCCATGTCCAAGATCATCTGGCAGCGCGAGGACGAATTGCGCCTGTCCATCAGCCAACTGGCCGCCACCAACGCCGAGTTGGAACGCTTCGCCTATCTGGCGTCCCACGATTTGCAGGAACCTTTGCGGTCGGTGGTCAGTTTCGCCCAATTGCTGGAAACCCGCTACAAGGGGCGGCTGGATGCCGACGCCGATCAGTTCATCGCCTTCATCGTCGAAGGCGGGCGGCGCATGTCGCAGCAGGTTCAGGGCTTGCAGGAATTCTTCCGCGCCGAGACCCATGGCGGCCAGTTGGCCCCGGTGCGGCTGGCCGAGGCGGCGGCCGAGGCGTTATGGCGGTTGCAGGAACCGATCCGCCAGACCGCCTCGCAGGTCGAGGTGGGCGACTTGCCGGTGCTGTTGGGCGACCGCCGCCAGTGGGTGTTGTTGCTGCAGAACCTGATGGACAACGCCATCAAGTACCGCGCCCCTGACCGTCAGGCGGAAATCCGTCTGGGAAGCCAACGGGATGGCGATTTCTGGCGGGTGTGGGTGACCGACAACGGTCGCGGCATCGCCCCCGAAAACCGCGAAGTGGCGTTTCGTCTGTTCATGCGTCTGAACAATGATGAAACCGTTCCCGGCACCGGGGTGGGGCTGGCGGTGTGCCGCAAGATCGTCGAAAGCCTGGACGGCCACATTTGGATCGAAGGCAATGACGACGCCCCCGGATGCACGGTGATGATGCGTTTCCCGGTGCCGCGTTCGGTGGAAACCAACGCAGCCTAGGGGGGGGAATGCCTATTTCCGGACCAGGGTGTAAAGCCCGGCACCGACCAGCACGGCGCCACCGGTCTTGCGCAATCCGCCCAACTGCAGACGGCCTTGCAGCCGTGAGGCCAAGACGGCATAGCCCAGGGCGTTCACCGCCGCCAAGCCGACGAAGGTGGCGGCCATGGCAGCGGCCTGCGGCGCCCAGGTCCGGCCGTCATCCATGAACTGCGGCAGGAAGGCGACGAAGAAGCCGATGCTTTTCGGATTGGCGACGGTGACGGCGAAGGCGTCACGGAACATGTGGCGCGGGGCCGGGGGCAGCGGTTGGGCCGTGTCGTGGCGGCGCCACATGCGGACGCCCATCCACAACAGATAAAGGGCGCCGCCCCATTTGACCGCCATGAACAGGCTGGCCGAGGCCGCCAGCAGGCTGCCCAGCCCGACCAGCGCCAGGGAAATCGCCACCAGATCGCCCAAGGCGACGCCCAGGATGGTGGCCCAGGCGGCGCGCAGGCCGTGGGCCAGGGACTGCGCCACCACCAGCAGGATGGTGGGGCCGGGAATGACCAGCACCAGCACCGACGCCAGGGCGAAGGCGGCCCAGCTTTCCGGGCTCATCAGAAGGTGCCCGGATAGGCGCCGCCGTCCAGCAGCACGTTCTGGCCGGTCATGTAACCGGCATGGACCGAGCACAGGAAGGCGCAGGTGGCGCCGAATTCCGCCGGGTCACCCATGCGGCCGGCGGGAATGGATTTTTCGCGGGCTGTCTTGGCGATCTCGAAGCTGACGCCCTGGGCCTTGGCCTGGGCGCCGACCACCTGGGCGATGCGGTCGGTGTCGAACAGGCCGGGAAGCAGGTTGTTGATGGTGACGCCATGCTTGGCGACGTTGCGGGCCAGGCCGGCGACGAAGCCGGTCAGCCCCGACCGCGCCCCATTGGACAGGCCCAGCACGTCGATGGGCGCCTTGACCGCCCCCGAGGTGATGTTGACGACGCGGCCCCAGCCCTTGGCGATCATCGGGTCGATGGTCGCCTTGATCAGCTCGATGGGGGTCAGCATGTTGGCGTCCAAGGCTTTGATCCACGCCTCGCGGTCCCAGTCGCGGAAATCGCCGGGCGGCGGGCCGCCGGCATTGTTGACCAGGATGTCGGGTTCGGGCATGGCGGCCAGGGCGGCGGCGCGGCCTTCGGGCGTGGTGATGTCGGCGGCCACGGTCAGCACATGGGCGCCGGTCGCCAGACGCACCTCGTCGGCGGCCTGGGCCAGCACGTCGGGACGACGGGCGATCATCAGCACGTCACAGCCGGCCTCGGCCAAAGCGGTGGCGCAGCCCAGGCCCAGGCCGCGGCTGGCGGCGCACACCAACGCCTTCTTGCCCTTGATCCCTAGATCCATGTCAGTTCTCCCTGTCTGTCGTCGGTGTTGGCCAGGATTTCGCGCACCATTTTCAGCCCGATAGGTTTGTGGCGCGACAGCGACTGGCGGTCCAGCCGCTCGACCATTTCCCCCAGGGCGGCGAAGCTGCGTTCGGCCCGGCCCAGGATATAGGTGACCACGTCCTCGCCCACCCGCAACTGGCGGTCGGCGAACAATTTGACCAGGATGGCGGCCAACAGGCAATCGTCAGGCGCCCCGATGCCCACCGCGTGCAGCCCGCCCAGACGCGAGCGCAGGTCGGCCAGGGCGACCTTCAGCCGGGTCGGTGCCGACCGCCCGGCCAGCAGCAAGGTGGCGCCGGTTTCCTTGGTGCGGTTCCACAGATGGAACAGGGCGGTTTCGTCGGCCAGATCGTCCAGGTCGTCGACGATGGTGACCGCATCCAACTGCATTCGCAGCGAGTCGTCGGCGTTCAGTTGCGAAGCCGGAATGATCGGTGTGGTCAGGCCGTGATGGGCGCGGAACACTTCCAACAGATGGCTTTTGCCGCAGCCTTGCGGGCCGAACAAGGCCAAGGCGTGGTGCGGCCAGTCGGGCCAGCGTTCCAGCCAGGCCACGGCTTCGGCGTTGCACGGCGCCACCAGAAAATCATCACGGCCCAGGGCTGGGCGGTGGCCCAGATCCAGGGCCAACTGGCTGTCGGTCACGGCATGTGCCCGTGATACAGCGACGACCGCAGATAGCGTTTCAGGGCCGAGCGCGACAGCACGCCGACGACGGACGCCACCGGCACCGCCAGCAACAGGCCGACAAAGCCGAACAGGCCGCCGCCAGCCAGCAGGGCGAACATGATCCACACCGGGTGCAGGCCGACCTTGTCGCCCACCAGCTTGGGCGTCAGCACGTTGCCTTCCAGCATCTGACCGGCCAGGAAGACGCCGGCCACCATGGCCGGCAGTTCCCAACTTTGGGTCTGGGCCAGGGCCAGGCCCACCCCGGTGACGAAGCCGGCGATCGACCCCAGATAGGGCACGAAGGACACGAATCCGGCGCCCAGGCCGATGACCAGGCCCAGATCCAGCCCGACCAGCGACAGGCCCAGGCCGTAAAAGGCGCCCAAAGCCAGGCAGACGCTGGCCTGACCGCGCAGGAACCCCGACAGGGTGCGGTTGATTTCGGCGACGTTGCCGCGAATGCTGTCGCGGTGTTCGCGCGGCAGCCAGGAATCCACCTTGGCGACCATGACGTCCCAGTCGCGCAGCATGTAGAAGGTGACGATGGGGGTGATGAACAGCAGCGACAGCACGTTCAGCACCGCCAACGAGCCGGTCAGCACCCGTTTGACGACGTTCAGCGCCCAAGTCACCGCCTCGCCGGCATGTTCGCCCACCGAGGTGCGCAGCTTGTCCATGTCGCCCTTGGACAGCTTGCGCTTCAACTCGACGATCAGCGGGTGCAGGCGTTCGTTCAGGGTGTCCACATAGGTGGGAACCCGGTGGATGAAGTTGATGACCTGTTCCTGGATCACCGGCAGCAGGATCAGGCACAGGGCGATGACCACCAGGAAGAAGGTGCCGGTGATCAGGGCGGTGGCAGCGGTGCGCGACAGACCCGCCGTTTCCAGCCGGTCGGCCAGCGGGTCCAGGAAAAAGGCGATGGCCATGCCGGCGACGAAGGGCAGCAAAACGCCGCTGAGGACGTAAAGCGCCGCCAGGGCCACCGCCAATCCGGCCAGCCAGAATTTCAATCGCTGTCCCTGGGTCATGGTCAGTTCACCCCCACCGGGGTAATGGTCCAGAAGCTGTCGCGCCATTCCAGATGCAGGCCTCCTTGTTCCAGCCCCTGCGCCACCTGTTCCGAGGTGCCGTTGACGTGCAGGATGACGGCGGCTTCGGCCCGCGACAGCGACACCAGCTCCCAGCGCTTGACCATTGGAACCCGGCCCAGACGTTCGCGGACCGCCATCCACTGGTTGAAGCCCGACAGCGGCACCAGCGCCGACACCGTGCCGGCTTCGCCGCCTTGATGCGACATCTGGCGCTGCAGGGCGTCCAGGGCACGCGACACGTCCTTGGCGGCGCGGGACAAAAGCGCGTCCACGCTTTCGCCCTCGGCCTGCTTATAGGACAGTTCGTCGAACGGCTTGGGCGTGG
Source organism: Magnetospirillum sp. 64-120 (assembly GCA_001898825.1). Lineage (GTDB taxonomy): Bacteria > Pseudomonadota > Alphaproteobacteria > Rhodospirillales > Magnetospirillaceae > Magnetospirillum. Next base: position 65,084 of record MKVK01000027.1, read on the forward strand.
TGGGGCCGGCCTTCAGGGCGACGTCCAGCACCCGGCCGCGCAAGGTGGCGGCGGCCACCAGAACGTCGGGGGTGCGCCAGCGCGCCCCCAGGCTTTGCATGGCCAGCGAATCGCCGGCCAGGGCCTGGGTGGCGGTGATGGTCTGCATGTCGGCAAGGTCGCCCAAGGGCAGGATCATCGGCACCAGCCCGCCGCCGCGCAACGCCCCCCAGGCGGCGCGCCAGGGGTTGGGGTCATCCCAAAGCGTGGCGCGGCCGTCCTCGGCGACGAAGACCGGGGCCACCACCACCGGGCGGGTGCGGCCCTCGGCCACCTGGACGCCGGCCGATTGCAGCAGGCGTTTGACATGGGCCGGGTTGAAGCGTACGGCGTAGCTGGCGATATAGCGGTTGCCGACGCTGCGTTCCTGCTCGACCGTGAAGTCGCGCACATATTCCACCCCGTCGGCGGCCGGCAGCTTGGACCGGGCGTCGCCGGCCAGACGCTCCAGCAAGGCGGCGAAGGCCTGACGCTGGGCTTCGGTGATGGCCTGGTCCTTGGCGGCCTGGGCTGAGCCAGCGGTGACGTCGACCTCGACCCCTTGCACGGTGTAGGGATCGAACAGGGTCTGCGCCCGACCGAGCGGGGCGCACAGCAGGGTCACGAAAGCGGCCACCACGGCCAAGGTGCCGGCAAGGCGAAGAGAATGCATTGCAAACCGTCCGGGTTGGAGTATCTTCGGCCCGCATGGCGGCAGCCATGGGTTGGGCCTTTGACCTGATGGCCGATCCTGGGCGCCGCAAACATACCACACGCAGCACGACGAGGAAGACCATTCCCGCTCATGACGAAAAGCAGGGCCTGACCTATCGCGACGCCGGTGTCGACATCGACGCGGGCGAGGCGCTGGTCGAGGCCATCAAGCCGCTGGCCAAGTCCACCATCCGTTCCGGCACCGCCGCCGGCTTGGGTGGCTTTGGCGCGTTGTTCGACCCCAAGGCCGCTGGTTTCAAGGATCCCATCCTGGTCGCCACCACTGACGGTGTCGGCACCAAGTTGAAGGTGGCCATCGATTCCGGGCGCCATGACGGTGTCGGCATCGATCTGGTGGCCATGTGCGTCAACGATCTGGTGGTCCAGGGCGCCGAGCCGCTGTTCTTCCTGGATTACTTCGCCACCGGCAAGCTGGACGTGGCCGCCGGCAAGGCTATCATCGCCGGCATCGCCGAAGGCTGCCGTCAGGCCGGCTGCGCCCTGATCGGTGGTGAAACCGCCGAGATGCCGGGCATGTATTCCCACGGCGATTACGATCTGGCCGGTTTCTCGGTGGGCGCCGCCGAACGCGACAGCTTGCTGCCGGCGGCCGATGTCGGCGCCGGCGACGTCTTGCTGGGCCTGGCGTCTACCGGCGTGCATTCCAACGGCTATTCGCTGGTGCGCCGCATCGTCGCCAAGGGCGGCGTGACCTATGACGCCCCGGCGCCGTTCGACGCGTCCAAGTCGCTGGGCGAAGCCCTGCTGACGCCGACTCGCATCTATGTGAAGTCGTGCTTGGCCGCCGTCAAGGCCGGCACCATCAAGGCCATGGCCCACATCACCGGCGGCGGCCTGATCGAGAACGTGCCGCGCGTGTTGCCCCAAAACGTCGTCGCCGACATCGACGCCACCACCTGGGAATTGCCGCCGGTGTTCCGCTGGCTGGCCGCCGAAGGCGGCGTCGCCGCCCACGAAATGGCCCGGACCTTCAATTGCGGCATCGGCATGGTGGTGGTGTGCGCCGCCGACAAGGCCGAAGAAGCCGCCCGCATCCTGCGCGAAGGCGGTGAAACCGTCTTCACCATCGGCCGCTTGCGCGCCCGTCAGGGGGACGAAGCGCAAAGCCAGGTCAGCGGCAACGAGGGTTGGCGCTGATGGTCAAGAAGAAGGTGGGAGTCCTGGTCTCGGGCCGGGGCTCCAACCTGCAGGCCTTGCTGGACGCCAGTTCGGACCCCGCCTTTCCGGCGGAAATCGTGCTGGTGGTCAGCAATGTCGCCGGTGCTTTCGCCCTGGAACGGGCGGCCAAGGCCGGGGTGCCCACCTGCGTGGTGTCCCACAAGGATTATGCCAGCCGCGAGGCATTCGACGCCGTCATGGACGGACATCTGCGCGCAGCCGGGGTCGAGATTGTCTGTCTGGCCGGTTTCATGCGCCTGCTGTCGTCGTCTTTCGTGCGTGGCTGGGAAGGGCGGATGATCAATATCCATCCGTCGCTGCTGCCCAGCTTCAAGGGGCTGCACACCCATGCCCAGGCCATCGAGGCCGGGGTCAAGCTGCATGGCTGCACCGTCCATCTGGTGACCTCGGACCTGGACGACGGCCCTATCCTGGTTCAGGCGGCGGTGCCGGTTCTGGCCGACGACACCCCGGATTCCCTGGCGGCGCGGGTTTTGGAACAGGAACACAAAGCCTATCCCCAGGCCTTGCGTCTGTTGGCCGAGGGCAAGGTCACCGTCGAGGGCCGGCGTGCCCTGATCCACGGTCCAGGCGTTAATATTCCGGTTAATCCGGCGCCTTAATCTTGTCGTTTTCCCGGTTCAGCCTACATGCGGATGCCATCCGTATGGATGGGTGAGCGGGAGCCCAAGATGAAACTCAGCGACTTTTCAATTCCCACGCGCGTCGGCGGCGGCTTCGCCATGGTGCTGGTCCTGCTGGCCGTGGTGGCCGGAATCGGTGCCTTTGGCATCGTTTCGGGGCGCCAGGCCCTGGACATCTATTCCGACGAGGCGGAAAGCGCCATCCTGGTCAAGGAAGCCGACAGCCAGTTCGAGACCTTGCGCCGTCATCTCACCCAGGGCGATCACACCAACGCCGCCCAGGTGCTGACCAATGTGGAAAAGCTGCTGGAACAGGCCCGGCCGGCGGCCGGCACCGCCGAGCTTCGATCCGGCCTGCAAGGCGTGGTCACGCTTTTGGGCAATTATCGGGTCGGCCTTGAAGCGTTGGCCAAGGATCCGTCTTCCCTGAACGACCTGTCCAAGGTGGGCGACCGCGTCAGCGAGGCGCTGGACCAACTTGAACAGGTCCAGTTCAGTCATTTGCAGGCCGTGGAAAAGCAGGCCAAGGATGACGCCGCCTTGCATCAGATCGAGGATCTGGTCCTGTCCGCCCTGGCTTTGGTGGTGGGTGTCGCCGCCGCGCTGGTGATCGGGCGCGGCATCGCCCGGCCGCTGAACGCCATGACCGCCGCCATGGACAAGCTGGCCATGGGGGACCTGGACACCGTGGTGCCGACAGCCGACGGCAAGGACGAGATCGCCGCCATGGCCAAGGCTTTGTCGGTGTTCAAATCCAATGGTCTGGAACGGCGCCGGCTGGAGTCCCAGGCCCAGGCGGAAACCCAGGCCCGTCTTGACCGCCAAGTCCGTATCGATCGCCTGACCGCCGAGTTCGACGCCCGTGCCGCCGAACTGGTGCGGGCCGTGGCCGGGGCGTCGGCGACTTTGTCCGACACCGCGTCGGGCATGTCGGCGGCGGCGGACCAAACCTCGTCCCAGGCCACTGCCGTGGCGGCGGCTTCGACCCAGGCATCCGCCAATGTGGAAACCGTGGCGGCGGCCGCCGAGGAACTGTCGGCCTCGATCACCGAGATTTCCCGTCAGGTCGCCCATTCCAACGTCATTTCCCTGAAGGCCGCCGACGAAGCCAAGCGCACCGACAGCGAAGTCCGCCATTTGTCCGACGCGGCGGCGCGCATCACCGAAGTGGTGCAGCTGATCAACGACATCGCCAGCCAGACCAACCTTTTGGCCTTGAACGCTACCATCGAGGCGGCGCGGGCCGGCGACGCCGGCAAGGGCTTTGCCGTGGTGGCCGGCGAGGTGAAAAGCCTGGCCAACCAGACCACCCGTGCCACCGAGGAAATCGGCAGCCAGATCAGCGCCGTGCAGGAACGGACCCGTGCCGTGGTCGCCGCCATCGACGGCATCGGCGCGGTGATCACCGAGGTCAGCCAGATCGCCGGTTCCATCGCCGCGGCGGTGGAACAGCAAGCCGCCGCCACCGCTGAAATCGCTCGCAACGTCGAACAGGCGGCGGCCGGCACGGCGGAAGTCAACGCCACCATCACCGGCGTCCAGCAGGCCGCCGCCGATACCGGCCAAGCCGCGGGTACGGTTCTGTCGGCGTCGCGGACGTTGTCGTCCCAGGCGGACAGCCTGCGGCAGACGGTGGACGGCTTCCTGGCCCAGGTGAAACAGGCCTAGAACCTTTTTCGATCTGATACGGTCAGAGCGGAAAAGGTGACAAGCCCGCGCGGCGTCTGAGCGGGCCCGGCACGGGCCGTACAGACAAAACGAGAGCCGGTTCGGTTCGAGCGGAAACGGCCCTAGAATGCCGGCCCCTGATTTGATAAATCAGGGGCCGTGCTTTTCCCCGGCACCAAGGATTCCGCCGCCATCGGGTTCGTCATCGGGGGACGAAACCAATGACGGGAGGACTCTGTGCGGCAATCCTATTTCACCACCTATACCGGGGTGCGTCTGCCCCTGCGTCTGGTCGGCCCGTTGACCGAGGCCGAGATCAACAACCGCAACACCTTCATCCTGGCCACTTTCGACGGCGCCGACCGTCTGGTGGCGGTCCACAAGAAGGTCTATGGCGAGGTGGTGCTGGGGCATGAATACCTCTATCACGACAACGGCGCGCTTAAGCGCGCCGAGATCACCATCCATGACGAGGATGAAGAGGTCACGGTGCTGGAATTCGACGAAGCCGGCGCGCCGGTCTAAGCGCGTGTCATGGATGGCCGGGTCACGCCCGGCCATGACGGCCAGACATTGTCATGCCCGGACTTGATCCGGGCATCCATGCAAACCCGGTGATCCGGCAAAAAAGAAGGGGGGCCGAAGCCCCCCTTTGTCGTCTTACTTCTTCTTTCCTTCCGCCAGCGGCAGCGCCACATAGCGCAGTGCCTGTGGGTTTTCCACCCGAAGCAGCAGGAACTTCTGGTTGGACGCCTTGGCCGCTTCCACCGCCTTGACCAGATCGGCGGGGGCGCGCACCGGCTTGTTGCCGGCTTCGATGATGACGTCGCCGGGCTTGATGCCCTTTTCCGAGGCCGGGCCGTCCTTGACGTCGGTGACCACCAGACCGGCGGTGTCCTCTTCCAGGCCGAAACGTTCCCGCAGGGCCGGGGTCAGGGGCGACACGGTCAGGCCGGTTCCGGTGATGCTTTGACCGGCGGACTGGGCCTGGGGCTTGTCCGGGGTCTTGGCGGCGACTTCTTCCGGTTCTTCCGGCAGCTCGCCCACCGCCACGTCGATGGTCTGCCGCTTGCCGTCGCGCCAGATTTCCACCGGCACCTTCTTGTTGATGGCGGTTTCGGCGACGATGCGCGGCAGCTTGCGCATTTCGTTGATGTCGCGGCCGTCGAACTTCAAGATGACGTCGCCGGGCTTCAGCTTGGCCTTGGCCGCCGGGCCGCCGTCGTTGACCGACGCGATCAGGGCGCCCTTGGGTTCGTTCAAGCCCATGGATTCGGCCAGTTCCGGGTCCAGGGACTGGATGCGCACGCCCAGCCAGCCGCGACGGGTCTTGCCGAAGGCCTTCAGGTCGTCGATCACCGGCTTGGCCAGCGACGCCGGGATGGCGAAGCCGATGCCGATCGAGCCGCCGGACGGCGAGAAGATGGCGGTGTTGATACCGATCACTTCGCCGGCGCCGTTGAACAGCGGGCCACCGGAATTGCCCCGGTTGATCGAGGCGTCGGTCTGGATGAAGTCGTCATAGGGACCGGCCTGGATGTCGCGGGCGCGGGCCGAGACGATGCCGGCGGTCACCGTGCCGCCCAGGCCGAACGGGTTGCCGATGGCCAGAACCCAGTCACCGATGCGGGCCTGGTCGGAATTGCCCCACGGCACCGCCACCAGCGACTTCTTCCCCGGCTCGATCTTCAGCACCGCCAAGTCGGTCTTGGTGTCGCGGCCGACCAGGGTGGCCTTGTGGGTGGTGTCGTCATGAAGCGTGACGGTGATCTCGTCGGCGTCGGCGATGACGTGGTTGTTGGTCACCACATAGCCGCTGGCGTCGATGATGAATCCGGACCCCAGGGACGTGGCCCGCTTGGGGGCCTGGTCGGGCTTGCCCTGACGTTCCAGGAATTCCTTGAAGAAGTCCTCGAACGGCGAACCGGGGGGGAATTGCGGCATCTCGGGGATGCGGTCGGAATTCTTGATGGTCTGGGTGGTCGAAATGTTGACCACCGCCGGCAGCAGTCGTTCCGCCAGGTCGGCGAAGCTGGTGGGGGCTTCGCGGGCGAAAGCGGCGGCCGAGTGGACGACCAGGGCCAACGCGGTGACGGCGGACACCATCCACCGGCGCGAGACATTCATGGGGCTGGGCACCAAAGGAACCCTCCTTCAACTAAGGGGATAAGCGCTCTGATGCTACGTTTATAGGAAACTATGGCGTTATCAAGGCGGAACGCAGGAAATACAGCAGGCCGACCGCCAAAAAGGCGACGACCAGCCCCATGCGGCGCAGGGACTGGTCGGGAAGGGCCAAAATCGTCGCCATGGCCCGGCGCATGGCGTCGGGGAACGCCGCATAGGCGATACCCTCGAACGCCACCGCCAGGCACAGGGCGGTCAACAGGTCGATCAACGATTGCGGCCGCTGAACGTATCCAGGTACTTGTCGGTGGGCGACAGCACGAACGAGGTGTTGTCCGACAGCGCCGAGCGATAGGTTTCCAGCGAACGCCAGAATTTATAGAAGGTGGCGCTGCGGTTATAGGCCTCGTTGAAGATGCGCGACGATTCGGTGTCGCCCTGAGACCGCAGGATGTTGGCCTGACGCTCGGCCTCGGCCAGGATCACCGTCTTCTCACGATCGGCGCGGGCGCGGATCTGCTGACCCCATTCGAAACCCTGGGCGCGCAGTTCCTTGGCCTGGCGTTCGCGTTCCGACTTCATGCGGTCATAGATGGACTGGCTGGTTTCTTCCGGCAGGTCGGCACGGCGCACGCGGACGTCCACCACGCTGATGCCATAGGCGGCCGAGCGTTCGGTGACTTCCTTCAGGATGTCTTCCATGATGCGGACGCGTTCTTCCGACAAGATGGAGGGCAGCATCACCTGACCCATCACCCGGCGCATGGCCGACGACACAACCTGCGACATCTGGGCGCGGGCGTTGGTCTCGTTCTTCAGGGTCTGATAGAACTTCAGCGGGTCTTCGATGCGATAGCGGGCGAAGGTGTCGACCACGATCCGCTTGGAATCGCCCAGGATGATTTCCTCGGCCGGCGGGTCCAGCGGCAACAGACGCAGGTCGTAACGCACCACGTCCTCGATGAACGGCACCTTGAAGTGCAGGCCTGGGTCCTTGATGGTGGCGCGGTGCGCGCCCAGACGCAGAACCAGGGCCTGTTCGGCCTGGTTGACCACGTAAAGCGACGAGCCGGCGACGATCATCAGCGCACCGATGGCGGCGGCGGCGAAGGGCAGCATGCGCGGGTTCATTGGGCACCTCCCTTCTTCAGCATTTCATTCAGCGGCAGATAGGGCACGGTGCCCTTGCTGCTGTCCATGATGATCTTGGGGGCGTCCTTCAGCACCTGTTCCATGGTCTCCATGTAAAGGCGGTCCTCGGTGACCTGGGGCGCCTGCTTCCAGGCGTCGTACAGCGCCAGGAAGCGCTTGGTCTCGCCCTGGGCCTTGTTCAGCACCTGCTCTTTGTAGGCTTCGGCGTCCTGGACCATCTTTTCCGCCTCGCCGCGGGCGCGGGGGATGATGTCGTTGCGATAGGCCTCGGCCTCGTTGCGGGCGCGTTCCTGGTCGGCGCGGGCGCGCTGGACGTCGTTGAAGGCGTCGATGACGGCGGCCGGCGGTTCCACCTTCTGCAACTGCATCTGGGTGATCAGGATGCCGGCGTCGTACGAATCCAGCAGGCGCTGCAATTCGGTGCGGGCCGCGTCGGCGATGGGCTGACGCTTGTCCGACAAAGCCGCCTGGATGGGGTTGCGGCCGATCATGTCGCGCATGGCGCTTTCGGCGGCCATCTTCACCGTGCCTTCGGGGTCACGGATGTTGAACAGGTACTTGCCGGCGTCCTTGATCTGCCAGAACACGGTGAAGTCGGCTTCGACGATGTTTTCGTCGCCGGTCAGCATGCGGCTTTCCTCGGGGACGTCGCGACCGGTATTGCGGTCGAAGCGTGAATCGCCGGCGGCGCGGAAGCCCAGCTGCAGCTGGTTGATCTTGGTGACCTGGGGCAGCAGCACCGTTTCGATGGGATAGGGCAGGTGATAGCGCAGGCCCGGCTCGGTGGTGTCGACCCACTTGCCGAAGCGCAGGACCACGCCCTGCTGGTCGGGCTGAACCCGGTAGATGCCGGTGGCCGCCCAGCCGGCGATGGCCAGGGCCACCAGCAGCCCCACGCCCTTGACGCCCAGGCTTCCGCCGCCGCCCGGCATGGCCTTGCGCAGCTTGTCCTGGCCCTTGCGCAGGATGTCCTCGATGTCCGGGCCGTTGCTGCCTGGTCCGCGTCCCCACGGACCGCCGCCATTGCCGCCACCATTGCCCCACGGGCCGCCGTTATTGCCGCCGCCGCCGCCGCCCCAAGGGCCGCCGCCACCGTTTCCACCCGAATTCCAAGGCATGCGCGTTCCTTTTCGCTATGCGTTCATACTGGCCTTATAGGCCACCCACCGCCCCGACGCAACGCGGGCTGGCGAGGCCGCGGGGTTTGTGCCCATATGGAGAAAGAACCGACCGATTCAAGCGATGATCCGAAAGGGGGGCTTTCCAAAGTCAAGGCGGCCCCTTATATGAGTGAATTATTGTTCAAGCCGTATTTTTATTGCGTTGCAACATTCAGGGGAAGAGGAAGTTCATGGCCGGCATCAGCGAAAACCAAGTGATCGACGCCCTTAAGTCCGTCGTCGATCCCGACAAGGGGGCGGACATCGTGTCGCTGGGGATGGTGTCGGGCGTGGTGGTCAAGGATGGCCACGTCGCCTTCGCCATCGAGGTCGAGCCGGAACGCGGCCCCCATCTGGAACCCTTGCGCAAGGCCGCCGAAAAGGCGGTGAACGACCTTGCCGGGGTGCTGACGGTGTCGGCCGTGCTGACCGCCGAACGCCACGTCCACGGCGGCCCGAAAGGCGGTCACGACCATGGTCACGGACAGCCGGGCCAGGAACGCCCGTTGCTGCCCGATGTGAAAGCCATCATCGCGGTGGCGTCCGGCAAGGGCGGCGTCGGCAAGTCCACCACCGCCACCAACCTGGCCATGGCGCTGTCGCAGATGGGGTTGAAGGTCGGCCTGTTCGACGCCGACATCTATGGCCCCTCCATGCCGCGCATGCTGGGCATCGAAGGCGAGCCGGTCAGCCCCGACGGCCAGACCCTGTTGCCCATGGAAAGCTATGGCGTCAAGTGCATGTCCATCGGTTTCCTGGTCCCCGAGGACAGCCCGATCATCTGGCGCGGCCCCATGGTCATGGGCGCCATCCAGCAATTGCTGCGCGACGTCCACTGGGGCGAGCTGGACGTCATGGTCATCGACATGCCGCCGGGCACCGGCGACACCCAGCTGACCATCAGCCAGAACCTGCCCCTGACCGGCGCGGTGATCGTGTCCACTCCCCAGGACATCGCGCTCTTGGACGCCCGCAAGGGCCTGAACATGTTCCGCAAGGTGGACATCCCGGTGTTGGGGGTCATCGAGAACATGTCTTACTACGTCTGCCCGAAATGCGGCGACGAGGCCCACATCTTCGGCCATGGCGGCGCCAAGGCGGAAGCGGCCAAGCTGTCCTGCGACTTCCTGGGCGAAGTGCCGCTGGACATCGTCATCCGCGAAACCGCCGACCGTGGCGAGCCCATCGTGGTGTCCAAGCCGTCCAGCCCGCACGCCAAGGCTTATCGCGACATCGCCAAGAAGGTGTGGGACAAGGTCGAGCTGATCCTGGGCGGCGGCAAGAAAGGCCCCAAGATCAGCTTCGAATAAGGCATTCCTGCCTCTGATTTGACATAATTTATGGCGATGGTATGCACTGGAAACGGGCGGTCCCCTGTGGGGCCGCCCTTTTTCGGACCCGATAGTTTCCACGCAAGGCCGGACCATCCATGCTGCGCACCCTGACAGCGTTTTTTCCTGCTCTTGGCCAACGGGTCCAGGGCCGGGTCCTGCCCCTGGCCTTCACCGTCTTGCTGGTGCTGGTGGCGTTGCCCATCCTGGCCGAGCCGCTGCCGCCGCTGACCGATTACGTCAACCATCTGGCCCGCATGCATGTGATGGCCCGGCTGGACGTCAATCCGGTTCTGGCCGACTTCTATGAAATCCGTTGGGCGGTGATCCCCAACCTGATCATGGACGTGCTGGTGCCGCCGCTGGTGCCTTATTTCAGCGTGCTGCGTTCGGGACAGATTTTCCTGCTGCTGATGGTGGTGCTGCTGGTCACCGGTCCCATGGCCATCCACCGGGCGTTGTGGGGGCGGTTCTCGCCCTGGCCGCTTTTGGCCTTTCCGCTGGTCTATAACGGCATCTTCCTGGTGGGCTTGGTCAACTACCTGCTGGGCACCGGCATCGCGCTGTGGGGCGTCGCCGGCTGGATCGCCTTGCGCGACCGGGCGCCGTGGCAGCGCACCGTTCTGTCCACGGCGGTGGTGCTGACCTTGTTCCTGTGCCACCTGTTCGCCGTCGGCCTGTACGGCATGACGCTGCTGGCCTTCGAGGCCTGGCGGCTGTGGCGCTCGTCCGACCGGTCCAGGTGGCGGGCGGACATCCTGGCTTTCGGGTTGCCGTTCCTGCCGGTTCTGCCGTTGATCCTGGCCAGCCCCACCTTGGGCCTGTCGCACGAAATGGTGTGGGAATCGCGCGGCAAGCTGGAAGGCGTCTATCTGGCGGTGGAACTGTACCGCGACAGCGTCGACCTGTTGTTCGCCGCCGTGGTGGTGGGGGCGGGCATCTGGCTGGCCCGTCGCAATGCCCTGGGCCTGCATCCTGCCGGCTGGACCTTGCTGTGTCTGGGCGCGGTGGTGTTCCTGGTGATGCCGCGCCAGTTGTTCGGCTCGTGGATCGCCGACCAGCGTTTGCCGGTGGCTTTGTTCTTCCTGCTGATCGGCTTCATTTCGCCCAACCTGCCCGGCCGTCTGTCCCGCCGCGCCTTCTATGTCTGCCTGATGGGGCTGACCCTGGCCCGGGTGGTCGAAGTGGGGGTGAACTGGTCCGATCTGGCGCAGGTCTCGGACGACATGACCCAGGCGGTGTCCAACATCCCGCGCGGGTCCAAGGTGCTGGTGGCGGAAGCCGACCGCCCCAATTCCGATCCGGCCCTGGTCCAGGCGCTGAGTCACGCGCCGCTGATCGCGGTGATCGGCCGCGACGCCTTGGTTTCCACCATATTTTCGGTCCCGGGCAAGCAGGTGCTGAACATCCGGCGGTCCCATGCCGAATTGGTCGACCGCGAAGACGGCGACCCGCCGAAAGTGGGCCAGTTGCTGGCCACCACCGACAAATCCACCCCCGGCGGGGCGCGTTTCTGGGATTTCTGGCCCCAGCATTACGACTATGTTTTCGTGCTTTATACCGAGCCCCAAGCCGCCAATCCCGACCCCGACGACCTGGATTTCGTCGCCGAGGGGCGGGGGTTCCAACTTTATCGCACCATGGGGGGCGAATAAGGGGGGGGCTATTTCGTGACGGGTTTGGGCTTTTGAGCGGTTTTTCGGGTCTTGAGTGACGCCGGGGAAAAAGGCTTGGCTGTCGCGGTCTTTTTGAGCGAGCCCATCAAAAACAGGTCATCATCAGAATGATGCTGTCGTTCAAGTGCAGTCTTGAGGAATTTCGGTAATTCAAGGTGTTTCCTCCAAGTTGGCAGATCTTCGTCTGTCATCTTGGAGATTTCACTTAATGACTGGTATGCCGTTAAACGGCGTCTTAGCTCCGATAGCTCGTAATCAATCTCTGCCCACTTGGATGGATCATCCTCATCACTTAATGAATGGTTGAAAATTGAAGGCTGGCTGGGTTCGTTGTGAGAAAATGTAACCGGCGACATCGGCAATGACGACCCGATCACAAGCGGGACCATCACCCACTTGTCATCGCCAACAAAGTCGGGAGCGCTCGGCAAGGGAATGGCTTCGCCATCTTCCAGCATGCCGTCAACATGCAAAGAAAGTGCTTCCGCGGCTTGGTTCAGCGCGGTTTGCAGGTCGGGGTCGGCGGTAACGCAGCCGGGGAAATCGGGAAAGGAAATCCCGAAATCGCTATCGTCGTTCTTGTCGATCACCGCAGGGTAGAACCGCAGCATCATCTGCCTCTAGGTCAATTTCACACCGGCTTGTTTCTCGATGCTTTTCACCGTTCCAATGGGTAAATCCCGCTTGGGGTGAGGCACCGTGACCCGTCCGGGTTTCGTCGGGTGTTTGAACTGTGCGTGAGAGCCGCGTCTGGCGACTTCATACCATCCGTCCGCTTCCAGGATGGAAATGATCTCTCGGCTGTCCCGCGTCACGTTTGTCCGCATCCAAATATATATGATTTTGGCGTTGAGATTAAAGGCTCTCCCTGTGAATGCAACCATTTCGTGATTTGCTTGTGGCGTGGAATGAAACTGCCCTGCGCATGGGGGGTGGCGCATCGCGTCGCGCTGCACTATATTGGTTTTGCCGGGTCATACCCGGCTATGGCGCTAAACGTCTTGTGGAATAGGCCTTGCGGACCCGGGGGCGGTACCCGGCGCCTCCACCATTGCTCCCGAAGTTACGATCGGGCCGATGGGGGCGAAACAGGATCGACGCGGGTAGTAAAGACTTGGCTTGTGCTCGGCATGGTACCACCGTTATCGGGCTAAACCTCACAAGTGCCAACGACAACGTTGAACTTGCCGCTGCGGCGTAACCCGTAAGCGCGGTCCGGGGGGAACCGGGCAACAGAACTCCCCCCACTTAGCCGTGTTTCCGCCCAGGCGGAAAACGTCTAAACCATGAAATGGCCCGTGCCGGGCGGTTCAAGCGCCACTCGGGCTTGTCGCATTTTCTCACTTCGTGCGAAAATGCTCTGATGTTTGGGTGCCTGGACAGGATCGATGAGCGAAGACACGCTGCGTTACGACAAGATGGTGGAAGACGCCCTGCGCGGCGTGGTGCGCGAGGCTTTGGTGGTGACCGCCCGTGACGGTCTGTTCGGCGACCATCATTTCTATATCACCTTCCGCACCCAGTTTCCCGGTGTCGCCATTTCCGACCATATCCTGGCGCGGCACCCGGAAGAGATGACCATCGTCCTTCAGCATCAGTTCTGGGACCTGGAAGTCACCGACACCTTGTTCCGCGTCACCTTGTCGTTTTCCGGCAAGTCCGAGGTTCTGGTCATCCCGCTGGCCGCCATCACCGGCTTCGCCGACCCGTCGGCCAAATTCGGGCTGCAGTTCCAAGCCATCGACGACGATGACGATGAATACGACGTCGAAGACGACGAAACCCCCGACGAAGAAATTTCCGTCGCCGAATCCGCCCCCGACCAGCCCGACGAAACCAAGGGCAAGGTGGTGGCGCTGGACGCCTTCCGCAAGAAATAAAGCCACCTTGCGTCCAATACTTGACGCATGGCTGAAAAAGGTGTTTGACCATGGGCGCGCGCCTACCCGTCAGGGGTGGGGTGCGCCTACCCTTTTCTCGCGGCCCAAGGATCGACCAAGCCATGACCGATTTCGTCTTTCAGGAGCTGTTCCCGCTTTCGCACGACGATACGCCTTATCGCAAGATCACGTCGGACGGCGTCGGCACCGCCACCTGCAATGGCCAGGAAATCGTCACCGTCAGCCCCGAAGCCATCACCCAGCTGACCTTCGAGGCCATCAAGGACACCTCGCATTTGCTGCGTCCGGCGCATCTGGCGTCCTTGAAACACATCCTGGAAGACAAGGAAGCCTCGGCCAACGACCGCTTCGTCGCCTATGACCTGTTGAAGAACGCCTGCATCGCCGCCGGCGGCACCCTGCCCATGTGCCAGGATACCGGCACCGCCATCGTCATGGGCAAGAAGGGCCAGCGCGTCTGGACCGGCTTTTCCGATGAAGAAGCCATCTCGAAGGGCGTGCAGAAGGCCTATACCGACCTGAACCTGCGCTATTCGCAGACCGCCGCGCTCAACATGTATGACGAGGTCAACACCGGCACCAACCTGCCGGCGCAGATCGACCTGTTCGCCACCGAAGGCGACGCCTACAAGTTCATGTTCATGGCCAAGGGCGGCGGCTCGGCCAACAAGACCTTCCTGTACCAGCAGACCAAGGCGCTGTTGAACCCCACCAGCCTGCTGAAGTTCCTGGACACCCAGATCCGCACGCTGGGCACCTCGGCCTGTCCGCCCTATCACCTGGCCATCGTCATCGGCGGCCTGTCGGCGGAAATGACCCTGAAGACGGTGAAGCTGGCCAGCGCCAAGTATCTGGACAGCCTGCCCACCAGCGGCAACAACCAGGGCCGCGCTTTCCGCGATCTGGAACTGGAAGCCCTGGTGCTGAAGATGACCCAGGACATGGGCATCGGCGCCCAGTTCGGCGGCAAGTATTTCTGCCACGACGTGCGCGTCATCCGTCTGCCCCGCCATGGCGCGTCCTGCCCGGTGGCCATCGGCGTGTCGTGCTCGGCCGATCGTCAGATCCTGGGCAAGATCACCAAGGACGGCGTCTATGTGGAAGCCCTGGAACGCGATCCCGCCAAGTATCTGCCGGAAATCGACACCAGCAAGCTGTCGGGCGAAGTGGTCAAGATCGACCTGAACCGCCCCATGGACGAAATCCGCAAGACCTTGTCGCAATACCCGATCAAGACCCGCGTGTCCTTGACCGGCCCGATGATCGTCGCCCGCGACATCGCCCACGCCAAGCTGAAGGAACGTCTGGATCGCGGCGAAGGCCTGCCGGAATACTTCAAGCAGATGGGCGTCTATTACGCCGGCCCGGCCAAGACCCCCACCGGCATGGCGTCCGGCTCGTTCGGCCCGACCACCGCCGGCCGCATGGATTCCTATGTGGATCAGTTCCAGGCCGCCGGCGGTTCCATGCTGATGATCGCCAAGGGCAACCGTTCCCAGGCCGTCACCGACGCCTGCAAGAAGCATGGCGGCTTCTATCTGGGCTCTATCGGCGGCGCCGCCGCCCGTCTGGCCCAGGACTGCATCAAGAAGGTGGAAGTGGTGGAATACCCCGAGTTGGGTATGGAAGCCATCTGGCGCATCGAAGTGGTCGACTTCCCGGCCTTCATCGTCGTCGACGACAAGGGCAACGATTTCTTCGCCGATTTCGCCCACTGACATCGGTGTGGTGGGACAAAGGGGCGCCTCCTTTCCGGGGCGCCCCTTTTTTCATGTCCGCCGACTGCCCATATGCCGGTCATGACGCAGTCCTTGGCCACAACCCTGTATCGTGGTTTCATCGGGCGCTGTCCGCGTTGTGGACAGGGGCGGGTGTTGTTCGCCTATTTGCGGGTGATGCCCGAATGCCTGATCTGTCACGAAAGACTGGGCCACATCCGCGCCGATGACGGCCCGGCCTATTTCACCTTGTTTGCCGTGGCCCACGTGGTGGTGCCCGGCGCGCTTTGGGTGGAACAGGCGTGGTCGCCGCCCATGGGACCGTTCGTCGCCGCCACCATGGCGGCGGCCTTGACCTTGATCGGCATCCTGCTGCCCGCCTTCAAAGGGGCGACGGTGGCCCTGATGTGGCGTTTACGGCTAAAGGGCGACGAACACCAGGGCGATTAATGGGCGACCTTGGACTGGCGTTCCATTTCCGCGATCAGCCAGCGATCCAGCGGCATTCCATAAGGACGGCCGCGTTCCTGCCAGGCCAGTTTGGCGCGTTGGCGGATGGCGGGCAGGGGGCGGCCGCTGGTCAGGCGCTTGCTGACCTCGCGGTTGATTTCCACCAGGGTTTCCAGGCGTTCGTCGGACAGGCCACGGCCTGCGGTGCGCGACGCCGAGACGACGAAGTCGGCCAGATGGCGGTTCAGATGGTGCCAATCCTGGGCGTTGGCGACCTCGACCAGGGTCAGCCACAGCCGATGGTTGACATCCAGTGCGGCGACGAAGCGGTCGGCATCGCAGGCACTGCTCAGGTCGTCGGCGGCTTCGGCCAGGGCCGCGGCGGTGCTTTCCGCCAAAGTCAGGCGAACGGGAATAGGTGCGGAATCCATTTCTGTCCTCCCTAAGACCTGTTATTCCCCCGAGGCCCAAGTGTAGGATGCGTTGTGCGTATCCTCAATCGACCTGAGGTTTGGGGTGGGATTGTCCTATCCCATTGACAAAGATGATACTCTGCCCGTCCTTGGCCCGGCCAAAGACAGATTCGTGAAAACCACCGGGCCTGCGCCCATCCCGGAGACATTCGCCAGATGCTGCGCAAGCATTCGATCATCATCTCGGGTCATGCCAGTTCGGTTTCGCTGGAGCCGGAATTCTGGGACGAGTTCCGGCAGATCGCCGATCGGCTTGGTCTGTCGGTCAACCAGTTGGTCAGCCGGATCGATTCCGAGCGCGGCGGCAATTTGTCTTCGGCTATCCGAGTATTCGTCTTGAACGATCTGCGTGATCGGATAAAAACTACATAAGTTTCTGAAATTGTTTCCAATTTTACAATTGGTTACATTTTTCGCTTTGCTTCGTTCGTCTTGAAGAAAGGCGAAAACTGGCGTTACTCTGTCGCCATGATCCGATCGCGCCTGTTCCATCGCCTGTTCTCCACCATGCTGATCGTCGTCGGTCTGTTTTCGGCCGCCGTCTATCTGCTGGTGGTGCCGCTGGTCGAGCAAAAGGCCTATGAGATCGAGCTGAACGCGTCCGGCGCCATCTTGGAAAACGTCTTCAAGATGGCGGCCAAGATCAAGGGCGGGCTGGAGGAACAGCGGGCCGAGACCGAGAAGTCGTACAAACAGCAGTTGCGCAACGTGGTGCAGCTGGCCGCGTCCTATATCGACTGGGTGTTCGCCCAGCGCGACCGGGGCGAGATCACCGACGCCGAGGCCAGGCGACAGGTCTTCGAGGGCCTGAAGGCGATGAAATACGGCAACAACGACTATATCTGGGTCACCGACTACTACTCGAACCTGCTGTCGCACCCCGACCCCTATTTCCAGGGGCGCAACGCCGCCGAGTTCCGCGACCAGTCGGGCAACACCATCATCCCGATGATCATTTCCACGGCGCGCGCCTGGGGCGAGGGCTTCCACACCTATCCGTGGTCGCGGCCCAAGGGTGAGACGCATCTGACCGAACAAAAGATTTCCTATTTCAAGGACCTGCCCCAGCACCGTCTGGTGGTGGGGACCGGCGCCTATCTGGCCGACATCGACGCCGAGGTCGCCAAGCGCATGGCCGCTGCCATCGAGGATCTGCGTCAGGTGTTGCGGGCCATCCGCATCAACGCCACCGGCTATGTCTATATCTTCGACGCCCGCAACAACATGATCATCCATCCCAACGCCAACATCGAAGGCACCGAGTTCTCGCGCAAGAACAACCCGTTGTCGGGGCATTCCATCGCCGACGAGCTGAAGGCCGCCGCCGATAGCGGCAAGCCGGTCTATTATCTGTGGGACAAGCCGGAAGACCCCGACCATTACGTCTACCAAAAGATTTCCTGGGTGCGGCACTTCCCCGGCTTCGACTGGTACATCGCGTCCTCGGTCTATGTGGACGACCTGCGTTCGTCCGCCGTCGAATTGTCCAACCGCATCATGATGGTGGCGCTGGCCATCCTGATCATCGGCATCGCTTTGGCCTGGCTGGCGGCGCGCCGGCTGGTCGAGCCGCTGCGCCGGCTGGTGGACACGGCGGCGCAAGTCAGCGGCGGCGACCTGTCGGTGCGCACCGGCATCACTCGAGACGATGAAATCGGCATCCTGGCCACCGCCTTCGACGGCATGATCCAGCGGGTCCAGGACAACATCGCCACCTTGGACAGCCGGGTGCGCCACCGCACCGCCGAACTGGAAGACAGCAACCGCCGCCTGTTGCAGGCGGTGGAACTGCAGGACCGCGCCCAGGCGGCGCTGGCGGAAAACGAATCGCGCCAGCGTCTGATCCTGGACGCCATCCCGGCGGCCATCGCCTATCTGGGCCGCGACCAACGCATCCGCTTCGCCAACCGGCGTTGGGCCGGCATGGTGCGCCGCGACAAAGGCGAGGTGGTGGGGCGCTTCCTGGCCGAGACCCTGGGCCGCCATGCCTATGAATTCATCGGCCCGCATGTGGAGCAGACGCTGCAAGGGCAGGAATCGTCGTTTGAATACACCTTTGGCCAGTCCCGTGGCCAGCCCATGGTCACCAAGACGACGCTGATCCCCGAATTGGGCCCCGACGGTCTGGTGCAGGGCATGTTCGTGCTGTCCTTGGACGTCACCGACGAAAAGGACACCGAACGGCGCCTGATGGAGGCCCAGCGCCTGAACGCCGTGGGCCAGCTTTCCGGCGGTTTGGCCCATGATTTCAACAACCTGTTGTCCATCATCATCGGCAACCTGGCGGCGGCGCGGGAACGTTACGCGGCGGTGGAAGGCCTGGACGAGTTCTTGGAACCGGCGCAACGGGCGGGACGACGCGGCGCCGACATCACCGCGCGCCTGTTGGCGTTCTCACGCCGCCAACCGCTGAAGCCGCAGCCGGTGGACGTGGGGGCGCTGATCCGCGAGATGGCGGTGCTGCTTCGGCGCTCGCTGCCCAGTTCCATCGACATGGTGCTGCCGCCGGAAGACGTGCCGTGCTGGGCCATCGCCGACCAGAACCAGTTGGAAAACGCCCTGGTCAACATGGTGCTGAACGCCCGCGACGCCATGCCCGGCGGCGGCCGTCTGCAGGTCGGCGCCCGCATCCGGACCCTGATTGCCCCGGAAATGTTCGACGAAATGGCGCCCGCCGACGATTACCTGGAAATCGTCGTCGCCGATACCGGCCAGGGCTTCAACACCGACAGTCTGGCCCGCGCCTTCGAACCGTTCTTCACCACCAAGGAACAGGGCTCGGGCCTGGGCTTGTCCATGGTCTATGGCTTCGTCAAGCAATCGCATGGTTTCATCCGCATCGATTCCAAGCCGGGCGAGGGGGCGGCGCTGACCATCTTGTTGCCCCGGGCCGAGCCGGTGCCGCATGTGGACGTGCCGGTGGGCAAGGTTTCGGACCAACGTTGGCCCGGCCGTTTGGCCCTGGTTGCCGAAGACAACGAAGATGTTCGTCAGATCATGCGCCGCCAGCTGATGGAGCTGGGCTTTTCGGTGGTCGAGGCGGAAAGTGGCGATGAGGCTCTATCTTTGGTTGATCAAATAGAAGATCTGCACCTTGTAATATCGGACATCGTCATGCCCGGACTTTCTGGTGTGGAACTGGCGCGTAAAGTGAAGGAAATGCGGCCCCAAATCGCCATGGTTCTGATCAGTGGCTTCTCGTTTGATAGCAGCGAGGATCGATCCGATCTGGTAGTGTTGTCAAAACCGTGGGAAAAACAGGACCTGATCGACGCCATCGGACGGTCGGCTCCGGCCACGACGATTTGACAGAGGGAACCAGTTTGGGCGCCAGGAAGCTTTTGTACCTGATCGAGGACGACGCCGACATCCGCAATCTGGTCCGCACGGTTCTGGAAGGCTATGGCTACGAAGTCCAAGCCTTCGGATCTGGCCGTGACGCCCGTGCCGCCATCCGCCGTCAGGCCCCCGAACTGTGTCTGGTCGACCTGGGTCTGCCCGACATGGACGGGTTGACCCTGGTGCGCGAATTGTGGGGCGACGTGCGTTTCGGCGTCATCATCCTGACCGGGCGCGGCGGGGTTTCTGACCGGGTCCTGGGCCTGGAACTGGGCGCCGACGACTACATCGTCAAGCCGTTCGAGCCGCGTGAACTGGTGGCCCGCATCAATTCGGTGATCCGCCGGCGCGAACAACTGGCCGGTGCCGGTGCCGCCGCCGACAACCAGCGCGCCCGTTTCGGCGAATGGGTGTTCGATCCCGGCAACCTGACCCTGGTCGCCGACGACGGCCATCAGGAAAGCCTGACGGCTGCCGAGGCCGGCCTGTTGCAGGCCTTGCTGCGTTCCCCCAAGCGGGTGCTGTCGCGCGAGCAGTTGCAAGGCGCCGACAGCGAGCGCGACGACTTCCCCTATGACCGCTCCATCGACGTGCGCATCTCGCGCATCCGCAAGAAGATCGAACGCGACGCCAAGTCGCCGCGCCTGATCAAGACGGTCTATGGCGCCGGCTATCTGTTCACCGCCGAGGTGAGCTGGCTTTAGCCGGCTTTTTTCCCGTGGTCGCCGGTGCTAGGCTGCTTTTCCGTCACCAAACCGGGGGTCGGCGGCCAGCCCCGTTTCTCGCACTGAAACAATTGGTCATATTCCTGAGAAACTTGGGAAAAGCTGCGCTGTTAGACCCCTTCGACAACGCTGGAATCAGCTGTCGGCTCGCGATAAAGCCCTAGGGAGAAACAGGCCATGGCCTCAACCAATGTGTACGATCAGGATCTGGACAAGAACGCCGCCAATTTCGTGGCGTTGACGCCGCTCACTTTCCTCGAGCGCACCGCCTCGATCTGGCCCGATCGTCTGGCCGTCATCCATGGCCCGGTTCGTCGTACCTGGGGCGAAACCATGGTGCGCGTGCGCCGTCTGGCCGCTGGTCTCGCCAAGCGCGGCATCGGCAAGGGCGACACGGTGGCCATGCTGGCCGCCAACACCCCGGAACTGTTCGAAGGCCATTTCGCCATTCCGCTGACCGGCGGCGTGCTGAACGCCATCAACACCCGCCTGGACGCCGAGGCCATCACCTTCATCCTGCAGCACGGCGAAGCCAAGATGCTGATCGTCGACCGCGAGTTCTCGAAGGTGGCGAAGAAGGCGGTGGAAGGCCTGGACGTCAAGATTCCGGTGTTCGACATCGACGATCCTACCTATGTGGGCGGCGAGCTGATCGGCGAAGCCACCTATGAAGACCTGCTGGCCGACGAACTGCATCCCTGGATCATGCCGGGCGACGAATGGGACGCCATCGCGCTGAACTACACCTCGGGCACCACCGGCAACCCCAAGGGCGTGGTCTACCACCATCGCGGCGCTTATCTGAACGCGGTGTCCAACGCGCTCGGCTGGACCATGCCCGACGGCCCGGTCTATCTGTGGACCCTGCCCATGTTCCACTGCAACGGCTGGTGCTTCCCGTGGACCATGGCGGTGACCGCCGGCACCAGCGTCTGTCTGCGCCATGTCCGCGTTGAACCCATCGTCGATCTGATCCGCTCTGAAAAGGTCACCCATTTCTGTGGTGCCCCCATCGTGCTGAACATGATCAACAACGCGCCTGCCGCCCTGAAGCAAGGTATCGACCACAAGGTCAAGGTGATGACCGCCGGTGCCGCCCCGCCGGCCGCCGTCATCGCCGGCATGGAACGCATGGGCTGGGAAGTCACCCACGTCTACGGCCTGACCGAAGTCTATGGCCCGGTCACCCAGTGCGTCTGGCACGACAAGTGGAACGACCTGGACATCGACGGCAAGGCCCGCATCAAGGCCCGTCAGGGCGTGCGCGGCCCGATGCTGGAAGGTGTGATGATCGCCGACCCCATGACTCTGGAACCGTGCCCCAAGGACGGCATGACCATGGGTGAAATCTTCATGCGCGGCAACAACGTCATGAAGGGCTACCTGAAGAACCCCAAGGCCACCCAGGAAAGCTTCGAGGGCGGCTGGTTCCACACCGGCGATCTGGCCGTCTGGCACGAAGACGGCTATGTGGAAATCAAGGACCGTTCCAAGGACATCATCATCTCGGGTGGTGAAAACATCTCGTCCATCGAGGTGGAAGACGTGCTGTACCGTCACCCCGACATCATGGAAGCCGCCGTGGTCGCCCGTCCCGACGAGAAGTGGGGCGAGACGCCTTGCGCTTTCGTGACGCTGAAGGACGGCGCCGAATGCACCGAGGAAAACGTCATCGCTTTCTGCAAGTCGCACATGGCCGGCTTCAAGGTGCCGCGAACCATCGTCTTCGGCGCTTTGCCCAAGACCAGCACCGGCAAGATCCAGAAGTTCATGCTGCGTCAGATGGCCAAGGATCTTTAAGCAACAGGAAGGGCCCGCGCCGTTTGCCGGCGCGGGCCGCTTTGTCGGAGCACCCCCATGAAAGTCCTCGTCGCGGTCAAGCGCGTCATTGATTACAACGTGAAGATCCGGGTGAAGTCGGACCACACGGGTGTTGAAACCGCCAATGTGAAGTTTTCCATGAACCCGTTCGACGAGATCGCGGTGGAAGAAGCGGTGCGTCTGAAGGAAGCGGGCAAGGCTTCGGAAGTGGTGGTGGTGTCCATCGGGCCGGCGACGGCG
>MKVK01000028.1 GCA_001898825.1 Magnetospirillum sp. 64-120
GGAAGGCGGCGACGCCGGCCAGCGTCTTGTCGTCCTCGGCGTAGAGGACATGCAGGATGGCGCCGACCAGCAGGGCGTGGCTGGTCTTCTCCCAGTGGTTCCGCTTCTCCAGCGAGCCTTCGGGATCGACCAGGATGTCGGCGATGTTTTGCACGTCGCGGACCTCCCATTCGCCGCGGCGCACCTCGAGCAGCGGATTGTAGGCAGACGATTTCGGATTGGTCGGATCGAACAGCAACACGCGGCCGTGCCGGGCGCGGAAACCGGCGGTGAGCTGCCAATTTTCTCCCTTGATGTCGTGGACGATGGCTGAGCCCGGCCAAGTCAGGAGCGAGGGAACGACGAGACCGACGCCCTTACCGGATCGCGTCGGAGCAAAGCACAGGACATGCTCGGGTCCATCGTGCCGCAGATATTCGTGGTCGTAGCGGCCGAGCACGACGCCGTCCGGTCCGAGCAATCCAGCCGCCTTGACCTCGGCTTTCTCGGCCCACCGAGCCGAACCGTAGGTCGCGACATTCTTCGCCTCGCGGGCCCGGCGGATGGACATGGCGATGGCGACGGCGATGGCGATGAAACCGCCAGATGCGGCGATGCTCCCGCCCGTAGCGAACACGTCCGGCGCATAGGCGTCGTAGAAGTACCACCACCAAAAGAGCGCTGGCGGGTAGTAGATCGGCCAGCCCGCAAGTTCGAACCAGGGTTCGCCGAGCTGCCCTTGAAAGCCCAGACGCCACGCCGTCCATTGTGTCGCCGTCCAGGTCGTCACCAAGATAATGGTGAAGACGACTACGATCTGACCCCATAGGACCTGGCCTCCGCGCACGCTGGCTCCAATCGACGAATGAGATGGAGCCGTTCAGAAAGTAGCCGGACACGGGACAAGCAAGAGGAAAAATGTAGGCGAAGTACAGCCGAAAACTGTGGCGCGCACATAGGACGGTTTCGCCTGGCGGCCTTCCCCCTCGACCCGGCTAGAAACCCAGCCCCCGCTTGCGGCCGAAGCTCCAATCGACGCCGCCATCATTGCGGGCGACGCCTGAGACATGACGTCCAAGCTGCTTCTCGAGCGAGGGGCTCCAAGGCACGAGCTGGAAGCCGAGGCCGTCGTCGATCATGGCGAAGCGGCCGGAGGCGAGCGTCAGGCGCTGGCGGTAGGCACCGGCAATATACTCGCCATTGGCGGCAGGCTTGTGCGACAGGCCCGTTTCGGCCGCGAGCTTGGTGGCGATGGTGTCCAGTTCGCGCCGCCGCAGGGTTTCGATCAGGTTGCGAGCGAAGACGATCCGCCTGCCCTGGCGTTCGGCCAGCCCTTGCCCGACCAGATGATCGGCGCGCCGGTCGAGCGCGTCGCGAACCTCGGCGCCGAAGCCGCCATCGGAGAGCGAGGCCGGCTCGCGAGCGATGGCCTGCCGGTCCAGCCAGGTGCTGCCGGACGCCATGATCTGGCTGGTGAGCTCGAGATCGGAACGCACGGCGATCGCGACGCGGCGTTCGCCCTGCGCATCCTCGAACTTGCGCAACTCGACGATCGAA
>MKVK01000029.1 GCA_001898825.1 Magnetospirillum sp. 64-120
GCCGTCGCGTCCTTCATCCTGCTGAAGGTCATCGACATGGTCATCGGACTGCGCGTCACCCCCGACGAGGAACGCGAAGGTCTGGACCTGTCCCTGCACGGCGAATCCATCCACTAAAGCGGATGGCCCTCTGCAAGACTTGGGGCGCGGCCTTGGCCGCGCCCTTTTCTTTTGCTTACTTCCGCAGTGCCCTGTCGAAGGCCACCGCCGTGTCCAGGCGCAGGATGGCGCCGGCCAGACGTCCCAGGATGACGCCTTGCTCTTGGGTTTCGGGCTTCAGGCTGGTGCGCAGGTCGACCAGCCGGCGCATCAGCGCACGGGCCGGGACCAGATGCAGGGGAATGTCGGGAGAGGCGGCGACGCCGAAGGCCTGGTCGATGGCAGCCAAGCTGGCGCGGATGTAGTCAAGGTCGGCCGGATCCATGTTGACGATGTGGTCCGGCGTGCGCCGAACCATGTTTTCGGCTGCGAAGTTCACCACCGGTCCCGCCATCGCTTCCTTCCTTCACTGCTGCCGGGTCACTGTGACCCGGCTGGGAAAGGGAAGCAAGGGGCGGGCCACGGCAAAGGCGGGATCAGCCCCGGCTCATGCGGTTCTTGACGCTGGACAGGGTGTTGCGCAGTTCCGGGTGGTGGGGCAGCAGGCGTTCGGCCAGGTCGCGCACGTGCTGACGGTCGACGGCGCCGCCTTTCCATTCGGTTTCCAGCAGGCTGGCCAGTTGGATCATGTCGGAATGGGTGTTCATGATGGAAGCTCCGGTCGGGGGCGTTGAGGCACCGTCAGAACACCACAGCCGACAGGCGAAAAGCACGGGCGCGGAGGTATAGTCTGCGGAGGGAGGAAAACCCTACCCCTTAAGGGAGGAACGACCATCAGTTGGTATGAATGCTTTCGGCCTATGTCCTAATGTTTCGCGGCAGGGGCCTTGCCGGTCTCGCCCTTTGCCGGGGCGGGCAGGAAGTCGATGTTGACGTCCAAGGTCAGCTGGATGGGGCAGGGGCTGCGTTCCTCGCCGTCCACCTGACAGGAATTGGGCCAGCCGCCGGCGGCGCCGCGATCCAAAACCATGTAGCGGGCCAGCTTGCAGGAATAAAGCTTTTCCCCCGACTGGCCGGGGGTCAGCTCGCCTGACGGCGTCATCCAGGTGCCCAAAGCTTCCTTGGCGGTGTCGAAGGTGCGGACCAGGGAATAAAACGCCACTTTGTGCGACGAATCGTTTTCCACCCGGATCACCGTGCGGCAGGCGGCGCGTTCCGGCACGCCGGGATAGCTGAATTGGGTGATGTTCAGGCGCACGCCGGTGATCGGCTCGCTGATCACATCCGCCGGCTTCAACACCATGCCGCGAACGCCGATGTTGGAATCGATCACCGCTGCGGGTTTTCCGCCACCTTCGCCACCGCCTTCGCCGCCGCCCGAAGCAAACGCGGTTCCGCCCAGGGACAACAGGCAGACAAGGCTGGAAACAAGCAGGCGTGACATGGCGCGATCCTTTCTTCCGGTTCCCCAGGGTGGCATGCGGTCAGCCCACCGGGAAGGCCAAAGTCACCCGCAGTCCGCCTTCGGGGCGGTTGGCCAGGGTGATGTCGCCGCCATGGGCACGGATGGCGGCGCGGGCCACCGCCAGTCCCAGGCCGGTGCCGCCGGTGTCGCGATTGCGGCTGGTTTCCAGGCGCACGAAGGGGGCGAAAACTTTTTCATGGTCCGCTTCGGCGATGCCCGGGCCGTCGTCGTCCACCACCACATGGATGTGGCCGTCGGTGCGCCGCAGGCCGACACGGGCGGCGGCGCCATATTTCAAGGCGTTTTCGATGACGTTGGCCACGGCCCGCTTCAGGGCCAGGGGGCGCACCCCGGCCACCAGGGAATCGGGGCCGTCATAGCTGCCGCCCAGATCCTCGGCCATGTCCTGGACCAGCTTGGCCACGTCCACCGGGCGCCGGTCTTCGCGGGCGGCGTCGTCGCGGGCGAAGGCCAGGGTGGCGGCGATCATGTGTTCCATCTCGTCCAGGTCCGACAGCATCTTGGCCCGCTGTTCGTCGTCGTCGACGAATTCGGCCCGCAGCTTCATGCGGGTGATGGGGGTGCGCAGGTCGTGGCTGATGGCGGCCAGCATCTGGGTGCGGTCGTCGACGAAACGACGGATGCGTCCCTGCATGACGTTGAAGGCCTGGGCCGCCGCGCGGACTTCGTTGGGGCCGCGCTCGGCCAAAGGCGGCGCGTTGACGTCCATGCCCAGACGTTCCGCCGCCGCCGCCAGCGCCGCCAGGGGGCGGGTGGCGCGTCGCACCGCCCAAAGCGCTGCGACGATGATCACCACCAGGGCGCCCACAAGCGGGAAGACAAAGCGCGGCTGCCACAAGGAATCGCCGTGTTCGATGGGGGCGTAGACGTTTAGCCAGGAATCGTCGGCCAGCCGCACCGACACCTGCAGCGCCGGACCGCCGACGAAGGGGCCCAGGCCGAAACCGCCGCTGCCGAAACCGTGGCCGCGACGTTCACCCATCGGGCCGGGACCACCGGGCATCGGTCCGCCGGGCAAGGGCGGTGGCGGCGGCAACGGCGCCAGGATCACCCGGACTTCACGACCGTCCAGTTCCTTGGCCAGCTTGCGGGCGATGACGCTGGGCAGACCCGGGGCCGGTTCCGGCTCGGGAACCAGGGGCATCACCCCCCAGCCGGCCCGTAGGCCCGGGGTGTCCAGGCGGCGCACCACATGGCGGCGGCCTTCGGGATTGGTGTCTTCCAGCAGGTTGACCAGGGTGGCGATGCGTTCGGCGGCATAGCGGCCGCGCATGGCTGACAGCGCTTCGCCGCGATTGCCGACGAACAGCGCCAGGGCGGTGCCCAGCACCACGGCCACCGCCAGCACCAGCACCAGGGCGGTCCGTCCCATCAGGGATGCGGGGGCCAGCCTCACAGCTTGACCACCTCCGGGGTGAACAGATAGCCGCCGCCGCGCACGGTCTTGATCAGTTGCGGTTCCTTGGGGTCGTCGTTCAGCTTGCGGCGCAGACGGCTGACCTGGATGTCGATGGAACGGTCGAAGGGAATGGCCTGACGGCCGCGGGCCAGGTCCAGCAATTGGTCACGCGACAGCACCCGGCGGGGATGTTCGACAAAGGCCCGCAGCAGGTCGAACTCGCCCGCCGACAGGGTCAGCACCACGCCGTCAGGCGCGGTCAGGTCCCGCGTGGCCAGATCCAGGACCCAATTTTCGAATTTCAGGCGGTGGGTCGAACCCGGGGGGGACGAGACCGCCTGAGGCCCGCCGTTGAGGTCGCCTTGGAAGCGGCGCAGCACCGCCTTGATGCGGGCCAGCAGCTCGCGGGGGTTGAACGGCTTGGGCAGGTAGTCGTCGGCACCAACTTCCAGTCCGACGATACGGTCGGTGTCCTCGCCCATGGCGGTCAGCATGACGATGGGCACCGTCCCACCTTGCGCCCGCAGCCGCCGGGTCAGGCTCAGTCCATCCTCGCCCGGCATCATCAGGTCCAGAACCACCAGGTCGATGCCGGGATTTTCCAGCGCCTTCATCATCTCGACCCCGTCGCGGGCAGCGGTGACGCGCAGGCCGTGCTTGTCCAGGAAGCGGGCCAGAAGGTCGCGGATTTCATGGTCGTCGTCGACCACCAGGATGTGCGGCGCGGTATTCATGGTGGGGATTATAGCGCCTGTGTCGGTTTTCGTCCGGGGGTCTTTGGCAACAGACGGTAACAGGCCGATACCCTTTGTTGCCAAATAGGCTAGGTCGCGACATCAGCCGGTTACAGCGCCGTGGTGTTCTTGAGCCCATCGAGAGGGTCACACATTTTCACGGAGTTTTTCCTATGAAGACCAAATCCCGTCTGGTTATCGCCGCCATCGCCGCCCTGGCCGCTTTCGGCGCCGTCGCCCAGGCCCAGGCCCGTGGCCCCCACGGCGGCCCCTGGGAAATGATGGACGGCAAGGACGGCCGTTGTGGTGCCGAACGCGCCAAGCCGCTGACCGAAACCCAGGTCAAGGACATCGTCGAGGGCATGATCGCCTGGCGCGGCGACGACGCCAAGGTCGGCGAGGTCAAGACCACCGACGGCAAGATCAGCGCCCAGGTGGTGGACAAGGACGGCAAGGTGCTGCGTACCATCGCCTTCGACGCCAAGACCGGCCGCCCCGAACGCCCGGCCAAGCCCCCGGTCGAGTAAGCCGGATTGAACCCGCCTTCGGCGCGTTGCGCCGAAGGCGGGTTCAAGGCTATAAGACCGCATGATCAAGCGCATTCTTAAGGTTGTGGCGCTCACCTTGCTGTTGCTTCTGGCTGTCGCCGGTGGCATCGAGTTGGGATTCGGCCGTTGGTTCAGCCAAAACCCCCTGGACCTTGCTGGGATCAAACATGACAGCGTGGGGGTGGTCGATTCCCGTCGGTTTTTCGTCGATGGCGAACAATTTCTGCTGCGTTACGATTCCTGGGGCTTCCGTGGCTCGCCCGGCGAGCCCTCGCGCATCGCCGTCCTAAGCCTGGGCGGCCAATCCGTCCATCAATCCTTGTTGCCCGAGGACAAGACCTGGCAGCAGGTCCTGCAGGCGCAGTTCCAAGCCAGCCAGCGCGACGACGTGATCGTCGCCAATGCCGGGCGCAGCGGTTACGGCGCCCAGGCGGTGTCTGCCGCCTTGCGTCAATGGCTGCCCCACGTCCCCGGATTGCACCCCCGCTTCGTTCTGGTGATGGTGGGTGACCAAGGCGTTGCTCCGCTTCTGACCCAGACCGTGAATGATCCGGTCATCGCCGAGTTCAACCAAAGCTATCAAGCCCTGTTGGGCCGCTTGACCGCTTTTGCGGGGGGCATGGAAAAAAGCGGTGTTGTCCGAGTTTTGGCGTCCGCCTTCCCGCCGAAATTGGGCGGCCCTGTTCCGGCTGGCTGGTCCGTGCCGTTGCCCGTCGTCAAGGCGGGGGAGTGGCGGGACGTAACCTTGCCGCCCGCCGACAGCCCGCATCTTGCGGATTTCCGCCAGACCCTGAAACAAATCGCTGACGACATCCATAACAATGGGGCCGTGCCGGTCTTCGTCACCGTGGCGCGGGGGAATTACCGCTATTTTGGCGGCAAGGACCAGGAAATGCCGCTTTCTCTGCCGGTTGCTGGCGTGCCGACGGCCGCTTTGGCGGCCTATAACGCCTCGACTCGTGCCGTTTGCCGGGAACACGGTTTCCTGTGTTTGGACCTGGCGCGTGAAGTAAAGTTTGAACCGAACGATTTCTACGATTATGTCCATTACTCGCCCAAGGGGGCGGACAAGATCGGACGCTGGCTTTACAGCAAACTGGCGGGACTGGTGTGACCAGTCCAAGGCATGGTAAACACATTTCCTGTTTTCGGAGTTTGTGACGTGGTGATGGACGAAAAGTTGGTGATCGCGCTGCCCAAGGGCCGCATCCTGGACGAGGCGATGCCCCTGGTGCGCGCCGCCGGGATCGAACCCGAGGCGGAATTCGACAATCCCAAGACCCGCGCTTTGCGCTTTTCCACCAACCATCCCCATATCGACATCATCCGCGTGCGGTCTTTCGACGTCGCCACCTTCGTCGCCTTTGGCGCCGCCCATCTGGGCATCGCCGGCAACGACGTGTTGATGGAATTCGACTATCCGGAAATCTACGCGCCGCTGGACCTGGGCATCGGCGGCTGCCGCCTGTCGGTGGCCGAACCGGTGGACTTGGCCGAACACGACGATCCGCGTCGTTGGAGCCACGTGCGCATCGCCACCAAATACCCGGAAGTCACCCGGCGCTTCTTCGCCGAACGGGGTGTCCAGGCCGAATGCGTCAAGCTGAACGGCGCCATGGAACTGGCTCCCAGCCTGGGTCTTTGCACCCGCATCGTCGATCTGGTGTCCACCGGGTCGACCCTGAAAGCCAATGGTTTGAAGGAAGTGGAGATCATCGCCCAGGTGACCTCGCGCCTGATCGTCAACCGTGCGGCGCTGAAGACCCGCCCGGTCGAGATGACCGGCTGGATCGACGCCTTCCGTTCCGCCTGCGAGGCCCAGAATGCTGCTGCTTGACGCCCGCGCCGCCGATTTCGCCGACGCCTTCGAATCGCTTCTGCACATGAAGCGCGAGGTGGACGAGGACGTGAACGCCGTCGTCGCCCAGATCATCGCCGACGTGCGCAACCGCGGTGACCACGCCCTGGTGGAATACACCGCCAAGTTCGACCGCCTGCCGCATCTGACCGCTGGCCACCTGCCCATCACCAAGGCCGAGGTAGACCAAGCCTGCGCCCAGGTGCCGGCCGAACTGCACCAGGCGTTGGAGCTGGCGGCCGAGCGTATCCGCGACTTCCATGCCCGCCAGCTGCCCCAGGGGTATTCCTACACCGACGCCGCCGGCGTCCGTCTGGGGCAGCGCTGGACCGCCGTGCAGGCCGCCGGCCTTTACGTGCCGGGCGGCACCGCCGCCTATCCGTCCAGCGTGCTGATGAACGCCATCCCCGCCAAGGTGGCCGGCGTCGAGCGTCTGGTCATGGTGGTGCCCACCCCCGACGACAAGATCAATCCGCTGGTGCTGGCCGCCGCGCGCTTGGCCGGCGTCGACGAAATCTATCGTGTCGGCGGCGCCCAGGCGGTGGCCGCCCTGGCTCACGGCACCGAAACCATCAAGCCGGTGGACAAGATCGTCGGTCCCGGCAACGCCTTCGTCGCCGCCGCCAAGCGTCAGGTCTTCGGGATCGTCGGCATCGACATGATCGCCGGTCCCTCGGAAATCCTGGTGGTGGCCGACGGCGCCAACGACCCGGCCTGGATCGCCGCCGACCTCTTGAGCCAGGCCGAGCACGACACCGCCGCCCAATCCATCCTGATCACCGACGACGCCGATTTCGCGCGAGCGGTGGCCCAGGCGGTGGAAAGCCACCTGAACACCTTGCCGCGCGGCCCCATCGCCCGCGAAAGCTGGGAAGCCCACGGCGCCATCATCGTGGTGCCGAACCTGGACGACGCGGTGGAACTGGTGGACCGGGTGGCGCCCGAACATCTGGAACTGGCGGTGGCCGACCCCGATTCCCTGGCCGCCAAGGTCAGGAACGCGGGGGCCATCTTCCTGGGCCGTTACACCCCGGAAGCGGTGGGCGACTATATCGGCGGTCCCAACCACGTGCTGCCCACCGCCCGTTCCGCCCGCTTCTCGTCGGGCCTGGGGGTGCACGACTTCATGAAGCGCACCACGTTGCTGGGCTGCGACGCCGACAGCTTGCGGGCCATCGGCCCGGCGGCGGTGGCCTTGGCCGGGGCCGAAGGCCTGGGGGCGCACGGCCTGTCGGTGGCGCTGCGTCTGAACATGGCGGTGGACTGATGCCGCACCGGCAACGCATCGGTCATGTGCAGCTTGACGAAAAGACCATGGTTCGCCGCAAGCCCGAGGTCGAGCACGAGCGCAACATCGCCATCTACGATCTGCTGGAAGAAAACTACTTCGCGCTGCAGGGCGACTTCGTCGGTCCCTATAACCTGCATCTGCGGCTGGAGGACAACCGGCTGATCTTCGACGTGCGCGACGAAGGGGGGCTGGAGCTGATCCAGGTGCCCTTGGCGCTGAAGCCGTTTCAGACCATCGTCAAAGATTACTTCATCCTGTGCGAAAGCTATTACGCCGCCATCAAGAAGTCGACGCCCTCGCAGATCGAGGCCATCGACATGGGGCGGCGTGGTCTTCACAACGAAGGCTCGGAACTGCTGCGTGAACGTCTGGCGGGCAAGGTCGACATTGATTTCGACACGGCGCGTCGGCTGTTCACCCTGGTCTGCGTCCTGCATATCAGGGGCTAGGCGCAATTGGAGGGGGAGGTACCGTCCGCCGTCCTGTTCTGCTGTACCTTCAACGCCATCCGCTCGCCCATGGCGGAAGGCATCTACCGCCGTATTCACGGGACCCGCTCCTATGTGGCCTCGGTGGGGGTCAAAAGCGAGGAACTGGA
Source organism: Magnetospirillum sp. 64-120 (assembly GCA_001898825.1). GTDB lineage: Bacteria > Pseudomonadota > Alphaproteobacteria > Rhodospirillales > Magnetospirillaceae > Magnetospirillum. Next base: position 7,954 of record MKVK01000029.1, read on the forward strand.
CCCCTTCGCCGTCGCCGTGATGGACGAGATCGGCATCGACATCTCGCGCCATAAGCCCCGCACCTTCGACGAATTGGAAGACGACAGCTTCGACGTCATCGTCAGCCTGTCGCCGGAAGCCCAGCACAAGGCGGTGGACCTGACCAGGACCATCGCTTGCGAGGTTGAATTCTGGCCTACTTTCGATCCCACCTTGGTCGAAGGCAGCCGCGAAGCGCGTCTGGAAGCCTATCGCCAAGTGCGTGACGAGTTGGAAAGACGCATCCGCAAGCGCTTCCCCGTCATGGGAATGGCACGGGAATAATCGAAAGCTGATGAAAAGCGCTTGACCTTGACCGGGCAAACGCTCACTTATTCCACCTGCCCAAGAGCAACCGCCTGGAAGGACCAATGGCGAAAGAGGATGTCATCGAATTTTCCGGTACCGTGACCGAATTGCTTCCCAATGCAATGTTTCGGGTGACGCTGGATAACGAACACGAAATTCTGGCCCATACTTCGGGCAAGATGCGTAAGAACCGCATCCGCGTTTTGGCCGGTGACCGCGTCAACGTGGAAATGACTCCCTACGACCTGACCAAGGGTCGCATCACTTTCCGTTTCAAATAAGACCGCGTCAGCGTGGCCGATTCAGTCGAGATTCCCAATCTGGTTCTGGCATCGGCATCGCCGCGGCGACTTGATCTGCTGCGTCAGATCGGCATCGTTCCCGGTGTGGTCGATCCCGCCGACATGGACGAAACGCCGTTGAAGGGCGAACTGCCCGCCCAGCACGCCGCCCGTCTGGCCGAAGCCAAGGCCCGCGCCGTCGCTGCCCGTCATCCCGATTGTTTCGTGCTGGCCGCCGACACTGTCGTCGGTTGCGGCCGTCGCATCCTGCCCAAGGCGGAAGACGACAAGACGGCGCGCCGATGCCTGAAACTGTTGTCGGGACGCAAGCACCGGGTGCATGGCGGTATCGCGCTTCTGGCGCCTGACGGCAAGCTGCGCACCCGTCTGGTCACCTCGCACGTGACCTTCAAATGCCTGGATCATTCCGAGGAAGCGGCCTATCTCGCCTCGGGCGAGTGGCACGGCAAGGCTGGCGGTTACGCCATCCAGGGTCTGGCCGCCGCCTATGTGCGCGAATTGTCGGGATCCTATTCCAACGTGGTCGGGCTGGCTTTGTTCGAGACCGCCCAATTGCTGAAGGGCGCAGGCGTTCATGGCGAGTGAAATCCTTTATGCCTGGGGGCCGGGCGAAACCCGTCTGGCCTTGATGCGCGACGGCCGTCTGGTGGACCTGGCGGTGGTGCGTCCCGAATTGCTGGTGGGCGCCGTGGTGTTGGGCCGGGTGGTGGAAGTGGCCCCCAAGATGGGCGCCGTCTTCGTCGACATCGGCCAGGACCGTCCCGGTTTCCTGCAAGGGGTGAAGCTGGCCCAGGGCCAGACCGTGCTGGTCCAGGTCAAGTCCGACGCCCAGGGGCTGAAGGGGGCGACGCTGACCACCCAGGTCACCCTGTCGGGCCGCTTCATGGCCTATACGCCGTCCCATCCCGGCTTGGCGGTGCCGCGCAAGTTGTCCGACGACCGTCGCGAACTGCTGCTGGAACGCCTGGAAGCCCTGATGGAAGAGGGCGAAGGCGTGGTCGCCCGTCTGCATGCCGTCAACGCCGACGAAACGGCCCTGGCCGCCGATCTGGCCACGCTTCGCCAGGATTGGCGGAACATCCAGCGCGACCAGTCCCAGGCCAAGGCGCCGGCGGTGCTGTGGCGCCCCGATCCGTTGGACCGCATGCTGGCCGACCATCCCGGTGTGTCCAAGGTGCTGGTGGACGACGATCTGGCCTTTGCCCAGGTGCAGGCCCGTCACCCGCATCTGGCCGAACGCTACCGCGACGGCTCGGTGTTCGAGCTGTACGACACCGAAGACGCCTATGCCGCCTGCCTGGACCCGGTGGTGGAACTGCCCTGCGGCGGTCGCGTCACCATCGAGGCCACCGCCGCCCTGACCGCCATCGACGTGGATTCCGGTCCCGCCCTGCCCATCGAGGCCAACCAGCAGGCGGTCACCGTCATCGCCCGCCAATTGCGCCTGCGCAACATCGCTGGCCAGATCGTGGTGGATTTCGTCACCGCTGGCGGCAAGGGCGCGCTGATGAAGCTGATGGCATCCTTGAAGCAGGCCGTCGCCACCGATCCGGTGGCCACCCATGTGATCGGCGCCACGCCTTTGGGGCTGGTGGAAATGACCCGGGAACGCCGTGGTCCGTCCCTGGCCGAGCTGACGGTGGAACATGCCGCCATCGCCAACGCCGACACCATTGCCCTGTGGGGGTTGCGGCTGTTGCATGCCGAAGCCGCCCATCGTCCGGGCCGCGCCCTGGCCTTGGTGGTCGCCCCCGACGTGGGCGCCGCCCTGGATGCGCGTCCCCATGCCCTGGAAGAACTGGCCCAACGTCTGGGCCGGGCGCCGGTCATTCGGGTCGAGCACGATCGCGAGCGCGACAACGTGGCGGTCGAGGACGTAGAATGAGCCCCGACAAGAAAGCCGCCAATTCCAACAAGCCTTGCCCCATCTGTGGCAAAAGTCCGCAGCCGGAATTTCAGCCCTTCTGCTCCAGCCGCTGCGCCGACGTGGACCTGCACCGTTGGCTGGGCGGCGTCTATCGGGTGGAAACCCAGGAAGGCGAAAACCATGCCCCGGATGGTGACGATCCCGTCTAGGCCCCTGTCGGGTTTCGGCCGTGGCTTGGCCGACAGCGCCTCGCTGATGCTGGGCTATTTCCCCATCGCCTTGTCTTTCGGCCTGCTGGCCGCCGCCAACGGCCTGACCCCGGTCCAGGCCTTGCTGGTTTCAGCCGTGGTCTATGCCGGGGCCAGTCAATTCGCCTTGGTGTCGCTGCTGGCCGCCGCCGCTTCGCCCTGGTCCGTGATCGGCGCGGTGGCGGCGATGAATCTGCGTCATCTGTTCTATGGTCCGGCCCTGTTGCCGCGCCTGCCGCAGCAGGGGCGCAAATTGCCACGCCCGTTGATCGCCTTTGGTCTGACCGACGAAGTTTTCGCCCTGGCCTTTGCCCGTCTGGGGCCGGACAAGGGCGAGGTCTGGCTGCTGGGGGTGCAGGCCGGGGCCTATGGCGCCTGGCTGGCCGGTACCGTCTGTGGCGGGTTGCTGGCCGATCTGGGTGGTACCCGCTGGCCGGAAGTGCAGGCGGCCTTGTCCTTCGTCCTGCCGGCCTTGTTCCTGGCCCTGCTGTTACCGCTGTTGCGCCGCGACACGCTGGCCCCGCCGCTGGCGGCGGCAGGGGTGGCGTTGCTGGCGGCGGCCGTCCTGCCCGGACACGTGGCCTTGCTGCTGGCCATGGTGGTCGGCGGCACGGTGGCCGCTCTGCAACAGCCGGAGGACCAGCATGAATGATGACATGCTGTTGCCGGTGGTGCTGTTGGGCGGCTTGGCCACCTATCTGATCCGCTATCTGCCGCTCGCGGTCTGCGATCGGCTGAAGGGGCGGGGCGTGGCGCCACGCCTGCATCGTTTCCTGATGGCCCTGGGGCCATCGGCCATCGCCGCCCTGTTGGTGCTGTCGCTGGTCGACTTCCTGCCGATGGCGCGTCTGGGCCAATCCACACCCAAGGTGGCGGCAGCCCTGCTGGCGGTTTTCGTCCTGCACCGCCTGACCGCCAACCCCGCCCTGGCCACCCTGGCCGGGGCCGTCACCTATGGTCTGACCGGCTGGATCGGCAGCCTTTAAAAAAATCGCAATCCCCCCTTTGACAGGTCCGACGAAACCCGATATAAGCGCCTCCTCTTCACGAGCCGAGCGGTGAACCAACCCCGCCCGAGACAGTGCCCAGGTAGCTCAGTTGGTAGAGCATGCGACTGAAAATCGCAGTGTCGGTGGTTCGATTCCGCCCCTGGGCACCATTTTCCTTCTAAGCCTTTGAAGGAAAAGAAATTCAGCCAAATCAATGGACTTGAGCATCCCCTGTGGTACAAACAGGTGGTCCAATGGTCCTTGCGATGAGCCGTCCTTTCAAGCACCCCAAGACAGGCGTCTACTACTTCCGCAAAGCCGTGCCCGACGATCTTCGGGCCGTCATCGGCAAGCGGGAGGAAAAAATCTCGCTCCGCACCAAGTCTCCTGCGGAAGCCAGGGTGGCCTATGCGCAGATCGCCGCCGAGGTGGAGAACCGCTGGAAGGCGCTGCGCTCGAAGCCCGAACCGCTAACCTATCGTCAGATCGTGGCCTTGGCTGGCGAGGCATACCGCGAACTCGTTCATGCCGTTGGCGACAACCCCGGCGACCCGGAGATTTGGACCCATGTCCTACGCCTCCAGTTCGAGGCCCGCGCCTTCGAGCAGCAAGAAGCCTGGATGGGGCCGCATGTGGACGACCTGTTGCTGCGCAAGGGCATCAGCACCGATCCTGACAGCCGTAGGCGGCTGATCGAGGAACTGGATAAAGCGCTGATCCAGGCCGCTGCGGTGCTGAAACGCAATGCGGAGGGCGATTACCGCCCAGACCCGGATGCGGAGCGGTTTCCCCAGTGGGATGTCCCAAAGCCCGTCAGCGCGGCTCCTGTCGCCTCTGCGGGCCGATGGACGCTGACTGGGCTGGTGGAAGATTGGTGGAAGGAGGCCAGTGCCGCAGGCACCAAGCCAGCCACCTACGAAAGCTATCGCAACACCATGTCCAAGTTCGTGGCCTTCCTTGGTCACGACGATGCCAGCCGGATCACCGGCGATGACGTGGTGGGCTTCAAGGATCATCGCCTTGCCGAGGTGAACCCCAGGACCGGGAAGCCGATTTCGCCCAAGACGGTGAAGGACAGCGACCTGTCCGGCCTCAAATCCATCTTCGCCTGGGCCGTCAGCAATCGACGCATGACCGAGAACCCGGCCACCGGCATCACCATCAAGCTGGGCAAGAAGGTCAAACTACGGCCCAAGGGCTTCACAGACGAAGAAGCGTTGGCCCTGCTGAAAGCTGCCTGGAACCACAGGCCGGGACGGGAGCATCCCAAGCTGGCAGCAGCCAAGAAGTGGACGCCCTGGCTGTGCGCCTATACGGGTGCCCGCATTGGCGAGATGGTGCAGCTTCGCAAAGAAGACGTGCGGCAGGTGGGCGAGCATTGGGTGCTGACCATCACCCCAGAGGCGGGGACGGTGAAGACCAACGAAGCCCGCGAGGTGGTGCTGCACAGCCACTTGGTTGAACTCGGGTTCCCTGCCTTCATCGCTTCATGCGAGCTGGGACACCTGTTCCTGACCCCAGCCCCGGACGGCACCCTTCGCGGCCCTTGGCGAACGGCCAAGAACCGTGTGACCGAGTTCGTCCGCACGGTGGTGACAGACCCCAACGTTCAGCCCAACCACGGCTGGCGGCACCGGGTGAAGACGGTGGGCATGGAAGTCGGCATGGCCCCGCGTGTTCTCGACGCCATGCAGGGGCACAGCCCGAAGACCGCAGGCGACACCTACGGCGATGTGACCATCAAGGCCCTGGCGCTGGAGGTGGCGAAGTTACCAAGGTATGAGGTGGACGTCGTCACGCAAAAGGCATCCCTTTGACCACCATAAAATCATTCTATATCAGTAAGTTACTGAGCGCTTGATTGCCTGCAAGTGTTCATCATGAACAGCTGTGGCGGCGTCAGAAGTCCTCGGCTTCGATGACCCATTCCCCGCCATCCTTCATCCGCTGCAACGCTGCTTCCATTTTGGTGATGAGGTTGCCTCGGCTGATGGGGCAGGTAACCCCCTGGAATGCGGCCAAGGCGTTCTCGATGGCGTCATGGGCCGTGGCGGCGAAGCTATCAGCGGCCTCATCGTTCCGCTGCAAGCCGCCATCTCCGTATTTGCCTTCCTTGTCGCCCATCAGTTCGGCGATGTCTGGGTGATCGGCGATCATCCAGTTGCGGATCGTGGTGTGGCGAACTTGACCATCGAAGTCGTCGGCAATCTCCCGATACGACTTGAGGCTGGTCAGTTCCTTGCCTTTGCGGTGGCGCTTGGCCTTGATGTACGCGGTCAGGGCCTTGCGTAATGCGGATGTGCGTTCCCTTGTCTTCAGCGGCAAGCCGTGAGCGAGGTTCGCCATCATCGCCATCCAGACCGCATCCGACTGAGTGGCCTTGAAGACCTCGGCCTCGACGGTGGTGCGATTGATGCTTTTCAGGGCGGCGACGCGGTGCCATCCGTCCACAAGAACGGCGGCTCCCTTAACCATCGCCACCTTCACCGGGGGAAAGGGGGCGTTGTTCTGGTAGTTGAGGGCATAACGCTGGACGACGGCGTCATTGAGCGAAGTCCGGGCCTGGAACCTCTTGTCTTGGACCAAACTCGAAATCAACACCGTCTTGATCTCGTTGCTCATCACTTCAAGTCCTTCACGGCCTGGGCCAGTTCCTCGTTCTCACGGCGACGCTTCTCGGCGTCCTCCTCCTCGCGGCGGGCCAGCAGCAGACCGGCAACGCCGAAGGTTTCGGCCAGCATCGCCCCCATGACCACGGCGCTGGTGGCGGGCAGATCGCGGTAAACCCGTTTCAGCTTGCCGGTGGTGTGATCGTACCAAGTGCCCGCGTTCACATCGGCCAGCCCCCGCAGGCGGCGGGAAAGCTGGTGGCGGAAGGCATCGTCCGACAGGAAGCGGCGCGGGGCCTGTTCGTGCATCAGGTAGAGGGCCAGGGCGGTTTCGACCACCTCGCCTGCTTCCACATGCTCGGCCAGCTTCACCACCTCCTGGCAGGCTTGCCGCTCGTTGCGGTTCATGGCCCTGCCGTTCAGATAGGCGGCGACCACGCCCCGGCAGTGATCCACCAGGGCATTCCATCGGGCCTCGATGCTGGGCCAGAAGGGGCTGTTGGGGTTGTTGGCCTTGCGCTGGCGGATGATGGCGCGATAGGGGGCCAGTTCCGCCTTGGTGACGCCGTCCTGCATGGGGTGGCCGTGGCGGCGCTGGCGGCTCTTATGGGTGCTGCAAAGTGTGCCCCAGCGGGAGGACGGGGCGGTGCAGCCCGGAACTCGGCAATGGTGCATGGTGACTTCGTCCAGAAATTCGCGTCCGTAGCCAAAGGGACAGGAACGAAAGCAAATCATCGAACGAAGATCAAGACCTCACGCCATGGCGTACAGGTTCTCCCCAGCCCCGTAATAGCAGTCGAAGACATGCCGATAGGCGGCGTCGCACTTGGTGGCGTAGATGTCCTCGTCATAGGCTTCGGGCAGGCCCTTGTCCAAGACCAACTCGATAGTGCGGCGGACTTCGCCCCGTGCCTGGGGCTTGTTGCGCCAGTCCAGGACCAACTTCTCGCCCTTCAGGGTCTCCAGCAGCGCCTTGCACACCTTCTTGACCTGGGCCTGCTCCTTGTCGGCCAGCACCGGCACCGGCTTGGTCAGGATGTCGAACAGGGCCAGCTCCTCCTCGGTCAGGCCCTCGCGCATGGCCCGTTGCTCTTCCTCGGTCAGCGACTGGGCCAGCTTGACCAGGGCGGCGAAGAACGCCTCGATGTTCTGGCTGCCCGCGTTGTACTCGTCGATCAGCTTCTGGAAGCGGTCGAGGAAGTCGGCCCGGCTGCGGTTCTGGGCCACCATGGATTGGAGTTTCTGGTTCAGCAGCGCCCGCAGCTTCTCGGCCTCCGTCCGCTTGCGCCCTTGGCCGAACTTCTCCTTCAGCTTGTCGAAGTCGATCTGGCTCAGGTCGAACAGCGGCTCCTCGGTCGAGCCGGGCAGGACATAGGGAACCGGGGCCACCGACTGGTCCAGCAGGTCTTCCACCTGTTCCATGATGTGGGTGATGTCAGGGGTGGGAGACAGCGCCTTGATTTTCTGGGCCAGCACCGAGATCAGCACGGCATCGGGGGCAAGGTCGGTGGCGATGGGATCGGGCAGGATGGCGCGATAGACCCTGGCGATGCCCGAGGCCATGCCCAGGAACGCCTTCTTGGTTTCGTCGGTGTCGATCAGCGCCTCGACCGCGTCGTCCAGCAGGGCGATCTTCTCGAAGCCGCTGGCCGCCTTGATCTTCGCCGCGTCGATGCCGCGCTCGAAGCAGAAGGCCAGCGCCTGGGCGATCAGGTGCTTCAGGAACTCGACCAACTCGGCCTTTTCCTTGATGGGCGTCTCGCCGCCTTCGCCCGTCGCCCCGCCATAGATGGCCAGCGCCTTCTGAAGGTTACGGAACACGCCCACGTAATCGACAATCAGACCCGCCGCCTTGCCCGGATACTTGCGGTTTGCCCTGGCGATGGTCTGCATCAGGGTGTGGTTCTTCATCGGCTTGTCGAGGTAGATGGTCGAGCACGACGGCACGTCGAAGCCGGTGATCCACATGGCGCAGACGAAGACCAGACGCAGCTTGCCCTTGGCATCCTTGAACTGTTCGTCCAGGTCGTCCTCGATCATCCGCTTGCGGTGCGGGCGGATGTCCAGGCCCTTGGCGGCAAGGTCTGTCACCTCGTTCTGCCCCTGCGAGACGATGACGGCCATGTCCATCACCTCCATCTCGGCGATCTTCTCCTCCAGGGCGGCGCGGTCCTCGCCGGTGGTGGCGGGCAGCTTGGCCTTGAACTCGGCCAGCACCGCCTGCCAGTGGGCCTTGACCTTGTCGTACATGCGAACGGCGGTGGCCTTGTCGATGCAGACCATCATGGCCTTGCCGCGATGGCCGCGACCGATGAAGTGGCGAACCAGGTCTTCCGCCACCGCTTCCAAACGGTCGTTGCGGGTGATCAGGTGGTATTCGCGGGCGAAGACCTGTTCGACCTTGCGCTCTTGCGCTTCGTCCAGTTCGGCCTCTTCCAGAAGCTGCTCCAACTCCTCGCCCAGGGCGTCGTTGGTCAGCTGAAGTTCGGGGATGCGGTTCTCGTAGAACAGCGGCACCGTGGCCCCGTCCTCGATGGATTGGGCGAAGTTGTAGACCGAGATGTAATCGCCGAAGACCTCCTTGGTCCGTTCCTCGCCCGCGATCAGCGGCGTCCCGGTAAAGCCCAGGAAGGCCGCCTGGGGTAGGGCATTGCGCATGTTCAGCGCCAAGGTGTCGTACTGGGAACGGTGGGCTTCGTCGGTGATGACGATGATGTCCTGGCGCTGCGACAGCGTCGGATAGGGCATCCCGTCGCGGGTGTTGAACTTGTGGATCAGGGTGAAGACGTAACGGTGATCCTCGGTCAGCAATTGCTGAAGGTGCTTGCCGCTGGTGGCGTGGACCTCCTGCTCCTTCACCGCCCCGGTGGCGGCGAAGGTCTTATAGATTTGGTCGTCCAGTTCCTCGCGGTCGGTGACGATGACGAAGGTCCAGTTGCCCGGCACGGTGCGAAGGATCTTCTGGGCGAAGAACACCATGGACAGCGACTTGCCCGAGCCTTGGGTATGCCAGAACACGCCCAGGCGTCCCGGCTCGCCCTTAGGCCGCTGGGCGGCGTTGATCACCTCGGCGATGGCCTTGTTGACGCCCAGATACTGGTGGTTCTTGCCCACCTTCTTGATCAGGCCGCCCTTGGCTTCCTCGTAGACGATGAAGTTCTCGACGATGTCCAGCAGGCGGGCGGGGGTACAGGTGCCGCGAATGACGGTTTCCAGCGACACCACGCCCTTCTCGCCCTCGTCATTGATGCGCTTCCACTCGAAGAAGTGCTCCCACGGCGAGTAGGTGCTGCCCATCACCGTCTGTGATCCGTTGGACAGGATCACCAAGCCGTTGGGGATGAACAACTGGGGGATGGCGTAGCGATAATCGGTCAGATTGTCGTCGTAGGCTGCCTTCAGCGTCTTGTGGCTGGCCTTCAACTCCAGGAACAGCAGGGGAATGCCGTTGACGAAGCCGATCAGATCGCAACGGCGGTTGTAGATGTCGCCCCGCACCCAGAATTGCGAGGCCAGGAAGAAGTCGTTGTCTGCGGCCTTGGCCGGGTTCCATTCGATCAGCCGCACAATTTCCGTGCCGATCACGCCGTGGGCGTCGGCGATTTCCACCTTCACCCCGTCGCGCAGCAGACCATAGACTTCCTGGTTGGCGTTGACCGGCACCATCTTGGTGCGGTCGCGGGTCAGAACCTCGACCACCTGATCGAACGCCGCCACCGGCACATGGGGGTTCAGCTTGGCCAGCGCCGCCCGCAGGCGCGGCACCAGGATCACCTCATGATCCGTCTCGCGCCCCTGGCTGGACTTGGACCCGGCCCATTCCTGGTACAGGTTCGCAATCTGCCATCCCAACGACGCGAACAAGGCGATGGCCGGTTGCTCGACGATCGCGTCCTCGGTGTAATCGTGGGCGGCAGAGGGCGGGGTCATGGCACCTTAGCTGTGTTTTCTACGAGGGTTTTAAAGGCGCGAACGGCTTTTATGTAACGATCGACGGTAGTGCCGCCGATTGAAACAGTGGGGTGGTTTCCTCTCCCGCCTATGTTTTCGTTTCGGTCCGCTTTGTGGACGATTTGATGGCGACGAGAAATCATCTCCGACAAGATGCTGAAATCGTGTCTATTAATAACATTCATGTCGAAACGACATTTTTGGAGGGCCTTCTTTATATCTCCTGGGTTGTTGAATGTCTCAAACCTCTCAATTCTATCTCTCACAGACTTATTAATGAAGTCGCTGATCGCCTCATTGCCGTATTGAATTAACTCACTGATTTTTATCTTCTCTTGCGGCCTCTTATCGTCAGTTGGGAAGCCATAGCTATCAAGAGTGTCACCTGTAAAAGAAGTAATGCTAATTATCAGGTGTGACCTAATGAAGTCCTCAAGCGCGGCATGAAGCAATACCACTGCCGCCCTGAGTACGTCAGTTTTGTGAGTATCTCGTCTTCCCTTGCCGCTTCGATTGTACTGAGCAACAAGGTTGTCAACTCGGCCCAGATTTTGATCAAGCCGCTGAGAAATATCAGCAGGTGTCATGCGACAAGTTCCTTTTTATCCGCTTCGCTCTGGCTGACATCGATCTCGCCCGAGATCAGCTTGGGCAGCAGCAGGTCGCGTTGGGCGCGGAGGTTGGCGTTCTTCTGGTTCAAGCCCTCGGCCTGCGCCAGCATCGGCCTGACCAGTTCATCGAAGCGAGCGATGACCTCTGGCGGCGGGATGGTGACGGGAAACTGGGGGAACTTGGACAGCGGGATGCGATCCACCGTGGCCCCCGACAAGGTGTTCTGCGCCACGACCTCGCGCCATGTCGGGCTGAAGAACATGCAGTAGAGGAAGAGGTTTGAGGACGCCTTCGGATCAACCCGGATCAGGGCCAGGCGACGCCCAAGGCACCCCCGGAAGCCACGAGGAATGATGGCGTATCGGTTCAGGGTCGCCTCGTAGGTGAAGACGATGTCGCCGGGTTGGGGGCAGACCCGCTTGGTCCAGTGCCCGAAGTCCTCCTCGGCAATGTGGCGGACATCCGCAAGGTCGAGACGACCGCTTTCGGTCAGGTTACCAATGCCCAGGAACACGGGGCCTTCATCGGAAGGCTTCGGCGTGGCGTGTGGCCCATCATAGAGGCCCTGGTACAGATCGCTGATCGGACCCTGTCGCCATCCTCCGGGCAGGCCATCGTCTTTGACCTCGCCATCATGCCCAGGAAAGCGGAACTTGACGAACCACTCCTCGTACAGCCGCCGCGCCATCTCTTCCAGGATGGCAATGCGACTGGCGTTGTTCTCGATCAGGTCATCGTAGGTCGAGAGGATGGAGACGATGCGGCGTTGAGTGACGAGGGGAGGCAACGCAATTCTCAGCCCCTTCAGAATGCCAAGGCTAATTCCCGGAACTGCTGCCCCTTTGGCATGGCTTCTGACGTACTCAACACCATCTTTCCCACCAAAATAGAAGTATGCGTATAGAGGGTCACAGATGGCTGGATCAACACGCAGCTTCAGCTGCTTGTTCGAGATGATGTATTTCTCATGCCCCCCACTTCTTGGAATGATGCCAACTTGTCCGATTGTGCCCCAGCATGTGAAGACCAAGTCGTCTGCCGCAACCACTTGAGCTACGTATTTTAGTGACTGTTCCTCCGAGACGTAGACAAAGCCAGCATCGATGAACCGAACAAGTTCATCTGACAAGTTGCCTCCTCGGATGACTGGGATGCCAGCATCAACAAAATACTTAGAGCTGATGGATGACCCGAATGGACCTGCAACGCAGGAGTGCTTCTCTGGAGACTTGATTTCATCGACCGTGCGGATCTGCCACCCCTCCGGCAACGGGCGGCTATGCAGTGGATGCTGCTCTGTCATGCCGAGGCTTCCAAGACCTGCGCCACGTTCTGGGCGATCCGCTCTTCCAGTTCCCGCGCCTCGGCGTTCAAGACCTCCAATTCCTCGTTCAGTTCCTCCAGCCGCTCGGCGAAGTCCACATCCTCGGCATCCCGTGCCGCCGCGCCCACATAGCGACCGGGGTTGAGGCTCCAGCCCTGGGCTTCGATCTCGGCCTTGGTGGCTCGCTTGCACAGGCCCGCCACGTCCACATAGCCGTGGTTCAGCCCCTTTTCGGCCAGCAGGTCGAAGCTGCCCTGGATCAGTTCCGGCTCTTCGCCGCGATAGAGCCTTACGATGTTGGCCAGGAACTCGGTCTGGGCGGGGGTGAAGTCGCGGTGTGCCCGGTCGATCTGGCGGAAGACATGGCGGGCGTCGATGAACAGGACAGTGTCGCCCCGCTCGGTCTTGGCCTTGGCGCGGTCGAAGAACCACAGGGTGCAGGGCAGGGTGACGGTATAGAAGAAGTTCGACCCCACCGAGACGATGACATCTACCGCGCCGCTTTCGATCAGCTTCTGGCGGATCAGTTGCTCGCTGCCCCTGGCGTCGCCCGCCGAATTGGCCATCACAAAGCCCGCCCGCCCGGTCTCGGTCAGGGCGGAATAGAACAGCTGTATCCACAGGTAATTGGCGTTGTCGGGCTTGGGCATCCCGAAGGGGAAGCGCAGATCGCCCTCCAGCCGTTCCTTGTCCACGCCCGAGACGTTGAAGGGCGGGTTGGCCATGACGAAGTCGAAGCGACCACCCTGCTTATCCACCGCGTTCAGCGGGTCTTCGTAATAGGTGTTGGCCACCCGCACGTCACCCGACAGCCCATGCACCGCCAGGTTCATCTTGTTCAGGTTGACGGTGGTCTGGTCCTTCTCGACGCCGAAGATGGTGATCTCGTTCATGGCCGCCTTGTTGTGGCGGTTCACGAACTCGGCGGACTGGACGAACATGCCGCCCGAGCCGCAGGCCGGGTCATAGATGCGGCCATGGAACGGCTCGATGATCTCGACGATCAGCTTGACGATGGCCTCGGGCGTATAGAACACGCCGCCCTTCTGGCCTTCCTTCAGGGCGAAGCCGCCCAGGAAGTATTCATAGACCTTGCCGAAGGCGTCGCCGGTCAGGTCCACCGGGGCCAGCAGGCGCAGCAATTCCACCAGCACCCAGTTGTCGATCTGGGTATAGGTGCGGGGCAAGGCCCCCTTCAAATCGGGGTTTTCATCCTCGATGGCCTTCATGGCCTCGTTGATGGCCTTGCCGATGTTGTCGCCCTCGGTCAGGGCCTGAAGGGTGGAGAACCGGGCCTCGGGCCGCAGGAAGATGACGCCCTCGGCCTCGTAATCGGCCTTGCCGATCTTGCGACGCCCGCCAGATCCCACCGGCCCCAGCTTGGCCTCGGCATCGGCGAACTTCTTCTCGGCATAGCGCAGGAACACCAGACCCAGCACGGGGACCGAGAACTGGGCGGGCTTGAGGCCAGTATTGGCCCACAGCTGATCCGCCGCCGCCCACAATCGCTTTTCCACATCCCCGTTGACCACCAGACACCCCCAAACCCTTGAACAAGGGAAAGATTACACGGAACGGACGATAACGGCCAAGACTTACGCAGCCACAGCGGCAAGCCGAGACAGCAAATTCTTGACCGAAGACTTGTGCCAGCGCCCGCCACGGGGCGTCAACATGCCCCGCTGGTTCAACGCCTCGGCCATGGCCCCCAGGCTTTGGATGCCTTCATGACGCAAGGCGTCGATGACGGGGCCAAGATTGGCGGCATGGTGCCCGGCCTTGTCCTTGATGGCGGCGACACTGGCAGCATTGCCCTTGCCCGCCCGGCGCAAGGCAGCGGCCCCGTTGGGGTTGCCCAGAACCTTGCCCCGCGCCTTGGCCGAGGCCAGCGCCTCGCGGGTGCGCTTCGAGATCGCCTCGCGCTCTTGCTGTGCCACCAGGGCCATGATGCCCACGGTCAGGTCGGTTGCCTCGGGCATGTCGGCGGCGACGAACTTCACCCCGCTGTCGCGCAGGGTCAGCAGGAAAGCAGCGTTGCGGGACAGGCGGTCCAGCTTGGCGATCACCAGGGTGGCCCCGGTGACCTTGGCCAGATGCAGCGCCTTGGCCAGTTCCGGGCGCTGGTTGCTCTTGCCGCTCTCGACCTCGGTGAACGATCCGATCACGGTTGCGCCCTTGGTGGCGGCGTAATCGGCGATGGCCCGGCTCTGGGCCTCAAGCCCCAGGCCGCTTGTGCCCTGCTTGGCGGTGGAGACGCGATGATAGGCGACGATCTTCATGGCGGCCTCGGATGGTACAGAATGGCGTATTGTTCGTTATTCCATTTTGTACTGCCGAATGCCCGCGTTCGCAAGTCGCTGTATCTCGAAGAGATCGAAGGCGGGCTTTGGGAAGCCGATGAAGAGCGGGCTAACGAACACGAGATGGTCGCGCTCGTTCATCTCCTTGACGATGCCGATGCCCTTGAAACGACGATTGCCCGCCGCGAACTCGACATAGGCGGTAGAAGTCGTGATCCAGCGTGGGTCGTAGACCACTACCACCCGCCACTTGCCCAGCTTGCAGTGGATGTGTGGAGCCTTCTTCCAGTCCGACGAAACCGGGACACTCTGTCCCCTGGATGGGATTTGAGGGCCGTTCTTGGTAAAGAACTGGCGCTCGAAACTGACGGTGGCCCCGGTGAAATCCTGGCCCAGTTCAACCGCCTGCTCTACCGGGAGTGCCTGAAAGGAAAGCTGTTTCAGCAGCTTCTCAACACTCCACATCAAGCGGGTCAGATCAAAGCCCATGTCGTGCAGGTTCGTCACATCCGCCAAGAAAGAGGCGTCGAAACCGAACCCCTGCCCAGCGCCCCACATGGCCAGCCTGGGAATGTTCATGTAACTGATGCCGCCGAAGCCGCTGTCCCACGGCCTTTCCCCATGATCGGCAGGGCTTGCCTGGGCAAGGCGGGTGGCCTTCTCCGCTTGTTCCTTCCAGGCGACAAGAACCTCCACCGGGTAGTCGGCCCCGTCGTTCTTGTCGATCAGATCGGCACATGCCCCGCACAACCAAAGACCGTTCTCGATGCTGCGCCTTTCCTCGGGGGACTGGTTCTCGTCGTAGCGCGGCCCTCCCGGCTGCGCTGCCTTGATGTGCGCAGCCTCACCCGTGATGACGACCTTGTCGGGCTTGCTTCCAGAAGGACCAACCGTGGCCCTGCGGCAGCCTGGGTTGGAACATATGCCGTTCACCCGATCCCGCAGCAGGCGTATCACAGTGGCGCTGAAGTCGTCGGGACGAGTGGGCATGGTGACAATCCTTGAAGAGGGGGGCACGGGGGGAATGTCCGCGCCTTACAACCGCTGAACCCCTCTCAGAAATTTGCAATAGAATATCGCGCTCATGGTATCCGCAAAAGATGCTCGTGACATCCGTTGCCAGTGGTCCAACGCGGTGGTACAAACGCCCCAGTCGGGGAGCTGCTCTGACCGTTGATTTTGCTGACTTTTTGCCTTGCTGGAGCGCAATCCGCCCCTGGGCACCATTCTAAGCCCCCGAAGCCCGACGGCTTGCGGGGGCTTTCCATTTGTGGTCTCGGGATAGACGCGGGCCAACGTGGCTGAAAATATCGCCGGCCTAAAATGCGTTGGTGATCCATCTTTCCCTTGTGCTTTAAACCACTCGTTAAACCCTTTGACATAGATAATGAATGCTCGCGTCAGAAGGATGTTGAGCTTGGGCGGCAGAAGGACCATCAGATCGTTGATGACGGCGACGGCGTTGGTGTCGTCGCTGGCGGCCTGTGCCCTGGACCCCGAACCTTTGGCGGAAATCCGCGTCGATCTGGACCGCCATGCCCAATCCCTGCCTCAAGACGTGCTTTCCCAACCGCTGACCGTTGACGACGCCATCGCCTTGGCGGTGGCCCACAACCTGGATTCGCGGGTCAAGTTGCTGGAAGAGGTGCTGGCCCAGGGCAAGGCCGACCTGTCCATATTCGCCATGTTGCCGCAGATGGCCGCCAAGGGCGGCATGACCCGCCGGTCGTTGCCCAAGGCCACGGTATCCAAGGATTTGTCCACCGGCAGCACGGGCACGTCCTATTCCACCAGCGACGACGCCACCGGCCGCACCGCCGACTTGACCGCCACCTGGAACCTGATGGATTTCGGCATCGCCATGCTGCGGTCCGAGCAAGAGGAAGACCGGGTCAAGCAGGCGCTGGAAAAGCGCCGCCGGGCGTTGCATCTGTTGGTCCAAGATGTTCAGGCCGCTTATTGGAAGGCGGTGATCAACGAATATGCCGAGGCCAAGTACAATTCCCTGGAAGTGCGGCTGAAGCGCTCGGTGGCCGACGCGGAAGAGGCCGAGCGCAGCAAGGTCGGCGATCCCATGCAGATGCTGAACCATCAGCGGGCCATCGTCGACACCATGCGCCAGATCGCCGAGATGCAGCGCCAGACCGCCACGTCGCGGGCCGATCTGGCGGGGCTGATGGGGGTCGAATCGGTGGCGGCGTTCCAACTGGCCGAGTTGAAGGACGGCATCACCCTGAAGCTGGACAGCCCGGCCCAGGATGTGGAGGCCCTGCAGCAGGTGGCCTTGGACAACCGGCCGGAACTGAAGGTCGAGGACGCCCAGTTCCGCATCGATGTGCAAGACATCTATACCGAGCTGTTGAAGTCGCTGCCGGGGATCGGCCCGTTCATCGGCGGCCATTACGATTCCAATTCCTATCTGAAGTACAACGCCTGGGCCGACGCCGGCGTGCAGGTGGCGTGGAATCTGGTGGATTTCCTGTCCGCCCCCAAGCGGATCGGTCAGGCCCAGAACACTGCCGAGGTGACCCGGGCCCGCCGTCTGGCCCTGGGTATGGCGGTGGTGACGCAAGTGCGGGTGGCCGACATCCAATACCGCCACGCCTTGAAGGAATACCGCCTGACCGACCAGATGGCCGGCATCGACCGCCGCATCACCTCGTTAGCCGGCAAGTCGCGCAATGCCGGCAGCGGCAGCGCCATGGAGGAAATCAAGGCCGAGGCGTCGTCCATGCTGTCCACCCTTCGGCGCTTCATCCTTTATTCCGAGGTCCAGGCCGCCAAGGCGCGGCTGAACGCCGCCATGGGTCTGGACCCGCAACCCCCCATGCCCGAGGCCGTGCCGACGGCGCAAACCCCGGTCCCCCAGCATGTCGCCGTCAACCAAAGCCGCTGATCCGGCGGTCGTCGAAGCCGAGGCCAAGGCCATCTCGGCCTGTTTGCGCTCCATGGGGCATGTGGTGGCGGCGTCGGCTTTGTCTGATTCCCACAAGATGGCCGAAGCCGAAGCGGCGCCCCAGCCCTGGTTGGCGGCGTTGTCCCGCCACGGCTTTGCCGCCCATGTGGAAACGCGCAGCAATCCGGCCAAGCTGTCGGCCGATCTGTTCCCCTGCGTGGTGTTGGAATTCGAGTCCTCGCGGCCGCTGACCCAGCCCCCGGTCCAGGGCGAGCCCACCACCGTCTTGTTCATCCGCCCCATGCTGGACAAGGCCGCCGCCGGGGCACCCACCGCCTGGCCGGCGCTGCTGGCCAGTTGGAAACCCATGCTGTGGCGGGCCGGTCTGGCCGGCGGCCTGGGCAACGTCCTGGCCCTGGCGGCCCCCTTGTTTTCGGCCCAGGTCTATGACCGGGTGCTGCCGCACGGCCTGCTGGATTCCCTGGCCGCCATGGCCATCTTGTTCCTGCTGGCGGCGCTTTTCGAACAGGTGTTCCGTCGCCTGCGCGGCCTGTTCGTGGAAGACACCCTGCACGAAGGCAACGTGCGTCTGGCCATGGACATGCACCGTCGCATCCTGGAAACCCGCTTCGAAGGGGCGGCGGCGCCGTCGGGTCATCTGATGCGCATGCTGCAGGATTTCGACGCCATCCGTGACGGCTTCGGCGCCGCCGCCGTGTCGTTGTTGGCCGACCTGCCGTTCATGGCGCTGTTCCTGGCCGGCCTGTTCCTGTGCGATCCGGTCATCGCCTTGGCGGTGTTGGGCATGAACGTGGTCATTTCCGGTTCCACCTTGTTCGCCCTGCATCGTCAGAAACTGCTGCACCAGGAACTGTCCCGTGCCGCCACCTTCCGCGCCCAGGCGGCGCAAGAGACGTTCTTCGATCCTGAAACCGTGCGCCGCGTCGGCGCCATGACCTATCTGCAGGGGCGTTTCCGTCAGGGCACCATCCTTTACGCCAGCGCGGCGCGGGCCATCCGCACGGTGGCGGCGGCGCGCGGCAACCTGGCCATGCTGTCGCAGAACCTGGCCATGCTGTGCACCTTGGGGCTGGGCGGCTGGCGGGCGGTGGAAGGCGAGATGAGCGCCGGCGTCATCTTGGCCGCCACCATGCTGGCGACCCGTTTCACCGGCGCCAACATGCAGTTGATGGCGGTGGTGCCGCAGACCCTGGCGGCCTTGGCGTCCTTGGAATCCCTGCGTACGGTGACCAACCGCCCCACCGAACGTCCCGCAGGCGTCAGCCTGATCCATCGGCCGTTGGCGGCGGGCAACATCCAGGTGGACGGCGTGGTGGCGCGCTATCCCAACGCGGCGCATCCGGTGTTGGACGGCATCGACCTGACCATTCCCGCCGGACAGCGTCTGGCGGTGGTCGGCGCCTCGGGATCGGGCAAGACCACCTTGGAAAAGGTGCTGTCGGGCATCATCCGCCCCCAAACCGGCCGGGTGATGCTGGACGGTGTCGACATTTCGTTGATCGATCCCGCCGACCTGCGCCGTCATGTGGCCATCTGCCCGCAGAACCCGCCGCTTTACTCGGGGACCTTGCGCACCAACCTGTCCCTGGACGGTTTGGTCTCTGACGACGACATGATCGCCATGTTGAACATGGTCGGTGCCGGGGCGGTGATGCCGGTGGGCATGGGGCTGGATTTCGAGGTGATGGAAAGCGGCCGCAACCTGTCGGGCGGCCAGCGGCAACTGGTGGCCCTGGCCCGCACCTTGTTGCGGGCGGCACCGGTGACCATTTTGGACGAACCCACCGCCGCCTTGGACGACGCCACCGAACGCAAGGCCATCGCCGGCATCCACAAGGCTGTGGGGCATCGGACGTTGGTGGTGATCTCGCATCGTGCCGCCGTCACCGCCTTGGCCCCGCGCAGCGCGGTGATGGAGCGCGGCAAGATCATCCGCGTCACCCAGCGTGAACCTGCGGCGCCCGCCGTGGGCAAGGGGGGCGCCGCATGAAGACGCCGAAAGCCAACGATCCGGCGCTGGACGCCTTTCGCTCGCCCATTCACGGGGTGGCGCCACGGCTGACGCCACCGGCGGCAACGTCGCTGCTGTTGTGGTGCTGCGCGGCCTTCGTCGGCCTGTTGGGGGCGGCGGCGGTTCTGGAACTGGACGAGGTGGTGACCGCCCAGGCCCGGGTCGAGCCGTCGGGACAGATCCGCCATGTCCAGCATTTCGAAGGCGGCACCATCCAGGAAGTGCTGGTGCGCGAAGGCAGCTTCGTGTCGGAAGGCGAGGTGCTGGTCCGTCTGATCAATTCGCAAGGCGCCCAGGATCTGGCCGACAAACGCGCCCGTTACGCCGCTTTCCAGGCGCGCACCGCCCGATTGCACGCCGATTTGGCCGGCACCAAGGACATCGTCTGGCCGGCGGGCATCGCCATCGACGCCGAAACCAAGCGGCGCGAGATGACCATCCACACCGAACGGCTGTCGCATCGCGCCCAGCAAGCCACCGTCATCCAGCGCGAGATGGAGCGCCGCCGCCGCGAAGTGGCCGAGAACCAGACCCGCCATGCCGGTCTGGTCCGTGCCCAGGCCAAGGGCGCCGAGGAACTGCGCATCAAGAAGAAGGCCTATGACGTGGGCGTGGTCGGCAACCAGGAAATGGTCAAGCTGGAACGCGAGCAATTGCTGCTGGACACCGAGGTGGCCACGGCGCGGGACACCATTTCGCGGCTGGAAGCCCAGCAGGACGAAGCCTCGGCCAAATTGTCCGAGTTCGAAAAGGGCTGGCGCACCGACGTCTTGGAGGAAATCAGCAAGGTCGAGGCGGAAATCTCGTCGCTGAAAGCCACCATGGAAGTGGCCACCGACCGCGAATCCCGCTCGGAAGTGCGCTCGCCGGTGCGCGGCGTGGTCAAGATGGCTTCCATCACCAGTGTCGGCCAGGTGGCCAAGCCCGGCGACACCTTGATGGACATCGTGCCGCTGGACGACGCCTTGGTGGTGGAAGCGCGGGTGCCGCCCCAGGATATCGGGCACTTGCGCGAAGGGTTGAAGGCGTCCATCCGCCTTTCCGCCTATGACCCGTTCCGCTATGGCCAGTTGCATGGACGGGTGATGGCGGTGGGCGCCGATTCCATCGAGGAAGGCCAGGGCAACAACACCCAGACCTATTACAAGGTGGTGGTGCAGTCGGAACAGTCGGTGCTGTTCGACGGCGCCGGAAACCCCAATCCGGTGCGATCCGGCATGGCGGGGACCGCGTCCATCGTGGTCGGCCGCAAGTCGGTGTTGCGAATGATTTTTGATCCGCTTCTTCGCAATGAAGTGATTTTTTCACTGAATTCGTTCACACTGCCCCGATAAGTCATTCCCAGAAGGGGGAAGGCCATGCCCATTCAGACCGCTCCGGTCGCCGAGCCAAAGCTGCCGGTGATCCAGGTCGCCGACGGTAAGACCGCACAGGTCATCGGCAAGGTTTCCGCCATCCAAGGCGACGCTTGGATTGTTCGCGGCGGCCAAAAGATCGCGGCCACCGCCGAAGCCCCGCTGATCAAGGGCGATTCGGTGGAAAGCGCCGACGGATCGCAGATTTCCCTGGTTTTCGCCGACCGTTCGACCTTTGTCTTGAAGGACAAGGGGCTGATCGGGCTGGACGACTTCACCTATGACCCGGCGACCAAGACCGGGTCCGAATCCATCCTGGTGGCGCAAGGCGGCTTTTCCTTCGTGTCGGGCGACATCGCCAAATCGGCGCCGGGCGCGGCGAAGGTGGCGACCCCGGCCATGTCCATCGGCATCCGCGGCACCACGGTGGTGGGAGCCGTGGGCGAGGGCGGCGAAACCTCGGTGGCGCTGCAGCCCGATCCGGGGTCCAGCTTCGTCGGCGAAATCACGCTGAGCCGCCCGGGGAGCGGCGATGCGCCGTTGACCATCAGCACCCCGGGCGCCGGCGTGCTGGGGGCGACTCCGGGTGCCTCATTCACAATTGCCAACAATGCAGGGGCCGCCATCAGTTCGGTTGTCCCGGCGCCATCGGCACCGCAGGCCACACCGCCCAGCCTGCCCAGCGCAGCCCCCACTGGCGGCGGCGAGGGCGGCGGGGCGGGCACCAGTGGGAACGGTGGTGGCGACACTGGCAACGGTGGCACCGGCAATCCTGGCGGTAGCGGCGGCGAGCCCGTCGGTGATGGAAATCCCGGCGGTGGCGATGTGGGGGGCGGCGATACCGATGGCGGTGACATCGAGGTGCCTCCGCTGCCTGCCAAGTCGGTGGTTGGGGATAGCAACGATGGCGGCCAAACCGGTGACAGCGATGGTGGTGGAACCGACACTGGCGGCGGAAGTGGTAATAACGGCAACAACGGCGCTGGCGGCGGCGAAGTCGGGCTGGGGGACACCGGCAACGGCGACACCGGCAACACGGCCATTCCCGTGGTCACGACTCCTCCCGTTAACCAGCCGCCGACCAGTGCCGGCCTGACGCTGAGCGCCGCCAACGAGGACGGCGGCTCGGTCACCATCCTGAAGGCGGACCTGCTGGCCGCCGCCAGCGATCCGGAAGGGGCGACGCTGACCCTGGTGGGGGGCATCACCGCCAGTGCGGGGACGCTGGTCGACAATGGCGACGGCACTCTGACCCTGACGCCGGCTGCGGATTTCTTTGGTGACATCACCATCAGCTACTCGGTCAGCGACGGCACCAACACCGCCAGCCTGACCGCTACCCAGCCCATCACCAATGTCAACGATGCGCCGGTCCCGGGTTCGGTCACCTTGCCCACCGGCACCGAGGACACGGTGCTGACCTTCACCACGGCGCAATTGGTGGGCAGCACCACCGACGTTGACGGCGACACCCTGACGGTGACCGGGATCAGCGCCATTCATGGCACCGTGGTCGACAGCGGCGGCGGGGTTTTCACTTATACCCCCGACGCCAATTACAACGGCACCGATTTCCTGAATTATTCCATCACCGACGGTAATGGTGGCACGGTGGCGGTTTCCGCCACCTTCACGGTGAATTCGGTCAACGACGCCCCGACCATGGGGACCTATGTGGGACAGAACTCGTCCACCGAGGATGTTCCCTATGCCGGCGACACTGTCTACACGCTGTTCAGCGGTACCTTCAGCGACACCGACAGCACGGACACCCTGGCCGGCGTCGCGGTGATCAGCAATCCCTTCACCGCCGACGGGGCCTGGCAATATTCCAGCGACGGCGGCACCACCTGGCGTGACATCAGCGGCGTCAATATCGCCAACGCGCAATTGCTGTCCTATACCACCCTGGTGCGCTTCCTGCCCTCGGCCGATTTCAACGGCACGACGCCGTCGCTTTACGTCTATGGCGTCGATTCCAGCTATGCCGGATCGTGGTCGAACAGCACCACCAACACCCCGGCCACCATCAACGCCAGCAGCCCCGGCGGTTCGTCGCCGCTGTCGGCGACCTCGACCCAGCTGGAGACCGCCGTCAACGCCGTCAACGACGCCCCCACCTCGACCACCGTGACCTTGGCGGGCGGGGTCGAGGACATGCCCTATAGCTTTACCCAAGCCGAACTGCTGGCCAATGCCAGCGATGTGGACGGCGACAGCCTGGGCATCAGCGCCATCACCGCCAGCAGCGGGACCTTGGTCTTTGACGGGACCACCTATACCCTGGCCTTGCCCAAGGATTATCACGGCACCGTCACCATCGATTACACCATCACCGACGGCAATGGCGGCACGGTGGCGCAAAGCACCAGCGCCACCATCAGCGACGCCCCCGACCTGGGGCTACAGGCCGGCGGCTTCAGCTTCACCTACGAGGAAACGTCAACCCTTACCGGCGACAACCAGAATCTGGTGGCCGACTTCAACAATGACGGCCTGCTGGACATCATGGTGACCAACACCACGAACGGCCTGTTGCTGGGGTTGAACCAAGGTGTCGCCACGGGTGGATCGACCCTGTTCAGCTATAACGTCGTCACCTCGAACACCAGCATCTTCAATGTGGGTGACCTGAATGGCGACGGCTTTTTGGACGTGGTGCAACGCGATAGCGGCAGCAACCGTGTCGATGTGTTCCTGAACGCCGGTAACGGCACCTTCTCCCTTTCCGACAGCGTCACCCAGACTTATGTCACCGGCATGACCGTCCTGGATTTGAACGGCGACGGCCATAACGATTTGCTGCTGATGCGCAGCGTTGGAAGCGGGGTGGAAGTGTTCCTGGGGGACGGGAGCGGTACGTTCGGCACGACGCCGGATCAGACCCCCACGGCCCCGGGCGGAACCAGTCTGACCACCGGCGATATCGACGGCGACGGCGACACCGACGTGATCATCGGTGTCTGGGGCGGCGACTCGTTGATCCTGGAAAACGTCAACGGCGTCCTGACCCCTGGGGCCACCTTGGACAATCACGGGACATCGTCGCCCGCCACCGCAGGCTCGATGATCGACGAGGAACTGATCGACCTGGACAATGACGGCGATTTGGATCTGTTCGCCGCCAACCGTTACGTCGAAGGCTATTGGTACGAAAACGACGGAGCGGGAAACTTCACCCGCCACCAACTGGATTCCGTGACCGGCGAACGTGACAACGTTCTGGCCGCCGATTTCGACGGCGACGGCGACATCGACGTGCTGGTTTCCGCCTATAACAGTCTTCAGCTTTGGCAGAACAACGGCGACGGCACCTTCACCGACGTCATCGCCGGTTCGGGCCTGCCCACCAACCTTTACACCTATGGCAGCGTCGGCGACTTGGATGGCGACGGCGACATCGACGTGGTGCTGCAGAACACCTCGGCCAACCTGACCGTGGTTTACAGCAACAACCTGGTCAGCGCCTCATCCTTCTCGGAAGGCGGCGGCGCGGTTTCGCCCTTCGCGACGCTGACCGCCAGCGATTCGGACAGCAACCTGACCGGCGCCACGGTGATGATCTCGGTGAACTTCGCCGTGGGCGACGTTTTGTCCTATACCTCGTTTGGCGGCGTCACCGGGTCCTATGATGCGGCCACCGGAACCCTGACCCTGTCGGGCAGCGCCAGCGCGGCGGATTACCAAAGCGTGCTGCGTTCGGTGACCTTCTCGAATACGACCACCACCATGGGGGCGGGCAACCGCATGGTCACCGCCATGGTGACCGACGGCACCGGCAGCAGCGATCCCATCAGCCAACTGATCACGGTGACGTTGGACGCCACTTTGAACGCGACGGCCGGAATCGACAGCCTGGATGGTGGCGACGGGGCCAACGTTTATGTGATCGGAGCCGGCAACTTCACCAGCGGCGACTCCATCACCGATTCGGGTTCGCCCGGCGATGTGGACGTGATCACCCTGGGGGCTGCCGGCACCTTCGATTTGTCCGCCGGAACCGTCACCGGCATCGAGACGTTGCAGATGTATGCGGCCGGCGGCGACGCCGTGGTACTGGGCGGCGGGGCCGACCCGCAGCAATTCCATTCCATCATCGGTGGGTCGGGAGCGGACAGCGTTTCCCTGGCCGACGCTTCCAGCACTTTGGACCTGACCGGTGTTTCCATTTCTTCGGTGGAAACCATTTCGACCGGCGCCGGCAACGACACGGTCATCTTCGACGATGTCAGCAAGCCGGGTGTCGGCTTCGTGCTGGATGGCGACCTCAGTGCGGTGGACAGCGACACGGCGGTCTTCCACGCCCAGGCCGAAAACAGCACCATGGACGTCAGCGGGATTTCTTTCACCGGCATCGAGACGGTGAAGATGTACGCCACGGCCGACGTGGCGGCGGACCCCAGCTATACCGGCCTGAACGTCACCCTGAAGGGGCGTGACGGCGGCTATGACGAATTGTATGGCGGTGACGGTACCGACACCCTGATCGCCACCACCGGAAATGATCTGCTGACCGGCGGCTTGGGGGCGGACACCTTCGTCCTGAGCGCCAATTCCACCACCACCGTCGCCGATTTCAGCCAAGGCGGCGGCGACACCATGGAACTGTCCAACACCCAGTTCGGCCTGGGTTCGTCGGGGACTTTGGCTGCCGCCGATTACGACGAAAGCGCCACCGCCATGGGCGGGACCGCTTACAATTACGGATCGGAAACGGGCAGCAACAATACCGGCGACGGTCTGGTCGCCATTCAGAATGGCAGCAATGTGGAATTGTGGCACACCACCGCGTTGGAAGCGGCCAGTACCGCCAATTCCACCCTGGTCGCCACGCTCAGCAACGTCAACACCTCGGCCTTGGACAACACCAACTTCGTCCTGGCGGTCTGATTTTTCAGGCCATCAGGCGGTGGGGCTTGGCTTGCGGGCATCGTTCGCGGCATCCGTCCGTGGGCGCCGTCTTGGACATTCCGCAGGTGATGCCCCCTGGTCGCCGGGGCCACCCGGTTCAAGACCGAGACCTTGCCCCTGGCCGTTTACCTGAATATCGCCACCGGAGACACCGAGACGGCCGTTTCCTGCGCCTTGGCGTTGGTGCTGATCGCTTTGCGTCTGCTTAGGACGCGCGGCGCAATCTGACGATCACGTCGATGCCGGCCACTTCCATGCCTTCCGGGGCATTGGGCAAGCCCATCACCTGCGGCTGGCAGCCAGGGATGTCTTCGATGCGGCCGGTAGCTTCGTGATAGAAATGGTGGTGTTCGGCGGTGTTGGTGCAGAACCAGCTGCGCTCGCCCATGGGGACGCGCTTGACCAGACCGGCGGCGGCGAATTCATTCAGTGTGTTGTAGACGGTGGCCAAGGACAGACGCATGCCCTGGCTCAACGCTTCCTGATGCAGGCTGTCGGGGGTCAGATGGCGGCTGCCGCCTTCCTTGATCAGGCGGCCGATGGTCAAGCGTTGGCGGGTCGGGCGGATTCCGGCGCCACGCAGGGTGGCCTCGTCAATGCTCAGCACGTCATACCTCGTAAAATAACCTTAGTTTAAAATGCAGTTTATGTGCAATCCATCCTGGGAACAACCCTCACGTCGCGTGGTCAGCTGTGTTTGCGGCATGGCGCGCATGCGTTCCAGCAACTCCAGGTCACGGCGCAGGGACTGGGTGTGGTGTTCCCCCCACATGCGGCCGAAACACCCCGGCGACTGACAGGATTCACACGGGGCGGGGCGACGGGCCAGTTCTTCGCGATGGGCGACGATCAGATCCTGCAGGTGCTGCAGGCGGTCTTCCGGCTGGGCCAGATCCAGGAAGGCCAGCTTCAGCCGCAATCCCACCTGTCCCAGGGGGGTGGTCGGCCGCTCGATGGGCAGGGACAACATCATGCGCAGGATGCCGAAGCCCTGGGTGGTGGACGAAAACAGGCCATAGCGGCCGTCATGGGCATAGCTGAGGTGGCGGGCCCGGGCCATTTCATCCAGGCAGTCGCAGACCAACTGGGCGGAAGGCGCCCACTGGCCGGCCGCCACATGGTCGATGCAGGCGCAAACCGCATCGGCGGTGGTGGGGCCACGGCTGGCGCATCCCAGCGCGGCCAGCCAGATGAAGTCTCCGGGGCCCATGGGGCGGGTTGACCCGATGAAGCTGAACGAGGCGGGGCGGGAGAAACTCATGGCCGGACTCTTATGCAAATGAAATTCATTCGCAAAATAGAATCCGGCACCAGCTCCTGTCAACCGTGCAATGGCTAAAAATCAGGTAAAATGCATCCTATATTTCCCGTTGCTGTTGCACCGCCCACTCCCGTACGGTTGCTTGCAGTAAGAAACAAAAACGTCACGGGGACGGGAATGCCCACCATCTGCACGTCAGAACTCAGCACCGGGGTTCGCGACATCGATCGCGGCACCGAGGGACTGTGCTATCTGATGGGCCGCCTGTTCGAGCCCGGTGTCGAATGTCGGCGGGTGGATGGCCAGTGCGACCGCACTCAATGCACCCGCATCACCGCCTTGATGAAGTACATGGATCGCAACTTCACCCATCAGGAAAACCTGATGGATGAAGCCGATTATCCCCACCAGGACCACCACCGTCGTGAACATTGGCGGATTTTGGAACAGTTGCGCCACATGCGCGACGCCAATGTCTGCGCCGACCGCGACCGTGCGGTGGTGCGCGAAGTGGTGGCCCGCTGGATGGGCAGCCACGTGTCGCACTGTGACCGGCGGCTGGGCAGTTGGGCGTTGACCCGTCGGGTCCGCGATCCGGGGTGACTTAAGTCAAGGCGATCAGTGTGATCAAGCCGCCCACCAGCCACAAGGGCAGGGGCAGGGTGACCAGCGGGAAATACCAACCGCATTCGCGAAAGGTCAGCCGGTCCACCAGGCTGGCCGGCGTGACGCTGATGCCGCCGGCCGGATTGCGCCAAGCATAATGACTGGTGCGCAGGCGGCGGATCAGGTCGATTGCGCCGATCAGCGCCGGGCCGCTTTTGGCGGCCAGGGTCGCCGGTCCCCATCCCCAGGATTCGGCCTGCCAGCCCAAGGCCAGCACCACCACCAGATACAGCAGAGCCAACGGCATCCAGCGCATGATGCCAAAGCCGACCGGCCCCATGGTCAGGGGAATGATGGAATCGTCGTGGCCAATGCGGCGGATAGGATCGGTCATGGCGGTCAGTGTGCCGTAATCCCCGGGCGTTGTCGTGGCTGGAAAATCGCCTTAAATTATAGGGATATTAAATACCTGATTAAGGTCGCAAGCTTGACCAACGTTAAAGCTCGGTGTCGCGCCGGGTCATAGGGTGACCATGACGTGGGGCATGCCCCCGTGTCGAGAGTTCAGGGTGAGGCCACCGGCGGGGGGAGTTCCGCGGTGGGTGGAATTCAACCCTTCGGATCCTTAGGAGCGACCATGTCCGAGACACTGACGAAAGCCGCTGCCCGCAATATCTTCTATGGCGGCACGGCATTTTTCTTCGCGGTGTTCGTTGCCTTGACCGCGCACAGCGTGACCAAGGCCAACGCCATCGCCGCAGCCAACCCCGTTACCCCTGGGGTGGCGGCTGGCAAGCATGTGTGGGAAAAGCATTCCTGCATCAACTGCCACACCCTGATGGGCGAGGGCGCCTATTACGCCCCCGAACTGGGCAACGTGTGGGTCCGCTTCGGCGGCAAGGAAGACCCGAACGGCGCCCGTGAAGCGCTGAAGGCGTGGATGAAGGGCCAGCCCTCGGGCGTCGAAGGCCGTCGTCAGATGCCGCAGTTCAACCTGACCGAGACCGAACTGGACAACCTGGCCGACTTCTTCAAGTGGACCAGCGAAGTCGACACCCAGAACTGGCCCCCCAAGGTCAGTGGTTAACGAAAGGGTGAGATCATGAAGTATCAATCGCAAAAAGTGGCGCTGTACTATTTCGCCGGCGCCCTTGCCCTGTTCGTTGCCCAGGTGCTGTTCGGCACCTTGCTGGGTACCGTGGTGGTGGCCCCCAATTTCCTGGCCGACCTGGTTCCCTTCAACATCCTGCGCATGATCCACACCAACGCCCTGATCGTCTGGCTGTTGATGGGTTTCTTCGGCTGCGCCTATTACCTGATCCCGGAAGAAGCGGAAACCGAACTGCACAGCCCCAAGCTGGCAGTCCTGCAATTCTGGCTGTTCCTGATCGGTGCCGCCGCCGCCGTGGTCGGCTATCTGTTCAAGATCCATGAAGGCCGCGAGTTCCTGGAACAGCCGCTGTGGATCAAGCTGGCCATCGTCGTCGTCGCCCTGATGTTCCTCTACAACGTCACCATGACGGTGTTGAAGGGCCGCAAGACCGCCATCACCAACATCTTGTTGCTGGGTCTGTGGGGCATCGCCATCTTCTTCCTGTTCTCGCTTTACAACCCCAACAACCTGGTGCTGGACAAGATGTTCTGGTGGTGGGTCGTCCATCTGTGGGTCGAAGGCGTGTGGGAACTGGTCATGGCTTCGGTTCTGGCCTTCCTGATGATCAAGCTGACCGGCGTCGACCGTGAAATCGTCGAAAAGTGGCTGTACGTCATCGTCGCCATGTCGCTGTTCACCGGCATCCTGGGCACCGGCCACCATTACTACTGGATCGGCACCCCGGCCTATTGGCAGTGGATCGGCTCGATCTTCTCGACCCTGGAAGTGCTGCCGTTCTTCGCCATGGTGGTGTTCACCTTCTACATGGTGTGGAAGGGTGGTCGCACCCATCCGAACAAGGCCGCCCTGCTGTGGGCCTTGGGCTGCTCGGCTTTCGCCTTCTTCGGTGCCGGCGTGTGGGGCTTCCTGCATACCCTGGCCCCCATCAACTACTACACCCACGGCACCCAGGTCACCGCCGCCCATGGTCACCTGGCCTTCTACGGCGCCTATGTCATGCTGAACATCGCCATGTTCACCTATGCCATGCCGCTGCTGTTGAAGCGCGAGCCCTATAACCAGCTGCTCAACATGTGGGGCTTCTGGATCACCTCGGGCGCGGTGTCGTTCATGACCTTCGCGTTGACTTTCGCCGGTGTGGTGCAGACCCATCTGCAGCGCGTGCTGGGCATGTCCTTCATGGAAGTCCAGGACCAGCTGCAGCTGTTCTACCAGTTCCGTCTGGGCGCCGGCCTGTTCACCCTGCTGGGTGTGGTGCTGATCGTCTGGTCGCTGGTGGTCCCTGGCAAGGCCAAGCAAGCGTCTGGCTATCAGGCCGCCGAGTAAATAATCCGAGTAAACTGCCTGGGGGGGTGGTTGCCAGCAGGCGGCCACCCCCTTTTTCCTGGAGTTGCGCCCCCTCATGAATATTCCGTTCTATCTGCCTGTCGGCAACGAGTGCGAGCTGTTCGAACTGGCTTTCAACAAGAAGCTGCCGCTGTTGTTGAAAGGCCCCACCGGCTGCGGCAAGACCCGGTTCGTCGCCCACATGGCGGCGCGGCTCGCCAAGCAATTGCACACGGTATCCTGTCATGACGACCTGACCGCCGCCGACCTGACCGGCCGTTACCTGTTGAAGGGCGGCGACACGGTGTGGACCGACGGCCCGCTGACCAACGCCGTGCGCCATGGCGGCATCTGCTATCTGGACGAAGTGGTGGAAGCCAGGAAGGACGTCACCGTGGTGCTTCACCCGCTGACCGACGACCGTCGCCTGCTGCCGCTCGACCGCACCGGCGAATTGCTGGAAGCGCCCGACGACTTCATGCTGGTGGTGTCCTACAACCCCGGCTACCAGAACGTTCTGAAGCAATTGAAGCCGTCCACCCGGCAACGCTTCGTCGCCATCGAGTTCGACTTTCCGCCGGCGGAAGTGGAATGCAAGGTGGTGGCCGAGGAAACCGGCCTGGACAAGGAACGGGTCAGCCAGTTGGTGCGTCTGGCCGGACGGCTGCGCGCCATGAAGGGCCACGACCTGGAAGAAGGCGTGTCCACCCGTCTGCTGGTTTATTGCGCCACCCTGATCCAGGCCGGCATGTCGCTGCGCCAGGCGGTCCAGGCGGCGATGATCGAGCCCTTGACCGACGACATGGACGTGAAAAAGGGTCTGGACGAAGTGGTTCTTGCGGTTTTCGGATAAAGATCATGTCGCTGCTGGATAGCCTGGAACTGGAAGAAACCGTTGGCCGCTTTTGGCACCGTCTGGTCGGCGACAAGCATTCCTGGCCGCGTCACCCCCAGGCGGCAATCGGCCTGGATCAGGTCCGCGGGGCGCTTTCCGTTTTCTTTCGGGGGCTGGGTGGCGACGCGGGCGTCGCCATCACCAGCGCCAGCCTGAAGACGTCGACCCACCGCCTGACCTGGAAACAGCGCATCGGCATGGACGACGAACGCATGGCGGTGTCGTCGCGCGACGAAGTGTCGCTGTCGCTGCCCGACACGATCGATTTTTTTGACGATCCGGGATTGAACCGTGACCTGTATTTCTGGCTGGCGGCGTTCTTCGCCGTGCTGCCGCCGCAAGCCAGTGTGCCCGAAGACCCGTTGCAGGCCGACATCGCCTTCCTGACCCGCGCCGACACCGCCGCCCGCATGGCGCTGTCGCTTTATCCCGGTCTGCGCCGCCGGCATCGCACCTTGTCCGAGGCGCTGTTGGCGGTGCGCCCGGCGCGCAAGCTGACCGGCGCCGAAGCCGAGGTCGAAGCCGTTGTCCTGGCCATGTTGCGTGGGATGGATTTGCCGGAATGCTCGCATCGTGTCGCCCCCCATGGCTATCGGCCGTTCCTGCCGGTGCCGTTGTGGGGCGAGGCGCTGCACCGGGGCACCGGCACCCGCCCCGACGACGCCGAGGACAGCCAGCCCGGGTCCAAGCAGGAAGAACAGGATCAGCCCGACAAGCGCCGCGCCGCTGAACGCAAGACCCAGGACAACGCCGACCGCAAGGACCCGCTGATCCTGAATCGCTTCGAGAAGATCCTGGCCTTCGCCGACATGGTCAACGTCAACCGCGGCGCCGACGACCCCGACGAGGAAGAGGCCAAGAAGGCGGCCGAGGAAATGGACAAGATCACCATTTCCAAGCACGGCAAGAAGGCGGCGACCAAGTTGAAGTTCGACCTGGACCTGCCGCCCGAGGCCACCGACACCACCCGGCTGTCCGGGACGCACCTGTACCCGGAATGGGACCACCGCGCCGCCTGCTACCACAAGGACCACTGTCAGGTGCATGTGGGCGTCGGCGCCGAGGACAGCGACGATTTCTGGCGTCCCGATGCCCAGGCCAAGCGCCGTATCCGCCAAGTCAAGCGCCAGTTTGAAGCGCTGCGCACCAAGGCCCAGGTCATGCGGGCCCAGGTGGATGGCGGCGAGTTGGACATGGACGCCCTGGTGCGGTCGCGGGCCGACCTTCGGGCTTCGGGCCAAGGGTCGGACCGGGTCTACACCCAGCGCCGGCCGTTGGACCGTGACCTGGCGGTGGCGGTGCTGCTGGACGCCAGCCTGTCCACCGACGCCTGGGTGGAAAACCGCCGGGTGCTGGATGTGGAAAAGGAAGCCTTGGCGGTGTTCAGCCATGGCCTGGCCGCCTGTGACGACAGCTTTGCCATCTATTCCTTCACCTCGCGCAAGCGCGCCTGGGTCAAGGTGGACACCCTGAAGGACTTCGAGGAAGATTTCGGTGACCGCGTCATGCGTCGTATCGGCGCGGTCAAGCCGGGCTATTACACCCGCATCGGCACCGCCATCCGCCACGCCACCGCCGAGTTGGAGAAGCGCCCCAACCGTCATCGGCTGCTGCTGGTGATCACCGACGGCAAACCCAACGACATCGACCATTACGAAGGCCGTTACGGCATCGAGGATACCGCCAAGGCCATCCACGAAGCCCGAGCCAAGGGCATGGCGGTGTTCGGCGTCACCATCGACAAGAAGGCCCAGGCCTATTTCCCCCGTCTGTTCGGCCGGGGCTCGTTCGCCATCGTCCACCATCTGGCGCAATTGACGGCGGCACTGCCGCGCATTTACCGCCATCTGGTGGGATAGCCGATATTCCGTCATCGCCGGGCTTGACCCGGCGATCCACGTGTTGCCGCAAAACGCGTGTTGGGTGGACACGCCTGGATGCCCGGATCAAGTCCGGGCATGACGAAACCAAAGGGGGCGGCTTTTACCCCTGCACGACCGGGGCGTCGTCCTTGTTGCCCCATTCCGACCATGACCCGTCATAGACGGCCACATCCTTGTGGCCCATCAGGTACAGGCCAAGCGCGACGACGCAGGCGGTGACGCCCGAGCCGCAGGTGGTGGCGATGGGCTTGCTCATGTCCACGCCGGCGGCGTCGAAGATGGCCTTCAATTCGGCGGCCGGCTTCATGGTGCGTTCGCGTTCGTCGATCAGGCTTTGCACCGGCACGTTCAGCGCGCCGGGCATGTGGCCCACCGTCTTCACCGGCCACGGTTCCGGGTCGGTGCCCTTGAAGCGGCCGGCGGCGCGGGCGTCGACGATCTGTTCGCGGCCCTGCTCGATATTGGCCAGCATCTGGGCGTAGTCGCGCACCAGGGTCTGGTTCACATGGGGGATGAAGTGGCGGTCGCGCGGCATGGGCGGCAAGTCCTCGGTGGCGCGCTGTTCGCGCAGCCACTTGGGCAGGCCGCCATCCAACAGGCAGACGTCGCGGTGACCGAAGACGCGGAACATCCACCAGACGCGGGCGGCGGCGCTGCCGAAGCCGGTGCTGTCGTACACCACCACCTTGTTGCCGTTGCCCAGGCCCAGCTTGCGCACCTTGGAGGCGAACTTTTCCGGCGCCGGCAGCATGTGGGGCAAGCCGGTGGTGGTATCGGCGATTTCGTCGATGTCGAAATAGACGGCACCGGGGATGTGCTCGGCCTCGTATTCCTCGCGCGGCTGGCGGTTGGCGCTGGGCGGGAACCAGCTGGCGTCAACAATCCTTACATCCGGAGCCTTCAGGTGGTCGGCAAGCCACTGGGTCGAAACAAGGGCATCCGGATTGACGTAATTCATGATGGCGCGTTCCCTTCGGTTGGTCTTATGCCAGCCAGTCAGGCACGGGCAGGTCGCGCTCGCGCAGGAAGGCCGGGTTGAACAGTTTGCTTTGATAGCGGGTACCATAATCGCACAGCACTGTCACCACCGTATGGCCCGGCCCCATCTCGCGCGCCACCTTGATGGCGGCCATGACGTTGACGCCGCTGGACCCGCCGACCACCAGGCCTTCTTCCTTGATCAGGTCGAAGATCACCGGCAGCGCCTCGTGGTCGGTGACCTGCACCTGGCCGTCGATGGGGGCGCCTTCCAGGTTCTTGGTAATACGACCCTGGCCGATGCCTTCGGTGATGGACGTGCCTTCGGCCTTCAGTTCGCCATTCGCGTAGTAATTATAAAGCGCCGAGCCCATGGGGTCGGCCAGCACCACGCGGATATCCTTGCTGCGTTCCTTCAGCGCCATGCCGGTGCCGGCAAGCGTCCCGCCGGTACCCACCGCGCAGGTGAAGGCGTCGACGCGGCCGTCGGTCTGTTCCCAGATTTCCGGCCCGGTGGTGCGGTAATGGCCCAGGCGGTTGGCGACGTTGTCGAACTGGTTGGCCCACAACACGCCGGCCGGCTCGGTCTCGGCCAGTTCCTTGGCCAGGGTTTCCGAGTAGCGCACGTAATTGCCCGGATTGGCATAGGGCACCGCCGGCACCAGCCGCAGATCGGCGCCGACCAGACGCAGCATGTCCTTCTTTTCCTGGCTTTGGGTTTCCGGCATGACGATGACGCTGCGGTAACCGCGCGCATTGGCCACCAGGGCCAGGCCGATGCCGGTGTTGCCCGCCGTGCCTTCGACGATGACGCCGCCGGGCTTCAACAGGCCCTTTTCCTCGGCGTCGGCGATGATGGCCAGGGCGGCGCGGTCCTTGACCGAGCCGCCGGGGTTCAGGAACTCGGCCTTGCCCAGGATGGTGCAGCCGGTGATTTCCGACGCCTTCTTCAGCTTGATGAGCGGGGTGTTGCCGATGGACTCGGTGAAGCCGGCGCGGAACGAGGTCATGGTGTGCATCCTGGTTTAAATAACACTATCCGTGACCATATATGACATGTCTCATATTATTCAATGGTTCTTTGGTGTGAAATATGGGCAAAAAAACACCCCGCCGAATGCGGGGTGTGTGAATTGGTTCAGCCCAGCCACTGGCGGCGAATGGCTTCCTTTTCCAGCATCAGCCATTGGATGGCCAACACCGCCATGGAGTTGCAGATGCGGCCGTCCTTGCACATCTCGTAAGCCTCGGCGCTGGGCAGGGTGAAGACGCGGATGTCCTCGCCTTCATGGGCCAGTCCGTGCAACCCCTCGATGGTGGCGGAATCGACCCGGGCGCAGAACAAGGCGCAGCTTTCCGACGAGCCGCCGGCGGTGACCAGATACTTGCCCACCTCGATCATGGCGGACGGCTTGGCGCCAGCTTCTTCTTCGCTTTCGCGCCAGGCCACGTCTTCGGGGGTTTCGCCGTCCTCGATGATGCCGGCGACGCATTCCACCAGCCACGGATACCAGCCCGCCGCCAAGGCGCCGGGACGGAACTGCTCGATCATGGCGACGCGGTCGCGGTCCACGTCGTAAAGCAGCACCACCGAGGCGTGGCCACGTTCAAAGATTTCCCGGGTGATGTCCTGGGTCCACGAACCGTCGAAACGGCGATGGCGCAGAACATAGCGGTCCATCTGGAAATAGCCCTTGAACACCGTGTCCTTGGAAACGATCTGGACGTCGTCGGCGGTGAAGCGCTTTTCCATGTCAATAGGCCCAAAGCGTGCCGGTGGCGCCGATGGCGACGGTGAAGACGCCCAGGACCATGTTGACCAGGACGATCTGGCGGATACGGCCCATGGTGGTGGCGGCTTTGGCGTGTTCCTCGGTGTCGACGCGGGCCTTGAAGGCCTGGAAGGGGCCGAAGAACAGATAGATGAAGTTGGCGATCATGATCAGGCCGGTGATCTGCATGATGTCGATATGGATGCCGCCGCCGGTGAAGCCGCCGCGATAGCCCAGGAACAGCACGCCATAACCGGAAACCAACAGTGCGGCGATGGAGCCCCAGACCAGGGCGAAGAAGCGCGGCAGCACGCGGCGCCACAGGGCCAGGCGCAGCGGCAGGGCCATGTCCATGGAGGCCGGGCGCAGGACGAAGTGGGCGAAGATCATGCCGCCCACCCAGATCAGGGTGGCCAAAGCGTGGACGGACAATGCCAAGGTATAGAACAACATGGGGCGTTTTCCCTTTACAGCCCCAGCTTGGTGCCGATTTCGACGGCCAGGGCCTTGATTTCCTTGGTGGCGGTGTGACGGGGATTGCTTTCCACCACGCCCTTGCCTTCCATCATCGAAGCGGCGAAGGCGACGCGGTTGCCCAACACGGTTTCCGCCACCGGCAATTCGGCCTGCAGGATCTTGGCCTTGACCGCGTCCACCAGCTTACCTTTGGGGGGCGTGCGGTTGAAGACCACGATGGCCTGGCTTTTTTCTTTTTTCGCCAAGTCCAATGTGGGTTGTGTCGCCCACAGGTCCAAGGGGGTGGGCTGCATGGGCACCAGGATCAGGTCGGCGGCGCGCACCGCGATGCGCACGTCGGTTTCAGCGTGCGGCGGGCTGTCCACCAAGATGACGTCCAGGTCGCGCTTCATGCGGTCCAGCTCGGTGGACAGGCGCCAGCCCGAAGCCTGCAGGAAGGTGATGCCGGCCCCCGATTGGTCCACCAGCATCTTGCGCACCTCGAACCACATGGCCAAAGACCCCTGGGGGTCGATGTCGACGATTCCCACCCGCTTGCCGGCCTGGGCATAAGCCACGGCCAGTTGCGCGGTGATGGTGCTTTTGCCGGCGCCGCCTTTTTGCTGGGCGACGGTGATGGCCTTGGCCGACATGCGTGTGATCCCCCTTCGTTGGCCTTTGGGGTCAGGCTAAAGGGTTTGGACCATTTTGCAAGAGCGAGAACGCGTCAGCGCGGTTGCAGTTTGGTGCCGTCGCAGCGCACGCCCACGGTGAAGACGGTTTCTTCGCCGGCCATGCACTGGTCGTCGAAGGTCAGGCCGGGGATTTCCTTCTCGATCCGTGGCGACAAGGTCCAGGGCTGGCTGCCGCGGAGCACCGCGCATCCGTTGTGGTTGTCCAGAATGTCACGCAGCTTGCGCGGCTGGTTCCACCACATCAGGCCCTCGTCCCACCATGTGTGGCGGTTGGTGAACCAGGTGTATTCGTCCTTGGGCATCCAGCCGGCCATAAGCGGCGAGTATCTGGCCTGCGCATTCATGTCGCCGCGTTGCAGGGCATAAGACAGCGCCGAGGATGAGTCGAAATAGATCTTGGCGCAGCCGTCATAGCGGGCCATGTCGAAACTTTGGGTGTCGGCGGTCAGTTGCTGCAATTCCCGTGTCTGCTTCCACACCGCCGGAACGGTCAGAACCAACAGAACCAAGCCCACCGCCTGCCAGACCCGCTGGTGGCGCTTGGGATCGGTGGCCTGGGCGGTGACGTGCCACAGGATCGCCAGGGTCGGACCGGTCAGCATCAAGGCGGGGATCAGGTAATGGGCGGCCGATTGCTTGGCCACCACGACGACCGTCAACACCTGCGCCAAGATCAAGCCGACGGCCAGACGGGCCAGCGGGTTGGCGGCCATGACCCCCCGACGGCGCATGCGGAAGTAAGCCGTCAGCACCACCAGCATGGCGACGATGGTGGCGCTGAAGATCAGCTTGGAACTGAAGATTTTCAGGATGGTGCGGGGATATTGGCGCGGATCGACCACCGACGCCTCGCCGGTGCCATAGGCGCCGGAATGGGTCAGCACCCGGCCCCACCAGTCCAGGAAAATGTCATAGGACGGCAAAGCGGGGGCGACAAAGACCAGGAACGAGACGATGGTGGCCGCCGGATAGATCAAAAACAGCCGGCGCCGATCCAGCAACAGCAAGGGCACCACCCCCAGGACGGCGAATTGCAGCTTGATGGCGATGCCGAAACCCATGGCGACGCCCAGCAACACGGCGTGACGGTCTTCCAGCTTGTCGGCCTTGGCGGCCTTCAGGGCGGCGGCGATCAAAAAACAGGCGGCGACGATCAGAAAGGGTTCCGGCTTGGGGTGCAGCGAGAACTTGGGGATGATCATCGACAGGAAGGGGGCCGATTGCGCCAACAGCGCCGGCCACAGGCGGCCGGTGAAGCGCAGGAACGACCGTCCCAGCAGGTAAAGCGCCACGGTCACGAAGGGGTAGATGACCAGCGTCGCCACCAAAAGGTGCTTTTCCGGCTGGTGCAGCACCGTGTCGATGATGTCGGCGGTGGGGGTGAAAGGATGCATCAGGCGCAGAACGGCGCCGATCAACACCTGAACCGGGGTGCCGGGATGGCTTAGGTCGGTGGGGGCGCGTCCTTCCAGCACCAGAAGGCCGTTGAACAGGTAATAATAGTCGGGGTCCAGGTTGAACACCTGCCACAACGGCAGGCTGACGGCCAACATGACCACCAGCAGCAAGGTGAAGGTCGCGGGCAGCAGCCACAGGCTCAGCTGGCGGTTCATCGCGGCACCAGGACGGCGTACATGTTGGCGCTCCAGAACTCGGGCGGGGTGAGCAGCGCCCAGGACAGGAAACGATGGACAAGCGCGTCGGTCAGCATGCGTCGGCGCGATCCCTGGCGCTGGGGGTAAACGGATACGGTGTCGAAACCCGCTGCGTCGGCCAGCTGACGCAGGGACAGCGGCGTGAAGGCGGTGCGATGGGTCAAGTCGCCGAATTGATATTGCAAGGCCCAGGGGCAGGCGGCATTGGGCACTTTCAAGATCAGCCTGGCTTGGGGGCGCAGGCGCTTTTTCAGGGTCTGCAACAGCCGCAGGGCGTCGTCGGCGGTGAAGTGTTCCAAGACGTCGAACAGGGCCACACGATCAAAAGAGCCCAAGGATTCGTCGGCCAGCGCCGTCCACAAATCGGCACAGTGGAAGCAATCGCGGACACTTTCCGGGACGACCCGGGCCAAGGTGGGGTCATGGTCGACCCCGACGATCCGCGTGACGCCCTTGGTCTTAAGGTAATCCAGGAAGGCGCCGGTGCCGCACCCCAGTTCCAAGACCTGGCACTGGGTGTCAAATTGCGCCGGCTGCCAGACCTCGGCGTCGAAGCGGGCGATTTGCTTGCGTCCCACTTGCGGGGTCTCGTAACGCTTGTAGGTAGCGTAGGACTGGTAAAAGTCTGAAGTTTCGTTGCCCACCTTGGCCTCCCCTTTTGACGTTTGGGTGTAACGCATGCCCGCATATAGGGCAACACTCGATGGCTGGGCTTGCGTCGGGGGGGCGTGGCGGGCATGATCCGCCGGCCGTATCGCCAAGGGCGGAGACAATGGAAACCATTTTGCAGGCCCTGTTGCTGGGCGTCGTCGAAGGGCTGACCGAGTTCCTGCCGGTGTCGTCCACCGGTCATCTGATCCTGTTGGGGGATTTGCTGGGGTTCCAGGGGCCGCCGGGCAAGACCTTCGAGATCGTCATCCAACTGGGCGCCATCCTGGCCGTCTGCGTGGTCTATTGGCGCCGTTTGACCGGCGCCGCCATCGGCATGTTCACCAATGACCGCGACATGTTCTTCGTCCGCAATATCCTGATCGGCTTTCTGCCGGCCATGGTGGTGGGTGTGCTGGCCTACAAGCACATTCGGGCGTTGCTGGATTCGCCGGTGGTGGTGGCCGTCGCCCTGGTGGTCGGCGGCGTGCTGATCTTGGCTTTGGAACGGCTGAACAAGACCCCGCGCTTTCACACGGTCGAGGACTTTCCGGTGCCGCTGTCACTGAAGATCGGCGTGTTCCAGTGCATCGCCATGATCCCCGGCGTGTCGCGATCGGGGGCCACCATCATGGGGGCGCTGCTGGTCGGCGTCGACCGCAAGGCGGCGGCCGAGTTCTCGTTCTTCCTGGCCATTCCCACCATGCTGGGGGCGACGGTCTATTCGGTTTACAAGAACTGGGCCGACCTTAGCTTCGACAATGCCGGACTGATCGCCATCGGCTTCGTCGCCGCCTTCGTCGCCGCCCTGCTGGTGGTGCGCACCGCCATCGCGCTGATCGTGCGCCACGGTTTCACCCCCTTCGCCTGGTACCGCATCGTTTTCGGCGGGGGGATGCTGGTGCTGCTGCTGACGCGTTAGAGTTTGCTCGAGCCCGCCCCCTTTGTCGTCATTGCCGGGCTTGACCCGGCAATCCATGGACCCTCGGGTCAAGCCCGAGGGTGACGGTTAAACAGGGACGGTTCAGCCTATACCAGACATGTTCTAGACAAGTTCCACAACCTTTCCGCCCACCTGGATCTCGGCCTTCAAGGCCGGCCCGGTGGCGGCTAGGCTGACCTGATCGGCCAGTCCCAGACGGGCCAATTCCCCATGCACGCGTTGCGGCTGATCATGGCCCAGGGTCAGGCGGCGCAGGCGCAATCCTGGATCGGGCAGGCGGTTGCACGGATGGCCGCCGGCCTGCCATTGGATCAGGGCCGGCACGGTGCCACCCAAATCGGGCATGCCGTCTGCGGTGACGGCGAAGCGCCAGCGGAAATCGCCGCGTTCCATGTCCAGAACCCGGCAATGGGCCGGACGGGCGGCCTCGATGTCGGCGGTGCGCGCCACCCAATGAACCAGACGCGGCGCCCCCTTGAAGGCATCCAGGCCGAACCACCGTGGTTGCGGCGGGGCGGGGGCGTCGGGATCGACGGCGATGACTTCCAGATAACAATCGGGCCCCAACGACAACAGCGCGTTGTGGGTGCCCATGCGGGCGTGCTTGCCGCCGGCCTGCACTTCGCAGCCCAACAGGCGCGACACATGGCCGATGCCTTCGTTCAGGGTGCGGGCGGCGACCACCAGATGGTCCAGTTGGCAATTCATGGGACCAGCATAAAAGAAAAAGGCCGCCGGGGATACCGGCGGCCAAGTCTTCTTTAATTCGGTTGCAGCAGCCCTTAGTGGGCGGCGGCACCTTCGGCGCCCAGGCCGGTCTCGGACCGGATGGCCATGGCGTCGTACTGAGCCCGTTCGGCCTTGGCCTGTTCGCTGTTGTCCATGATGGAGAACAGCCAGCAGCCGATGAAAGCGGCCGGCATGGTGAACAGGGTCGGGTA
Source organism: Magnetospirillum sp. 64-120 (assembly GCA_001898825.1). Taxonomy (GTDB): domain Bacteria; phylum Pseudomonadota; class Alphaproteobacteria; order Rhodospirillales; family Magnetospirillaceae; genus Magnetospirillum. Next base: position 48,851 of record MKVK01000029.1, read on the forward strand.
CACGTACGGGAAGATCGGGTCCTTGAAGCCGAAGCTGGAAACCCAGACGACCTTGGACAGGATCACGCAGCCCACCGAGCCGATCAGGCCGATGTAACCGCCGATGACCGCACCCTTGGTGGTCAAGGACTTCGAGAACATGGCCATCACCAGCACCGGGAAGGTGGCCGAGGCAGCGATCGAGAAGGTCAGAGCGACGATGAAGGCGACGTTCTGCTTTTCGAAGATGATGCCCAGGATAACGGCGATGACGCCCAGACCCAGCGAAGCGAACTTGGACATGCGCACTTCCGAAGCCTCGGTGGTGCGCCCACGGGCGAACACGTTGGCGTACAGATCGTGCGAGATGGCCGAGGCGCCAGCCAGGGTCAGACCCGACACCACCGCCAGGATGGTGGCGAAGGCGACCGCCGAGATGAAGCCCAGGAAGATGTCGCCGCCGATGGCGTGGGCCAGCCAGATAGCGGGCATGTTGCCGCCACCCTTCAGAGCCAGGCTGCCAACGGCCTTGGTCGGATCCAGGTACTGCGGATCGGTGGCCACCAGGGTGATGGCGCCGAAGCCGATGATGAAGGTCAGGATGTAGAAGTAACCGATGAAGCCGGTGGCGTAGAAGACCGACTTGCGGGCTTCCTTGGCGTTCGGCACGGTGAAGAAGCGCATCAGGATGTGCGGCAGACCAGCGGTGCCGAACATCAGGGTCAGGCCCAGCGAGATGGCGTCGACGGGGTTGGTGACCAGCGAGCCCGGGGCCATGATGGCACCATGCTTCGGATGGACTTCAACCGCCTTGGCGAACAAAGCTTCGAACGAGAAGCCGAAATGGCTCATCACGCCCAAGGCGATGAACGTGGCGCCACCCAGCAGCAGGCAGGCCTTGATGATCTGCACCCAGGTGGTGGCGGTCATGCCGCCGAAAGTGACGTAGACCATCATCAGCGCACCGACGACCACGACCGCCAGGATGTAGTCCAGGCCGAACAGCAGCTTGATCAGCTGGCCGGCGCCGACCATCTGGCCGATCAGGTAGAAGATGACGACGATCAGCGCGCCGGTGGCGGCGAAGATACGCACCGGGCCTTGGGCCAGGCGGTACGACGCCACGTCGGCGAAGGTGAACTTGCCCAGATTGCGCAGACGTTCGGCGATCAGGAACAAGATGATCGGCCAGCCGACCAGCCAGCCCACCGAGAAGATCAGGCCGTCGAAGCCCGAGCCGTACACCAGGGCGGAAATACCCAGGAAGGACGCGGCCGACATGTAGTCGCCGGCGATGGCCATGCCGTTCTGGAAGCCGGTGATGCCGCCACCAGCCGCATAGAAGTCGGCGGCGGTCTTGTTCTTACGGGCGGCCCAATAGGTGATGCCCAGGGTCATGCCCACGAAGATCGCGAACATGATGATGGCGTGCCAGTTGGTAGCTTGCTTTTCCACGTTGCCGAGGTCGGCACCGGCGGCAAAAGCGGCGGTAGCGGCCAGCGACCCGCCAATGGCGAGAGCGGCCGCGAGAGCGATCTTGGAGAACTTCATCAGCGAGCTTCCTCGAGAATTTGGCGGTTCAGTTCGTCAAACTCGGTATTGGCGCGGCGCACGTAGATACCGGTCAACACGATAGCCGACAGGATGACGCCGACACCGATGGGGAAACCGACGGTGGTGACGCCGCCCGACAGCGACTGACCCAGGAAGCTCTTGCCGTAAGCGATCAGCAAGATGAAGCCCGCGTAGATGCCCAGCATCAGGGCCGACAGCAGCCACGCGAAAGAGCGGCGCTTGCTGACCAGTTCCTGAAATTTGGGGTTGGCGGTGATTTTCTCATGCGCGGCGGCATGAGCATTCACATTCGGTGATTGTGCCACTTTGACCCTCCGCTATTTCCCGCCCCGATTTTCGGGGTCGGTTGTTGTTATCGAGGCCGTTTGCCGGCCTGGTTTTTTTGTCCCTTTGCACAGGCCGAAGGTCACCCATGCGAACACGGAATGACCCCGGGGCTTGCCGGGAGGTTCCGACGTCATTAACATCCGACTACATTGCCGTCAACTGTGCTTGCGGGGCAGGGTTGAATTATTTGCATGGCAGCGGCAGGGGCGGGGGCCGACTAGTTTTGCCGTTTGCTTCTTTTTGACGGGGGCAAGTGAATATCGCCATGAATTTCTAAGCATCATCCGGTCGACAAGGCATTAAGCTTTGTGACGATGTGGATTTTCTTGTGTATCCTGGCATTATTCGTTTATCCGTTTTCTCGATCGACACTTTTGGGTAGGCTGCGCCGGACTGGAACGACCCTTCTGTCCTTGCTTCTTTGTCGTTTTCTGTGCCGGCATGAATTTGGATGAATTTGCAATGAATGATGTTGCCGCTTTGGCGCGTATCGACAGCTTCCCCTATCGCCACAGGTTGCGTGAGGTGATGAGCACCCCGGTGCTGACCGCCGCCGAGGACGTGTCGCTGACCGACGCCATTCATCGCATGTACGAAGCGCGGGTGTCGTCCATCGTCGGCGTCGATTCCCTGGGGCGGGCCCTGGGCATCCTGACCGAACGCGACCTGCTGCGCATCTTGTCCACCCAAGGTGCGGCCGGCCTGGACGTGCCGCTGGGCCAGGTGATGAGCCGGCCGGTCTCGACCGTGCCCGCTGACGCCTTCGTCTATGTGGCGTTGGGCAAGATGACCCGCCTGGGGCTGCGTCATCTGGTGGTGGTCGATCGCGACCGCCGCCCCTTGGGCATGGTCACCGGCCGCGCTTTGCTGAAGGTGCGCGCCAACGACGCCCTGGTGATCGGCGATTCGGTGCACGAGGCCAAGGGACCCGAAGACATGGCCGCCGCCATGGCGGCGCTGCCCGGTCTGGCCCGTTCGTTGCTGGCCGAGGGGGTCAGCGCCCGGGGCATTTCCTCGGTCATCGCCCTGGTCATCCGCGACCTGACGGCGCGGGCCACCGAACTGGCCGAGATTTCCATGCGCCAGGACGGCTGGGGCGAGGCGCCGGCCGCTTACGCCATGCTGGTCCTGGGCTCGGGCGGACGCGGCGAAAGCTTGTTGGTGTTCGACCAGGACAACGCCATCGTCCATCGCGGCACAGCCGCCGACGATGTGTGGTTCGCCGAACTGGGCAAGCGCGTCAACGAGATGCTGAATCAGGCGGGCATCCCGTTCTGCGATGGCGGCGTCATGGCGCGTGAGCCCAAATGGCGCAAAAGCCTGGAAGAATGGAAGGACGAGATCCATAACTGGGTGTTCTCGCTGGAAAATCAAACCGTGATGTATTGCGACATCTTCTTTGATTTCCAGCCGGTATGGGGTGACGCCGAACTGGCCGAGGAATTGCGCGTCTGGGCGGTGGAAAAGGCGTCGCAATCGGCGTTCTTCATGCAGTATCTGGCCCAGCACGTGGCCAAGATGGACGTGTCGCTGACCTTCTGGGGCGGTTTCGTCACCAAGAACGGCCGGTTGAACGCCAAGAAGTTCGGCCTGCTGCCGCTGGTGTCGGCGGCGCGCTTCCGCGCCATCCGCGCCCACGTTCTGGAAACCGGAACGGATGAGCGTTACAGCGCCATCAAGGACATGGAACTGCTGCACGAGGACGATTGGCGCGATTTCCTGGAAATTCGCGAAATCGTCTTCCGTGTCATGCTGGACCAGCAATTGGCCGATCTGGCGGCGGGGGTCACCGCTTCCGCCAGCATCGACCCCAAGCGTTTGTCCACCCAGATGCGCGAACGCCTGCGCTGGGCTTTCAAGCGCCTGCGCACTTTGAAATACATCTGCGGCGTGGCGGGTTAGGACCCATGAAGGGGCGTGTTCTCATCGTCGCCGGGTCCGATTCGGGCGGCGGCGCCGGCGTCCAGGCCGACCTGAAGGCCGTGTCGGCGTTGGGGGCGTTCGGCGCCACCGCCATCACCGCCCTGACCGCCCAGAACACCCAAGGCGTCTTCGGCATCCACGCCGTGCCGCCCGCCTTCATCCGCAGCCAGATGGAGCTGGTTCTGGATGACATCGGCGCCGATTGCGTGAAAACCGGCATGCTGGCCAGCGTGCCGGTGATCGAGGCGGTGGCGGCGTCCCTGGACAGCCATGCCGCCGCCATTCCCCTGGTGGTGGACCCGGTGATGGTGGCCAAGGGCGGCGCTTCGCTGCTGGCGGACGACGCGGCCCAGGCCCTGATCGGGCTTCTGGTGCGTCGGGCGGCGCTGATCACCCCCAACATTCCCGAAGCCCAGGTGTTGCTGGGGCGCGACATCTCCGGCATCGACGACATGGAACCGGCCGCCCGCGATCTGCTGGCCCTGGGGGCGGGGGCGGTGTTGCTGAAAGGCGGCCATCTGCCCGGCGACCATCTGGTGGACGTGCTGGCGCTGCCCGACAAGATCATCCGTTTTTCCGCCGAACGCATCGCCACCGCCTCGACCCATGGTACCGGCTGTACCTTGGCGTCGGCGGTGGCTGCCGGCATCGCCCAGGGCATGGGGCTGGCCGATGCGGTGGCGCGGGCACGGATTTACGTGCGCCGGGCCATCGAAACGGCGCCGGGGTTGGGCCACGGCCACGGCCCGCTGAACCATCTGCATGCCATCGCCGAGTATGGCTGGTGACGACGCGACCCGTCGTCCATGTGATCAACCGGGCCAGTCGTGACGATCGGCGCCAGCGCTTCCTGGGTTGGAATTCCCACCATCCGGTGAACTGGCGCTTTCAGGCGGCGGCGGAACCGGAAGATTTGGCCGACGGGGATCTGCCGCCGGGCTGCGATCCGCGTGTTGCCGCCACGGCGCTGTCTCATCGTCGGCAGTGGCAGGCCTGCGTTGACGACAACGGTGCAAGGCTGGTGTTCGAAGACGACGCCTGCCTGCGTCACGGCGCCGCCCCCATCCTGACGGCGGTGCGACAGGCGCTGGTTCACGCCGACATGGTTTTTCTGGGCTGCAACGCCGATGCCGATGCCATGATCGAAATGCCCGACCGCTTGCTGGCCCATGTCACCTTCGGCGGTGGGCCACGTGGCCAGGCGGGCTATTTCGACCATTACGCCCAAGCCGCAGCCGCCATGCCCCCGCCACCGCTTTACCGCACCCATTTGTGTTGGGGGCTGCTGGCCTATGCCGTCAGCCCGCGTGGCGCGGCCAAGCTGTTGGCGGAATGCTTTCCCCTGCGCCCGGTGACGGTGGAGTTGTTCCGGGAGCGCAAGCGGGTGGAAGGCTGCGCCGTGGACATGGCGGTGAATGCCGCCCTGCAGCGCGGCGCGGTGGCCGCGCTGCTGTGTTTCCCGCCGGTGGTGCTGGGCCCCAACGGTGATTCCGATCTGGATCCGCGCAAGGTATGACGGAGGATGTGATGCGGGTGGCGTTCTGGCAGGTGGATTCCTTCGCCGAAAGGCGTTTCGCCGGCAATCCGGCGGCGGTGATGGTGTTGCCTCGCTGGCCCGAGGATGCCGTCTTGCTGACGGTGGCGGCGGAAAACAATTTGTCGGAAACCGCCTTTCTGGTGCGCGAGGACACGGGCTGGCGCATCCGTTGGTTCACCCCCAAGGTCGAAGTGGACCTGTGCGGCCACGCCACCCTGGCGGCGGCTTGGGTGGTGCTGCAATCCTTGCAACAGGGTGACGACGCCGACCGGGTGGTCTTCGCCTCGAAAAGCGGGGCCTTGCCGGTCGAGCGTGAAGACGGCCGTCTGGTGCTGGATTTTCCGGCCCAGCCGCCGCGCCCCAGCGTCTTCCCAGAAGGCATCGACGCGGTTCTGGCCAAGCCGGTGCGCGAAGTGCTGGCCACGTCCGGTCATCTGATGTGCGTGCTGGACAGCGCCGACGCGGTGCGCAGTTTGGTCCCCGACATGGCGGCGGTGGCGAAATTGTCCAAGCCCGGCCTGATCGTCACCGCCCCCGGCGAGGGGGACTGCGATTTCGTCTCGCGCTATTTCGCCCCGCGCAAGGGCATCATCGAGGACCCGGTGACCGGTTCCGCCCATTGCGTGCTGGCGCCGTTTTGGGCCAAGCGCCTGGGAAAGGCGGCCCTGGTCGCCCGCCAGGTCTCGGCCCGTGGCGGCCTGTTGTGGGTCGAGCACGCCGGCGACCGGGTGAAGATCGCCGGTCAGGTGGTCCCCTATGTGGATGGCTGGGCCGAGATTTGATTTAGCGCTTTTTCTTGGCCGGCTTAGGGAACCAGTCCAGCACGGTTTCGGCGGGAAACGGGCTTTTCCCCATCCACCATTGGCTGGCGGCGTCGGGATTGTCCATCACCGCCTTAAGGGCCGGCATCAGTTCCAGGCCGGGGCAGTCGTGTCCCTGTTTGATCAGCGGCAGCGCCAGGCCTTTCAGCGCCCCTTCGTAGATGATCTTGGGCTCGTGGCGGAAACTGGGGTCGGTTTTCGCCCCGCTGACCGGCAACCCGGCATATTTGGCCATGCAATGGCGCACGTCCACGTGCCACAGCGACCGGCATTTCAGCGGCCGGATGTCGTAGACGGCGCAGGCCCCATCCTTCAGGAAGGCGCAGGGCTGCCCCTTTTTCCACGATTGCAGCATTCGGGCTTCCGTCGGACGCTCGGCCAGGGCGCGCGACATGGCCAGCACTTCAGCGGCCGCGGCCCCCACTTTCTGATGGCAGCACCAGCCGCAGCCCCGTCGGCATGCTGCCGGGGGCGCCCCCAGGACATAGGCGGGATTGGCGCGGAGCTTGTCGAAAAGGCGGTCGGCGTCGGCCCAGGTGGCCAACACCGCGTCCAGCACGGCGGCGCTTCCTTGTTTCATGGCCGGTGCGACGTTTGCGCGAGCGGCTTCGAAAGCGGCCTGTTCCAGTGGCGGCGGCGGCGCCCCACGGGTCTGATCGCGCATCAAGGCAAATGGGTCGAAGCCGGATGAAACCATGGCGCGAGAGTATCATCGTCGTGGACGGCTTCAACAACATTGATAATCAGTAAATTAAAAATAACATACTAATGCTTGCTGTAATAAGCCCCGGGGTGCTATTGCTGTGGGTGCGAATGTCGAGGGGCGGAGGTGACGGGTGCTGGGCGAATTGGCGACCTCTGCCCAAATGTGGGTGACCCTGGGCCTGCTGGTCCTGACCTTGGCGCTGTACGTCTCGGAGCGGGTATCCGTGGAAGTGGCGTCCATCGGCGTCCTGGTCGTCATGATGGTGGTGTTCCACTTCCTGCCGGTGCCGGGGCCTGACGGCAAGAACCTGTTGTCGCCCGACACCTTGCTGGCCGGTTTCGGCAATCCGGCGCTGTTGACGGTGATGGCGCTGCTGGTGGTGGCCGAAGGGCTGAACCGTACCGGCGCCTTGGACCGTTTGGCCGACGCCGTCGGCAATCTGCGTCTGTCGCCGTCGGTGCTGGTGGGCTGCGCCCTGGTTCTGGTGGCGGTGACCAGCGGTTTCATCAACGACACCCCGGTGGTGGTGATGTTCCTGCCGGTGTTCCAGGCCCTGGCCATGCGCTCGGGCCTGGGGGTGGGGCGGATGATGATGCCGCTGTCCTTCGCCGCCATCCTGGGCGGCATGACCACCCTGATCGGGTCCAGCACCAATCTTTTGGTGTCGTCGTCGTTGATCGCCCTGGGCGAGGACGGCTTGGGCTTTTTCCAGCAGACGTCCATGGGCCTTTGGGTGGCCGGGATCGGCCTGCTTTATGTGTTGCTGGTCATGCCACGCCTGTTGCCCAAAGGGTCGGGCGAAGCGCAGTCGGGCGGCGGCACCGGCAAGCAGTTCGTCTCGCAATGTGAAGTGGGCGCCGGTTCGGCGCTGGATGGCGCCCAGTCCCTGGCCGGCACTTTCAAGCAGTTGCCCGACATCACCGTGCACCTGATCATCCGCGACGGCGAATCGGTGTTCCCGCCTTATGACGACATGGTGCTGCGGGCCGGCGACGTTCTGATGATCGCCGGGTCCAGGAAGGCGCTGACCGAGACGGCAGCCCGCCATCCCGGCCTGTTGTCGGTGCCCGAAATACATGACGACGACGAGGATGAAGACGACAGCCCGGCCCAGCGCCCCCCGGCTCCCATGGTCGAACAGGTGCTGGTCGAAGCCATGGTGCCGCCGACCTCGCGCTTCACCGGCTTTTCGGTCGAGCAATTGGGGCTGAACCGCTATCACAATCTGGTGGTCCTGGGGCTGGAACGCCGGGCGCGGATGATGCGCGGCCCCACCGGGGGCTTGCGTTTGCAGGCCGGCGACGTGCTGTTGCTGATGGGCCACGAAAACGATATCGAGACCCTGCGCCAGGATCGCGATCTGGTGGTGATTTCCGGCAGCGCCGGCTTGTTGCCGCGTGTCCATCACGCCAAGACAGCCGGCCTGCTGTTCCTGGCCATGCTGGGCCTGTCGGCCACTGGCGTGCTGCCCGTCGCCATCGCCGCCATCGCCGTCGCCGTCACCCTGGTCGCCCTGGGCGGCCTGACCGCCCGTCAGGCGGTGGGCGCCATCGATTCCAAGGTGGTGCTGCTGGTGGGCAACGCCCTGGCCCTGGGCGAGGCCATGGACGCCACCGGCACCGCCGCCTTCCTGGCCAAGGCCCTGCTGTCGACTTTGGGCGGCGTCGGGCCGTGGGGGGTGTTGGTCGCCATGTTCGGGCTGGTGGCGGCCTTGACCAACGTGCTTTCCAACAACGCCACCGCCGTGTTGTTCACCCCCATCGCCGTCGGCGTGGCGCGACAGTTGGGCGTCGATCCGGCATTGTTCGCCATCACGGTGATCCTGGCGGCCAATTGTTCCTTCGCCACCCCCATCGGCTATCAGACCAACCTGCTGGTCATGGGGGCGGGGCACTACCGCTTCGTCGATTACGTCAAGGCCGGCCTGCCGATGATCCTGCTGATGTGGGCGGCTTTCGCCGTCGGCGTCAAAGTGGTGTGGGGGATGTGACCCGAAAAGCTTGCCTGGCGGCTTTGCCCTGCTAAACTCCCGCGCTGTCGTAAAGCCCAAGGGTTTCCTGCCGCCATGTCCCAGATCGCGCTTCCGTCGTCGAAGCCCAACAATCCCAATTTTTCCTCGGGCCCCTGCGCCAAGCGTCCGGGCTGGTCGGTGGACGCGCTGAAGGACGCGCCGTTCGGCCGATCGCACCGCGCCAAGGTCGGCAAGGCCAAGCTGGAACAGGTGATCGACCTGTCGGCCGAAATCCTGGGCCTGCCCGCCGGCTGGCGCCTGGGAATCGTGCCGGCATCCGACACCGGCGCGGTGGAGATGGCCCTGTGGTCGTTGCTGGGGGCGCGAGGCGTCGACATGTTCGCCTGGGATACCTTCGGCCTGACCTGGGTCGCCGACGTCAACAAGCAGTTGAAGCTGGATGACGTGCGGGTCTTCACCGCGCCCTTCGGCCGGTTGCCCGACCTGTCCCAGGCCGATTTCGACCGCGACGTGGTGTTCACCTGGAACGGCACCACCGCAGGCGTGCGCGTTCCCGACGGCGACTGGATCGCCGCCGACCGCCAGGGGCTGACCATCTGCGACGCCACCAGCGCCGTTTTCGCCATGGACATGCCGTGGGACAAGCTGGATGTGGTCACCTGGTCCTGGCAAAAGGTGTTGGGCGGCGAAGGGGCGCACGGCATGCTGGCGCTGTCGCCGCGGGCCGTGGAACGCCTGGAAACCCATGTCCCCGCCTGGCCGCTGCCGAAGATTTTCCGCCTGACCTCGGGCGGCAAGCTGGTGGAAGGCATCTTCCGCGGTGAAACCATCAACACGCCGTCCATGCTGGCGGTGGAAGACCAGATCGACGCCCTGTTGTGGGCCAAGTCCGTGGGCGGGCTGCCCGGCCTGATGGCCCGCGCCGAGGCCAGCCGCAAGGCGATTCAGGACTGGCTGGATGCCTCGGACTGGGCGGTTAACCTGGTGGAAGTCCCGGCTCAGCGGTCGTGCACTTCGGTGTGCATGACCATCAAGGCGCCGGTCTTCACCGCTTTGTCCGCCGAAGATCAGGCCGCTTTCGCCAAGAAAATGGTAAGCTTGCTGGACAAGCATGGGGTGGCCTTCGACATCGGTTCCTATCGCGACGCCCCCCCGGGCCTGCGCATCTGGACCGGCGCCACCGTCGAAACCGCCGACGTGGTCGCCCTGTTGCCGTGGCTGGACTGGGCCTTCGCCCAGGTCGCCGCCGATACCGTGTCGAAGTGATTTAGGGAAAGTCGTCATGCCCAAGGTTCTGATTAGCGACAGGTTCAGCCAGGCCGCCGTGCAGGCGTTTACGCACCATGGCATCCAGGTGGACGTCCGCCCCGGCCTGTCGGCCGACGAACTGAAGGCCATCATCGGCGAATACGACGGTCTGGCCGTGCGTTCGGGCACCAAGGTGACCGCCGAATTGCTGGATTGCGCCACCAATCTGAAGGTGATCGGCCGCGCCGGCATCGGCACCGAAAACATCGACCTGCACGCCGCCACCGACCGTGGCGTGGTGGTGATGAACACGCCGTTCGGCAATTCGGTGACCACCGCCGAACACGCCATCGCCATGATGTTCGCCATGGCCCGTCAAATCCCGGCTGCCAACGCGTCCACCCATCAGGGCAAGTGGGAAAAGAACCGGTTCATGGGGGTCGAGCTGACCGGCAAGACCCTGGGCGTCGTCGGTTCGGGCAACATCGGCGCTCTGGTCGCCAATCGCGCCCTGGGAATCGGCATGCGGGTCATCGCCTTCGACCCCTTCCTGTCGGAAGGCCGCGCCCACGACATGTGCATCGAAAAGGTGGACCTGCCCACGCTGTTCGCCCGCGCCGATTTCATCAGCCTGCACACGCCGTTGACCGAAGCCACCCGCAACCTGATCTGCGCCGATTCCATCGCCCTGATGAAGGACGGCGTGCGCATCGTCAACTGCGCCCGCGGCGGGCTGATCAACGAAGCCGACCTGCGCGACGCCATCGTCGCCGGCAAGGTGGCGGGGGCCGCGCTCGACGTCTATCAGGTGGAACCGGCCACCGAAAATCCGCTGTTCGGCCTGGAACAGGTGGTGTGCACCCCGCATCTGGGGGCTTCCACCGCCGAGGCCCAGGAAAACCAGGCGCTGCAGGTGGCGGAACAGATGTCCGACTTCCTGTTGTCCGGCATCGTCGCCAACGCGCTGAACATGGCCGCCATCACCGCCGAGGACGCCCCCAAGTTGTATCCGTACCTGAAGCTGGCCGAGCAGTTGGGCGGCTTCGCCGGGCAGTTGACCGAACATGCCATCAAGGCGGTTCAGGTGGAATACGAGGGCCATGTGGCGGCGCTGAACACCAAGCCGCTGACCGCCGTGGTGCTGGCCTGCGTGCTGCGGCCGATGATGGAATCGGTCAACATGGTCAACGCGCCGCTGGTGGCCAAGGCTCGCGGTATCGAGGTGTCGGAAGTCACCAACGAACGCACCGGCGACTACAACACGCTGATCCGTGTCACCCTGATCACCGAACAGCGCACCCGTTCGGTGGCTGGCACCTTGTTCGGCGGCGACAAGCCGCGTGTGGTGGAAATCAAGGGTATCCCCATCGAAGCCGAACTGGGCAACCATATGCTGTACGTCACCAACCAGGACAAGCCGGGCTTCATCGGCGCCCTGGGGTCGTTGCTGGGGGCCAAGGGGGTCAACATCGCCACTTTCCATCTGGGCCGCGCCGAAGCCGGCGGCGACGCCATCTTGCTGACCCAGGTGGACCAGCCGCTGACCGACGAAATTCTGGAAGCGGTGCGCAGCCTGCCGCACGTGGTCCAGGCAAAGTCGCTCAGCTTCTGATCTTGCCCTTGTGACACCCCCTTTCCGTTGCGGCGGAAAGGGGGTGTTGCTGTTTTATGACTTGCGAAAATTACTTCCAAAGACGTATACCGCTACCCCAAAAGTTGATTGATGAATGTCAATCATTGATATGGCGGGGGCGCTCAAGGCGCCGGTTGTCGCAAGGGGGGAAGGGCATGTTCACGTCACGTAAGGCGCAGCCGCAGATCGCTGCCGTCGACCAAAGCATCGCGGACGAGGCGATCACCGCCGAGCGTCTGGCGCTGATCGACGAGATGGTGGACATGATCCTGGCCGGCCGCTACCTGTCGGTTCCCGAAGGCCAGTGCAGCGTCAGCAGGAAGATCAAGAATCTGGCCGGCCATCTGGAAGCGCGTGCCTTGGCCGAACTCAAGCGCAACGTGGAAATGTCGGTCAACATCAACGAAGCGGTGACCGAAACCGCCGGCATGATGCGCGCAGTGACCGAATCCGACCGCCGCAGCCAGACCATCGCCGCCGCCGCCGAGCAACTGCACACCAGTGTCGAACAGATCGCGGAAAATTCCAACGCCGCCGCCCAGCAGGCCCAGGCCGCTGAAGCCAGCGTCGAGGCCGGGCGTCAGGCATCGGAAAAGGCGGTGCGGTCCATGCAGGCCATCGCCGACGCGGTGGCGGCGGCTGGCGGCAAGGTGGAAAGCCTGGGCCAGGCCTCGGCCCAGATCGGCGACATCGTCAACCAGATCGAAGCCATCGCCCGGCAAACCAACCTTTTGGCGCTCAACGCCACCATCGAGGCGGCCCGCGCCGGCGAGGCCGGCAAGGGCTTCGCCGTGGTCGCCAACGAGGTCAAGCACCTGGCCAACCAGACCGCCAAGGCCACCGTCGACATTCGCTGCCGCATCGAAACCCTGCGCCAGGAAATGGCGCAAATCGTCGGCACCATGGAAGACGGCGCCCGGGCGGTGGAAACCGGTCAGGCGGTGATCGCCCAGGCCGGCGACAGCATGGGACAGGTTTCCGCCCAGGTGGCAGACGTCACCAGCCGCATGCAGGGCATCGCCAGCATCCTGACCCAGCAGGAAGCCGCGTCCGAGGAAATGTCGCATGGTGTCGGCGTCATCGCCGAGATGTCGGGGCGCAACGTCGCCACCATCGGTCAGGTGGCGTCGGAAATGGACCGCGCCGCCAAGCTGATCGCCCAGACCTTGGGCGACATGGCCAAGCTGGAAATCACCGATTTGACCATTCACGTAGCCAAGTCCGACCACATGATCTGGCGCAAGCGTCTGGCCGACATGCTGGTGGGGCGCGAAACCCTGCGCCCTGACGAACTGGCCGACCACACCCAGTGCCGCCTGGGCAAGTGGTGTTCGGGCGTCACCGATCCCGGCATCCGCAACCATCCCGCCTTCACCGATCTGGACGAGCCGCACCGCCTGGTCCACCAGCACGGCATCGAGGCGGCCCGGCGCTATCAGGCCGGCGACATGGATGGCGCCTTGGAGTGCGTGCAATTGGCGGCCGAGGCTTCCAAGGGGGTGATGGACGCCCTGGACCGCCTGGGTTCGCGCGGCAAGTTCTGATCGTTTTTGTTTTCCGTTTGCCCCTGGGGGGCAAACAGGCTAAACCGGGCAATCGTCGCGGTCCGGTCGGGCCGTGCGTATCCGCCACCATGCGTAATGCCGAATTCCATGAATGATTCCGCCAAAGCCGCGCTGTTGCCTAACGGCCTGCGTGACATTCTTCCCCTGGACGCCGAATTCGAGGCCGACGTGGTCAGCCGCGTCACCGCTCATTTCGCCGCCCAAGGCTATGACCGGGTCAAGCCGCCGCTGATCGAGTTCGAAGACACGCTGCTGGCGGATTCCAATGCCGCCATGGCCAAGCAGTGCTTCCGCGTCATGGACCCGGTGACCCAGCGCATGATGGGCCTGCGGCCCGACATGACGCCGCAGGTGGCCCGCATCGCGCGGACCCGTCTGGCCGGTTCGCCGCGCCCCCTGCGTCTGTCCTATGCCGGTCAGGTGCTGCGGGTGAAGGGCACCCAACTGCGCCCCGAACGCCAGTTCGGTCAGGCCGGCATCGAATTGATCGGTGCCGACTGCCCCGAAGCCGACGCCGAAGTGGCGATCCTGGCGGCCGAGGCCTTGGTCGCCCTGGGGGTGCCCGGCGTTTCGGTCGACCTGTCCCTGCCCACTTTGGTTCCGGCCATCCTGGACGGTTTGAACGTGGATCAGGAATCCTTGCGGGGGTCCTTGGACCACAAGGACGCCGCCGCCGTTCTGGCCCTGGGCGGCGTCGCCGCACCGCTGTTGTCGGCGTTGCTGAAGGCCGCCGGCCCGGCCGAGCGGGCTTTGTCCATCCTGGCCGCGCTGGAACTGCCGCCGGCCGCCGCCGCCGAGCGCGACCGTCTGGCCCAGGTGGTGGCGCTGATCAAGGATGCGGCCCCCGAGGTGACCATCACCATCGATCCGGTGGAAAACCGCGGCTTCGAATATCATAGCGGCATTTCCTTTACCCTGTTCGCCCAGAACATCGCGGGCGAATTGGGGCGGGGCGGCCGCTACATGGCCGGCGGCTGCGAGCCGTCCACCGGCGCCACCTTGTTCCTGGATACCATCGTGGCGGCGCTGCCCGGTCCCGAACCGGTCAAGCGCATCTTCGTGCCGGCCGGGGCGCCCAGGGCTTATGCCCAGGCACTTCGGGCCCAGGGATGGATAACGGTGGCGGGATTGCGGGCGGTGGACGATAATGCCGCCGAAGCCAAGCGTATGGGTTGCGGCCACGTTTTGTTGGCCGATGGCGTCAAGTCTGTGGAATAGGGATTTTACGAAGATGGCGAATGTTGCGGTGGTCGGCGCCCAGTGGGGCGACGAAGGCAAGGGCAAGGTCGTCGACTGGCTGTCCGAGCGGGCCGACGTGGTGGTGCGTTTCCAGGGCGGCCACAATGCCGGCCATACCCTGGTCATCAACGGCGTGACCTACAAGCTGTCGCTGCTGCCTTCGGGCGTGGTGCGCGGCAAGCTGTCCATCATCGGCAACGGTGTGGTGGTCGACCCTTGGGCGCTGCTGGACGAGATCAAGCGCATCCAGGACCAGGGCGTCAACATCACCCCAGACGTGCTGAAGATCGCGGAGAACGCCTGCCTGATCCTGCCGCTGCACGGCCATCTGGACCGCGCCCGCGAAGAAGCCTCGGGCTCCGCCAAGATCGGCACCACCGGCCGCGGCATCGGCCCGGCCTATGAAGACCGTGTCGGCCGCCGCGCCATCCGTGTCTGCGATCTGGCCGACGACCGGGTGCTGGAAGCCAAGCTGGACAAGCTGATGACCCACCACAACGCGTTGCTGGCGGGTTTGGGCGCCAAGCCGCTGGACGGTCAGGACGTGCTGCGCCAGATCAAGGAAGTGGCTCCCAAGATCCTGCCCTTCGCCGACGTGGTCTGGCAGCGCCTGGACGAAATCCGCCACACCCGCAAGCGGGTGCTGTTCGAAGGCGCCCAGGGCGCCATGCTGGATGTCGACCACGGCACCTATCCCTTCGTCACCTCGTCGTCCACCGTGTCGGGCAATGCCGGCACCGGCTCGGGCGTCGGTCCGGGGCAGGTGGGCTATGTGCTGGGCATCTGCAAGGCCTACACCACCCGCGTCGGCGCCGGTCCGTTCCCCACCGAACAGGACAACGAGATCGGCCATCTGATCGGCGATCGCGGTCATGAATTCGGTACCGTCACCGGGCGTCGCCGTCGTTGCGGCTGGTTCGACGCGGTTCTGGTGCGTCAGGCCATGAAGGTGGGCGGTGTCAACGGCATCGCGCTGACCAAGCTGGACGTTCTGGACGGCATCGAAGAGCTGAAGATCTGCACCGCTTACAAGTACAAGGGCGAGATCATCAACCATCTGCCGGCGTCGCAAAGCGCCCAGGCCGAGGTCGAGCCCATCTACGAGACCATCTCGGGCTGGAGCGAATCCACCCGTGGCGCCCGGTCGTGGGTCGATCTTCCGGCCACCGCCATCAAGTACATCCGTCGTATCGAAGAACTGATCGAAACCCCGGTATCCATGCTGTCCACCAGCCCCGAGCGCGAGGACACCATCCTGGTTACCGATCCTTTCGCTTCGTGACGGCTGACAAGGCTTGAGCCCGCGCCGCCAGCACCTTAAAAAGGAAGACGGCGTGGGCGCCAAAGCTGACAGGGACGGACGCGAGAATGGCGGAAGCCGCTGAGGCCAATGAAACAGTGCAGGAAAGCCCGGCCGCCGCCGCCGGGCCGCCCGGCGTGCTGCGTGACCGCTATCTGATCCGTTCCAACCAGCCGATTCCCGAATTGTCGACGCCCAACGCCGAAGCCTTCGTGGCCGAGGACAAGCGCGACGCCAACCGTCAGCTTTACGCCCTGATCTGTCGCCCCGAGTTGCCGCCCCGCGTCAACGTCATGCGGGCGCTGAAAGGGGTGCAGACCCCCGGCTTGGTGCAATTGGTGGAATGGGGGGCGATGAATTGGCCGCCTTTGGGCCGCCAATGCATGACCGTGGTCTATGAACGCCCGGTGGGGCAGCGCCTGACCACGTCCTTGCGCAAGGAATTCAAGCGCTTCGACGAATACGAGATCGGCCGCAAGGTCATCGAACCCTTGGTCAACACCATCAAGGAACTGACCAACCGCGGCATCACCCACCGCGCCATTCGCGCCACCAACCTGTTTTTCATGGACGATGCCGGCGAACGGCTGGCGTTGGGGGACTGCGTCACCACGCCGCCGGCCTTCGATCAGCCCATGGTGTTCGAAAGCGTCGAAGCCGGCATGGCCAATCCGGTGGCGCGCGGTTCGGGCACCTATTCCGACGACCTTTATGCGCTGGGCGTCACCATCGTCTTCGCTTATCTGGGCCGCAATCCGGTGGCTCACCTGGACGAAGAACATCTGCTGAAGCAGAAGATCCAGCAGGGGTCTTACGCCACCTTGGTGGGGGACGAGCGCCTGCCCCTGGCCCTGGTGGAATTGCTGCGCGGTCTGTTGTGCGACGACCCGGACCAGCGCTGGAACATCGAATCCCTGGACTTGTGGCTGTCGGGGCGGCGTCTGTCGCCCTTGCAGCAGCGGGTGGAAAAGCGTGCCGCCCGCGGCTTCCCGTTCAACGGCAAGGAATATTTCAACTGTCGTGAACTTTCCCAGGCCATGGCCAGGAACTGGGAAGCGGCCATTCCGCCGGTGCTGGAAGGCAAGCTGGAACTGTGGCTGCGCCGCGCCGTGGAAGACAAGGACCGGGCGCAAGTGGTGTCCGACGTGGTGCGCATGGCGTTGACCGGCAGTGGCGACAAACGCTCGGCGTCCGACCTGATGCTGTGCAAGGTGCTCAACATCCTCGATCCCACCGCTCCCATCCGCTACAAGGGCTTCAACGCCATGCCCGACGGCTTCGGCTCGGCGTTGGCGGCGGTGATGGCGCAAAAGGGCGACACCCGGCTGCTGGTGGAAATCATCCTGCGCGAAGTGCCGCGCCTGTGGTTCGAAGCCCGTCACCATTACCTGCCCGACAATTCGCTGATGGAAGGCAATTTCCGCGAATTGAAGAATTACCTGTCGAAGACCGGCATGGGTTTCGGGCTGGAACGCTGCCTGTACGAACTGAACGACGCGTTGCCCTGCCAAAGTCCGCTGCTGGGCGAGGAATACATCACCGAATTGAAGGAATTGCTGCCGGCGCTGAATGCCGCCGCCGGTAAGCGCAGCGATTCCAAGGCGCCGCCGGTGGACCGCCATATCGCCGCCTTCATGGGGGCGCGGGCGCGCAGCGACATCGACCGCAATCTGGAGGGGTTGAACGATCCCGAACCGGGCAAGGCGTTGCTGTCGCTGCTTAATATGTATGCGGTTTTCCAGTACCGCCTGGGGCCGGAATCGCTGCCGGCCCTGGCGGCGTGGTGCGGCGCCATGGCCGGGCCGGTGGTCGGCGCCTTCCATTCCCGCGACAAGCGCAAGGAACTGGAAAAGGACCTGCCCAAGATGATCCGGCGCGGGTCCATCGTCGAGATCTACAACCTGTTGGAAAACCAGGAAGCCCGCGAAAAGGACCATAACGAATTCGCTTGGGCCCAGGCCCAGTATCAAGCGGCGGAAGAGGAAATCAAGCGGGTCCAAAGCGACGACGACGAACGCAAGGACGAAGCCGACCGCATCGGGCGTCAGACCGCGTCGGTGCTGGGCATCATGGTGGCGATGATCACCACCACCATCGTCGTCATCATGCGGGTGTGGTAGGCGGACATGGCGAAGAAAGTCTCGGCGGTCAAACAGGCGCAGATGGCGGCCAAGGCCAAGAAGGGCGGCGGTGGCGGCAGCAACAAGATCGTGGTGCTGCTGATCCTGGCCGGTCTGGTGCCGTTTTCCCTGCCCACCGTCACGCTTCTGTTTTTCTGCGGGCTGCCCACGCTGGGCGCCTGGGCCGGGGAAAAGGGCAAGAACAAGTTCGGCTGGCTGTGTGTCGGCGGTTTCAACTTCGCCGGCATCATCCCCTATCTGTTCGATTTGTGGTTCGGCGTCCACACTCTGGACGAAGCGCTGAACATGCTGTCCGACGCCTCTGTGCTGTTGTGGGCTTATGGCTGTTCGGCCATCGGCTGGCTCATGTACATGGCGACGCCGCCCGTGGTCAAAAGCTGGCTGGCCTTCACCACCGACCGCCGGGTCAGCGCCTTGAAATCGGCGCAAAAGCGTCTGGTCGAGGAATGGGGGCCGGAAGTCACCAAGAAGGGCTCATAAAAAAAAGGGCGTCCCGCAGGACGCCCTTCTCGGCGGCGTTTGATATCAGGCGGAAGCGCCGCGAATCACTTTTTGCAGTTTCTCGAAAGCCCGCACCTCGATCTGGCGCACCCGTTCGCGGCTGATGCCGTATTGCTGCGACAGATCTTCCAGGGTGGCCGGGTTTTCCTGCAGCCGCCGCTGGCTCAGGATCGAACGTTCACGCTCGTTCAGCGTTTCCATGGCGGTGCTCAGCATCTTGTTGCGGATGCCGCGTTCCTGCCGGTCGGCCAGCTCGGTTTCCTGGTCGTCGCGGTCGTCCACCAGCCAATCCTGCCATTCGCCTTCGCCATCCATGCGCACCGGCGCATTCAGCGAATGGTCGGGGCTGGCCAGACGGCGGTTCATGTTCACCACCTCGGTTTCCGACACGTTCAGTTTGGTGGCGATGGTGGTGACCGTATCCTGGGGCAGGTCGCCTTCGTCCATGGCCTGCATCTGGCCTTTCAGCTTGCGCAGGTTGAAGAACAGCTTTTTCTGGGCGGCGGTGGTGCCCATCTTCACCAGCGACCACGAATGCAGGATGTATTCCTGCACGGCGGCCCTGATCCACCACATGGCGTAAGTGGCCAGACGGAAGCCGCGGTCGGGGTCGAAACGCTTGACCGCCTGCATCATGCCGACATTGCCTTCGGAAATCAGTTCGCCCAGCGGCAGGCCATAGCCGCGATAGCCCATGGCGATCTTGGCCACCAGACGCAAGTGGCTGGTGATCAGCCGGTCGGCGGCGTCAAGGTCGCCGTGCTCGTGGTAACGCTTGGCCAGCTGGTATTCCTCGTCCGGGGCCAGCATGGGGAACTTGCGGATTTCCTGCAAATAGCGCGACAGGTTGCCTTCGGGCGCCAGGTTCAGGGTGCTTGATATGGCCGTCATCTCTCGTCTCCTCGTCTCGAGATCGCGGCCAGGGTCCTCCCATCCGGGCCGCCACCTTCCAAGCTTCAGGTCAAGTGGTATCACATCTGCCTGAAAAGGAGAATGCCAGAGTTGAGCACTCAAGTATAATGAAAAATCATACAGACTCTAGAGTGGCGATCAACTCGTTGATATCAAGGGGTATATGGCTTTCGAAGCGTAGCAAGGCCCCAGAAATCGGATGGTTAAATCCGAGTACCGCTGCATGCAAAGCCTGGCGGGGGAAGCTGGTCAAGGCCTGGCGGGCTTCGTCGGGCAGGGCCTTCAGCTTTGCCGCACGTGAACGACCATAAACCTGGTCGCCGACCAAGGGGTGGCCGATGGATGTCATGTGCACGCGAATCTGGTGGGTGCGCCCGGTGGCCAGTCGGCATTCCACCAGCGATACAGTGCCGGCGGCGAAGCTTTTCAAGACCCGGTAGCGGGTCAGGGCTGGTTTGCCGCCGTGGCTGACGATGGCCATTTTTTTGCGGTCCTGGGGGGAGCGACCGATATTGCCGGTGATCTCGCCCTCTCTGGGGACTGGCGTCCCCCACACCAGGGCGCGATAGACCCGTTCCAGGGAATGGACGGCGAATTGTTCGGCCAGGCCGTGATGGGCGCGGTCGTTCTTGGCCACCACCAACAGGCCGCTGGTGTCCTTGTCGATGCGGTGAACGATGCCAGGGCGCTTGACCCCGCCGATGCCGGACAGCGAGTCGCCGCAATGGGCCAAAAGCGCGTTGACCAGGGTCTGGTCGGGGCTGCCGGGAGCAGGGTGGACCACCAAGCCGGCCGGCTTGTCGATGACGATCAGGTCGCCGTCCTCATAGGCGATGGACAGCGGGATGTCCTGGGGGATCGGGTCGGCGGGGCGGTCGGGGGGGATGGAGACGACGAAGTCCTGGCCGGGTTTGACCCGCGCCGACGCGTCCGTTATGGTCTGCCCCGTCGCCGTCACTCGACCGTCGTCGATCAGCCCCTTGATGCGGGTACGCGACAGGTCGGGCAGACGGGACGACAGCCATTTGTCCAGGCGGCTGCCCGCTTCCTCGGCGGTGACCGGGGCGGGGGCAAGGATGGTATCGGCGGGATCGGTCACTATATCGGTCTTTGCGTCAAAATGTTCGAATTAGGATTGAATCCGAAGGCATGAAAGCGATCAAGGCCCTGGTGGCGTTCATGGGCGTCCTGCTGGTTGCGGGACTGGCCCTGTTGGGGTGGGGGTTGTACTCCCAGGCCGGGAAATTAGCCACGAAAACCAAGGCGTCGCCGGTGGCGACAGCCGAAGATTTCGGCGCCGTTTCCGTGCCGGTTCCGGCCGGCAGTCGGGTCGACCAGGTCCTCGTGGTCGCCGAACGCGTGGTGCTGCGGATGACCGGCACGGGGCCGGAACGCTACGTCATCCTGGACCCGGCCTCGGGCGCCGTCTCGGGCAGCTTTGTTTTGACCCCCGAAGCCCCGGCCGCCCGATGATCCTGCAAATCGACGCCAAACTGACCAAGCAAATGGTCGACGCCGCCGAAGCGGCTTTCCCCGCCGAAGCCTGTGGCCTGATCATCGGGCGCGGCAAAGGTCAATTGATCCGTGTCACCCGAGTGGTGCCGGCCGGCAACCTGCTGGCCACCACCGACGACCGTTTCGAACTGGATCCGGCCATCCGCGTTGCGGTGGAAAAGGAATTGCGCGACAGCGGCACCAAGGACCGCATCGTCGGCCATTACCATTCCCACACCGACGGCACCGCCGACCCCAGCGCCACCGACCGCGCCATGGCCCATGAACCCGAATTGGCCTGGCTGATCATCGGCGTCTTGGACGGCCAGGCCATCCAAACCCTGGCGCACCGCCTGGACGAGAAACGCGGCCAGTTCCGCCCGGTTCCCATCCGTACCCCCAAGCCGAAAATAGCCCTTGCCTCAGAGGCCGAGGATCAGGCATAAAGCCCGCCTCGCGCCAAGACGTCCCCATCGTCTAGAGGCCTAGGACACCGCCCTCTCACGGCGGTAACAGGGGTTCGAATCCCCTTGGGGACGCCAAGCGAATCAATGACTTAAGGCTGCCTTCGGGCGGCCTTTGTCGTTTATACGGAAATTATACGGAAAAGGCGTTCCCGCGTGGGAGCGGATCGAAGTGGACGGGTTTATCTGGCCCGGCTACTCTCTAGCGTATGAGACCCGTTCGGACCACAACCATAAAGACATTTGTTGCCGGGCTGTTGGCGCTGGCTGTGGTTGGTTGTACGCACTTACCTCCGGCCCCATCGGAGCAACAGGCGGGGCGGCTGGTTCCCAATGCCTTCCAAGATGGAAGCGTAGGCGCTTATGTCGTGGTCTATAAGGGCGATATCGGGGCATTGGTGGCGAACAGGGTTCGGCTGGACGAAGGCCCCTATTATCTGATCGGTTCCGACGCCTGCGTTGTCTGGAAGGTGTCCCCTGGGGTTCACACTGTTGAGTACGACTTTTGGGCGGGCCACGATATGACCAAGCTGAAAGTCAGCGAGGGGGATAGGGCGCTTCTTGAAGTCCAAGGAATGGGCGGCATCGTGGGGCGTAGCATGCTTGTTCAGGGTGAAACGGCATCAAAGTTGCGACTAGACGCCTTCAGCGATGCATCGCGTTAGACCGTTCCCGTACGCGGTGAGCCGGGCTTTGCACGGCAGAGATTAGGGGGGCGGTCATGTCACATCCCACCTTGGACAATCCATTCGACAGGGCGGCGATTCGCCGCATGTTGTCCAACGTTCCGCCCGACGCGATAAACCACCGTGCCGAAATTGCAGAAGCGTCCTCGCGCTTTCTGGAAATAGTTTTCGCCCAATACGGGGAAGAGGGCGTGCAGCGATTTACGGAACTGGTGCGCGAGGAAGCCTACGCTATGGCGAGGGAAAACGCGGCAAGACAGAACGAGGGGGCAAAGCCGCGCCATAAAGGCAATGGTGCCTTTGTCGTCGCGGTCCTGTTGCTTCTATTCTGCGGCATTATGTAGCAAGCACACCTAAGCCGCCGGAGGCCCGAGAAACTGGACAAGCCGGTCCTGGACATCCCCGCCTCGCCTGATCTCGCATTCCCAGAGGACCAGCACATCCCAGCCGGCGGCACCAAGGGCTTCCAGGCTGGCGCTATCGCGGCTGACGTTCCGGGCAAGTTTCGGTTGCCAGTATTCAAGGCGCGACAGGGGAACGTGCGCGGCCTTGCACCCTGAATGCTGGTGCCAGAAACAGCCATGGACTTGGATGGCCTTGCGGCGCCCGATGAATACGATATCGGGGTTGCCGGGAATGTCCTTGCGGTGGAGCCGGTAACGGTAGCCCAAGGAATGCAGAAGACGGCGGACGATCATTTCCGGCTTGGTGTCTTTACCCTTGATCGCGGCCATGTTCCGGCTGCGTGTGACCTTGTCGATCCTATCCATGGGTCTTGAACCACCCGCCGATTCAATTCAAAGTATGCCCCGGCTTGGTTGGGGCGGGACTATGGCACTCAGCATAATCGAATTCTTTGGTTTCCGGCCCCTCGATCCGGCGGCGGCGCCCTACCGGGACGCCCGGCGGTGCCCATTCGTCGCTGGCGACTGCATTAAGCCCAATCACGGCGCCTGCACGGTCAACCAGCTTTCCGGCCATCCGATCATCTGTTGCCCCAACAGGCTCTACGCCGAACAATTCAAGGTGCTCCAGGAGATCGCGGAGGAAGCCTTCGGCGCTGGTTCCCAGCTTGTCCTTGCTGCCGACATTCGGCCGCGCTTGGCGGCTGGCAGAATGACCGGGCGCGAGGTGGTGGTGTTTGGGCGGTATTGGGGGCAGGAGCTTCCGCTTCCCCGACCGCCTGGTGCCGGCCAGAGCGAGAGCCGGAAATATTACGTGGACTGGATTCTCGCCAAGCTGGATCAGCAAGGCAACGTGGTCGAGTTGACCGCCGTTGAGGTCCAGACCATCGACACGACCGGCAATTACAGCGATCAGGCGCAGACGTTCTTTGCCGGCCAGCCCTACATTGATGCCCAAGGCCGGAATCCGGGTTACAGCGAAGCCGGGATGAATTGGGAGAACGTCAACAAGCGCATCCTGCCCCAACTGATCTACAAGGGGCACGTCCTGCGCCGGGAGAGCCGGTGCCGTATGGGGCTGTATTTCGTCTGCCCGGTCCAGGTCTACAACCGCATCCGGGAGCGGCTGGGCGGCACACTCCACGAATACCGCCCCGGCAACGGCACCATCACTTTCCGCAGCTATGAGCTTGGGCCGGAACAGCTTCAAGGCCAACACCGCCCTCTCGTGTTCGCCGGGCAGTTCACCACGACGGTCGATCAGGTGGCGTTGGCCTTCACATCCCCGATGAACCTGCCTGCGCAGGACGTTTACGAGGCGGCTATCAATCTCGCCCTGGGGCGTGCTTCAGCCGCACGCCGCCAGGGGCAAGGGGCAGCAACCCTCTTCGATTGACCGGATGGCTTCCGCCACCTTGCGGCCAAGCAGGGGCGGAACGGCATTGCCGACCTGGACGTATTGCTCGGTCCGGGAGCCATGGAAGAAGAAGGAGTCCGGGAAAGCCTGGATGCGGGCAGCTTCGCGGACGGAGATCGCCCGGTCCTGATGGGGGTGGATATAAGCCCCCCAATGGATGTCGCACTTCGTCAGCACCGTGCAGGACAGCCCTTCGGGGCGCATGCGTCCATACCGCTTGGTGTGATCACTGCGCTTGGCCTTCTTCATGCCCTCGGGAAGCAGGTCGTGGGGGATATCCCGCCAGGAACCGCCGATGGGAATGTGCCGCATCCGGGCTTCGTTGATGGCGCTCAGGCGCGGCGCATCGTGGTTCAGGACGATCCGGCCGGCGTTCTCGCGGACGTAAGCCTGGAACGAATTGGCGGGGTCCGAGGCATAGAGCGCGAGCTTATCCTTTTCGCCATTGGCGAGGGGCGGAAGGTCGCCGATGGCGTCCCAGATGGTGGTGAACGGCAGCAAGCCACTGCCGGCGGGGCCGTGCGTCGGCTCGGGGAACTCGATGGGCAGGCCCACGCGGTTGCCGATGAACACGACCCGGCGCCGTTCCTGGGGAACCCCGTATTCCTCGGCCTTGAGGGTGCGGCACTCCACCTCATAGCCCAACTTGCGCAGTTCGTCCTTGATCGACTGAACAACCGCACCGCCGGCAATGGAGGTGATGCCGGTCACGTTCTCAATGACCACCCACTTTGGGTTCATGCCCTTAACGATCCGCAGATATTCACGGAACAGGCTGGCGCGGGCATCATGCATGCCGCGCTGGTGATTGTTGACCGAATAGGCTTGGCAGGGTGGGCCACCAAGGAGCACGTCCAGTTCACCAGGCCGGAGGCCGCTGGCCTTGCACAGCCGTTCCACGGTCACATCCTGGATGGGGCCGAGGATGAATTCGGCGTCGGGGTGGGTGGCCTTGTAGGTCTCCCCGGCGGCGGCCTCGATGTCATTGCCGGCGACAACGGTGTAACCGGCCTGCCGGAAGCCTTCGGACAGGCCGCCAGCGCCGCAGAACAGGTCGATCGCAGTGAGGCGTTGCGTGGTCATCGTTTGCCGCTCCCCTTGAGTCCGGCTGTAAGCCAGCCCGTCGTAGTCCGTATACAATAAGCGTTCTTCGTCTGTTCGCCAAGGGTGTTCCTAGTGCGTTCCGGGAACGCCCTTGTCTGCTGTCCGCTTGGGCGCCTTGCCTTCCGTGAACAGCTCCTCCTGCTTGTCACCGCCGAACTTGCCGCGCTTGCCGGCGCCCCGAGGCTTCTTCGGGGCGATGGCGATACGGGAAAGCACCTCACGGTAGTCGATCCCCTTATCGGCCATCTCACCCAAAAGGGCCGCGATGACAGCCAGGTGCGTCGGCACCTCGCCCTTCTTGGCAAGGTTGGACAGCGAGATCCGGTTCATCCGCACCAGTTCGGCAAAGGCCTTCAACGTGAGGCCCGCTTTGCCGACGTGGCGCTGGAATTCGTCGTAGGTCATGGCTCGTATCATTACACCATGAGTGTACGTCATGCGAGGATGAAAGCAAGACATATTTCCATGTCATTAATTCATGCCGCAATGACGTTATGTGTTGATGTGTCATTAAAATGTGACTACACTGAAAGTCACTGGTTAATGACACGGTGTCACGCCATGCCTCGCAAGAACCACGGACAGCACTTCCTTCTCAGCGCCAAGGCGCGGAGCCTGTCGTTGCGCGACGTGATGCGGATGACCGATGACGAGGCGATAACCATGTTCCGGTCGATCCGCTGGGCCTCGACCGAGGGCGAGCCGGTCTGCCCAGATTGCGGTTGCCTCGCCTGCTACGAATACACCTCGCGGCGCATCTTCAAGTGCAAGGGCTGCGGCAAGCAGTTCTCGATGACCTCGGGGACGATCTTCGCCAGCCGGAAGCTGACGATCCGGGATTACCTCCTCGCCATCGTCATCTTCATCAATGCGGCCAAGGGCATTTCATCCCTCCAACTGGCCCGCGATCTCGGCGTCCAGTACAAGACCGCCTTCGTGCTGACGCACAAGCTGCGCGAGGCCATGGCGGCGGAATTGAAGGGCATGGTGCTGAACGGCACCGTTGAGGTGGACGGCTGCTATGTCGGCGGCCACGTCCGCCCGGCCAACCGCAAGGAAGACCGGGTTGACCGGCGCCTGGCCGAGAACATGAACGGTAAGCGCAAGTGCGTGGTGGTGCTGCGCCAACGCGAGGGCCGCACCCTGCCGTTCGCGCTCACCAGCGAGGCCGAAGGCGTCAGCATGGTCAAGAACCGGGTTGCCAAGGGCACCATCGTTCATGCCGACGAGGCCGCGTCCTGGGACGATCTGCACGCCCGCTACGAAATGAAGCGCATTAACCATCAGGTGGCGTACAGCCTGGACGGCGCCTGCACCAATCTGGCGGAATCGTTCTTCTCCCGCCTGCGCCGCGCCGAATGGGGCCAGCACCACCACATCGGCGCCCTGTACCTGGGCCGCTATGCCGCTGAAATGGCTTGGCGCGAAGATCACCGCCGGCAGTCGAACGGCGGGCAGGTCGGCCGGCTCCTGGGCCTCGCCCTGGCGCAGCCGGTGTCCGTGGACTGGTCGGGCTACTGGCAGCGCCGCCGGGCGTAACGCCCTCAGCCCCTTCTTCTTCCAAGCCCTTAGCCGCCCATTTTGTCCCAATAGGTTTCGGGGCGGAAATGCCTATATCACAAGCATAATCAGTGCGTTAGGCTATTGGGACAAAATGGGCGGGTTGGCGATCAGTCGGCCACTCGCCAGAGCACCCGCAACCCGTCCTTTACGTTGACCAATATGCCTCGGTCCCGCTGGCGGTATAGGGCGTTGCGGATTTGCTCGTTGAACGCCTGCCGGCGGGCGCTGGTATCCAGCACAATGCCAAGTGTCTGAGCCACATTTTCGGCTATGTCTGCCGATGACAGGCTGCAATCGGTTTGCCGCAGCACGTCCAAGACCGCCCGCGTGATGTCGCCTCGGCCCGATGGCGCCGGCAGTGCTCGGGTTGGCTTCGGAAGGCGGGGCGGAATGGCTTCGGGATTGGCCTCGCTGCCGGCGAACAGCTTCAAGGTGGCGTCCACATGCACCAGCGCGGCCCGAAGGTCGGTAATGCGGCGCTCGGCGGCAATGATTTCCCCGGCGATCTCCCCGCGCTTGTGCCTCAGCGCCGATACCACATGGCTCTCAGCCATCGCTCTATCTCCGAATGCAGTTAAGCATTCGGAGCCTACCCCCTCATTGGAGGGGGTGGGAGGCGTCGGAAGGTGCGTTTGCTACATAATGCCGCTATTCTGTGTTGGGTTGCTGTTCGGTGCTGTTCGTGGTTAGGGGAAATCCAGCCCCGTGGCCTCTAACCCTAAGCGGCTGCATATCCGTTGCCATTTCGCGGATAGCATGGCTTCCAACTGCCATTCTATATCAAAGATTTCGCGTGTCAGACGGTCATAGGTGCGATGGTGCATCCCCTTGGGGCGTCGAGGTAATGAGTAGGACAAGCCGGGTTCGCCGCCCAACCGTATCCGTATCTTGTTTGCCCGACGAAAGAGCCGGTCATCTTCGCTTTCAGTCTGCACGGGGTAGGTCAGGCCGTGACAGGTGCGGCAGGCGACGGCGCCCAACAGCCAAAGCTTGACGCCGGATCGGCCACATTTGGGACAGCAGAGGAGCGGGCGCTTCCCGCCAAAGCGGCAAGGCATCCAGTGAACAAGCACACCCTGAGAAACCTCCCGCCAAGGGCTGGTGCCCGTTCGGGTGCGATAGTTCAGGACCAAGCCGGTATCGGTGGCATTGATGCGGATATCTGCCGCGCGTTCGCCGTTGCGGGTCCATTGCCACCCACCGGACCAGCCGGGAACCAGCGCCCCGGCGCGGCGCAAGCTGCCCACGTCCAGCGCGAAGGCGTCGGCGGTGGTTGGCCGATGCTTCTTATTCCACCCACCGGAACCCATGCCACCCATTGTTCGCGTCGTCAGTTTTGCCGAAATCACTTGATATAATAAATCTTCCGCAGACGAAAATGTGCATAAATATCGTTTTCTAGATAGTTATTTTTAATCATACGTTTGGCTTCAATTTAACTGACGTGCCGGATGCGACAAGAAATAGCATTCCTTTGCTTTGTCCGCCAATTTCACTGTAGTCTAGGTCTATGGATATAACCGCATTTCCGCCAACTCGCATGGCCTCCTTACGCAACTCGGTCAAACAAATCTCTCGCGCATCCCGAAATGCTTTCTGTGCTGTTTTGCTGCGACCTCCGAGAAGGTCGGTCATGCTCATTACAAGGTCTTTAAATA
This sequence comes from Magnetospirillum sp. 64-120, assembly GCA_001898825.1. Lineage (GTDB taxonomy): Bacteria > Pseudomonadota > Alphaproteobacteria > Rhodospirillales > Magnetospirillaceae > Magnetospirillum. The sequence continues at coordinate 77,020 of MKVK01000029.1, forward strand.
TATTCATCCCGAACACGCATTCTGCGGTAACTACTCCCATCACCTCCGCAATTTCATGGCTGTAGATGAAGGGGGAGGTGCTTAATGGGATGCGAGACGCAAAATCTTCTCGTAGGTGGGGTGGAATACGGCCCACGTCGCCAGCGGTAAAAGCAGCTTCCGCCTCTGCCCGCTCTTCCGCTGCTGCCCGCCGTTGCTGCCGCAATCCCTCGTCATTGGCGAGCCGTTCTGCTTCGGCCTTTTCCATGGCGGCTTGGTACAATTCATATGGGATTTCCCTTTTGCACCCCCAGCAACGCTTGGCATCCAATTCGTTGTCTTTACCGCAATGTGGACATGTAATTTTAATCGACATGTGTGTCACCATTCACAACCTAGGGGCTGATAGTGCCAGCCGATGCCTCAAGCGTCCACTGTGCCATGAGTTGCGGTGTTGCTCGCTGCCCAGGGCATCTTGAGTAAAACAGCGTTGCGGGTCTTTGGGCCTAGGCATCGAGCGATACCCCGTCGTTGTCCAATGACCGGGCCTCCCGGCTTTTCAGGGCGAATGCGGATTCCCGACCGCGCGGATAGGGTTGCCGCATCGGTGGGTGTGACCGTCTTGCACACATAGATCAGCCATCCAACCGCGAGGGTTTGACGAATATGCAGCGTGTTGGGCAAGACCTCGCCCCGGATGGTTGGGCCGCGTAACCAGCGGGTTATATCTCGCCTAAGGGCGTGGCCGGTTCGGGGCGGGGCGGCGGCGAGAATGTGGACATGGTCCCCGAGGACAGAGCCTTGCTCGCGGACCCATGCCCAAAATGGTGGGGCGCCGTTCCTTTCCTGCCAGTGCCGCAAATGGTCCATGAGGACTCGCATGGTGGTTTCTACCGCCTGGGGCGCGTCCAGCATTGTCAGATTGATGGTAATGCCTCGCCAATGTTGATATTGGGATTCTCCGTACAGAACGGCAGCAATAAGGCTTTCTGCGTCACTCATGCTAAGATGTTTGTGTGTTATTTTTGAAATAGACTTCATACTATTATATATGTGGCTAGGGAGGTGATGTGCCTTACGTCGTTGAAAGCCGCAGATTTCCTTGTGTTGCTGCGTGTAGCAGAGGGAAATAGTTTCCATTTTTTATTTCCGTAAAATTTGGTGGCGAGAATGGCGCGCTTCCTTGGTGGGAGGGGGCGCATTGCCCCCTTCCCGGTCAGCTTCAAACCTCGCGGATCAAGTCCACCTGCGACCGCAGGACGTATCGGGCATGGGTTCCCGGATACGGTCCCTCGTGTTGTTCGTGGACGGTTTCGATATCCAACCCGAAATCGGTTCGGAGCTTGTGGACATAGGCCGACCATCGCGGGCCGGGGTTATCAAGGGGCGTGCATCCCTTGTTTCCGGCTTCAATGAGGTGCCCCAAGGCCCACGCAAGGCGCCCGGTGACGATGAGGGGCCGTGTGGCCCCATCCGGTCCCGTGACGACGGCGCGGAGAAAGGTGGCGGCGATTTTCATTGGCGCACCTCCCCGAAATGAGCTTCGGACACCAGCCGGGCGACGGTGGGCGACACGTTGCAGCGGCGCCCAATCCATCGGGCCGGATATGTCGCCGGTTCGGGGCGGCGATGGCGGGCAGTAGGCAAGCCAAAGGCGTTGCCGCCAAAGGCGGCTTGAGGTAACTTCATCAAGTTGGATTTCTCCGAAACGAGAGCTAACGCGATTTGCCCCGGCGCCGTGGCTGCGGTTAGCCGGGGCGCTTCATTTCAGGCGACGGCGCGCCTGTGACTTTCCAGCCATGCGGAAAGGTCATCGGATGCAATGAGCGTCCGATTTTTGATTTTGAATGTGCGCAGATTGCCCGCCTTGATTTCCTGATACAAAAGCGAGCGCCCCACGGGCACGACGGCCAAGGCGTCGTTAATGCCGTAGGCTAGGGGGGATTGGGCATTGTTGTTTGGCTGCATGCTCTGGTGCTCCATCGTGGTTAACAACGCACCACAATTAGCGCGGGTCACTCGCGGAAATCATTCCGGGAATAACGGTACAGCCTTATTTCTTACCTCGGGAAATTATGCATCAAAGCTTTGGCCTGATTTAGAACGTCGTAAGCGGTCTGCTCATCAACTCTCAAATTATTTGGCGCAAGTATCTCCCTGGCGATAGTTGCTAATGTCTGACCATCCTCACGTGCATCCAAGGCGCGCAGGTAATTTCTCCACTTATCCATGCGTTTCCGTCGGCTCTCCGGTTCAACGCCAAATCTCCTCGTCATTTCCTCTTGTAGATCAAGAAGGGTGGATTTCGCGTTGTCTATTTGCTCTTTGATTGGCTTTGTGATGTCAAAGGAAACCCACGTACAAAATGGCGGTATTGGAAGCGTTGTTTCGCGGCCTTTGTGACCTGAGACCGGAAAACTCCTCCAAATTTGGGTAGAGTCCGCCATCTACGGAGACGGACTTATGAAACGCAGCCGGTTCAGCGAGGAACAGATCATCGGCATCCTGAAAG
>MKVK01000030.1 GCA_001898825.1 Magnetospirillum sp. 64-120
CTTCGCCGGTCTCGCGTGCGCGGCGCTTTTCGTCGTCGGGCACAAAGCGGTCAGCATAGACGATGGTCGTGCCGTGCTCGCCCTTCCGCACGTTTCCGCCGAGGGCGAGCGCCTGGCGAAAGGTCAGCCAATGCTGGGAAGGAAAGCCGTGCTGGATCACGGCGCCCCAAAGGATCAGGACGTTGATGCCGGAATACTGACGGGAGGTCGCCGCATTCCTCGGCATGGCGAGCGGCGCCTTCGCCGCAGCTGTACCCCAGGGCTGGACCCAGGGAAGCCGGCCATCCTCGAGTTCGGCGATGATCTTGTTGGTGATGTCGTCATAGAGATTGGTGCGGTCGCCGGTACGACGCGCGGCGCGATCCATTCTGGCCATCGGGATAAACTCCATGACGGGCGCCGGGAGCCTCTCTCCCAGCCCTCAACCCGTCACGGAAGATCCGTCCGCACTCTCGCTCTCGGGGCGTTGCGGGGCAGGCTGTGCCAAAACTCGGCGGCACAGAGCACCGGCGACTGCAGCGAAGCGCCGTGCGGCTCAGGCCGCTGGCGTTAGACGCTCCGCACCGAAGGCGTTCACCGCGTGGAGGATGTTGAAAGCCAAGATCGAGAGCGCGGCCTCCGCTTTCACCGCTCTGAGCCCTCGTGTGAGGAATCTGCCGCCGCCCGACATTCGCTTAATCGTGCCGAACGGGTGCTCAACAGTACATCGGCGCGTCACCATCAAGCTCGGATCGGCGTAGATCCTAGCCTCCATCCGATCGAGGGCCGCCTGATCGAAAAGTCGATGGATCGTCCTCTGGGCGCCGGGCGTGCATCGGGATTTCAGTCGACAGTCCTTGCACGTGGACGTTCGGTATCGGATGGCGCGGTTGCGCGTGTGCTTGCCCGACGGCCTCAGGGTCTCGCCGGCCGGACATCGGATGGTGTCGGACACTTCATCGTAGGTAAACTGGATCGGCCGGAAGAAGTCGGAGCTCATCGCGCCACGCTTGATCGGCGCAGCCACCTCGATGTTGTCACGCTCACATTCGGCGACAGCCTGGGCGTTCGAGTAGCCGCCATCGGCCAGGATTTTGAGCCGGTCGATCTCCAACACCTCCATCGCCGCCAGCGACATGGGGTGAAGGAGTTGGCTGTCGTTCGCCTCGTTGGCGACGTCGTGATGAATGATCAGTCCGCTGTCGACATCGACGACGCTTTGCATGTTGTACGCAGGGAACTTGGGCGCGCGGCCGTAGCCCATAGGCTTGGCGTCAGGCTCGCCGAAAACGAGCACCTTCTCATCGCGATCCGCCAAAACCTGCTGGCGGCGCACAAGACGATCCTTTCGGCGGCGCAGAGCGGCGATTGCATCCGTAAACGCCTGGCGGTGCTTCGGCTGATCGTCGAAGCCCTTGGCCGACGCCTCGTCCATGATGTCGAGCCGGTCCAGGTAGTAGCCGATCTCCTTTTCCGTGTGCGCCAGGTCGCGCGCAAGCCGATCTGCGCCGGCGATATTCTTGGAGCTGGCGACCGCGCGCATCTTGGTCCCATCCAGCGCGACGAGACGGCCGCTGATCAGGCCGGCTTCCCTGCAGAACTGAATAAAGGCGGCGCTCGAAGCGATGATGGCTTCCGGGTTGTCGTGCCGGAAGGCGGCGATCGTGCGGTAGTCTGGGGCCAATCGGCGGAGCAACCAGAGCGCTTCAAGGTCGCGAGTGCATGCGCGTTCCAGATGGCGCGAGGATCGGAGCTGGTTGAGATAGCCCCAGATATAGAGCCTGAGCATGTCGCCCGGGCGGTAACCAGGACGGCCGGTGGACGCGGCGACGGTGCGGCCAAAACCCAGTTCAGTCAGGTCGAGACTGGCGACGAACGCATCGACGATGCGCACGAGCGCGTCCGGGGCGACATAATCGTCGAGGCAAGGCGGAAGCAGGCTGGCCTGACCGCGTTCTGTTCCTTCGATAAAGCTCACGAACACCTCAGGGCAGGCCTGAATCAGGTGTAGATTCTAGTAGTGTTCGCGCCTCTCGGACAGACGTAGTCACAGTCTTGCGTTCGTACACTGAGATTTTCCTACATCGGCCGAGGGCCTTCAGTCTAAGGCATTGGCGAGCGCTACAGCATGTAACCCAGGTCCGATGCGCCGGTCGGATAGGCGAACATGGTGGAGCGAAGGTCGGCGGCGGTCAGGCCGTGGCGGATCGCCAGGCCGAAGAGGTTGATCACCTCGTCGGCGCCCGGCCCCACAAGATGCGCGCCGAGGACCAGGTCACTGTGCTCCTCGATCAGCACCTTGTGGCCGTAGACCCGCTCGGCCAAGCGGCGGGCGGTGAACCAGTCCGGCGTCGAGGCGGCGTTGATGCGGAACACCAGCCCGCGGCGACGGGCCTCCGCCTCCGAGAGTCCGACTGCGGCGATCGGCGGCACGGTGAAGGCAACGCTCGGGACCCCGCGATAGTCCGGCTTGCGCGACGTGCCGTCCAACAGGTTGGCGGCCACCACCCTGGCGTCGTGGCTGGAGACCGGCGTCAGGGGCGGCCCGACGCCGGCCGCGTCGCCAGCGGCATAGACCCGCGGGTTGGAGACGCTTTGCAGATGGTCGTTTAGCTGCATGCGGCCGTCGCGCACGGTGACCTGGCCCGCCGCGAGGTCCAATGCGTCGAGGTCGGGCCCGCGGCCTGCGGCGTGCACCACCAGTTCGGCCGGGACAGCGAGGTCCGGCGCGCCCGGACGGCTGGCATGGACTAGCAGGCCGCCCTGGACCGGCTCGACACGGGTGACCGTAGCGCCGGTCTCGACGGCGATGCGGAGTTCATGGAAGCGCGGCATGAGCCAGCCGACCAGGTCGGGATCGAAATTCGGCAGCAGCCGCGCAGGCCGTTGCAGGATGGTGACCTCGGCCCCGGCGCGCGCCGCCAGGTGCGAGAATTCGGCGGCGACGTAGCCGCCGCCGATCAGCACGATCCGGCGCGGGAGGCGTTCAAGCTCCATGAAGGTGTCGCTCGTGACGACCAGTCCCTCGCCCGGGATGCCAAGCGGGATCGGCCGCGCCCCGGTAGCGATCAGCACGTGGCGGGCCTGCAAGGTCCGGCCGTCCACCTCGATCGTGTCTGGGGCGGCGAAGCGGGCGAGCCCGTGGACGGCGTCGACGCCCAACTCGGCGTAGCGATGTTCTTGTTTGGCGGGGATGGGATCGGTGAAGGTCCGCTTGAACCCCATCAGGCCGGGCCAGTCGATCGCTAGGGCGCCTTCGACGCCATGCCCGGCCATGCGCCTGGCCGCGTCGATCGCTTCCTCGCCGCTTACCAGCATCTTCTTGGGATCGCAGCCGCGGAGCGCGCACGTGCCGCCGAACGGCCGGTGATCGATCACGGCGACGGACCAGCCGGCGGCGCGGACCTTCGCAACGGCAACCTGGGCCGCCGTGCCGCTGCCGATGACGATCAGGTCGTAGGCCATGGCCGCAACTCCATCCGCATCGGCGCGAAGATCGCGCGGCCGACCTCCAGCGCTTCGGACAGGCTCAGGCGCACCCCGTCCTGACCGGCGGCCAGGCTGTTCGTGCGCCAGGTCTCCAGGTGAGCGTCATCGCAGAAGAAGGCCTGCAGGGTGCAGAGCGAAGACGCCGCGCAACCGGCGGCGTAGCGATGGCCGGACCAGACGACGATCCCCGAAGGCTCGACCTGATCCAGTTGGCGGCCGTGGCTCCGTGTGTGGATGGCGAGCGCACGGGCGCACTGACGGCACGCCGAGCGGACGGTGATGTCGCGCTCCAGCATCGCCCCGACGCCGAGCGCGTCGATGGCGCACATGGCGCCCACGGAGAGCCCGCCGGTCTCGACGTGATGCTCAGTCGGACCATCGGTGAACGGATAGGCGCCGCCTATCCGGCCGGCAACGTTGAGAATGAGGAGGTCGCGCCCGGCCAGACGCCGCAGCACGCTGTCGGTCTCAGCGATGGCGAGTCCGGCCCCGGCGGCGACGTCCGCGGCCTCCGGAGCGTGCCCGCTCATGGCGTAGGCGCTCAGGACGATGCCGTGGATTCGGCTCTCGGTCTCATCCAGCCCATCCCACTTGGGGCCGATGAAGGCCTCGACGACGGCCCTCAGGGCGTTTTGGGCCTGTGGTGTCGCGACCGCTCCCCAGTCTGGGATGATCACGCCGCCTCGAAACTCGACGGCGGGCCATCCGGTGGCTTCAGCGTGTGAGGTGGGCGTCGTCATCACGCGCGCTCCGCTCGCCACCCAAACTGAACCTTCAACCGGCGCAGCAGGAAAGCTGTTTCACATCCTTGGAGAAGGTCTGGGCCGCGAGCTTCAGGCCTTCCACCATGGTCAGATAGGGGAACAGCTGGTCGCCCAGCTCGCCGACGGTCATGCGCGCCCGGATGGCGAGCGCGGCCGTCTGGATGATCTCGCCCGCCTCCGGCGTCACCGCCTGGACGCCAATGAGCCGGCCGCTACCAGCTTCGGCGACCAGCTTGATGAAGCCGCGGGTGTCAAAGTTGGCGAGCGCGCGCGGGACGTTGTCCAAGGTCAGGAGCCGGCTGTCGGTCTCGATCCCGGCGCGGTGGGCCTCCGCCTCGCTGAGCCCGACCGTGGCGACCTGCGGATCGCTGAACACGACCGCCGGCATCGTGGCCAGGTCCAAGGCGGCCTCACCGCCGGTCATGTTGATCGCCGCCCGGGTTCCGGCCGCCGCCGCGACATAGACGAACTGAGGCTGGTCTGTGCAGTCGCCGGCGGCGTAGATGTGCGGCGTGCTGCTGCGCATGGCCGTGTCGATCACGACGCCGCCCTGCGCGTTGACGGCGACGCCGGCCGCCTCCAGGACAAGCGTCCGGGTGTTGGGCGCCCGGCCCGTCGCGACGAGCAGCTTGTCCACGCGCAGTTCGCCCTGGCCGGTGGCGAGGACGAACTCGCCATCGGCGTAGGCGACCTTGCTCGCCTGGGTGTGCTCCAGCACCTCGATGCCCTCGGCGCGGAAGGCGGCCGTGACCGCCTCGCCGATGGCCGGGTCCTCACGGAAGAACAGGGTATGGCGCGCCAGGATCGTCACCTTGCTGCCGAGCCGAGCGAAGGCCTGGGCCAGTTCGACAGCGACGACCGATGAGCCGATCACCGCTAGGCGCGATGGGAGGGTCTCGCTCTCAAGGGCCTCCGTCGAGGTCCAGTACGGCGTATCCGACAACCCCAGAATGGGCGGCTCGGCCGGGCTGGCGCCGGTGGCGATTAGGCAGCGTTCGAAGGTCACATGTTGCTCGACCCCGTCGGACTGGCGCACGAGCAGGCTGTGGGCGTCCGCGAAGCGGGCCTCGCCGCGCAGCACCGTGATGGACGGGGTGTCGGCCAGGATGGTCTCGTATTTCGCCTGCCGCAGCTCATCGACGCGCGCCTGCTGCTGGGCCAGCAGCTGCTCGCGCAGGATCGCTGGCGTACAGGCCCCGATCCCGTCATCGAACGGGCTTTCGCGACGTAGATGGGCGATATGCGCCGCGCGGATCATGATCTTGGACGGCACGCAGCCGACGTTGACGCAGGTTCCGCCAATGACGCCGCGCTCGACAAGGGTGACCTTCGCGCCCTGCTCGACGGCTTTCAGCGCCGCCGCCATCGCCGCGCCGCCGCTGCCGATGACGGCGATGTGCAGCGGGACGCCGCCGGCGCCGCGTTGCGCGCCGCCCGCGTCGGCGACCGAGGCGCGATAGCCGAGCGTCGCGACCGTGGCCGCAAGGGCCTCGGAGCTAACCCCCGCATCGGCCGCGATCTCCGCGCGCGCCTTCAGATAGGAGACGGCGGCCGAGCGCACGCCTGGGACGCGCTCCAACGCCTCCCTCACGTGCGTGGCGCACGAGTCGCAGGTCATTCCGTCAATGCGCAGGGCGATCGCGGCGGTCACGGGGCAGGCTCCTCAGCGCTTCACGGTGGACGGGTAGCCCGCGCCCGCCGTCGCCTTGGTCAGGGCGGCGACCGTGGTCTTGGCGTCATCGTAGGAGACGACGGCCTCGCGCTTTTCGAAGCTGACCTCGGTTTTCTCGACGCCGTCGACCTTGGCAAGCGCCGTCTTGACGGTTATCGGGCAGGCCGCGCAGGTCATGCCGGGCACCGCCAGGGTGACCGTCTTCGTCGCGGCCCACGCGGGCGAGCTGAGCGCGCCCATCAGGGCGATCAGGGAGACGAGCGTCTTCATGGGGACTTCCTTTCAGTAGAACAGGGGCAGGACGTAGGGGAACGCCAGCGCGACAAGGACGAGCGCTGCGACCGCCCAGAAGATGACCTTGTAGGTGGTCCTGACCTTGGGCACGGCGCAGACTTCGCCGGGCTCGCAGGCGCGGGCCGGGCGAAAGATTCGGCGGTAGGCGAAGACCATGGCGATCAGCGCTGCGCCGATGAACAACGGACGATACGGTTCCAGCGCGGTCAGGTTGCCGATCCAGGCGCCGCTGAACCCGAGGGCGACCAAGACGAGCGGGCCGAGGCAACAGGTCGATGCCAGAATGGCGGCTACGCCTCCTAGCGCCAACGCACTGCGGCCGCTTTTGGGTTCTGACAAGTCGACTCTCCTTCCGATCAACTCCGCCATCACGTTAGGAAACAGCCCTTTCGCGGGGTGGCGCGGGCGCATTGCGAGGCGGTGCAGCGAGATCCCAGATCGCGACGACCACCATCAAGGTCAGTCCGGGATAGAGGAGCCACGCCGTCGGCCAACCGCGGGTGGCCATGAGCAAAGCCGCCGCCAGCACCAAGATCGGCCCGATGACGCTCAGCGCCATTCGCGGCCACCGGCGATGGCGAAGTCCGCCGACCACGTTGGCGACGAGGGCGATCACGGCGAACAGCGGCAGGAGGTAACGAATAAAGACGCCTTCGTACTGGCTCAGAAACCCGAGGCCCAGCGCGGCGCCAAGGCTCGCAAGAGCCGGGAAGCACGCCGCGCAGCCCATGGCGGTGACGATCGAGCCGATGACGCCCGCCTTGTCGGCCGCGCGGGTGAGGGGATTCTGGATGGGCATCGCAATAGCCTCGGCGACTTCGTGGAACCGTCAGAGCGACGCTACAATCAGGACTGCAGCTTGCCCGTGGGGGCTGAGGATCACTACATACGATCTGTAGCGACTACAGACTCAAGCCCAAAATTGAGAGGCGCGAACAGCATGGCGGATACCGCGATTCCGATTGGCGAACTGTCCCGGCGCACGGGCTGCAACATCGAAACGATCCGCTACTACGAGCGGATCGGCCTGATGCCGGCCCCGCCCCGGCGGGGCCGCTACCGGAGCTATGGCGCGGACGACGTGGGCCGCCTCGGCTTCGTGCGACGGGCCCGCGAGCTGGGCTTCACGCTGGACGAGGTGCGCGCCCTGCTGGGCCTTGCAGGCGGCGGGCACGCGTCCTGCGCCGAGGTGCGCAACCTCGCCGCATCGCATCTGAAAGACGTGCGCACGCGCATCGCCGACCTGAAGCGGATGGAGCGGGTGCTGGCCGACTCGGTGCGGGCTTGCGACGCGGGGCAGGATCCAGGCTGTCCGCTGATCGAGGCGCTCCGCGCCGCCTGAGCGGCTGCGATATGATCGTGGCGGCTGCGACTTTTAGCACAGCCTGGGGGTGTCCCCGCAGAAGGGGTCGGCCGAGACCGTGGCTCGGCCGCAGGGGAAGGCTTTCCCCCTTCAATCGATCCCTCGTGGCGGCCAAAGCTACGAAGGACGGTTGGGCTGAGTTTGAAAGCTGTATGGCCGTTGAAAAGTGTCAGAAACTCGCATATATTTCTGACAGGAGAATGATGGTGCAACGTCTGACCGAACAGATTCTGGCGCACGCCGAGACGCTTCCGGAAGGAACGCCGCTGGCGGCAAAGAGCCTTCTCCACCTCGGCAGCCGCGCTGGGGTGGACCAGGCTTTGTCGCGCCTTGCAGAACGAGGGCATCTGATCCGTGCCGGGCGCGGCGTGTATCTGCGTCCGGTGAAGAGCCGGTTCGGTGCCCGCGCGCCTTCGGTGGAAAAGGCCGTCGAGGCGCTGGCGGTGCAGCGTGGGGAAGTCATCGTGCCGAACGGCGCGGCTGCCGCAAACGCGCTGGGCCTGACGACGCAGGTGCCGGTCCGCTCCGTTTATCTTACCTCGGGCCGGAGCCGCACGATGACCTTGGGCAAGCAGCTCGTCGAATTGCGCCATGCGCCACGCTGGCAGCTTGCGCTCGCCGATCGTCCCGCAGGCCAAGCGGTTCGCGCGCTAGCCTGGCTCGGGCCGGAGAAGGCGGAATCGGCGCTGAAGGCTCTGAAACGAAAGTTGCCGCCTACGGCGTTCGGCGAACTGGTGGCCGCCGCGCCGCAGTTTCCAACCTGGCTTGCCCGAAGCGTCGGCAAGGCGGTCCATGGCTGATCCCTTTCTGTCCTTGTCGGCGGCAGACCGTCGTGAAGTCTTGGGCGTCGCCGCCGATCGGTCGGGGCGGCCCGCCCATCTGCTCGAAAAGGACGTTTGGGTCGTCTGGGCGCTGCAGACAGTCTTCGGCTCCGCACTCGGCGATCATCTCGTCTTCAAGGGTGGGACATCGCTTTCAAAAGCCTACGGCGTCATTCAGCGTTTTTCGGAAGATGTCGATCTAACCTACGACATCCGAGCGATCGCGCCTGATCTGGTGGGCGACAAGGGCGTGGCACTGCCGACAACACGCAGTGAAGAGAAGCGCTGGTCGAAAGCGGTGCGCCACCGGTTGCCGGAGTGGATTTCGGGCACGGTGCAACCACTGCTCATCGACGCCATTGGAGCGCAGGGCGTTTCGGCGACGACCCGGGTCGAGGGCGAGAAGCTCTTCATCGACTATGAAGCGACCTCAACCGGCTCGGGTTATGTCGCGCCCAGCGTCATGCTGGAATTCGGCGCCCGCTCGACCGGCGAACCGGCCAGCGTGCGCGACGTGGTTTGCGATGCGGCGGGCCTGGTCGAGGGCGTGACGTTCCCGGCGGCGTCTCCGCGGGTGATGCACGCCGAGCGGACCTTTTGGGAAAAGGCGACCGCGATACACGTTTTCTGCTTGCAGGGACGGCTTCGTGGCGAACGCTTCGCCCGCCACTGGCACGATATTGTTCGACTGGACGATGCGGGGATCGCCAGCGCCGCGATGTCCGATCGCGATCTCGCCAATGCCGTTGCTCGCCACAAGAGCATGTTCTTCGCCGAGAAGGCAGCCGATGGCGAGGTCATCGACTACGAAGCCGCCGTTGGCGGGAAACTGCAGCTCGCGCCGGGTGGTGCTGCACGCACGGCATTGGCCAAGGACTATGCACGCATGGTCGAAGACGGGCTGCTGCTCGAAGATGCCGAGCCGTTCGAGGCGCTGATCGAGCGCTGCGCAGACATAGTAGACCGGGCAAATCGCGTGGCAGAGGGATGATATTGGGGGAACGGGTGTCTACCTATTTTACGGATCGTGAATACGGCACACGGCCCCAAACAATCGATGTCATCGATGAGCGCTTGTGGGCCGGCCTCTACAGCTTGATCCAGACGGGGATTGGCAACGGCTCATTTGGCCTGCGTTTTCCGGAACAGTGCCCTGACGGAAACGGTCCGTGCGGATGTGACGTCCAGGCCTTCCGCCAAGTGCTAGGCGCCGAGGTGCCGTGGATCGAATGGCCTCTTTCTCCGAACGTAGTGCCCGATACGCCGGTGATCCTCGATCTACTCGAGTTCTGCGCCAGCGCCGTGGGTGAGCCGATTCAGGGCGCTTATCATTCCTACTACCGTCATCATCACCTGAGTTGGGACCGAGACGCCGGCCTTGCGCGATTTGTGGCGGACGTGAACCTCCTATTTCGCCGGAACGCTGTCGCCTATGAGCTCACAGCGACTGGAGAGGCTCGCCGCCTGCTTCCGCAGGCGATCGCCAATACGATCGGCTGGGCCTTGTTTCACACCGGCGACGCGGAGACCGACAGGCTGCTTGAAGCCGCACGACAGCGGATTCTCTCGCCAAAGCCCGACGATCGCCGCGATGCGCTGGAAAAGCTGTGGGATGCGTTTGAGCGGCTGAAGACGCTGGAGCCGGGGGCCGACAAGCGCGTGCAGGCCGATGCACTGCTCGATCGTGTCGCCGCGCCGGGCTCCGGTTTTCGCCAAGCGCTCGCGCGCGAAGCCGCCGAGCTGACCAAAATCGGGAACAGCTTTCGCATTCGTCACTCTGAGACGACGCAGGAAGCGCTGACCTCTCTCGATCAGGTCGACTACCTCTTCACCCGTATGTTCGCATTCGTGCGCGTGATCCTGAAGGGAACAAGCCGTGGCGGGTGACCTCTATGGGCTCGTCGCTGGCCTCCTTCAGGGGATGACCCACGCCCAGCTCAGCGAGGAACCGCAGCAGGTTGCTGGGCTGGCCGTGCCTTACGAGGAGGGCTTCTCAAAGCGGCAGCGTATCGAACAAGCGCTGGCGAACCTGACACAGGAGCAATTGGCACAGCTTGCGCTGAAATTTGGCGCGGATCGTCGCGATATCCTTCTCGATGAAGCGGGCCGCAAGGTACTCGAGGCAAACGACCCGCCTCTAACTCACATCACACGACGAGACGTCGCACGCGCCCTCGGAGACGATCTCGCTGGTGAGCGCGGCACAGTGGAAGTCGTCGGGCGCTATTTCGTCCTTTCCACACCGATTGAAGATTTCCTCGGAAGCCGCGGACAAAGCCTGCGTGACCAAATCGACCGGCATATGGATCGGAATCCGGGCGACTGGTCGGTGGAACAGCTATTCGGTGAAATCGGCGCTTTTGACTGCTCCACCGCCAGGTTCGGTGCATTGCTCGAAGAAGCCGTTCATCCGCTTTCCCGATCAGGAGACGATCAGGCGGGGACGGTCATCGCCCTCAACAAGATTCTCGCACGCGACGGATACGAGCTCGTGCAGGAAGGCGAACTCTCCGGTCATCCTATCTTCGCCTTCCGTCCTGTTGTGCGTGGTGTCGGTGGTCGACCCAAGAATTTGATCTTTGCCTCGCGAGGACCGAAGCCGGAGATCGGCTTTGCCGACGCGATCAACAACGACATCGTCATTCTGTCCGGCGAAGAGAGTTGCCTGATCTACGACCGACCGATCGGCGCAAGCGGCCTTCTTTGGTCGGAACTCGTTTCCTGGTGGGGCGAGGTTACGCCGGGGGGCGATGCCGCAAAACTCGGGGCTCGCCTCCAGGAATCCCTGGCCTCGGACGCGGAACGCAAGCTTTTCGCGACCTACTTCAAGGCCTATCGGTCCGCCCTCGGCGAGGCGCTACCGGCGCTCCTGCCGCAGGTCTACCTTCACTATGATCCTGCCATCGTGAAAACCCTGCGCCACCGGCTTCCGCTGCCGCGTCAGCGCATGGACTTCCTGATGCTGCTTCCCAGCCGTCAGCGCATCGTGATCGAGGTCGACGGCAAGCATCACTTCTCGGAAAACGACCTTCCGTCATTGAAGGTCTATGCTGACATGGTGTCGGCTGACCGCGAACTGCGGCTTGCCGGATATGAGGTGTATCGGTTCGGCGCGAATGAACTGGTCGGTGACGGCGCCGAGGCGAGGACCAGGGATTTCTTCGACAAGCTTTTTCGACTGCACCGTATTCGGCAGTGAACTTGTTCGCTGATGCATTACGACGCATGGCGATCTGTGGGGGGTAACAATTGACGACGACGATATTCTGGTCCTGGCAAAGTGATCGCGACCCCAAGTTGCACCACTATTTTGTGCGCGACGCGCTGAAGGATGCCTGCAAGCTCATTGCCATCGATCCCGACTATGAGGAGGCGGTGCGTCCCGAGGTCGATCACGATACCAAGAATGTCGCTGGGACCCCTGACATCACGAAGACGATCCTGGACAAAATAGCCAAGGCCAATGTGTTCGTCGCCGATATGACCCCAGTCGGGGTAACCGATCCTGCAGCGCTTCAGCCGAACACGGCCGCAGACAAACGTTCAGAGCCGAAGCATCTGCAAAACCCGAACGTCATGTCCGAGCTTGGCTATGCGGAACATGCGCTCTCGCAGGGCCGCATCATCCTAGTGGCGAATGGCGCGCACTATCCCGGTCCCGTGGCGCTCCCCTTTGACTGGCGTCACAGGAGCGGTGCGAAGGTCTACCACCTGAAGGACGGGGCTACGAAAGAAGAGATTAAAGCGGAGCAGAAGCGCTTCGCAGAGGTTTTGAAGAGCTGCATTGTGCCCATCCTGGCCGAGCAAGCGCCAGCAAAGACGCCCCTGCCGCCCATCTCATGGCAGGCACCGAGCGATAGCGATCCGGCCATCTGGCTGGCGGCGGCGAAGAAGCTTGAGTTTCGCAACAATGCGATGGGGGAGCCGCAGCGCAGTGTCGAGCTGCGGGACGGGACTCGGATTTTTGCACGCATCGCTCCGCGCGAATGGTCGATGCCTGCCAGGGTCGAGCTCGAACAGCGGATTTCAGACGTGGGGTTGAACATTCGCGGACGAGACGGCGACTGGGGTCTCAATGGCGACGGCGCATTGTCGGTCTCGGGCCTCATCTCAGGCGCGCGCAACGACATGATCGTCACCAACGCGACGCAGTGGTTTCAGTCAAACGGTGAGCTTTGGGCGGTCAACAACAACTGTTTCGCCGAGAACAGCGGCGGCCAGGTTTTCGCATCGGCGCTGCCGTTCACACCGCTCGATGCGTTTCTCGGCAAAGGCGTCGCCGCCATCAGGGCAATGGGTGGCAAGGGCCCGATCGGAATTAAGCTTGGCGCCGGTGATCTGACCGACACTGCCTTGCCTGGAGAATATCGATCGCAACGCTTCCCGGCTGTCAGTGCATGGGTGGACGTGGACGAAGAGCGGAAGACCTGGACGCCGGAGGAGCGTCGCGCGCTGCTGTTCCGATTCTGGAACGCTTTGATGGACGCCTACGGTCGGCCGCCTGCACGCTCCATTACAGAGTTCGAGCAAGCTGCTGCGGTAGCGCCGCTCTCGAAATAGGCGGCGGGATGATGAGCGGGGAAGCAAGGCCAAACGTACTCGATCCGCGCCAGCTGGTGCGCATCGAGGCCGTGCATCGTGGCTTCCTGTATCAGCACCTCTATCTGGCGAATTGCCTGCTGCGTGCCGCATCGGCCGGCGTCGACAAAATCGTCCTCGAAGGAGACGAGGACGTAGAACTGCATCGGGCGGCCGACCGCTTTTATGTGCAGGTGAAGACGCGCCAGAGACTCCTGGAAGCTGGCGACACCAAGGGCGCGCTTGAACGATTTGCTTTGATCCGAGCGGAGCACGCCGCCGGCGTCCGAACGGGGACGGCGCGCTTCGTTATCGCATCGAATGCGGCCCCCGCGCCGAAGCTCGCTGAGATGCTCGCATCGGCGGGTTGGCCGAAGGATGTGGAGGTTCATTGGCCAGGCGGCCCAGTGGTCGCTGACCCGGCGCTCCCCCAACCACCTATCGATGTGAACGACGCTGCGTCCGCATGCGGCACGTTGGCGGCGAAGCTGCCATTTGCGATGTTGCGGCCCGATACGCTGACCTGGAAGCTCGCGGGCGCCGCGATGCTGGCGGCGTCGGGTACGCCCCCGCGACGCGATCATGCGTTCTATCGCGATGAACTGCCGGCTCTATTTGAGCAGTTGGCCGTCCAGATGCAGGACTTTCCTGCCCCGC
Source organism: Magnetospirillum sp. 64-120 (assembly GCA_001898825.1). GTDB lineage: Bacteria > Pseudomonadota > Alphaproteobacteria > Rhodospirillales > Magnetospirillaceae > Magnetospirillum. The sequence goes on from MKVK01000030.1 coordinate 13,618, forward strand.
CGGCCGTCTACAGGGCGCAGATCAACGAGCCACCGCTGTCGACCGGAGAACGGGTCAGGGTGCTTTCGGGGCTGTCGGGCGCGGGAAAGACTGCCTGGGTCGCAGAAGCCGCGACGCATCTGGGGACACCGGCCGTTTACCTCGATGTTGGCGAGATGCCCGGGCCGGCACTGGCATCGGCGGTCGCGCGGGAAGTCGCAGCAAAGCTCTTCGGCCGCAGTCACGGTGTACTGGGCGAGATTCTCCTGCCGGGCGCGTCAGGCATGGAGACGCTTGGCGCGTTGAACATCAAACTCGGTCAGGATGGGCTGAGTGTCGATGTCGTGATCGACAATGCGCATCGCCTGACGCCGGCGGACCTGAAACCGATTGTCGATCAGGCGCAGAACATTCGCTTTCTTCTCCTGTGTCAGCCGGGCACCGTGACACAGGAGATCGCCGTACTCCTCGGCGTCGAGCACGAAGCGCTGGGCGGTTGGGACGAGGACACCATTGCGGCGGTGGTCGCCGAGGCCGGCTGCGTGGCTGACTATGCGGATTGCGAGCGTTTGTCGCGTCTCACCGGCGGGCTGCCCTACTATGTGTTGAATGCGGCGACCGTCGCGAAGCGCGAATACGATGGACGGATCGCAGCCATCTGCGCGGACGTTGAGGCACAGACGAATCTGGTCGCGACGGCGCAGGAGGTGATCCTCAAGCGGGCGTTCGACACGATGCCCGACCAAATGAAAGAGGTCGTGGCTGCGCTCAGCCTGGCCGACGTTCCCCTCTCGCGAGACGAAGCCAGCGCCTACCTTCAGAAGGCCTGCAAGCTCACGCGCCAGAACGCCATCAGCTTGCTGCGCCAGCTTCCGGATAGAGGAGCGGTCGAGCTCTTCAGCAATGCCGGTATCAAGGTCCACGACGCGATGCGGCTACTCGGCCGCGCATACATTGCCGGCCGCGGCGCGGACCATGAACGCGATAGCCGGAAGCTCCTCTCAGCCACCATCATCGAGTCGATCCAGAAGGATTGGAGCATCGCGAAAGTTGCTCTGCTGGTGAGGCTGTTCGGTCAACTCGGTCAGGCGAAAATCCTGGTTGAGTTCGCAACCGACGAGCTGTTCCACGAAATGGGCGTGTGGCGAGAGATCGAGCCCTTTCTGATCGCGATCGCCGAGGATGCGGAGGAGGATGCGGAGACGCGCCTTTGGGCTCTCGACGGGCTGGTGTTCAACGATCTGCGCGAAGGCGATGTCGAGCGCGGGCTGGAGCGTATCGACGCAATGCGCGCGCTGCTGGACAACAACAAGCTGGGGTCAGATGAGTGGTTGGCTTGGGCCATGAAGCGCATGTTGGCCGTGTCCGGCAACGACGATGTCCAGGGCGTTATGGACATGCTTGCCGAGGTCGAGGAGCGCCTTCCGAAAAGCGACCAGCACCATCGCATCTTTCGCTACAACCGCGCATTGGCGATGTTCAAGCTCGGAGCCTACGACCTCACGCTCCAGGAAACGGAACGGCTCGGGCAAGAATATTACGACCTCCTTGGCCTATCGCCGGAGCAGGTCATCGGCAGAAATCCACCGGCCATCCGGCCGCTTCTGCCCAAGGGTCGGGACAATAGGGACGACCTGAAGCATCTCGCCGACACGCTGGACCTCCACGCACAGGCGCTACAGCGATCCGGCGGATCATCACCGTTGGCCCGCATACACGCGATGAAGTTCTACGAACTTGCCCATGCCCCGCAGTCGGTTATCCGCGTGGGCCAGGACCTCGTAGACGACTTCTGTGTCCACAATGACTTTGAGGGCGCGCGGGACGTCATCGAGAAGATGCTTCTGCCGACCGTCCAGGCGTTGAACCTCGTTTCCTGGGTGGTGCCGGTCCGCAGCCAATACGCGGTCGTCCTTGCCTATTCGGGGCAGTTTGACGCCGCCGACAATGAAATGCGCCGGCTCGCACCATATGAGGCGGGCCTTAGTCCTGCCGGCAAGGGCGAGTTGGAGGATCAGCGCCGCCTTATTGCAAGCCTTCGTCGGTCTGGGCCTCCGCCGCAAAGAAGGGTCGTCATCCCTCCAGCGGTGCAGGAGCTTCTCTCGGCCCGCAACGGGCAAGCGGCGCCACCCGAGCGTCGGACCAAAATCGGCCGAAATGAGCGGTGCCCGTGCCAGTCAGGCCGGAAATACAAACATTGTCACGGCCGATGATCGACGATGGGGTCCCCACATCGTCGAGCGTTCCTGTGGACCGTTATTTCCTCGACGAAAGCGGCCACGGTGGCGATCTCGCCTCGACGAAGGCTCTCGATTTCGCAAGTCAACCGTTCTTCGCACTGGCCTGCGTCGGAGCGGGTGATGCTGCGCTGTTGGCTGCGGAGCTTGATCGGCTGCGTGTGCATTACGCCTGCGGTGAAGGCGAGTTGAAATCGACCAGGCTAGGTAAGAAGCTGACGCCGATCGCGGGTGAGCTGATCGCTTTCCTTGGTCGGCATCGATGGCCGCTCTTCGTGGAGCTGGTGGACAAACGGTTCTTCGTCGCGATCCACATCGTCAACCACCTGCTTTGCAGCCCCCACGGACTCGATGATGTCGACATGGCGAGCCGAAATATGATCGCCGAGTTCCTCTCGGACGAGGATTCCGACGCGGTGCTGTTGGCCTACATCAACGCCTGCGAGACGCTCTCGGTGACATCCGTGTCGGCCGTCATCGATCTGCTCTGGGACTGGCTGGATCGCTCCGACGCCGAGATCGCCCGAACAGCACAGGTGCTGACGATGTTCGCGCGGGACCGCGTGCGGAAATCGTCGGCGAAGGCCGAAGATTTTCTGCCGATCGCTGACGACTCTGCCACCGGGAAGAAGGTCTGGATGCTGCCCAATCTCCAGTGCCTCACGAACATCTACGCACGCCTCAATCAGTCCCGGCCTGTCAGTCTCGACGGCGCCCAGCTCGTTCACGACGGACAGATGCAGTACGCGAAGGTGCTCGAGGACTCCAAGACGCTGATGGAGCAACTCGCAACCGAGGCCGCTCTGCCGATCGTTCCGTTCGCCGACTATCGCTTGCGAGGCCGTGGCGATCTTATCTTTGCGACGGGGAAGGTCGATAGATTACGCCAACCAACTGGGCGCCGAGAGCGGCCTATGGTGGACACTCTATGTCGGTGTGCTTGCCAACGCCGGTAGTGAGCGGGCGATAGAGCTGATCAACCAAGCGCCGTCGCCCGCTCACGGGACGCGACATCGGATTGCGTCTTCCCGGAGTTCTACGACACTGGACCTTATGGAAGGTGCAGGAGCACCGGAAGCCAGCCGTCGATGTGGGCCCAGTCGATACCCTCGAACAGGGGGATCGCCAGCAGGAAGAAGAGGCCGTCTCCGAGCGTTCGAACGAAGAAGGCTGGACGTATCTCCAGGGTCTCCTGGCTCCCCCAGAGTCGAAAGTCGGGCAAGAACCGCGGCACTCTCGAGCGATAGTCCGAGTAGCTTTGACCGAAGGCGGCGCTTAGCCAAGCTTCCTCCCGGCGGACCGTGGCGGCAAATACCAGGACAGCGATCAGGGTGAACGCGACGGCGACCGTCATGCTGCCCGTCTGGGCGCCCATGCCGCCGGCCGCCACGAAGCTGAACATATAGAGGGGGTTTCTGCTGACCGAGTACGGTCCAGTGTCCACGATTTCGGCGCGTTTTCGACCGCCGATGTAGAGCGAGCACCAGGCTCGTCCGATGATGCCGGTGGCGATCAACAGCAGGCCGCCGTGTTCGATAACCTCATGGATCTCGGTTCCTTGAGGCCAGGTCGAACCCACGAAGAGCAATCCGACGACAATCACCAAACCGATGATCGCGATGGCGGCCTTGCGGAGCCTCTGGACCTTCTGGAGGTCGAAAGCGCCATCTGCTTTGGGCTCGGAGGGCATGGAACACTCGCTGGAATCTGGATCGAAACACCTGTTGCATCGCCCTTCGCAAATTCCTACATAGCATGCAACAGGTGTTACTTTGTCGAAATCCGTCCCGTTTCATTGGCTGATGCTACTGGCCCAGCTTCCAGCTTCTCCGTCCAGCGCCAGGGTCAGCCTTTGGCGTCGCCTTCGCGCCGCCGGCGCGACAGGTTTGTTTACGGGCGCTTGGGTGATGCCGGTGAGTCCAGAGCACCAGGCGCTATTCGAGCAACTGGCCGAAACTGTCCGCGATCAGGGCGGTCAGGCCGCCGTGTTTATCTCGCAAGCGATCGAGGGCGGTGACGATGCCGTGGTGGCGCAGTTCGCGGCGGATCGGGCGCGGGAATATGGCGAGTTCGCCGAACGCTGCGACGGATTGCTGGCGGAGATCGCCAAGGAGCGAAGCCGGGAAAAGTTCACGTTCGCCGAACTGGAAGAGATCGAAGCCGATCTGGAGAAACTCACCGCTTGGCTGGCCAAGATCGAGGCGCGGGACTTCTTTCCCGACGTGAAACGGCAGGCGGCAAGGGACAAGCTGGGCCTTTGTCGTTCGGCCCAACAAGCCTTTGCTGAAGATGTTTACGCCCGAGAAGGGCTTGGAGAACCAGATGCGGAAATACCATAGGTGGATCAGCGTCGTCGCGGCGCTGTTCCTGGTCGTGGTCGGGACCACGGGCATCGTCCTGCAGGTGCAGCGCCTGCTGGGCGGCGAGGAAGAGCAGGAACGCGAGCGGGAAGCGGCGACTGAGACCGAGGCCGCACCGCGCGTCGATCCGTCGGCCCTTCTGTCGCGCACGCTTGCGGCGGTACAGCAGCGCGCGCCGGGACGGGCGCTGGCGTCCATAGAGCTCCTTCCAGGCGGCGATGACCCGAAAGCCATGGTGGTTCTCGCGGGCGACCATGCGCGCAGGCTCATCGTTGACGGCCGGGATGGCGTTGTCGTTCAGGACGAACCCTATGAGGCGGAATCTCTCATTCTGCGCATCCACAGCGGTGCGATCTTCGGCGAGCCCGGCGTATTCCTGGGCATCATGTGGGGCATTGCTTTGGTCGGGCTGAGCTTGACCGGCGCGTGGGTCTATCTCGATCTGTATCGACGTCGGCGGAAGTCCGGCAAAAGTGGAATGTTCTGGTGATGCGCCGCTCGATTGCCGGCGCGCTCGCGATGATCGCCGTTACACAAGGGCCTCCGGCGCTGGCCCGGACAGCCGATGAGCCGACGCCTCTCGCCGCGGAAGCGCCGACAGGTGGCTGGTCCTTCAATCCGGATGCGGGCTGGGTCTATCGCGCCGGAGATTTCAAGCTAACGACGTGGGGGTTCGCCGAGCGCCTGTTCGACCCGGACGGGCCGGATTCGTTTCGGCGGTTCCGTCAGGGTGCGGAGTTCGACTTCCCGCGCTTCACCGAGCGCCTGAGACCGGCTCTGGTCTATGAGGTGGATCTGACGAACACCGGCTTCTTCGACAATGGTTTCGGGGGAGACGAGGGCGTCGGCCGCCGCAATCTGGAAAATCTCTTCGTCGCTGTGCAGGACGTGGACGATCCCGGCAGGTTCCGCGTGCTGGTCGGTGAAAACACTCACATCCTTTCGCGCGACGACAACCTGTCGTCCGGCAATCTGCCGACCATAAACCGCTCCCTGATCCTGGAGGAGCATGGGTCCGTCAACAGCTTCGGCGCGCAGTTCGGAGTCCAGTTTCAGACCGCTGTCGCGGCCGGCATCACATTGCAACTGGCCGCGATGGACAATCGGGGCAGCTTCAATGCGGCCGACCCCCGCTACCAGATCGGCAACTCGTTGTCGGGCAAACTGCTGCTGACCCCGCTGGACGATCCCGCCCATGGACGCCTGACCGTGGGTCTGGCGGTCGATCGCACCGGCGACATCCGCGACCGCGCCTTCACGCTCGCGACCGCCATCTCGCAGACGCCGCTCGGGGCGGTTCCGGCGACCGGCGACAAGACCACCTGGGAGGCGGACGCCGCCTGGACATTCCGCTTACTCGACCGTCCCGCGACCCTCGAAGCAGAAGCGATGCGCTCCCGGTTTTCCGAAAGCCGCAGCGATGTCATCGGCGGCTATGCGATGGCGCAGTGGTCACTGTTCGACGCCCCTGACGTCGGCGACCTCGATGTTTTCGTTCGATACGACTTGGTCAGCCTAGGTCAGGACAGCATCGCCGACCGTGCAGAACAGCGGGCCGTGCGCACCGGGCTGAACTACAACCTTCCCCACACCAACAAGCTCCTCAGCCTACACATCGAGCAGGCGCACAACACGGTCTCAGGACCAGCGGCGATCGTCACCGGCGACCGGGAAGGTGACGAGTTCCGCATCGGCCTGCGAGCGAGTTTCCAGCGCTACGCGCGGCACTGATGGCGACGTCGGCGGTCAAGCGTGGCGGGCTGCGCGCCGTGCCCCGCAGCGTTTGGGCCATAGGCTTCGTCTCGATGTTCATGGACATCTCTTCGGAGATGATTCACAGCCTGATGCCCATCTTCCTGGTGGGAACGCTGGGCGCGAGCGTCGCCCTCGTCGGCCTGATCGAAGGCGTGGCGGAGGCCAGCGCCTCGATCACCAAGGTGTTCTCCGGTTGGCTGAGCGACCGCCTAGGCAAACGCAAACTCCTGGCCGTCATCGGTTATGGGCTCGGCGCCCTGTCCAAGCCCATCTTTCCGCTCGCGGTCACACCGTTCGAGGTCCTGGGCGCGCGCTTTGCGGATCGTATTGGAAAAGGCATCAGGGGCGCGCCCCGCGACGCCCTGGTCGCCGACATCACCGAGCTGGGCGCGCGCGGCGCGGCCTTCGGCCTGCGTCAGGCCCTGGACACCATCGGCGCCTTTCTCGGCCCCTTGATCGCGATCGGCCTGATGCTGCTGCTGGCCGGAAACATTCGCGCCGTCTTCGCTTGGGCCATCATTCCCGCCGTGATCGCCGTCATCCTGATGATCTTCGGGGTCGAGGAACGGAAGCGCTCCCTCGCTACGAAGGAGGTCAGAGTTCCGGTCCGCTGGACGGAGGTTCGCCGGATGGGGCGAGCATACTGGGGCGTCGTGGCCGTCGGAGTGGTCTTCACCCTGGCTCGGTTCAGCGAAGCGTTCCTGGTCCTGCGCGCCCAGGATGTCGGTCTTGCCGCCACGCTCATCCCCTTGGTGCTGGTGACTATGAACGTCGTCTACGCCGCCGTAGCCGCTCCGGCAGGCGTGCTTTCCGACCGGATGAGCCGACCCCTGCTGCTCGCCCTCGGCCTGGGCGTGCTGGCGGTCGCTGACATCGTCCTGGCCCTATGGGGTTCTATTCCGGGCGTCCTCTTCGGCGTGGCGTTGTGGGGTGTTCACATGGGCATAACCCAAGGCCTATTGGCGGCTCTCGTCGCGGACGCCGCGCCGGATCGTCTGCGTGGAACAGCTTTTGGTCTGTTCAATCTGGCACAAGGCGTCGTTCTCCTGTTCGCCAGCGTGATCGCTGGGATTCTTTGGTCGAGGTTCGGGCCGTCGTCGACCTTCGGTCTGGGCGCGATCTTCTGTGGACTTGCCCTCTTGGGCACGTGGGCGCTGTTACGACGCAAACGCGATGTCACCGAAGGTGATCTGTCCGACTCACGGTAGCGTCCGGTCGCCAGAACGCTGGCGCATGGCGATAGAGAACAGCCAGCCCGCCCGTCAGAATAGAGATAACCAACGCCATGGCGGCACCCCACCGCACGCCATCTTCCGGACTCGTCGAAACGAGCGCCGCCGTCAGCGACAACACCGAAAGCGCCGAGAACGTAATGATCGCCGGCCAGTTGGGCACCCGTCGCGGGGCGACGAGGGGCGCGCTCTCCGCGAGCGGAATGTCGCCGACACGCGCCAGGGCGTCCGCCACCGGATCTTCGCGTGAGGCCGGCGCGGGGTCTGGTTGGGCCGGAAAGGGGACGATGCGGGCGTCTGCATTCGACATCAGCGCGCCCGCGTCTTCATTGTGCTGAAGGTCAGCGCCAGACGCTCGATTGCGCCCTCTTCGTCTTCAGGAGGGCCCTCGAAGACCGCGCGGGCCAGTTCGCAGAGTTGTTCGGGCCGGGGCGCCAGACCTGCCGCTCGCGCAGCCTCATCGACGGCCACAAGCAGGCGGCTGAAGCGGCTCCAGTCGAGCCCTGCGCCGTATTGACGGGGCCGGTCTCCTGGGCCGTGCAGCAGCCAGTGCGGGTCGATGCCGAACTCCTGGTGAAGCGCGTCGAGCAACCAGATCGGGGGATCGGATTCGCCGCGCTCCCATCCCAGATAGGTGCGGCGAGCGAAGCCGAGCCGGGCCGCGAAGGCGGACTGATTGAGACCACTGTGCTGCCGCACGGCGACCAGCCGCCGGGCGATGCCCGGGTTAGGATCATTGACGGTTGCGGTGTTGGTATTTCGCACACTATGGTCTCTTCGCCGCACAAGATGGAGTTGGAGCGATGATAGACGACAAAAGGCATGCACGGATCAAGTCCGCTCTGAGTCTCAAACGCATCAGCCTGTCGGACATCGCCCGGTCGCTGGCCGTGACGCCGTCCACGGTGTCCATCGTGTCGCGCGGATTCAGACGCTCGCGACGGGTCGAGCAAGCCATCGCCGACGCCTTGGGACAGAGGCCGGAAGAAATCTGGCCCGACCGCTACCGCAGCGGATCGGCTGATCGACGCGAGGAGGCAGCCATGCCCGCCCCCTGACCAAGCCTCACGCAATCCACGCCTGAAAGTGAAAAGGCCCGCGCTCGGCAAAAGCGCAGGCCCTTTCGGAAGATTGGTTCGTCGTTTCCACAGCGACCCCGCCAATCTCCCCGAAAGCGTCATCGCCGTCAAGGAAACTCCGTCGCGTCAGCGCGACGACGACCGCTGACCCGCGCCCTTCTTTCAGGCTCCCCTCATCGAGAACAGACCAACGGGAGCTTCCATGTTCGACCCACGAGGCCTGCTGCGCCTCATCCTCACCACGGCCTACGGCAACCGGCAGATCGGTCGCATGATCGGCTGTTCTTACACGACCGTCGCCCGCTATCGCGCGATCACTCTGGACTTGGCCCTGACCGGCGAGGGTCTTTGCGCGCTTGCTGACAGCGATCTTGTGCGCCTCTTCAATCCAGGCCGGTCGGCGCCAAGGGCCATTGGACAGCTACAGCCGGACTGGGCGGCCGTGGCCGTGAAGGTCAAGGCCGGTCACCATCTCAAAGACCTGCACGACGCCTACGTCGAGACAGCGGGCGACCAGCCGACGATGTCCTATCGCGACTACTGCCGAAAATTCCGCGACTACGACATGGCGGCCCATCCGATCATGCGACAGCGTCATCGACCGGGCGAAACCATGATGGTCGATTTCGCAGGGTTTCGGCCACGCGGTCGCGACGACGATCCAACGACCCTGGTCCCGTTCGAGCTGTTCGTCGCGGTGCTACCGGCCTCGGATTACACCTTCGCCTGCGTCACCCGTTCACAGCGCGCGGCTGACTGGATCTGGGCGAACGAACAGGCGCTGCGCTTCTTCGGCGGCGTCCCCCAGGTGATCATCTCCGACAATCTCAAGGCCGCGGTCATATCCCACAAGCGCGGACAGGCGGCGGTGATCAATTCGACGTTCCAGGCCTTCTGCGATCATCACGGCACGATCGCCCGACCCGCCAAGGCCTACAGTCCCACCCACAAGGCCAAGGTGGAGATCGGCGTGAAGCTGATCCAGCGCCTGCTGCGGTTGGCCCTGGCGGATCGGCCGGCGATGTCGCTCGGCGAAATGAACATCGTCCTGGCCGGACTGCTCGCCCGGTTGAACACCAAGGCGCTGCGACGCGCCCCAGGAGAGTCTCGCAGCACCCTGTTCGAACAATTGGATCGTCCGGCGTTGCGGCCGCTCCAGGCGGAGCCGTTCGCCTTCTTCGAGGTCAGGCGTCAGCTCCTGTTGGGGCCGGATTATCACGTCATGCACGACCAGCGTCGATACTCGGCGCCGCACACGCTGATCAGCCGGCGGGTCGATGTGCGCGGGAACGCCGCCACGGTCGAAATCTGGCACGACGGGAAACCGGTCGCCGTTCACCCGCGCGTCGCCGTCGCAGGCGAAGCCTCGACCGATCCGGCCCACATGCCGCCCAACCATCTGGCGCGGCGCGCGGGCGAGGACGAAGACCTTGTCCTGTGGTCCCGTTTGCATGGGCCCGGCGTTCAAGCCGTGGTCGAGGGAGAGGCCGGGCGTCCGTTCTTCGGCGCGGCCAAGACCGCCGTCTATCGCTCGTTCCGGGATCTGGCGCGACGCGTCGGTCCGGTGAGGCTGGAAGCGGCCTGCGCCCGCGCGGTGCGGAGCGGCGAACCCCGCCTGGCCCATGTGCGCAACATCCTGGACCGGAACCTGGAGTTCACCGACCCGGCCGACTTCGTCACCCCTGACACCGCCGCCGCCACGAACGAGAACGTGCGTGGTCCCGACTATTTCGCCGGAGCTTGAGCCATGAACACCACCCACATCGTCGACAAACTCCGCGATCTCGGCCTCAACGGCATGGTCGGAGCGATCGAGCATCACGCCGCCGCACCGGCGTTTGCCGATCTTCCGTTCCACGACCGGTTGATGCACTTGCTTCAAGCCGAGGCCGCGTACCGAGATGATCGTCGTCTGACACGAATCCTGAAGTCTGCACGGCTGAAGATCCCCGCAGCGGCCGAGGACATCGACTACCGCTCCGCCCGCAACCTGGACCGAGCCCAGATGGCCGAACTACTGACCTGCACCTGGGTGCGCCAGGCCGAGAACCTGATTCTGACGGGCGCGACCGGGACCGGAAAGACCCATCTGGCGTGCGCCTTTGGCGGTCATGCCGCCCGGGTGGGCCTGACGGTCCGGTACTACCGAACCCACCAGCTGCTGGAAGATATGGCGATCGCCCATCAGGACGGAAGCCTGGGCCGCCTGCGGACGGCGCTCGCTCGCTTCGACCTGTTGATCCTGGACGACTTCGGCCTGACGCCGCTGACCGAGTTGGGCAAGCACGACCTGCTGGACATCGTGGACGCCCGGACCCGCTCGGCCTCCATCCTGCTGGCCGGCCAGCTCCCGTTCAAGGAATGGCACGCCTACATCGACAATCTGATGGTCGCCGACGCCATTCTCGACCGGATGGTCAACACCAGTCACCGGATCCAGTTGGCCGGCGAGTCGATGCGCCGACTGGCCCCGCCTCCGGCTGGGTGATCACAGGAGCCTGCGGCGCCCAGCCGGCGTCGCAGGCCGTCCGGTCGCGGAGTCCGTCGCTGACCAGCGCGCTCGTCACGAGGCGCCCAGCTTGATGGCCCCCTCTATCGAACCCTGCCTCCAGGCAGCCGACATCCTTGCGGGTTGTGCGATGCGTTTCGCGCGGGATGGCAAGGCCCGGAAGGGGCGCATTGAAAAGCCGCTCCGCGAGGTGTTTCACCGAATGATCGATACCGGCAACCCGATGCAAGCGACTGGCATCAACCTGGTGATGAGCACCTGCCTGCTCGAAACGCTGGGTGTTCCGCATATCCCGGCCGACTTCGCGGATCGAATGTTCCCCTAAGCCTAGCGGCGCCCCGCGACAGAGATCTCAAGCAGCCAGACGACGCCCCTCGTCCTCGGCTTCGATCGCCGGCTCTCCCACCGCTTTGGCCAGGAAGAGATCAAGCGCAGCTCGACGGGAATCACGATCCAATGCGTAGGCCGTCTGCTTGAATTCGATCCCTTCCAGCAGCCCGTTGATGTAGCCGGAGATCGTGTCGGCGGCCATGATGAGCGCAGTGTCGAGCGTGTGAATGTATTTGCTTGTCACGGAGCCCTTGGAGTGCCCGACGAGCGCCGCGATCGTCACCTCGGTGAAACCGAGATCGTTGGCGATGCTGGCAAAGCTGTGGCGCAGGACGTGCGGCGTGACGCCGGCGAGCGGGCTGTCGTTGAAAATCTGTTCCCAATGGTTCGGGAAGCTGCCGAACGCATTGTCCTCGCCCTGACCTGGGAAGACATAGGTGCCCGCTGCGGTCTTGCGCCGTTCCTCCAGATACTCGACGACGGGCAAGCCGATTGGTCGAATGGACTCGCCTTCCTTGCTATCGACTAGGCGCATGCAGCTAGCGTCGGTGTCAGCCTCGATCCACATTAGCGAGATCATTTCCGAGCGGCGGCAGCCGGTGAGCGCGATCTGCCGGATGATGTCCACGGTCATGGCGTATTTTCCGTTCGCCGCGGCATCGCGAAGCATTTGCCCGAGTGTGCGATACTCCGCCTCGGTCAGGCGACGATTCCGAACATTGTCCTTGGGTTTCTTGATGCCGTGCGCCGGATTGACCTCGATGATCCCGGCGTCAACAGCGTAGGTGAGGATTCCGCCCAATAGGCCGACGGTGCGCGTGGCGGTGCCCGCGCCACCACGAACAATGGCCTTTCCTCGCAGCTTCTTCGTCTTGACGGCGACGCGCGTCTTGCCGGCCATGATGTCCTTCAAGACCTTGTTGATGTCGGCCTTGGTAAGATCCTTGACGCGGCGTGCGCCGATCAGCGGGATGATGTGCCGCTCGATGCGGCCAATGTCGGTGACGATGGTGGTCGGCTTTTTCGGTCGCCCGCCCTTGCCCAGGATGAGGCCTGCGTTCAGGTCAGCGGTATAGAGCGCGCAAAGCTCCTTGACCGTGATGGCCTTGTGATCGAGCTGACGTTCCTCCGAAGGATTGTCGCCGCGCGCGACACGCCCCAGTTGGACCTTCGCTTCTTGCCGCGCTGTCTCTGGCGTCCACACGCCATGCAGGCCGATGGTGTAGCGTCGCGTGCGTCCAGCAGCGCGATATTGGATGAGGTAGCTGCGCTTCCCGGAGGCGAACACGCGGAGGCCGAAACCGGGCAGTTCGTCGTCCCAGATGAAATAGTCCTTCTCGCGAACATCGGCAGCGTCCACGATCCGCTTGGTCAGCTTTGCCATGAGGCGTTCCCCTCGCTAGTGAGGGGCTGCTTCCGCGGAAGCACCACGGAAGCAACCGGATGGATATCGGAGCGAAATTCTGGATAGACAGTTCGGCGCGGAAATCCGAATTGTCTAGTATCTTCAGTTACATATCGCATTGTAGCGTGCCCTGTCGTGCATTTAGGATAGGCAGGCTAAATTGCTCCGAAGGCAGAGGTCATGAGTTCGAATCTCGTCGGGTGCGCCATTTCTCCTTATCCGCAACGGTGTCTCCCCGACGGCAATTTGCCAGCCGGGTGCGTTTGTGCTTTTTCTGGCCATGAAAAAGGGGGCCGAAGCCCCCCTATTCCACCGTGACCGACTTGGCCAAATTCCTTGGCTGGTCAACGTCGGTGCCGCGTGCCAGGGCGACGTGGTAGGCCAGGACCTGGACGGGGACGGCGTAAAGGATGGGGGCGACGAAGGGATCGACTTCGGGCATGACGAAGCTGGCCATGGGGGTGGCGGCCAGTTTGTCCAGGCCCTGGGCGTCCGAGATGAAGATCACGCGGGCGCCGCGCGCGATGACTTCTTGGACGTTGCTGGCGGTCTTGTCGTAAAGATCGTCCGACGGGCACAGCACCACCACCGGGACGTGGTCGTCGATCAAGGCGATGGGGCCGTGCTTCAACTCGCCCGCCGCATAGCCCTCGGCGTGGATGTAGCTGACTTCCTTCAGCTTCAACGCCCCTTCCAGCGCGATGGGATAGCAAGGGCCACGGCCCAGATACAGCACGTCGCGGGCCTGGGCCACGTCTTCGGCGATCTGGCGGATCTTGTCTTCGCCACGCAGCATCTCGGCGATGCGGGCGGGGACTTCCGCCAGGGCCTGCGACAGATGCGCCTCGGTCTCGGCGTCCAGGCGGCCCTTGGCGCGGGCCATGCCCATGGCCAGGCAGGCCAGCACCACCAGCTGGGTGGTGAAGGCCTTGGTGGAGGCGACGCCGATTTCCGGGCCGGCCTGGGTCAGCAAAGCGGTGGTGGCTTCGCGGGCGATGGTGCTTTCGGCGACGTTGACCAGGGCCACGGTGTGCAGCCCGGCGTCGCGGCAATAGCGCAAAGCCGCCAAGGTGTCGGCGGTCTCGCCCGATTGCGAGATGAAGATGGCCATGTCGCCGGCATCCAGCACCGGCTGGCGATAGCGGAATTCGGACGCGATTTCCACTTCCACCGGCACGCGGGCCAGCTTTTCCATCCAGTACTTGGCGACGTTGCCGGCATAGAACGAGGTACCGCAGGCGACGATGGTCACGCGGCGCACGCTGGCCAGGTCAAAGGGCAAATCGGGAAGTGTGATGGTGCGGCTGGCCGGGTTCAGCATGGTGTTCAGCGTGTCGCCGATCACCTGGGGCTGTTCATAGATTTCCTTGACCATGAAATGGCGGAACTGGCCCTTGCCGATCAGCGCGCCGGACAGCTGGGTCAGCCGCACCTCGCGCTTGACCGTCTGGCCCGCGCGGTCGCGGATGGTGACGCCATGGGGGGTCAACACCGCCCAGTCGCCATCGGCCAGATAGCTGATCTTCTGGGTGAGCGGCGCCAAGGCCAAGGCGTCCGAGCCCAAAAACATCTCGCCGTCGCCATAGCCGATGGCCAGCGGGCTGCCTTCACGCGCCGCGATCAGCAGGTCGGGACGGCCGGCGAAGATGATGCCCAGGGCGAAAGCGCCGTGCAGGCGCTTCAGCGCGGCGGCGGTGGCGTCTTCCGGGCTTTTGCCCTGACGCAGGTAGAAATCGATCAGTTGCGCCACCGCTTCGGTGTCGGTGTCGCTTTCGAAAACGTGGCCGGCATTGCTGAGTTCCGCCTTCAGCTCGGCGTAATTTTCGATGATGCCATTATGGACCACGGCGACGCGGGCGGTGGCATGGGGATGGGCGTTGCGTTCGGTGGGAACGCCGTGGGTGGCCCAGCGGGTATGGCCGATGCCGATGATGCCGCCCAGGGGCTGGGTCTTCAGCAGCGTCTCCAGATTGGCCAGCTTGCCTTCGGCGCGACGGCGGTCGATGCGCCCGTCCACCAAGGTGGCGATGCCGGCCGAATCATAGCCCCGGTATTCCAGGCGCTTCAGCCCCTCCACCAGATGGGGGGCAACCAGATCCTTGCCGATGATGCCGACGATGCCGCACATGGCTTATTCCCCCTGCTTCTTGGCCTTTTCCGCCGCCTTGGCGGCGCGGAAGCGGTCGGCCCAGCCGGCCACTTCCATCTGTGAACCACGCCCCACCGCCAAGGCGCCTTCCGAGACGTCCTTAGTGATCACCGAACCGGCGCCGACCAGGGCGCCCGGGCCAACGCTGACCGGGGCAACCAGGGACGAGTTGGAACCGATGAAGGCCCCGGCCCCGATCTGGGTGCGCGACTTGGTGAAGCCGTCATAATTGCAGGTGATGGTGCCGGCGCCCACATTGGCGCCCGCCCCCACATGGGCGTCGCCGATATAGGACAGGTGGTTGACCTTGGCGCCGTCTTCCAACACCGACTTCTTCACTTCGACGAAATTGCCGATATGGGCCCGCGCCCCGATCTCGGCGCCGGGACGCAGCCGGGCATAGGGGCCGACATCGGCGCCGTTGGCGATGGTGCAGCCCTCGAAATGGCAAAAGCCCTTGATGGTGACGTTGTCGCCGACGACCACGCCGGGGCCGAACACCACATGCGGCCACACCACCACGTCGCGGCCCAGCTTGGTGTCCCAGGAAAACCACACGCTGGCCGGATCGATCAGGGTGGCGCCGCCGTCCATGGCGGCACGGCGCAGATTGTCCTGGACGATGGCTTCGGCGCCGGCCAGTTCCACGCGGGAATTGACGCCCAGCAATTCCTGTTCGTCGCCCAGCACGAAGGAACAATTGCCGCCGTCATTGCGGGCCAGCCCGACAACGTCGGTCAGATAATATTCACCCTTGGCGTTGTCGTTGCCGACCCGGTCCAGCAAATTCCACATGCGGGCGCCGTCAAAGGCCATGACGCCGGAATTGCACAACGGGATTTCGCGCTGGTCGTCATTGGCTTCCTTGAATTCGACGATGGCCTTAAGGCCTTCGGCGCCGACCACCAGACGGCCGTAATGGCCGGGGTCCACCGGCTTGAAGCCCAAGACCACCACCGCCGGGTTCTTGGCGCCGCGGCGTTCGGCCAGCATGCGCCGCAAGGTATCGGGGGTGATCAGCGGCGTGTCGCCATAAAGCACCAGAACGTCGCCGTCGAAATCGCCCAAGGCGGCGCGGGCCTGCAGCACCGCATGACCGGTGCCCAGGCGTTCGGCCTGCACCACGGTCTGGGCCGGGGCGACGGCCTGGGCCACCTGATCCATGCCGGGGCCGACCACCACCACCACCTTGTCCGGGTCCAGGCCCATCACCGTGTTCATCAGATGCTGAACCATCGGCCGACCGGCCAGCGGGTGCATGACCTTGGGCAATTCGGACTTCATGCGGGTGCCCATGCCGGCGGCAAGGACGATGACGGCGAGGCGATGTTGACCCTGGACCAAGGACGGATACCCAAGCGGTTGCGGTGGATGCCGGAAGGTGCCACAAAGGGAGCTTACGAGCCAGTCAATCTTTATTGCGGAAGGTTTCAATGAACCGGGTCAAACGGGCGGCGATTTTCGATTTGGACGGCACCTTGATCGATTCCTTGCCGGACCTGACGACGGCAGTGAACAAGACCCTGGCCGACTGGGGGCGCGAACCGTTAGGTGGCACGGATGTCGGCCCCATGGTGGGCGACGGCGCCGGCACCTTGGTGACCCGGGCCTTCAATGCCCGTG
Organism: Magnetospirillum sp. 64-120; assembly: GCA_001898825.1. GTDB lineage: Bacteria > Pseudomonadota > Alphaproteobacteria > Rhodospirillales > Magnetospirillaceae > Magnetospirillum. Next base: position 30,276 of record MKVK01000030.1, read on the forward strand.
GTGGCCTGCCCGGCCCTGATGTGGCGCCCTTCCTGCAACGCTTCCTGGACCATTACGAACCCCACGCCACCGACCAGACCAAGCCCTGGCCCGGCGTCGCCGAAACCCTGCAATATCTGCGCGACAAGGGCATCGTCCTGGCTGTGTGCACCAACAAGCCGACCAAGGCCACCCACGACATCCTGGCCGCGCTCGACCTGGACCAGTTCTTCGCCGTGGTGGTGGGCGGCGACGACGCCCCGGCGCTGAAGCCCAACCCGGCCCATATCAACGCCGTTCTGGACCGCCTGGGCATCCACCACGACGACGCGGTGATGGTGGGCGATTCCATCAACGACGTGCTGGCCGCCAAGGGCGCCAACATGCCGGTGGTGGTGATGAGTTTCGGCTATTCCCGGGTGCCGCCCCATGAACTGGGCGCCGATCTGGTGATCGACGACTTCGCCCTGCTGAAGCGGGTCATCGCCGGTTAAGCTGGGCTAGACCAAACAGCAGAACGGCGGCGACCACCACCGACGGTCCGGCCGGGGTGTCGAAACGCCACGAGCCGCCCAGACCCGACACCACCGCTGCCATGCCGATAGCGGAGGCCCACAGCGCCATCTGTTCCGGGGTGCGCGAAAGCGCCCGGGCGGCGGCGGCGGGAATGACCAGCAGGGACGTCACCAGCAGCACGCCCACCACCTTCATGGCGGCAGCGACCACCAAGGCCACCAGCAGCATCAGGCCCAGGCGGGCACGGGCGACGTTGTGGCCTTCGGCGGCGGCAAGGTCTTCGTCCACGCTCAGGGCCAACAAAGTCGGCCACAGCCGCCACAGCGCCAAAAGCGCGACGGCGCCGCCGCCCCAGATCACCGCCACGTCGAACCAGCCCACCGCCAGGATGTCGCCCATCAGCCAGCCCATCAGGTTGACGCGGATGGTGTCCAACAGGGACAGCGCCACCAGACCGCAAGCCAGGGCAGCATGCGAGACGATGCCCAACAGCGTGTCCGAGGCCAGGCGCTTTTGCCCCTGCCCCCAAGCCAGCAGCAGGGCCAGGACCAGGGCGAAGGCCAGGATGCCCAAACTGGGATCGATACCGGCCAGCAAGCCCAGCACCACCCCCAACAGCGCCGAATGGGCCAAGGTGTCGCCAAAATAGGCCATGCGCCGCCACACCACGAAACAGCCGAAGGGACCGGCGGCCAGGGCCAGGCCCATGCCGGCCAGCACGGCGCGGGTCAGGAACTCATCCATGATTGCAGTCCTGACCGTGATGACAATTGGGACCGTGGACGTGCTCGACGGAACCGTCAGCCCGATGGGCGTGATCATGCACATGGGTGTAAACCGCCAGCGAAGCGGCCACACGCGGCCCGAACAGGGCCAGATATTCCGGGTGCTGGGACACCGTCTCGGGGTGGCCGGCACAACAGACATGGCCGTTCAGGCAGACCACTTCGTCGGTGGCCGCCATCACCACGTGCAGGTCGTGGCTGACCAGCAGCACGCCGCGTTGGGACTGGCGGGCTTCCTGGGCGATCAGATCATAGATTTCCGCTTGGCCCGCCATGTCGACGCCGCCCACCGGCTCGTCCAGGACCAAAAGATCGGGCTGGCGCAAAAGCGCGCGGGCCAGCATCACCCGCTGCAATTCGCCGCCCGACAACTGGCTGACCTGACGGGCCAGCACGTGGCCGGCCGAGACCCGGTCCAAGGCGCCTTGCCAGTCGCCCGCAGGCGCGGCCATGGCCAGGAAGCGCCGTACCGACAGCGGAAAGGACGACGGCACCGCCAGCTTCTGCGGCACATAGCCCACCACCAGGCCGGGGCGCCGAATGACCGATCCGGAATCCGGGCGCACCAGCCCCAGCGCCACCTTGATCAGGGTGGACTTGCCGGCGCCGTTGGGGCCGATGACGGTGACGATGCGCCCCGGTTCCACAATCAGGCAGACCCCGTTCAGGGCCGCTTGGCCGTCATAGCGCAGGCTGACCCGGTCCAGTTGCACCAAGGCGGTCATGCGTGTTGACCTTGACAGGCCGGGCACAGGCCTTCCGCTTCGACCACCAGGGTCGAGATTTCGAAACCCTGGCTTTGCGCGGCCACCCGCACCGCCTGTTCGATGGAATCGTCGTTCAGTTCCGCTGCGGCGCCGCAAGCTCGGCACAACAGGAACTGGCCGGGATGGGCATGGCCGGGATGGGCGCAGCCGACGAAGGCATTCAGCTTTTCGATGCGATGGATCAGGCCATGGGCCAACAGGAAATCCAAGGCCCGGTACACGGTGGGCGGTGCCGCCTTGCCCAAGGCTTCCAGCAACGCATAGGCGCCGATGGGGGCATGGCTGCGCCACACCAGTTCCAGCACCCGGCGGCGAATGTCGGTCAAGCGGGCGCCGCGGCGGCGGCATTCCTCTTCCGCCGCTTGCAAGGCGTGGGCGACGCAGGGACCATGGTCATGATGAGGCGCGGGGAAGGACATGGGGCTTGCCAGGGCTGATTGTTATATTATAACGTTCCGTCATTCACCCCATCATGTCACGGAGCCCCCTGATGTGGAAGCCCCTGGCGTTTATCGCGCCGCTTCTCGCCCTATCCCTTCCCGCCCATGCCGAAGTGCCCAAGGTGGTGGCGTCCATCCAGCCGCTGCATTCCCTGGCCGCCATGGTGATGGACGGATTGGGAACGCCGACCTTGCTGGTCAGCGGCAGCGCCTCGGAACACGGCTATACCCTGAAGCCCTCGGACATGCGCGCCATCGAAGCGGCCCAGGTGGCGGTGATCGTCGACACCGGCTATGAAACCTTCCTGGCCAAGCCGCTAAAGGCGCGGGGCGACAAGATCGCCACCATCGCCATGGCCGACCTGCCCGGCCTGGCCGTGTACGAACCGCGCGAAGGCGGGGTGTGGGAAGCCCACGACCACAAGAAGCACGAGCATGACGCCCACGGCCACGATCATCACGACGAACTGGACGGCCATGTCTGGCTGGACCCGCGCAACGCCCAATTGCTGCTGACCGCGCTTTCCGAGCAATTGTCGGAACTGGACCCGGCCAATGCCGCCGCCTATCACCGCAACGCCGATGCGGCGCGGGCCAAGCTGGCAGCGCTGGACGGCGCGTTGAAGGACAAGCTGGCGCCGCTTGCCGGCAAGCCCTTCGTGGTGTTCCACGACGCCTATCAGTACTTCGAGGCGCGCTATGGCCTGAACGGCGTCGGCTCGATCACCGTCGATCCCGACCGCTCGCCTTCGGCCAAGCGCATGGCGGCGTTGAAGGACAAGCTGGTCAAGGCCAAGGCGGCCTGCGTGTTCCGCGAACCGCAATTCCCCGCTGGCGTGGTCGACAGCTTGGCGAAATCCGCCAACACCCGGGTCGGCCTTTTGGACCCGCAAGGCGCCACCCTGCCCCCCGGCCCGGGGCTTTACCCGGCTTTGCTGGAGAATATGGCCGATTCCTTGACCAAGTGCCTGGGCACCCCTTAATACCAGGAAGGTCTTTTTCCCGGAGAGCATCATGAGCACGTTCGACGCCGCCCTGGCCGCCATCAAGTTCAACGAAGACGGCCTGGTTCCCGCCATCGCCCAACAGCACGACACCGGGGAAGTGCTGATGATGGCCTGGATGAACGCCGAAGCGGTCAAGGAAACCCTGGAAACCGGCCGCGTCTGCTATTGGTCGCGGTCGCGCAAGGGATTGTGGCGCAAGGGCGAGACCTCGGGCCAGCAGCAGCGCCTGAAGGAATTGCTGATCGATTGCGACGGCGACACCCTTTTGATCAAGGTGGACCAGGACGGCGTCGCCTGCCATACCGGACGCCGCACCTGTTTCTACACCGCCGCCCGTGGCGACGACCTGGTCGAAGTGGAGCAGGTCAAGATCGACCCCAAGGACTTGTACAAATAATGGACAGCCTTCCCGTCACCGTGCTGACCGGTTTCCTGGGCAGCGGCAAGACCACGTTGTTGAACCATCTGCTGGCCCATCCCGGACTGGCGCAGACCGCCGTGCTGATCAACGAATTCGGCGCCGTCGGCCTGGACCACCTGTTGGTCAAGCACGTGGCGGAAGACATCGTGCTGCTGAATTCCGGCTGTTTGTGCTGCACGGTGCGCGGCGACATGGTGGACGCGCTGCGCGACCTGTTCCTGAAGCGGGTCAAGGGCGAGGTTCCGGAATTCGACCGCGTCATCATCGAAACCACCGGACTGGCCGATCCCGCCCCCATCATCCACACCCTGATGACCGACCCGTTGCTGGCCAGCCGCTATCGCCTGGACGGCATCGTCACCACGGTGGATTCGGTCAACGGTGCCGCCACCTTGAACAACCACGAGGAAGCGGTGAAACAGGCGGCGGTGGCTGACCGATTGATCCTGACCAAGACCGACATCGCCGATTACGACAAGGTGGAAGACCTGCACGCCCGCCTGCGTCAGTTGAACCCCGGCGCCCCCATCATCCGCGCCCATGACGGCCAGATCGACCCCGCCGCCATCCTGGACGCCGGCCTGTTCAACGACCGCGACAAGATCCCCGACGTACGCAAGTGGTTGAACGCCGAAGCCTATGCTGACGATCACCATCACGACCACCATCACGACCACCATCACCACGACGTCAACCGCCACGACGACCGCGTCGCCGCCTTCGTCTTCACCACGGAAAAGCCGGTCAGCTGGCCGGCGCTGTCCTTCGCCCTGGAACTGCTGATTTCCAACAAGGGCGAGAACATCCTGCGCATCAAGGGTATCGTCAACGTCGACGGCCGCGACAAGCCGCTGGCCATCCATGGCGTCCAACACGTCTTCCATCCGCCGGCAGCGTTGGACGCCTGGCCCGACGACGACCACCGCACCCGCATCGTCTTCATCACCCGCGATTTCGGCCGCGAAGCCATCACCCGCATGCTGGGCGGAGTTCTGGAAATTTCCGAACAAACCGGCGTCTAAAGAAAAACCCCGGACTGGTTTCCCAGTCCGGGGTTGAAGTTCAATACCGGGCATCCTTGGGCTTTTTCCCGTCGGGCCAGTCCTTGACCTTGGCGGCGAAGTCGGGACGCGGCTGGTGGGTGAAATATTCCGACACGTCCACCGCTTCCTGTTCGGTCAAGGCCTTGCCCTGGCCCAGGGGCCAGTGGGTGCCCCAGGCGATGGGCATGTTGTTCAAGACGAAGGCGGCGGCGGTGTAGGTGCGGGCCATGCCGGCGCCGATATTGAAGGATTCGTCGCCCCACAGCGGCGGGAAGATGTATTCGCCCTGTGCGTCCTTCAGGCCTTCGCCGTTGTCGCCATGACAGGCGGCGCATTTCTCGCCATAGACCTTCTGGCCGTTGGCCGGGTCGGGGACATGCGGCATGTTGCGGTTGCCCACGCCACGGCCCGCCACCTTGGCGTCCTTGGGGATGCCTTCCGACAGCCAGTCGAAATAAGCGATGATGGCGGTCATTTCCTTGGAATCGGGTTTCAGCGGCTTGCCGTTCATGGACCGCATCATGCAGCCGTTGACCCGCTCCTTCAGCGTCACCTCGCGGCCCGCACGCGGGTTGAACTGCGGGAAGGTCGGCGCCGAGCCATAGAAGGCGCCGCCCACCGGGGTCTTGCCGCCGTTCATGTGGCAATTGGTGCAATTCATCCCGGCCCCCACGTTGTCCGGCAACAGATGCTTGGTGTCGGTCAGCAGGCGGCGCCCCAGGCGGATCAGCTCGCCCTTTTCACCGGCCGGCATGGCGGTGTCGGGCTTGGGGGCGAAGGGCAGCACGCCTTCGGGCAGTTTGGCCTTGGCGATTTCGGTGGGCAGGCCCAGACGCTGTTTGGCGGCCAGCGACACCTTGCGCAAAGCGGCCACGTCGGACGCCGCGACCGCGCCGGCATGGTTGCCCCAGCCGCCGCGCACGAAGCTGACCATGTCGGCGATGGTGGCGTCGTCCAGCCGGTCGAAGGCCGGCATGGCGAAGGCCATCTTGTCATGGGGCGTCGCCGCCATATGGCCACCATCCAAGGTGATGCGGATGACGGATGTGGCGTCTTGGGTCAGCACCGCCGAATTGCCGGCCAAGGCCGGATAGACGGACGGCGCGCCCTTGCCGTCGGGCCGGTGGCACGACGCGCAATATTCCATGTAGGCGGTGGCGCCACGGGTGCTGTAGTCACCGCTTTTCAACGCCGTGAAGGTGGCGTCGGACGCGGCCGCCGCCACGTCGGTGCCGGGCGTCGGCGACAGCGATTTCAGATAGCGCGCCATGGCGGTCAAGTCGTTGTCGCTCAGGTGTTGGGTGGAATGGCTGATCACTTCCACCATGCCGCCGAAAGCCGCGGTGAAATCGTTGCGGCCGGTCTTCAGGAAGCGGGTCAGGTCGGCCTCGCTCCACGAGCCCAGGCCGGCCCCCTTGCCGCCGCGCAAGTCCTTGGCGTGCCAGCCGTCGATATTGGCGCCGGCCAGATAAGCGGCGCCGTCAGCGACGCCCATGGCCTTTTCCTGGAAGCCCAGGCCGCGCGGCGTGTGACACGATCCGCAATGGCCCAGACCTTCCACCAGATAGGCGCCGCGATTCCACTGCGCGTCCTTGTCGGCGGCAGGCTGGTGGCGGCCGAAATCAACGTACAGGGCGTTCCACACCGCCAAAGTCCAGCGCATGGAAAGCGGCCAGGGGATGTCGGTGTCCTTGTTCTTTTGCGAAACCGCCGTCACCCCCTTGGTGAAATAGGCGTAAAGCGCCTGCATGTCGGCGTCGGACACCTTGGTGTAGGACGGGTACGGCATGGCCGGATACAGCTTGTGTCCGCCCTTGGCGACGCCATCGCGCACGGCGGCGGCGAATTCGTCATAGGAATAGCCGCCGATGCCGGTCGCCGGATCGGGGGTGATGTTGGTGGAATAAACGGTGCCGACCGGGGTTTCCATGGGCAGGCCGCCAGCCATATAGGCGCCCCCCGGCGCCGTGTGGCAGGCCGTGCAATTGCCGGCGACGGCCAAATAGCGCCCCTTGTCGATCTGGTCTTGGGAAAAATCCGCCCGGGCCAGCCCCGGGGCCGCGAACATCAACGCTGCGACCATGGTGAATGTGGGTTTCACGGCAACCTCCTGCCCCTTGCGCCCCCAGAAACGGGGCCTGGGGGCAAGCCTAGACCCTGGTTTTCCACAAACATATTGGGGTTAAGACACCCCGGATCAGGGTTTTCCCTAAGCTGCGTGCGCTTTGCGCCCCACGCGTCCCGGTGTATGGATGAACCATGCGCCTGATGATCCTGATCCTGCTGTGCTTCACCTTCACCGTCCCGGCGGCAGCGGCCGAGGTGCGGGTGGGCGTCCTGGCCTATCGCGGCGCCGAACGGGCGGAACAGGATTGGCTGGGCACCCTGGCCCATCTGAACACCAGCCTGCCGCAACACCGCTTTGTCGCCGTCCCCTTGGACCTGCCCGGCCTGACCCAGGCGGTGGAAGCCCGCCAGGTGGATTTCGTCATCACCAATCCCGGCCATTACGTGGAACTGGAAAGCCTGTTCCACACCACCCGCATCGCCACGGTGGAAAGCATCCCCGGCCCGTCGCCGGGAATGGCCATCGGATCGGCGGTGCTGGTGCGGGCCGACGTCCCGGGCTTGCGCGGTCTGGCCGATCTGCGCGGCAAGCGTCTGGCCGCCGTCGCACCCGACGCCTTTGGCGGCTTTCGCGTGGTGTGGCGGGAATTGCTGGCCTTGAACCTGGACCCGTTCACCCAAATGGACACCCGGTTTTTGGGCTTTCCCATGGAAGGAATCGTGGCGGCGGTGCAGGACGGCCGCGTGGACGCCGGCATCCTGCGCGTCTGCCTGTACGAGCAACTGGTCGGGGAAGGACAGCTGAACCCTGACCATTTCCGCATCCTGTCGGCCCGACACGTGCCCGAATCGCCGTGCCTGACCTCGACCCGGCTTTACCCCGACTGGCCCTTCGCCCGCCTGGACAGCACCGACCCCGCCCTGGCCAAGCAGGTGGGCATGGCGCTGTTGTCCATGCCCATGACCGACGGCCAGGGCTGGACGGTGCCGGTGGACTACCAAACCGTCCACGAGCTGTTCCGCGACCTGAAGATCGGCCCTTACGAACATCTGACACGGCGCAGCTTCACCGAGACCTTGCGCGACAACTGGCCGTGGCTGATGCTGGCGGCCTTGGGCATCCTGTGGTGGGTGGTCCATGTGGCACGGGTGGAATACCTGGTGCGCAGCCGCACCGACGAATTGCGCCGGGCCCACGAATCGGCACGGCGCCAACGTGACGAAATGGAACATGCCGCCCGTCTGGCCCTGATGGGCGAGATGGCGTCGTCATTGGCCCATGAAATCAACCAGCCGCTGGCCGCCATCGCCAATTACGCCCGCGGCTGCCAGCGCCGGCTGGCCGACGGATCCGACCCGGATGGGGTGGCCGAAGGCGTCGGACTGATCGCAACCCAAGCCGACCGTGCCGCCGACATCGTCAAGCGCATGCGCAGCTTTGTGCGCAAAAGGCTGCCCGAACCGCAAAGCATCGCCATCAACGACGTCATCCGCGATTCCTTGGGCCTGTTCCAGGTGTTGGCCGGCCGCGCCGGCGTGGACATCACCTTGTCACTGGCCGACGGCCTGCCCATGGTCACCGCCGACCGCGTCCAGTTGGAACAGGTGCTGCTGAACCTGATGAAGAACGCCGCCGACGCCCTGGCCCACAGGGACCACCGCCAGATCACCGTCACCAGCAAAAGCGCGGTGGGCGGGCTGGAAGTGGTGGTGGCCGACAACGGCCCGGGCCTGCCCCCCGACGCCCTGGCCCATCTGTTCGATCCCTTCTTCACCACCAAGAAAGACGGCCTGGGCCTGGGTCTGTCGCTGTCGCGCTCGATCATCGAAGCCCATGGCGGCCACCTATGGGGCGAAAACCGTCCGGAAGGCGGCGCCCGCTTCCACTTCCTGCTTCCCCATGCCGAAGGACCCAAGCCATGACCGCCACCATCCATGTGGTCGACGACGACGAGGCCATGCGCCATTCCCTGGCCTTTTTGCTGAAATCGTTGGGCCATCCGGTGGAAAGTCATGATTCGGCCGAAGCCTTCCTGCGCCACTGGCGACCCGGGCTGGCCGGCTGTCTGGTGCTGGACGTGCGCATGCCGGGAATGAGCGGCCTGGAATTGCAACGCCATCTGGAAAACCGGGGCAACACCTTGTCCATCGTCTTCCTGTCCGGCCATGGCGACATTCCCATGGTGGTCCGCGCCATGCGGGCCGGAGCCCTGCAATTCCTGGAAAAACCCTGCAACGATCAGGTTCTGCTGGACGCCGTGGCGGAAGGCCTGCGCCAAAGCCTGGACGCGGCGGCGGAATGGCAGCAAACCATCGACATCCAGACCCGGCTGGAGCAGCTGACCCCCCGTGAACTGGCCGTGATGCAGTTGGTGTCCGAAGGGAAACCCAATAAGGTGATCGCCCACGAACTGGACATCTCGATCAAGACAGTCGAGGTTCACCGCGCCCACGTGATGGAAAAAATGGACGCCGGATCGGTGGCGGAGCTGACTCGCCTGCTGCTGGAAAGTAAGGGTAAACCCTGACGCAACCAGGGTTTACCCTTAATGTGCATATTCCATGAAGTAATTTAGGATTGTTATAAATTAACTATCCTTAATATGGAGAATATGCATGCGTCTGGTGCGTTCCACCTTGATCCTTCTCGGCCTTGCCGCGTCACCGGCTTGGGCGGCGGAAACCGCCGTCGTCGATCTGACCACGTGGAAGGTGCCCGACATCAACAGCCTGCCCGACGACTCCCATGGGAAGCTGGTCCGTTTCGGCCACGAACTGACGGTGGCGACGTTCAAGCATATCGGCCCGGAAGTGGCGGACAAGTCCAAGCGTTACGCCGGCAACAACCTGTCGTGCCAGAACTGCCACCGCGAGGCCGCCACCCAGCCCTATGCCATGCCGTGGACCGGGGTCTCGGCGGTGTTCCCGCAATACCGGTCCCGTGAAGACAAGATCAGCACGGTCGAAGACCGGGTCAACGGCTGCATGCAGCGTTCCATGGCCGGCCAGAAACTGCCCGACGACTCGCCCGAGATGAAGGCTTTCGTCGCCTATATCGACTTCCTGTCGCAGGGGATTCCCAAGGGCGCCAAGATCACCGGCGCCGGCGTCAAGGCCGTCGCCCTGCCCGACCGCATGGCCGACTTGGCCCATGGCGAGCAGGTATTCAAAGAGGTGTGCAGCGCCTGCCACGGCGAAGACGGCCATGGCGTGCGCAACGGCGCCCAGAGCGACGCCCAAGGATATCAGTTCCCGCCGCTGTGGGGCCCCGATTCCTATAACCAGGGGGCCGGCATGTACCGTCTGGCCTCGGCCGCCCGCTTCGTCATGCACAACATGCCGCTGGGCACCACCTATGCCGCCCCCACTCTCAGCATCGATCAGGCCTATGACGTGATGGCCTATGTCAACACCCAGCCGCGCATGGCCAAGCAAGGCATGGAGAACGACTTCCCCAACCGCTTGAAGAAGCCGGCGGACATGCCGTTCCCGCCCTATGCCGACGGATTTTCCCAGGCCCAGCACCAATATGGCCCCTTCGGCCCCATCAACGCCGAACTGAAGCGCCTGAACGAGCAGGCCAAGACCGACAAGCGCTGACGCCCCAGATAAGAATCCATATTAGAATTGTTATTGATTGCATCGGGGAGATAGTATAGCGTTCAAGTCAGATGTTGGCCTCTCCGAGGTCAGCCTCCCTCTCTAAGACAACTCCTCCGCCGCCCGCCTCCCCCCCTTGGCGGGCGGCTTTTTATGTGCGCCCCGTCACCACAATGTAACCTTTGGTGGATTTGCCATGCCCCATCACCTCTGATATGCAGAGAGGGGGAGCCGGGAGGGGACGCATGACTACGATCTTCCGTATCTGTCATTTGTTGCTGGTCGGCCTGTGCGCCTTGATCCTGGCGCCGTCGGCCCAGGCCAAGACCGACCTGATCCTGTGGCATTCCATGCCCGGGGCGCTGGGAACCTGGATAGACGACCTAGCCAAGGGGTTCAACGCCGGCAACGCCGGCTATCGGGTCGTTCCCATCTACAAGGGCAGCTATGATTCGAGCCTGACCGAAGCGCTGCAGGCGCACAGCCGTGGCAAGGCCCCACACATGCTGCAGGTCTTCGAGGTGGGCACCGCCACCATGATGGCGGCCCGCGACCTGATCCGCCCGGTGCACGAAGTCATGGCCCTGGCCGGGCTGGACTTCATCGAAAACGCCTATTTGCCGGCGGTGACGCTTTATTACTCCAGCCTGGACGGCAAGCTTTTGTCGCTGCCGCTGAATTCGTCCACCCCGGTGCTGGTGGCCAACCGCCAGGCCCTGGCCCGCGCCGGCTTGAACCCCAAGCAGATTCCCACCACCTGGCCCGAACTGGAAGCTACCGGCCGCGCCCTGGTCAATGCCGGGTTTTCCTGCGGCTTCACCAGCCAGTGGCAATCATGGATCTTGCTGGAAAACATGTCGGCCTGGCACGACGTGCCGTTCGCCAGCAAGCAGAACGGTATCGGCGGCATCGACGTGGAACTGAAGTTCAACTCGCCCTTCCACGTCACCCATGTGGAACGCTTGGCCGCCATGGTCAAGGACAAGGTCTTCCTGCCCCCCAGCCACCGCGACGAGGCGCTTTCCAAGTTCCTGGACGGCACCTGCCCGCTGTTGTTGGCGACCTCGGCGTCCTATGGCGAGTTGAAGGCCCAGAAAGACTTGGATTTCGGCATCGGCATGCTGCCCTACTGGCCGGAAATCCAGTGGGCACCGCGCAATTCCATCATCGGCGGCGCCACGCTTTGGGCCATGAACGGCCACCCCGCCACCGATTATGTGGGCATCGCCCAGTTCTTCCATTACCTGACCTCGGCCGAGGTGCAGGCGGCGTCGCACCAGCGCACCGGCTATCTTCCCATCAGCCGCGCCGCCTATTCGCTGTCGCGGCGCCAGGGCTTTTACGAAAGCAACCCCCAGGCGGAAACCGCCATCAAGCAGATCACCCTGCACTGGCCGACGGAAAATTCCCGCGGCGTGCGCCTGGGCAACTTCATCCCCATCCGCGCCGTCATCGACCAGCACCTGGACGCCATCTGGGAAGGCCGCGAAACCGCCAAGCAGGGCCTGGACGAAGCGGTCAGACGTGGCAACGAATTGCTGAAGGACTTCTCGCGCGAGGCCAATAGCGGTCGATGACCACAATCAGCCGCTGATGAAATCCGCCACCGCCCGGGTGAACTCGGCGGGCTTGTCGGCGTGGACCCAATGCCCCGCCCCGTCCATCACCCGCATCTCGGCCTTGGGGAAAAGCGCGGCGATGACGTCTTCGTGGGCCGGGGTCACATAATCGGACAGGGCGCCGTGCAGGAACAGCGTCGGCCCTTCGTAACAGGTGCCGTCGGGGACATGGGGAAAAGCCAGGATGTCGTCCATGGCCGCCCCCAGCACCGCCAGATTGGGGCGCCAGCGATAGGAACCGGGCTGGCCGTCCAGATTCTGCATCAGGAAGGCGCGGACACGAGGGTCGTCGATCACCCCATGCATGGCCAGCTCCACGTCGCCGCGCCGCTGGGCGGTGGCGATGGGGGCGGCACGCATGGCCTTGATGTAGGGGGCGAAGGTGTGGGTATAGCTGACCGGGGCAATGTCCACCACCACCAGCTTTTCCACCAGTTGCGGATAGGTCAAAGCCAGCATCATCGCCGCCTTGCCCCCCATGGAATGGCCGACCACGATGGCCCTGCCGCCGCATTTGGTCTTGATGAAGTCGGCCAGCTGACGGGCCATGAACGGATAATCCATGGTTTCCGACCACGGACTGGCGCCATGGTTGGGCATGTCCACGGCCATCACCCGATGGGTTTCGCCCAGCTTGGTGGCGATGCCGCCCCAATTGCGCGCCGAGCCCAACAGCCCGTGCATGATGACCAGCGGCTTGCCGCTGCCGGCTTCGATGACGTTCAGGTTCATGATCAATGCCCGATGATCTGGCCCAGGAACTGGCGGGTGCGGTCGCTTTTGGGGTCGGAAAAGAACTGTTCCGGCGGCGCCATCTCGATGACCCGGCCTTCGGCCATGAACACCATGGTGTCGGCGACCGCACGAGCGAAGCCCATTTCGTGGGTGACGCAGATCATGGTCATGCCTTCGCCGGCCAGTTCGATCATCACGTCCAGCACTTCCTTGACCATTTCCGGGTCCAGCGCGCTGGTGGGTTCGTCGAACAGCATGATGCTGGGCTTCATGGCAAGCGCCCGGGCGATGGCGACACGCTGCTGCTGGCCGCCCGACAACTGGCCGGGGAACTTCTTGGCCTGGTCGGGAATGCGGACACGTTCCAGCAACTGCATGGCCAGATCCTCGGCTTCCGCCTTGGGGACGTGCTTCACCCAGGTGGGCGCCAGGGTCAGGTTCTGCAGCACGGTCAGGTGCGGGAACAGGTTGAAGCTTTGGAACACCATGCCGACATCCTTGCGGATGGCTTCGATGGCCTTCAGGTCGTCGCCCAACTCGATATTGTTGACCAAGATGCGGCCGGCCTGATGTTCTTCAAGCCGGTTGACGCAGCGGATCATGGTGGACTTGCCCGAGCCCGACGGCCCGCACACCACCACCTTCTCGCCCTTCTTCACCGAAAGGTTGACGTCCTTCAGCACATGGAAGGCGCCATACCATTTTTGCACGTCGATCAATTCGACCACGGGAGCGTCGGACATCAAACCTCCTTCAGCGGCGATGGCCGGTGGCGAGCTGGCGCTCGAGCCACTGGCTGTAACGGGACATGGAGAAACAGAACACCCAATAGATGACGGCGGCGATGATGTAGCCTTCGACGAAATAAGGCCGCCATTCCGGGTCGGCCAAGGCCGCCTTGGACGCCGCCAACAGGTCGTAAAGACCGACGATGGTCACCAGCGAGGTGTCCTTGAAGCAGGAAATGAACTGGTTGACGATGGGCGGGATCACCAGCCGCAGCGCCTGGGGCAGCACGATGAGACGCATCTTGCGCCAATAGGGCAGCCCCAGCGCGTCGGCGGCTTCTTCCTGGCCGCGCGGAATGGCCTGCAGGCCGCCGCGCACCGCTTCCGCCAGATAGGCGGCGGTGAACAAGGTGATGCCGACCAAGGCGCGCAGCAGCTTGTCGATGCTCACCCCTTCCGGCAGGAACAGCGGGAACATGACAGAGGCCATGAACAGCACGCTGACCAGCGGCACGCCGCGCACCAGTTCGATATAGCCGGTGCAGATGGCCTTGATGGCCGGCAGGTTGGACCGCCGGCCCAAGGCCAGCACGATGGACAGCGGAAAGGCCAGGACGATGCCCAACAGCGCCAGCCCCAGGGTCAGCGGCAAGCCGCCCCACAGACCGGTTTCCACATAGGACAGACCCAAGACGCCGCCCCACATCAGCCACGCCACCACCACGATGGCGGCCAACCAGGCATAGCCCAGTTCACGACGCCAGAAACGGCGCGGCGCGCTGGTGGCCAGCATGGCGATGACGATGCAGGTGGCCAGCAATGGCCGCCAATGCTGGTCATAGGGATAGACCCCGAACAGCATCAGCCGGTTCTTTTCCCCCATCAGCGCCCAACAGGCGCCGGCGGAATCGCGGCACGCACCGGCGGTGCCGTCGGCGACGCTCCAGGTGGCGTGCAGCAGGCCCCAACCGATCAGCGGCGGAACGGTCTCCCACAACAGGAACAGCGCCAGCAAGGTCAGGATAGTGTTGGGAACGCTGTCGAACAGGTTGCTTTTGGCCCAGCCCAGCGGTTTCCACAAGGCGGGCGCGGGGACCACCGCCGAGGACGGTTCCTCGACGTCGGCGGCGGCGGTTGCGGCGTGGATGTCGTCTTCCGGCTTGATCATCGGGTCACCAGCGCCACTTTCGAGTTGTACCAGTTCATCAGCAGCGACAGCGCCAAGGACACCACCAGATAGACCGCCATGGTCAGGGCCACGCCCTCGACCGCCTGACCGGTCTGGTTGATGGCGGTGTTGGCGACGCTGACCAGATCGGGGTAACCGATGGCCACCGCCAGCGACGAATTCTTCAACAGGTTCAGATACTGGCTGGTCAACGGCGGCACGATGACGCGCAGCGCCTGGGGCAGCACCACCAGACGCAGAGTCTTGGCCCGCGACAAGCCCAGGGACAAAGCCGCCTCGGTCTGGCCGTGGGGCACAGCCAGAATGCCGGATCGCACGATTTCGGCGATGAACGAAGCGGTATAGACCGACAGGCCGGCCAGCAACGCGGCGAATTCGGGGCTAAGGTCGACACCGCCCTGGAAGTTGAAGCCCCGCAATTCGGGGACGCTCCATTCCACTGGGGCGCCGGTGACCGTCAGGGTCAGCAACGGCAACAGCACCATGGCGGCAAGTCCGGTGGACAGCCAGGGAAAGGGATGGCCGGTGCGGTTCATGCGGTCAACGGCCCAGCGCCGCAGCACGAACAGACCGACGAAAGCCAAGGCCAAAACCACCATGGCCGGCCAATAGGACTCGTGCCAGACCGGGGCCGGCAGCTTCAGTCCGCGATTGGACAAAAACACCCCCAGACCGACGTCGATGGCCTGACGCGGCACCGGCAGCGCGGTGACGATGCCGTACCAGACGAACAATTGCAAAAGCAGCGGGACGTTGCGCACGCCTTCCACGTAAAGGGTGGCAAGGCGGGCGATCAGCCAGTTGCGCGACAGGCGGGCGACACCCACCGTCAACCCGATCAACGACGCCAGGATGATGCCCAACACCGCCACTTTCAGGGTGTTGAGCACGCCCACCAGCAAAGCGCGGGCATAGGTGTCGGCGGCGGAATAGGGAATCATCCCTTCACCGATGTCGAACCCCGATTCCTGTCCCAGGAATCCCAACCCGGTGGCGATGCCGCGCGCCGCCAGATTGGCCAGGGTGTTGTGCACCAGGTACCAGCCCAGGGCGACGACGCCGCCCACCACCAGCACCTGATACAACACGCCGCGGAAGCGGGCGCTGTACAACAGCGCCCGCACCGAGGCCGGCTTGGCGGATTTGCCCATCCCGCTCATGCCCTTGTCCGTTCTTACTTGAACGGCGGGGAGTACATCAGGCCGCCGTGGCTATAAAGCGCGTTCTGGCCACGGGCGATCTTCAGCTTGGAACCTTGACCGACATTGCGTTCAAAGCTTTCGCCGTAATTGCCCACCTGCTTGATGATGGCCTTGGCCCAGGCTTCGTCCAGGCCCAGCGCCTTGCCGTTGCCGGCGGTGACGCCCAGCAGGCGCTTGACTTCCGGGTCCGGAGAAGAGGCGGCCATCTGGTCGACGTTGCCCATGGTCACGCCCTTTTCCTCGGCGGCGATCATGGCGTAGATGGACCAGCGCACCACGTCCATCCACTGGTCGTCACCGTGGCGCACGGCCACGCCCAGCGGTTCCTTGGAAATCAGTTCGGGCAAGATGACGTAATCGGCCGGGTTCGGCATTTCGTTGGCGCGGATGGCGGCCAACTGCGAAGCGTCCGAGGTGTAAACGTCGCAACGCCCCGCGATGAAGGCGGCGGCCAGTTCTTCGTTCTTTTCGATGACCACCGGCTTGTAGGTCAGCTTGTTGGCGCGGAACCAGTCGGCCAGATTCTGTTCGGTGGTGGTGCCCGGCAACACGCAGACGGTAGCGCCGTTCAGTTCCTTGGCCGACTTGACCCCCAGCTTGGTGGGAACCATGAAGCCCTGGCCGTCGTAGTAGTTCACCACGGTGAAGTTCAGGCCGTTGGCGGTGTCACGCGACAGGGTCCAGGTGGTGTTGCGGGCCAACAGGTCGATTTCACCCGATTGCAGGGCCGGCAGACGTTGCTGGGCCGACAGGGGGGAATACTTCACCTTGGTGGAATCGCCGAACATGGCGGCGGCCACGGCGCGGCAGGCGTCGACGTCCAGACCGCTCCAGTTGCCCTTGTCGTCGGGAGCGGAGAAACCATAAAGCCCCAGGTTGACGCCGCACTGGACGAAGCCCTTGGCCTTGACCGCATCGAAAGTCGGACCGGCATAGGCCGGAGAAGCGGCGACGGCCAGCACAGCGGCGACGGTGAATGCCTTCAACGATTTCATCGGATAAGCCCCCGTTTGGATTGGTTGAAGAAACAGGCTAGGCCGGATTCGGCTTTCGGTCTAGGTGGTATCACCACGGATTCTCGAAATTCGGTCCAGCAATACCAGAAATGGGAATTCTTTCAGAGGCTTTCCAGTCCCGGTAACAGGCAACGCGTTGACTTCTTATGGCCTGCGTCGATATGGTCCCTGTTGATTTGCAAGGGCTAAGCAAAAAGCATGTCAGCGCACCGACAGGGCTTCTTGGGATTGTTCCGAACCGACGGCAACACCGTCCGGGCGCTTTTGCTTGCCCTGGTTCTGCAAATTCTTCTGCCTTTGTCCGGCGTCATCCCGGCGCAAGCCGCCCCCAGCCCTGATTCCCTGGTTATCTGTACCGCTCAGGGCATGGTCACCATGGTCCCCGACGGCCAAGGCGGCTGGAAAAAACAGGCGGACACCGCCCAGACCGGCATTCAGTGCGCCTTCTGCCTGCCGCTTCTGGGCCTGACCGCGCAGCCGGCCGCCGCCCCCGGCCTGGCCTTGCCCATCGTCACCAAGGTCACGCCGCAAAGCCTGACCGATGACGGCATTCCGGGCGATTCCCATGTGCTTTCGGCGCGCCCCCGCGGGCCGCCCGCGTCCCTCGTCTGAACTGAACCCCTTCGCATTCTTCAGTTAGCCGAGGTTATCGTTCCATGGCCCATGTTCCGACATGGCGGCGCGCCACCGCGCCCGCCCTTGCCCTTGCTTTGATTGCTCCCGCCGCCCTGGCGGAAGACCAAGCCCAAGATGCCCCCCAGGTTTTCGACGAAGTCAGCGTGACCGCCACCCGCAGCGAACGCGCCACCAAGGACGTGCCGCAATCCATCAGCGTCATCGGCGCCGAACGCATCGACGAAGAGAAGATGTTCAACGTCAAGGATGCCCTGGCCGGTACGGCGGGCGTGCAGATCGACAGCAAGAACAGCGGCTCGGACGTGCGCCTGTCCATTCGCGGCGCCGGCATCAAGGCCGCCTATGGGGTGCGCGAAATCATGGTGCTGCGCGACGGCGTCCCCATGACCGACCCCGACAGCTTCACCCGTTTCGACTTCATCGACACCCAGGACATCGAGCGCATCGAGGTGGTCAAGGGGCCGGGCTCCATCTTCTCGACCGGATCGGCGGGCGGCACGGTGCAGATTCTGTCGAAATCGGTGTTCGACGACAACGCCAACCGCGCCCGTGTCGGACTGGGCAGCCAGGGCGCCGAAAACTATCACCTGCGCTGGGGCGGCATGGTCGACGACAACCAGGCGGTGGCGGTGACCCTGTCGCGCCGGGTGTTGGAAAACGGCTGGCGCCGCTGGAACAATTTCGAGACCAACCAGGCCGGCTTCAAATACGGCCGCATCATGCCGTCGGGCGGCACCTGGGAAAGCGAGCTGGCCTTTTCCAACAGCTTCACCCAATTGCCCGGAAGCATGAACGTCAACCAATTCAACGAATACCGGTCCAGCGGACGGCAAAATGACTCGTCCGACGCCTTCAAGAACACCGGCCGCGACGCCTGGACCATCTTCGCCAATACCCGCTACGAGCAGGATTTCGGCGATTTCAGCTTTCGTCCGCGGTTCTATGCCAATCACTGGGAGCATTATCACCCGGTCACCGGCGTGGTGAACGTGTCGGAAGGCAACTACATCTTCGGCACCGACCTTGAAGGGGAATACCGCCACGGCCTGATGGGGATGAACTCGTCGCTGGTGGGCGGCGTCACCATGCGCGCCGACCTGTCCTTGGACGCCCGCAAATACGCCTATCGCGACATCCGGGTGTCGGGCGGCCGTATCCGCGAAACCTATTCGGACGTGGCCGGCGCATTGTTGTCCACCGAGGACACCAAGAACTATCTGGTCGGCGTCTTCGCCCAGGAAACCATCAACCCCACCGACCGGCTGTCGGTGGATTTCGGTGGACGCGTCGATCGCACCATGTTCGAGATCGACACCGACGAGCGTGGCGAATACAGCTATTCCACCGGCAACTACACCTGGGCGGCCAGCCAAAGCCAGGTGACCCCATCCTTCACCCTGGTCTCGCCGAAAGTGGGCGCCAGCTACAAGCTGACCCCCACCTTGACCGCCTATACCAGCCTGGCCCAGGCCGACCAGGTGCCGTCGTCTTCGGAACTGTCCAGCAATCCCGGCCTGACCACCGCGCAATCGCGCAATTACGAAATCGGGCTGAAACTGCGGTCCCAAGACTGGCAGCTCGATACCGCGCTTTACTACAACCCGGTCAAGGACGACATCGTCCAGGTCTATGAAAACGGCCAGTCGGTCTATCAGAACGCCGGCCAGACCAACAAGAAGGGCTTCGACGGCAGTCTGTCCTATCGTCTGTTGCCGGGCCTGACCGTGGGCGGCACCTACACCTATGCCGATTACACCTATGACCGCTTCGCCGAGGTGACCGGCAGCGGCGCCGCCAAGACCACCACCAGCCGGGCCGGAAAACGGGTGCCGCTGATCCCCATGCACCAATATTCGCTGTTCGCCCAGTACCGCCACGACAGCGGCCTGCACGCCAAGCTGCAGACCTTCAGCTTCGGCGATTACTTCATGGACAACGCCAACACCGAATCCTATGGCGGCTATTCCTTCGTCACCAACCTGGCCGTGGGCTGGGACATCACGCCCAGCCACATCGTGTCGCTGAACGTCGACAACGTCTTCGACCAGCATTACGCCACCGAGGCCAAGAAGGACGTCAACGGCAGCAAGACCTATGCCGGCGCCGCCCCCAGGACCTTCCTGGCCACCTACACCATGAAGTTCTAGGGGGAAACGTCATGCGCCCCATCGCCTTCGTCACCGTGGTCTTGCTGGCGGCGTCCGCGCCAGCCCTGGCCCAACACGAAAACCATGCCGCGCCGCCTTCGGGGCGCGGCCAAGCCCAGGCCTGGACCGCCACCCCCATGGTGCTGGGCCGTCCAGCGGGACGAGCCGAAGCCGTCGCCATCCCCGCCAACATGGACGCCGACACCCTGACCGTCATCGCCCCCGACGGCATCAACGGCGGCCTGCCCCTGGAAAGCGGTCAGGCCCGGATCAAACCGAAATCGGGCAATTACCATTTGGTGTTGGCACAAGGCCGTGCCGGGCAAGCCGTGGTCAACGCCGCCTCGGCGGTGTATTTCAGCAATCCCGGCCCCGCCCCCAGCCACATCCTGGCCAATCCCCCGGCCGGCCTGATGCTGTTGCCGGAAAGGCTGCCCCGCGAACACGCCAATTTCCACAGCGGCGAAGCCGTGCGGTTCCGTCTGACCGCCGACGGCACCCCCCTGCCCGGCATGCCGGTCCAGGTGGAAACCGCCAACGGTACCCGCCAGAAGCTCAGGACCGATTTGGACGGCTGGGTCCAAGTCAGCCTTCCCGCCGACTTCCCCCCCGTCGACCAACGCCCGGAAGAAGCCCACGGTCGGCCCTTGACCGCCGGATTCGTGCTGTCGGCCAGCTTGAACACCGGGGTGCAGCCGCATCTGGCCAGTTTCGCTTATGCCTATGGCCCGAACCAATTGGACAAAGCCTCGCCGGGTTTCGGCGCTGGAATCGCCCTGTTGGGCATGGCTTTCGCAATCCCCCTGGTCCTGCGCCGTAACTCCAAAGGTGCCGCATGAGCCCGTTCACCATGATCCGCCTGCGCCCCTGGGTCCAGGCCATCAGCTTCGTCTTCCTGGTCTGGGGGGCAGGCGTCGTCGGCCATTATTCCGCCGACAAGATTTCCGGCGCCTTTCCGGCCCTGTCCTGCGCCTATGACCAGGAAAACAGCGCCTATTGCGTGCTGATCCCGATCCAGCACCAGTTGCACCACCGGGTGGGCGAGGCCCTGGTGAAGATGCAGACCATCACCGCCACGGTGATCCTGCCGCTGCTGTTCACCTTGCTGTCTTTCCTGGCCTTCTTCGTGGTGCTGAACAAGGCGTTCTGCGGCTGGCTGTGCCCCCTGGGGACGGCCCAAGAAGCCCTGTTCGCCATCGGCCAGCGCTTCGACTTGGCGTTTCGTCGGGTGCCGGCGGCCTGGCGGCCGAAAGTCTCCACCCTCAAGTGGCTGGTTCTGGCCCTGGCCATCTTCGCCCTGCCGCTGATTTCCGGCATGGGGGCGTTGCCGCATACCTTCCGCGATCCCTGGTGTCAGGTCTGCCCGTCGCGGGTGCTGACCACCCTGGCCAGCGGCGACGTGACGCAGTTGGCCCTGCCTTTGGGCGGCGATGTCTCGCAATGGGTGTTCGTCGCCCTGCGCGATCTGGGCTTCGGCTTCGGCGCCGTCTTCGCCCTGTCGTTCCGCCAGCCGTTCTGCCGCATCTGTCCCATGCTGGCCCTGCACGCCCTGCTGCGGCGGGTGGCGCCGCTGCATCTGGCCAAGAAAGCCAGCGCGCGCTGCGACAAATGCGGGCTGTGCAGCAAGGCCTGTCCCATGGACATCGACGCCATCCACCGTGAACACGGCCCCAAGGCGTTCACCGCCGATTGTACGCTTTGCGGCCGCTGCGTGGCCTTTTGCCCCGAGGACGGCACCTTGTCCCTGCGCCTGGGGCCGGTTCCGCTGGTCACCTCCTCGGCGCAATCCTTTGCCCGGATGACCCGCAAGCAAAGCCCGGAAGGCAAGCCCAAGCCGGTGCCCAAGGGCTCGATCAAGGGGACGGTCTAGCCATGGACGCCCTGGGATTGGCCGGCGTGTTCGTGCTGGGGGTGTCGGTGGGACTGACCGCCTGCGCGGTGTCGTGCCTGCCCTTCATCGGCACCTGGGCCATGGCCCGGGGCCAGGGCGGCTGGGCGGCGGCCGAGGATCTGGCCGCCTTCCTGGCCGGACGCTTGGCCGGTTACGCCCTGCTGGGCGGGCTGGCCGGTTGGGCCGGGGAAAGCCTGGGCCGGGCTTTGTCCGGTCCCAGCGGCCATCTGGCCATCGGGCTGGCCGGCATCTTCGCCGGTCTGGCCTTGCTGGTGGGCGGCGGCAAAGCGGGAAAAAGCTGCGCCGCCACCCGTACCGCCCTGCCGCCCCTGGCCCTGGGGGCGGCACTTAGCCTGACGCCATGCATGCCCTTGACCTCGCTGCTGGCGGCGGCGGCCTTGTCCGGTCAGCCGCTGAACGGCGCCGCCATGGGATTGGTGTTCGGATTGGGGGCGGCGGTCACCCCCCTGGTGATCGCGGTACCGGTACTGGGCCTGTTGGGCCATGGCCTGCGGCTGCAAGGCGGCATCGACAAGGTTCTGCGTTGGGGTGGTGCCCTGGTCCTGGTGGCCTTGGGCCTGCGCCGTCTGCTGTTGGTGGGGATGCCATGATCGGAGAAATCAGGCTGGTGCCGCCGGTTTCCTGGCGTCGGAACGGGCGCGGCGCGGTTTTCGCCGCCATCCTGCACGGCGGCTTGTTGGGGGTGATGGTGGCCGGGTTCATGGCCACGCCGCCGAAAACCCCACCCCAGGCCGTCTCGTCCATGGTGGTGGAAGTGGTGCCACTGTCCCCCCCCATGCCTCAACCGGCCCCGGCCGCCATGCCGGAGCCCCCGCCGCAACCCGCCGCAGCCCCCATCAAGCCCAAATCCCCCGCCCCACGCCCTGTCGCCAAACCCCATGCGGCAAAGCCCCAGACCCCGTCGCCCGCGCCCGCCTCCGAAGTCTCATCAGCGGCCCCGACAGCGCCCGGCGTCGGCACCCCCGCCGGTCCCGCCCCAAAAGACCCGGAAGCCTCGGCGCCAGCCTTCGTCCCGCCGCGATCCGACGTGGCAGGGCTGGACAACCCACACCCGCCTTATCCCACCTTGGCGCGACGGCGTGGCTGGGAAGGTCTGGTGGTGCTGCTGGTTTTGGTCGATGAAATGGGGACGGCGCAAAGAGTGGCGCTGCACCAGTCGTCGGGTCACGACATCTTGGATCAATCGGCGTTGAACACCGTCAAATCCTGGCGCTTCGTTCCGGCCCGTCAGGGCGGCCACACGGTGCCGGCCTCGGTACAGGTGCCCATCCGCTTTTCCCTGGACGGCAAAGCGTAAGACCCATTTTGCTTGGGCCTAAAAAGAGGAAGGGGCCGACGAAGCGGCCCCACATCCCTTAAGCAGCGATCGCCGCCTGATTTTGCCGCAACAGCAGCTCGACCACGGCCAGCTGCCAGACACGGCTACCTTCCGCCTTGGCGTCGCCCGCGATCTGACGCAGGGTTTCCAGGGGAAGGTTACGGATCCATTCTTCCAACATGATGCCAACAACCTCCTAAGTTGTTGCGGCGCAGCATACAGGAAAATGAAACGGTCTTACCACCGCCGCCCTTGCATCGGAGCCATGTGCGGAACGCAAGAGATTGTGGTTTTCCGTCATAAGGGGGCGGCGATCATTTGACCGTGATCACGGAAATGTCAAAAGGGCCTTCCCGGTGTGGGAAGACCCTTTGTTCATGGCGCGCCCTGCTGGGCTCGAACCAGCGACCTACCGCTTAGAAGGCGGTTGCTCTATCCAGCTGAGCTAAGGGCGCCCGCTGTTGGAATGGCGCTTTAGAAGCGGCCGAATTCCAGCTTGTCGAAGCGGAAATTGTCGGAATAGTTCTTGGAACCCACCGGCTTCTTGGTGGCTTCCTCGAACACCTGGAAGTCCAGACCCTTGCGCTTGGCATAGGCGACGGCTTCTTCCTTGGTGTCGAACTTGATGCGCACCTGCTGGGTGGTGTCGTCCGAGCCCAGCCAGCCCATCAGCGCGTCGGCTTCCTTGCGGGCAGCCGGTTCGTATTCCAGCACCCAGGCCTTGGTGTTGCCTTTGCCGGATTGCATGGCGGTCTTGGCCGGGCGGAAGATGCGAACCTGCATGGACCTGTCTCCTTGGACTCTTGTGTCGATCCGTTGGTCGGGGCGAGAGGATTCGAACCTCCGGCATCCAGCTCCCAAAGCTGGCGCTCTACCAGGCTGAGCTACACCCCGAGTGCGCTGGTTCTAAGGGGTTTTTGCCTCGGTTGCAAGGCTGTGCTGTGGCCCGGGCGGGCGAAACAGCGGACGCCAGCGCAGGCGCGTCGCCTGTTCCGCCACCAGTTCGGCGATCACAGTTTCCAGCGCCTGACCAGCCGGACCCAAGGGTTTTTCCAACGGCCGCGCCAGGGTCAGGCGGCGGGTGGTGTGGACCGAATCCAGGTCGGCCACCGACAATTCGCCGCGCCCCACCATCTCGGCCACCGGGGCATAGGGCAACAAAGTGTGCATGCCGCCCAGGCGTACCGCCCCGATCAGCGCCGAAAGCGCGTCGATTTCCAGCACCGGATCGATGGTCACCTGATGGGCCATGGCCAGGGCGTCCACCATCAGCCGCAGCCGATGCGGCCGCGCCGGCAACACCAGGGGCAAAGCTGCCAGTTGCCGGGGTGACAGAGCCGCCCCCAAGGCGCCGGCCGGGCCGACCACGACGATTTCTTCTTCCAGCAACGGCGTGGTGGCCAGATGGCCCATGGCGTTGGTTTCGTAAAGCACCGCCATGTCCAGCCGCCCGGCCAGAATCCATTCATGCACCGAGGCGCTGAAGGCTTCCACCAGATGCAGCCGCACCTTGGGGAAACGCTGGCGAAAGGCCAGCCCCAACAGCGGCAGCAGCGCCAAGCCCAAGGATGACGGCACCCCCAGGGACAGTTGCCCCGACGGTTCCGCCCCGGCGACGCGCACCGCGTCACGCAAATCCTCGGCCGCCCGCAGCAGACGGCGGGCCTGGTCGGCCAGAACCTCGCCGGCCGGGGTGGCGATGGCGCCGCGCCCGGTGCGCGCCAGCAAGGCCACCCCCATCTCGTCTTCCAGCAACTGCATCTGCCGGGAAAGAGCGGGTTGGGCGATGCGCAACAGGCTGGCCGCCTTGGAAAACGACCGCTGTTCAGCGATGCAGACGAAGCTGCGCAGCTTATGCAGGTCCACGATATGCCAATCCGCGATATCTTTTATCAAAACCATATCTTAGACGCATAGCGAGGAAAGGACTAGTGTCAGCCCATGACAAAGGAACAGGCCCCATGAACAACGCGCTTTCGGGAATTCTGGTCGTGGCCCTGGAACAGGCGGTCGCCGCGCCTTATTGCACATCGCGTCTGGCCGATGCTGGCGCCCGGGTGATCAAGATCGAACGGGCGGAAGGCGACTTCGCCCGTGGCTATGACCACGTGGCCCATGGCGAAAGCGCCTATTTCGTCTGGACCAACCGGGGCAAGGAATCGGTGTGCCTGGACATCAAGAACGCCGACGATTGCGCGCTTTTGGCCCGCATGATCGCCAAGGCCGACGTGTTCATCCAGAATCTGGCGCCGGGCGCCGCCGAACGGGCGGGTTTTGGCTCCGAAGACCTGCGGCGGCGCCACCCCCGGCTGATCACCTGCGACATTTCCGGCTATGGCGAGGACGGTCCCTATCGCGACATGAAGGCCTATGACCTGCTGGTGCAGTCGGAAACCGGTCTGGCCGCCATCACCGGGGCACCGGAAGGCCCTGGCCGCGTCGGCGTGTCGGTGGCCGACATCGCCTGCGGCATGAACGCCCACACCGCCATCTTGCAGGCGCTGTACCAGCGTGAACGCACAGGCCAGGGATCGGGCATCGCCCTGTCGCTGTTCGATTCCGTCGCCGATTGGATGAGCGTGCCGTTGATGCATTTCGAATATGGCGGCAAAGCCCCCCAACGCGTCGGGCTGAACCATCCGTCCATCGCGCCTTATGGGGCCTATGCCTGTGGCGATGGCCGCCAAGTAGTGTTTTCCATCCAGAACGAACGGGAATGGAAGACCTTTTGCGAAGTGGCGTTGCGGCGTCCCGACATTGCCGTCGATCCGCGTTTCGACGCCAATCCCCGCCGCGTCGCCCACCGCCCGGAACTGGACGCGGAAATCGCCGGGGTGTTTTCCGCCCTGACCCAGGATCAGGTGATCGAGCGGCTGAACCAGGCCCGTATCGCCTTTGGCCGCTTGAATCAGGTGGCCGATCTGGCCCAGCACAGCCAACTGCGCCGCATCACCACCCCCACCCCCAGCGGCCCGGTTCAGTCGGTGGCGCCGCCCATCCGCTGGAGCGGCGCCACCTTCACCCCCGGCCCGGTCCCCGCCATCGGCCAGCACGACCAAGCCATCCGTCAGGAGTTCAAAGCATGAGCCAACCGAACCTGACCGACTGGATCGGCCGCACCGAGGAAAGCACCGACACCATCACCGCTGCCCCCCTGGCGGGGCTGGCCGCCACCTTGGACCACGACAATCCGCCGTGGCCCGCCGACACCGTGCCGCCCATGGGCCATTGGCTGTATTTCCTGCCCCGCGCTTTGCAACGCGACATTTCCGCCGACGGCCATCCCCATCGTGGCGGCTTCCTGCCGCCCGTCGCCCTGCCGCGGCGCATGTGGGCCGGGGGACAGCTGGAATTCGCCCACGACCTGAAGGTGGGCGATCAGGTGCGCCGGCTTTCCACCATCAAGGACGTCACCGCCAGATCGGGCCGCAGCGGCGACATGGTGTTCGTCGCCGTGGAACACCAGATCTTCACCCAGGACGGCTTGGCGGTTCGTGAAATCCACGACATCGTCTATCGTCAGCCGCCCGTCCCCGGCGCCGTCCCGCCGCCGCCGGAAGCCCCACCGCAAGCCGCCACCTGGAATCGCCGACTGGTCCCCGATCCGGTGCTGCTGTTCCGTTATTCGGCCCTGACCTTCAACGGCCACCGCATCCATTACGACCGCGATTATTGCCGCGACCAGGAAGGCTATCCCGGCCTGATCTTCCACGGGCCGCTGACCGCCACCTTGCTGGCGGATCTGTTCCTGCGGGAAAATCCCGGTAGCCGCATCAGCCGCTTTGATTTTCGCGCCAAGCGGCCGCTGTTCGACATCCATCCCTTGACCCTGTGCGGCGCCCCCACCGCCGACGGCGCCCAGATGTGGGCGCTGGACCAGGACGGCGCCGTGGCGATGATTGCTGATCTGGAGGCGAAATGACCCCCATCCCCGCTTGGCGTTCCCTGCTGTTCGTCCCCGCCGACAAGCCGGCGCTGTTGGAAAAGGCCCATACGCGCGGTGCCGACGCCATCATCTTGGATTTGGAAGACGCGGTGCCCGCCGCTGGCAAGCCCCAGGCCCGCGCCGATTTGGGCAACTGGATCGAGCGACTGGCGGGCTGCGGCTGTTCGGTGGTGGTCCGGGTCAATTCCGGCTGGCTGGATGTGCTGGCCGACCTGCCGGCCGTCATCCGCCCCGGGGTTTCCGCCTTGTTGCTACCCCAGGTCAAGGACGACCTGCCGGTGCGGGCGGTTTCGGGCATCGTCGCCGAGATGGAAACCGCCCAGGGACTGCCGGAAGGCAACATCGGCCTGATCCCCATGGTCGAAGGGGCGGCGGTGCTGCCCCATTTGCCCACCATCGCCGCCCTGCCCCGCGTGGTCGGCCTGGCGCTGGGCAGCGAGGATTACGCCCTGTCCCTGCGCAGCGAACCGGGGCCAGCCGTGTTGACCCCGGTCTGCCAGATGATGGTGCAGATCACCTCGGTACGCGGCCAGATGGCCATCGGACTGGTGGACAGCCTGACCAATTTCCGCGATCTCGACGCCTATGGCCGCACCTGCGCCCAGTCGCGCGCCGTCGGCATGACCGGGGCGCTGTGCATCCACCCGGCCCAGGTGGCGTTGGTCAACCAAGGCTTCGCCATCAGCCCGGCCCTGCTGGCCTGGGCGGACAAAGTCATGAATGCGTGGCAGCAGGCCGAAGCCCAAGGGTTGGGTGTGTGTTCGGTGGATGGCCAGATGATCGACCGCCCGGTGGTCGAACGCGCCCGCCACATCTTGAAGCAGGGCTAAGACCATGAGCGAGACTTTCCCGGAAATCCGCGACTCCGTCCGTCGCCTGTGTGCCGGCTTTCCCGGCGAATATTGGCGCCGGCTGGACACCGAGCGGGCCTATCCCGCCGAATTCGTCGCCGCGCTGACCAAGGCCGGCTTCCTGTCGGTGCTGATCCCCGAAGAATATGGCGGGTCGGGCCTGGGGCTGGCGGCGGCGGCGGCGATCTTGGAGGAAATCCACCGATCAGGCTGCAACGCCAGTGCCTGCCACGCCCAGATGTACACCATGGGCACGGTGCTGCGGCACGGCAACGACCTGCAAAAACAGATGTTGCTGCCCGGTGTCGCAGCCGGTTCCTTGCGCCTGCAGGCCTTTGGCGTCACCGAACCGACCAGCGGCACCGACACCACCCGCATCCGCACCTTCGCCCGCAAGGTGGGCGACAAATACGTGGTCAACGGCCAAAAAGTGTTCATTTCCCGCGCCGAACATTCCGACTGGATGGTTCTGCTGGTGCGCACCACGCCGCGTGATCAGGTCAAGAAAACGACCGATGGCTTAAGTGTCTTGCTGGTGGACCTGCGCCAAGCCCAGGGCAACGGGCTGACCATCAAGCCCATCCGCACCATGATCAACCACGCCACCACCGAAATCTTCCTGGACGATCTGGAAGTGCCCGCCGAAAACCTGGTGGGCGAGGAAGGCAAGGGCTTCGGCTACATCCTGGACGGCATGAACGCCGAACGGCTGCTGATCGCCAGCGAATGCGTCGGTGACGCCCGCTTCTTCATCGACCGGGCCAGCGACTACGCCAAAACCCGGGAAGTGTTCGGTCGCCCCATCGGCGCCAACCAGGGGGTTCAATTCCCCATCGCCCGGGCCTATGCCGAAACCCGGGCCGCCGCCCTGATGGTCGACCACGCGCTGGAATTGTTCGACGCGGGAAAACCCTGCGGCACCGAAGCCAACATGGCCAAGCTTTTGGCGTCGGAAGCGTCGTGGCACGCCGCCGACACCTGCCTGCAGACCCATGGCGGCTATGGATTCGCCGAGGAATACGACATCGAACGCAAGTTCCGCGAAACCCGGCTTTATCAGGTGGCGCCCATTTCCACCAACCTGATCCTGTCGCATGTGGCCACCCACGCCTTGGGCCTGCCGAAAAGCTTTTAAAGGCGCAGGTCCACCGCCAGCCCCCCCAGCGGGGACTGGCGGAATTCCATGGCCCCGCCGTGCAGGCTGACCAGATCGGCGACGATGGACAGGCCCAGGCCCCAGCCTTCGGCCCGCTGGTCCATGCGGGCGCCGCGATCAGCGGCCTGGGCGGCTTGTTCGGGGCTCATGCCCGGCCCGTCGTCCTCGACGCACAGGCCGAGGTCGTCCCCCTGACGGCTGGCGGTCAACCGCACCTGGGACTTGGCCCATTTACAGGCGTTTTCCAAAAGGTTTCCCAGGATTTCCGCCAGATCGTCGGCGTCGCCCAGAAAATCGGCGTCTTCGCCCACCTGCAAATCGAACCGCAGGCCGCGTTCCGCGAAAATCTTGCCCAAAGCGGCAGCGATGTCGGCGGCCACCGGCGCCACCGCCACCCGCCCGCCCAAGGCCCGGCCGGCCCCGGCACTGGCGGCGGCACGGCCCAGATGACGTTCCACCAGACGCCGCATGTCTTCCAGTTGCCGTTGCATCACCTGACGGTCAGGATCACCCGCCAGTTCCGCCTGCAGAACGGCCAAGGGGGTTTTCAACCCATGGGCCAGGTTGCCCACATGGGTGCGGGCGCGCTCGATCAATTCGGCGTCGTTGTCCAGAACCATGTTCATGGCGTCGGCCAAGGGCGCGACTTCGCGAGGATAATCGTTGGGCAGACGCGCCCATTGGCCGCATCGCACCGCTTCCAGGTCATGGGCCATGCGGTGCAGGGGGCGCAACCCGAAGCGCACCTGGATGATCACCGCCATGGCCAGCCCCAGCCCCAGCCCCCCCAGCGCCAGGGTCAGCAGCCAATCGAAACGGCGCACGCCATCGGCCACTTCGGCACGGTCGGCGCCCACCAGCACATGGATCGTGCCGCCCCCATCCAGGCTGACGTCGCGTTCGGCCAGCATCAGCTTTTCGCCGTTCGGCCCGTTGAGGGATCGGTAGCTGACGGCGGCATGGCCGTTTTCCACCGGAAGCGTCTGGTCCCACAGCGAGCGCGAGCGGGTCAGCCGGCCGTCGGCCCCGGCCACCTGCCAGTACCAGCCGGAATATATCTGGTCGAAACGCGGGTCGCCCAAGGGACGCGCCAAAACGATGCTGCCATCGGGATGACGGTCCAAGGCGGCGATTGCGGCGCGCACCAGGGAATCCAGGCGCAGTTCGAACTGGCGCTCGACGGACTCGCGAAAGCCCCAAGCCAGGACACCGCCCCCCAAGGCCAGGGACAACAACAGCCACACCAGCGAAGCGGCGACCAGACGGCCGGAAAGCGATCGCTGTCGGGCCACTTTCATGACTCGGCCGCCAGATCCAGGCGGTAACCCTGGCCGCGTATGGTATGGATCAGCCCGCCCCCCAGTTTCTTGCGCAATCGTCCGATCAGAACTTCAAGAACGTTGGAATCGTTGTCGAAATTTCGGTCATAGACGTGTTCCATCAGCTCGGTTCGGCTGACCACCTTGCCTTGGTGGTGCATCAGATAGGACAGGATGCGGAATTCCTGGGCGGTCAGCTGTACGGGCATGCCGTCCATGCTGACCCGCCCCCCGTTGGTGTCCATCCGCAAGCCGCCGCACACCAGTTCCGGCTGCGCGTGGCCCGAAGCCCGGCGGATCAAGGCGCGAACCCGGTAAACCACTTCATCCAGCTCGAACGGCTTGGTCACGTAATCGTCGGCCCCGGCATTGAAGGCCACCATCTTTTCGCTCCAGCGGCCGCGTGCGGTCAGCACCAGGACCGGCATGGTGCGCCCGGCTTCGCGCCAGCGGGCCAGCACCGAATTGCCGTCCAGCTTGGGCAATCCCAGGTCCAGGATCACCGCGTCATAGGGTTCGGTGTCGCCCAGATACCAGCCCTCCTCGCCGTCATAGGCGGTGTCGACGGCGAAGCCAGCCGCTTCCAGGCTTTGGCTTAGGCGGAAGTTCAAAGACGGCTCGTCCTCGATCAGCAACAGCCTCATTTGCCATCCTTCTGACGCTTCTTCAGCAACTGGCCGCTGCCGGCGTCATAGATCAGTTTCACCACCCGGCCATCCTTGCCCAGAACCTTGATCTCGTAAACAAACTGGCCGCGCTCGTCTTCCAGTTCGGCCTCGATCATCTGGCCGGGCACCTCGGCCTCGGCCCGGTTCAGGATGTCGCGCAAGGGCAGGATGCGTCCTTCTTCCAAGGCGCGGCGGGCGCGGTCGTGGTCGGCCTCGTCCGCGTGGGTCAGGGCGGGGGCCAGCATCAGGGCGGCGGCAAGGGCAAGGATTCGTCTCATGGCTTCCAAACTAGGGCGCGGCACCTGAACCCAGGATGAACAAGGCGGTCAGGCCCGGTTCACCCCTCGCACGCCAAGATAACAGCCATCAACCGCCAAGGAGAGAGGCGATGATCGGAAAAATGCTGTGGCAAGGGGCGTTGGCCGCCCTGCTGATCGCCAGCGCCGCCGGCTTGTTCCAGGGCATGACGTCATGATCCCCGCCAAGCTGCAATTCACCGCGCTTCGCTTCTGGCACGCCTGGCTGGCCGGTGGCTTCGTGGTCGCCTGGGCCACCGCCGACGAAGACACCTATGCCATGCATCAGTTCGCCGGATACGCGGTGCTGGCGGCCATCGTCCTGCGCCTGCTGGTCGGATTGACGGCCGGCAAAGGCAGCCCCTGGCGCCTGCCCCGCCCCCGACTGGCGTGGACGAACAAGGGACGCAACCCGCTGTTCGCCTGGTTCGCCGCGCTGTTGTTGGGGGTGATCGGACTGGCCGCCCTGTTGGGCGCCCTGGCCGACGGCGCCACCTGGCTGGAAGACCCGCACGAGGCGGTTTCCAACCTGTCGCTGTGGGTGATCGGCGGCCACGCCGCCTTCATCGCCTTTTTCTTCGGGGGCAAGCGTCTGCTGGCCCGCCTGTCGCAAAACCTGTTGCCCAAGGAGAAAACCACGTGATCCGTCCGCTGATGCTGACCGCCGCCCTGATGCTGGCCGCCACCCCGGCTTTCGCCGCCGATCCCCGCCGCGACGCCATCCTGGCCGATTACGCCAAGGCCGATGCCGGCCATGCGGGCTTTTCCGCCAGCCGGGGCGAAACCCTGTTCCGCACCCAATGGAAAGGCGGCGACGAACGCACGCCGTCGTGCACCGCCTGCCACACCGACAATCCGCGTCAAAGCGGGCGCAACGCCAAGACCGGGCGGCCCATCGACCCGGTGGCGGTGTCGGTCAACCCCAAGCGCTTCACCGATGCCGCCGAGGTGGAAAAGCAGTTCACCCGCGATTGCAAGAACGTCCTGGGCCGGGAATGCACGCCCAGGGAAAAGGGCGACTACATCACCTTCATGATGGGGCAATGACCATGCGCAAACTGATCCTGGCCGCCGCCTTCACCCTGACCGCCCTTCCCGCCTGGGCCGGTGACGACTGGATGCCGCCGGTCACCGACGCTGTGGTGAAAAAGGAATGCGGGTCTTGCCACATGGCCTTTCAGCCCGGTTTCCTGCCGGCACGGTCGTGGAACAAGCTGATGGACGGACTGGCCGACCATTTCGGCGAAGACGCAAGCTTGCCCGCCGACAAGGCCGCCGCCATCCGCGCATACCTGGTGAACAACGCCGGCGACGTGGTCGGACAAGGCCGGGCCCGCAAGGCCATGGGGCGTCTGTCCCCTGCCGACATCCCGCTGCGCATCACCGAAACCCCGGATTTCCAACGCAAGCACCACTTGCCCGACTGGCGTTGGAAGGATCCCAAGGTGGTGACCAAGTCCAACTGCCCGGCCTGCCATATGGCGGCGGAACGCGGCCTTTACGAAGACGATTGAAGCAAAGGACGTCTCGCGCGTGTCGCCACGCCCCAAGGGTGCTTTTGCACCCTTGGGGCGTGGCCGTTGCATACAGCCGAAATTATTGGCAATTCATGTGTGCGTAATTTTTGGTTTATTTTTGCGCCTTGACTGAAAATTTTATCAGCATCATCCTCCCACTGCCGACCATGTATGGTAGTGTTGATGTCAATTATTTCAGTCATGCATTGCTCTACATGTGCGGCCATTCGTGCGTTACGACGCATTGATGCGGGAACTAACTCTCAATCGTTTGTTGGTGAACCATCTTAGGGAGGTCGCTATGGAGCCATTTCTCGGCCAGATCAGTCTTTTTGCCTTCAACAAGATCCCGGCGGGTTGGGCGCTTTGCAACGGCGCCATCATGCAAATCCAGGGCAACCAAGCCCTTTATTCCTTGCTGGGCACCCAGTTCGGCGGCAACGGCACCACCACTTTCGCCTTGCCCGACCTGCGCGGGCGCGTCCCCATGGGACAAGGCCTTCACGGCACTTACGGCCTGATCGGGGCCATGTCCGGAGCCGAAACCGTCACCATCGACCAGACCACCTGCCCAAACCATACGCATGATTTCCAGGTGAACAGCGCTCCCGGCACCCAGGGGGGGTCCAAGGACGCCATTTACGCGGCCACGCCGAACAACACGGTCAACATGTATGCCCCGCCCTCGTCGCCCATGGTGACCATGGACCCCACCATGCTGGCCCCGGCGGGCGGCAGCGCGGCGCACGACAACATGCAGCCCTTCCAGGTGCTGGCCTACTGCATCGCCACCAGCGGCGTGTACCCGCAACGCCCGTAACCTCTGCCGCCGTTTCGGCATTCAAAGGCACATGAGATTCAGACCAGGAGGCCAGAATGACTCAGCAAGTTGATTGTTTCGTCGGCGAGGTTCGCCCGTTTGCCGGGCAGTTCGCCCCGATTGGTTGGGCGTTTTGTAACGGCGCCATGTTGGCGGTCCGCGACTATCAGGTTCTTTTTGCGTTGATTGGCACCACTTATGGCGGCGATGGCGTCACCACCTTCGGCCTGCCGGACCTGCGCGGGCGCCTGGCCGTCGGTTCGGGCCAGGGACCCGGCCTGACCAATCGGGTTCTGGGGACCAGCGGCGGCAGCGTCGCCGTGACGCTGACCCAGGCGCAGATGCCCGCCCACACCCACACCCTGCAAGCGTCCAGCGCCGCGGCCAACAGCTCGGTGCCCGCGCAGATCAACACTTTCGGGACGGTGGAAGCCCCGATGCGGCTCTACATCGACACCAGCCAACCCATGCAGTCGGGCTCGGTGGCGTTCGGCGTCAACGCCATCAGCGTCGAAGGCGCCGGCTGGCCGCACGACAACATCATGCCGGGACAAACCATCAATTTCATCATCGCCACCGACGGGATGTTCCCGCAGAACTGACGGCGCGGATGCGTTCCACTTTCCAGACCACGAAGCCGCGCCGCCGGGCCGGGCCTTGATGCCCGCCCCTGTCATGGCGCATGCAGTTGGAGGTTTCAGCAATGAGTGAACCCTTTATCGGCGAAATCCGCTATTTCCCCTACACCTTCGCCCCTTATGGCTGGTTCGAGTGCCTGGGGCAGATGGCCTCCATCCAGAATTACCCGGCTTTGTACGCGGTGATCGGCACCTATTATGGCGGCAACGGCACCTCGACTTTCGGCCTGCCCAATCTGTCGACCTCGTTGTGCTACGACCCAACCGGGACGCATATGCAGGGTGTTGCAAGGGTCGGCCTGTCGGTGGGCGAGGCGACGGTGACGCTGATCCCCAACCACCTGCCGCCGCATACACACGCCATGTCGCGCAAGAAGCCCGTGGATGGCTACAACAACCAGACGTCCAGTGCCAGCGTCACCTCCGACCTGGGTGGTCTGGCGACGGCCACGGGTTCCGCGGGATCGATCCCGGTATTCACGACCAGCCCCCCCAACACCATACTGGCGCAGAACACCGTGGCCTCTTATGGCGGCACTCAGCCGCACCAGAACTGCCAGCCTTATCTGGTGCTGCGCCCGTGCATCGCCTGGGACGGGATTTACCCTCAGCGTCCCTAGGCCCCATCGTGAAAACCGCAAGGCCCCCCTGGGGTCTTGCGGCTTTTCCAATAATCCCCGTTTGTGGGATTTTCCCGCCCTACTTCCCGCCGAAAATGGGGTGGACCACCCGGTCCCCCACTTTCAGCCCCAGGCGCGCGGCGGTGCCGCCGTTCAGTTCCAGCACCCCCTTCACCGGGCCAGGGGATTCGATCAAGGTCTGGGAATAGGGCACGGTGCGTTGGGCGATGCCGACCACCTTGCCGTCGACAGCGATGAACAGCATGTCCAACGGGATCAGCGTGTTCTTCATCCACATGGAAACCGGACGCGGCGCACCGAAATCGAACAGCATGCCGGCATCCGCCGCCATCCTTTTGCGATACATCAGCCCCTGGGCCAGTTGATCGGAATCGGTCGCCACCTCGACGGTGAAGGAATGACGCACCCCGTCGCCCCCTTCCACCTGCAGGGCCGCTTTGGGGAAGCCCACCTGCGCCCACGCCCCGCCCAACGGCACGCACATCAACAAAGCCAGCAGGGTCAACAAGATACGCGACGTTTTGATCATGGCGGGGAACCTTTGGAAAAGCCTGTGGCTTATTATGGATTTCCTGGGAATGATAAAATTTTACATTCTTTTACGCCAAAAACACGTAATGTTATTGATAATCCACGATAATACCTCAGTCCATATAAAATTCTGTTTTCATCCATTCACATTTTTGCTACATCTTGTTCGTCAAACGGGGCGCCTCAACGGCCCAGATGGCAAAATTTGTCGGGGGGGCCTTCCCGCCCATCCCCACCCCCCCGCAGAGAAACGCCGCTCGCCCGAGCGGCGTTTCTTCTTTCCGAAGTCGCTTGCAAATAAAAAAGCCGCCCCGAAGGGCGGCTTTCCGTGCTTTGAAGCATTTCTTAGAAATAACGCAGGACTAGATAGATGTTGGAAATAGCGATGGATACCAACATCAATCCGAACGCCACCTTCATGAACGGGATGAAGCGCACCGGATAACCGGCCCGTTCGGCCAGTCCGGCCACGGTCAGATTGGCCGAGGCGCCGACCAAGGTGCCGTTGCCGCCCAGGCAGGCACCCAGGGACAAGGCCCACCACACCGGTTCCAGCGCCTGATCGCCGCCGAAAACCGGCGCCATGCTTTTGATCAGCGGGATCATGGTGGCGACGAAGGGAATGTTGTCGACCACCGCCGAAATGACGGCCGAGGCCCACAACACGGCGACGGCCGTCACCTTCAGGTCACCGCCGGTCATGGACACCAGCTTTTCCGCCAGCAGACCCAGCACGCCGGCCTTTTCCACGCCGGTGACGACGACGAACAGGCCGACGAAGAAGAAGATGGTCACCCACTCCACTTCACCGAACAGATGGTGCACATCGTGGGACTGCGCCTCGGCATCCTTGCCCAGGCAGTACAGCAGCATCAGCAGGGCGGCACCGAACATGGCGATGGTACCGGGCTCCAGCCCCAGATGATGGGCGCCGATGAAACCGCCGATGATCAGCGCCAGCACCGCCAGCGACTGCTTCAGCAGACGGACGTCGGAAATGGCCTCGCGTTCCGAAAAGCCCATCACCTTGGCCCGCAATTCGGGGCTGGCCCGCAGATTGCGGCCCCACATCAGGTGGAAGAAGCCCGCGGCCACGATCTGGATGACCAGCGCCACCGGCGCCAGATTGGCGGCGAACTGGTTGAAGGTCAGGCCAGTGGCCGAACCGATCAGGATGTTGGGCGGGTCACCGATCAGCGTCGAGGTGCCGCCGATGTTGGACGCGAAGATCAACGCCACCAGGAACGGCCAGGGCTTCAGCTTCAGTTCCTCGGTGATGACCAGGGTCACCGGCACCACCAGCAACACGGTGGTGACGTTGTCCAACAACGCCGAGAAGATGGCCGTCACCCATTGCAGCATGAACAAGATGCCGGCGGGATTGGCGTGGACCTTCTTGGCGCTCCAGATGGCGACATATTGGAAGACCCCGGAACGCCGGGTGATGGCCACCACCAGCATCATGCCGGTCAACAGCGCGATGGTGTTGAAGTCGACGCCGCGCACCGCGGCTTCCTGGTTCAACACCCCCAGCAGGATCATGGCGCCGGCCCCCAACAGCGCGACGATGGCGCGGTTGACCTTTTCGCTCATGATCACGGCATAGGTGCCGATCAGAACCAGCGTCGACACCCAAACGGCGTCCCAACCGAAGATCACGTTGGGAACCCAAGCCTGCGATTCTCCGTGCATCAAACCCCCTCCGACACTCGGTTCAGAGCGTCAGTGGCGGTCAGCACTCCCACCAACTTGCCCGCTTCGTCCACCACCGGCAAATAGGAATCCCCCCGATACAGCAGCATCAGCGCTTCGATCAGCGGCGTTTCGGCCCGGATGGCGCGATGGGGGGCCATGTGCTTGCCCACCTGATCCTTGCCCAAGGCGCCCAAGCGCTGGTGCAGGTCGGCCAAAGAATCAGACACGAAGCCCAGATCGCCCATGTCCTGCCCCAGGCGCACGGCGCGGGGCAGCAGCAGGGAAATCAGTTCGCGCAGACCGAACACCCCCAGGAAATGCCCCTTGGCGTCGGTGACCGGCAAAGCGGCGACGCC
Organism: Magnetospirillum sp. 64-120; assembly: GCA_001898825.1. Lineage (GTDB taxonomy): Bacteria > Pseudomonadota > Alphaproteobacteria > Rhodospirillales > Magnetospirillaceae > Magnetospirillum. The sequence continues at coordinate 67,837 of MKVK01000030.1, forward strand.
CTTTTCCCGCAACAACGCCAGGGCGTCGAGCACGCTGTCGCCCTTGCTCAACACCGCCGTGGGCGGTGAAACAATGTCACTGCACGTCATGAAAGACCTTCCCTCTGACCTTGTTTTTCAGGCGCCGTGGACAACAACAGCCACCCCAGCGCCGCCGAGGCCACCGAACCGGCGATGACCCCCAATTTTGTTTCTACCATGGCATTTCCGTCCGGAAAGGCCAAGCCGCCAATGAACAGGCTCATGGTGAAGCCGATGCCGGTCAGCACGGCGACGCCGTAAACCTGCCGCCAGGTGGCCCCTTCCGGCATGGCCCCCAACTTCAGCGTGATGGCCAGCCACGACATGCCGAAAACCCCCACCTGCTTGCCGACGAACAGGCCGCAGGCGATGCCCAGGAAAACCGGGTCCAGCAGGGCCGAGACGTTCATGCCGTCGAAGGACAGGCCGGAATTGGCGAAGGCGAAGATGGGCAGGATGCCGAAAGCCACCCAGGGGTGCAGCCCATGTTCCAGCCGGCGCAACGGCGCCTGGGCATGACGCAAAGGGATGGTCAGGCCCAGCAGCACGCCGGCGATGGTGGCGTGCACGCCGGATTTCAGCAAACAGACCCACAACACCGCGCCCACCAGCATGTAAGGGGTCAGGCGGCTGACGCCATAGCGGTTGAAGATGATCAGCACCGCCAGGGCGGCGGCAGCGCCCAGCAGGGCCATCGTGTTGATGTCGTGGGAATAGAAGAAGGCGATGATCAGGATGGCGCCCAGGTCGTCGATGATGGCCAGCGCGGTCAGGAAGATGCGCAAGGACAGCGGCACCCGCGCCCCCAGCAGCGACAGCACGCCCAGGGAAAAAGCGATGTCGGTGGCCGACGGAATGGCCCAGCCGCGAATGGCCTGGGCGTCGCCCCAGGCGAAACCGGCATAGATCAAGGCCGGCACGGCCATGCCGCCGATGGCGGCGAAGGCCGGCAGCATGATCTGCTGCGGCGACGACAGCTCGCCGTCCATGGCCTCGCGCTTGATTTCCAAGGCCACCAGCAGGAAGAACACCGCCATCAGCCCGTCGTTGATCCACATCAGCAGCGGCTTGTCGATGACCAGGGCGCCGATTCCCGCCACCACCCGGGTGTCGACGATCTGCTGGTAAAGGCCGGCCAGCGGCGAGTTTTCCATGATCAGGGCCACCAGCATGGCCAGAACCAGGATGATGCCGCCAGCCGATTCCAGCCGCAGGAAGGCCTGCAACGCCCCCAGGACGCCCGATGAATCACGGGGATGCCCGTGCTCCGCCTTGTGCTTGTCGGTCATGTCTGGCCCCTTCTGCCGTATGCGCCCACCGTCCCGAGACGGCCCCGAGAAATAAGTACGAATGCGGGGCTATGAAAGAACGGTTTTCCGCAATCGCACCGTCACAGGCGGTAATTGGACAGCAATTGCGCCAGTTCCACTGCGGTTTTCACCCCCATCTTCTCGAAGACATGGGCCCGGTGGACTTCGACGGTGCGCATGGTGATACCCAGGTCGTCGGCGATCACCTTGTTCAACTTGCCGGCCAGCACCAGATCCATCACCTGGCGTTCGCGGGCGGTCAAGGCCGCCAGACGGCCGGCGATGTCGGCGGTGTCGGCTTCACGCTCGCGCCGTTGGGCGGACAGGGCCAGCGCCTCGATCACCCGGTCCACCAGCTCGTTGTCGTTGAACGGCTTCTCGACGAAATCCATGGCGCCCTTCTTCAGCGCCGACACCGCCATGGGCACGTCGCCATGGCCGGTCAGGAAGATCACCGGCAGCGACGACGACACGTCACGCAGGCGGTCGAACAGGTCCAGGCCGCTCATGCCGCTCATGCGGATGTCCAGCAGCAGGCACCCCGATTGCCCGGGCCGCCATTCCTTCAGGAACGCTTCGGCGGAATCATAGGATTTCACCGCCACCCCACGGGATTGGAACAGCCACGACAGGGCGTCGCGGATGGCCTCGTCGTCGTCGACGATGAAGACGTGGTCCACACTCATGCGGCACTCCTTAGCGGCAAGGAAAAGATGAAGACCGACCCACCGTCGGGATGAGGTTCGAACCACAGCCGCCCGCGATGGAACTCGATGATCGAACGGCAGATGTTCAGCCCCATGCCCATGCCCTCGGCCTTGGTGGTGAAGAAGGGCTGGAACAGGTTTTCGCGCACTTCGGGGGCGATGCCGGGGCCGTGGTCGCGGATGGTCACTCGGGCGCTGTCACCCTCGGCCGACAAGGTCACCTCCAGGCGCCGCGATCGCGGGGGCAGGCCGCTCATGGCCTCGACGCCGTTGCGGGTCAGGTTCAGCACCACCTGTTCCAGCATGACATGGTCGCCGTCCACCAAAGCCTCGGACACCTGCTTGTCCAGCACCACGGCGACGCCGTGTTTCCTGGCGTCGGGATCGACGAAGGACAGGGCGTCGGCCAACACCTGCCGCAACGAGCACACCTGCAGCCGTGGTTCCGATTTGCGGACGAAATCATGGACCCGGCGGATGATCTGGCCGGCGCGCTGCGCCTGGGTCACCAGCTTCGACAGCGGCGGACGCAGTTCCTCGGGGGTGAAGTTGTCGGCGCCCAACCGGTTCAGGCAGCCGGTGGCGTAAGAGGCGATGGCGGAAAGCGGCTGGTTCAGTTCGTGGGCCAGGGTGGACGCCATCTCGCCCATGGTGATCAGGCGCGAGGTCCGCTGCAGCTTTTCCTGTTGCTGATGGGCCATTTCCTCGGCCGCCTTGCGTTCGGTGATGTCCACCACCGATGCCATCCAGCCGGTATGCTGGCCCTGGGCGTCGATCAGCGGCGCTTCATAGACCAGGGCCCAGAAGGTCTCGCCGTTCTGACGACGGAACTGGATTTCAAAGCCGTCGCGCGGCGCGTTGCCGGCCAGCACCTTGTGGTGCATGCGCAACGTGTCTTCCAGCAGTTCCGGCACCCAATAGGGCATGGGCGGCACCCGGCCGACCAGTTCGTCGGCCTGCCAGCCCACCATGTGGCAGAAGGCCGGGTTGACATAGGTGACGCGGCCATCCAGGTCACGCGCCCGCATGCCCACCGTCAGCGAGTCCTCCATGGCCTTGCGGAAGGCGTGTTCTTGCGACAACGCCAGTTCTGCGGCCAGACGGCGGCGCAGGTGACGGCGGACCAGTCCCAGGCTGGACAGCGCCAGCAAGGCCAGGATGAAGATGGCCGCGGCCAGCACGTTGCGCACCAGCTTGCCTTCGCTGGCATAGATGGTGGCGACCACCGACAGGCCCTGGCCCGGCGGTTCCAGCCGCACCTGGTGGCTGGCACCCGGCTCGGTCAGTTGCACCCCGGTCTTGGCCCCCAGGACGGTGCCGCCCTGGTCGATCACCTCGATCTTGTATTTTTCCGCCACCCACCACGGCACATGGTGGGTCAGCATGGAATCCACCGAGATTTCGGCGGACAGCACGGCGACCAGGTCATGGTCCTGGTAGACCGGGACCATGGCCTCGAACACCATGCCGTTGTTGGCGTTGGCGTAGGCCTGGCTCCACGACACCCGGCCGGTGGAGCGCGCCAGTTGGAAGGCCGGCCACCAGGGCGCCTGCTCGCCCGGGACAAAACCCGACGGCTCGCCCTGGACCGGCGGCACCGCCACCGACAGCACCCCGTCGTCCCCGCGCAGGGTCAAGCGCTGGATTTCGGGGTTGTTGGCGATCAGGGCATGGCCGGCGTTTTCGAACAATTCCAGCGACAGCGAACGCCGGCCCAGGTCGGCGGCCAACTGCGCCAGCTTTTCCTCGTCCGACGTCAGGTGGAAATGGATGTTCTGTTCGACCCACAAGATGTCCTTGATCAGGGTCAGACGCTCTTCCTCGACATCGGATCGGTGCAGCAGCCACAGCAGCACCCCCAGCAACATCACCACCAGAACCATGGCGACGGCCGGCATGGCCTGGAAGGCGGGACGCGAGGGCAATCCGTTCGGCACGGCGGTTTTCGTCATATCCAGAGTTGAGAGGGGCGGAACTCAGCCATTTTCTTCCCCCATGATGCCCATTTGTCGGATATCCACAATAGCCCTTAGCACGAAAGTTTCTGACAATCCGCCGGATAAAGTTTACCAAAACTATCCGGGAGGAGAATCCCCATGAAATTCCGTACCCTGCTTGGCTGTGTCGTCGCTGGCGTCCTGGCGTCCTCGGCTGCCCTGGCCGCTGACCCCATCGTCATCAAGTTCAGCCACGTGGTGGCGCCGGACACGCCCAAGGGCAAGGCCGCCGAAATGTTCAAGAAGCTGGCCGAAGAACGCACCAAGGGTGCGGTCAAGGTCGAGGTTTACCCGAACAGCCAGCTTTACAAGGACAAGGAAGAGATGGAAGCCCTGCAGCTGGGCGCCGTCCAGATGCTGGCCCCGTCGCTCGCCAAGTTCGGCCCGCTGGGCGTCAAGGAATTCGAAGTCTTCGACCTGCCCTACATCTTCCCGTCCAAGGAAGTGCTGCGCGCCGTCACCGACGGCCCGGTCGGCCAGGGCCTGCTGAAGAAGCTGGAAAAGAAGGGCATCACCGGCCTGGCCTATTGGGATAACGGCTTCAAGATCATGTCGGCCAACAAGCCGCTGAAGACCCCCGAAGACATGAAGGGCCTGAAGGTCCGCATCCAGTCGTCCAAGGTTCTGGACGCCCAGATGCGCGCCCTGGGCGCCCTGCCGCAGACCATGGCCTTCTCGGAAGTCTACCAGGCCCTGCAGACCGGCGTGGTCGACGGCACCGAAAACCCGCCCAGCAACATGTACACCCAGAAGATGCATGAAGTGCAAAAGCACGCCATCATCAGCAACCATGGCTATCTGGGCTATGCGGTCATCGTGAACAAGAAGTTCTGGGACGGCCTGCCGGCCGACACCCGCGCCATCCTGGAAGGCGCCATGAACGAAGCCTCGCGCTTCGCCAACGCCATCGCCCAACAGGAAAACGACGACGCCTTGGCCGCCATGAAGGCTTCGGGCAAGACCGAATTCTACCAGCCCACCAAGGAAGACGTCGCCGCCTGGCGCAAGGCCCTGCTGCCGGTCCATGCCGACATGGAAAGCCGCGTCGGCAAGGACATCATCCAGGCCGTCTACAAGGAATCCGAAAAGCTCGGTTTCAAGAACTAATCATTTAACGTGACCGGGGGCGTCTTTTGATCGAAGACGCCCCCTCTTCATGCGCGGAGCAAGCATGTTCAACAAAGCCCTGGATCGTCTTGAGGAAGCGCTGATCGCCTTCCTCATGGCCGCGGCGACGGTCATCATTTTCGTCGCGGTGATGCACCGGTACGCCGCTGGCGTATCCTTCCTGTACGATTACGTCGGCCATTGGGATTTTTCCTGGGCCCAGGAATTGTGCATCATCATGTTCGTGTGGATGGCCAAGTTCGGCGCCGCTTACGGCGTGCGCACCGGCATCCATGTGGGCGTCGACGTGCTGATCAACCGCCTGAACGACAAGAACCGCGCCAAGTTCATCGTTTTCGGCCTGCTGGCCGGCGCCTTGTTCACCGGCACCATCTCGATCCTGGGTGGCACCTTCGTGTGGGAGAACGGCGCCCATTACGGCATCTTCAATTTCTTCGGCGTGGCCCCGGAAGACCTTTACGAAGGCCCGACCACCCCTGACCTGGAATGGCCGACCTGGATCGTCTATTCGGCCATCCCGCTGGGTTCGGCGCTGATGTGCTTCCGCTTCCTGCAGGTTTGCGTGTCGTTCCTGAAGTCCGGCGAACTGCCGCACCACGACCACGGCCACGTGGAAGGCCTGGAAGAGGACACCACCGACGAACAGCGCGCCGCCCAGGACATCAACTGGTTCGAAATGGACGACGGCCTGCATCCCAAGGACATCGCCCATCACGAAGGCGACAAGAACAAGGAGAAGGGGCAATGAGCGCCTTCGTTATTTTCAGCCTGTTGCTGGTGCTGATGCTGACCGGCATGCCCATCTCGATCTCGCTGGGCCTGACCGTTCTGACCTTCCTGTTCACCATGACCAACGTGCCCATCGAATCGGTGGCGCTGAAGCTGTTCACCGGCATCGAGAAGTTCGAGATCATGGCGATCCCGTTCTTCATCCTGGCCGGCAACTTCCTGACCCATGGCGGCGTCGCCAGACGCATGATCAATTTCGCCACCGCCATGGTGGGGCATTGGCATGGCGGCCTGGGTCTGGCCGGCGTCATCGCCTGCGCCCTGTTCGCCGCCGTGTCCGGTTCGTCGCCCGCCACCGTGGTGGCCATCGGCTCGGTGATCCTGCCCGCCATGGTCAAGCAGGGCTTCCCCCGCCAGTTCGGCGCCGGCGTCATCACCACCTCGGGCGCGCTCGGCATCCTGATCCCGCCGTCCATCGTCATGGTCATGTACGCGGTGGCCACCAATTCCTCGGTGGGCGCCCTGTTCATGGCCGGCGTCATCCCCGGCCTGCTGCTGGCCTCGACGCTTGGCGGCGTCACCTGGTACCGCGCCTGGAAGAACGGCTATCCCCGCATGCCCAAGGCCAGCTGGGGCGAACGGCTGCGCACCTTCAAGGAAGCGTCGTGGGGCCTGATGCTGATCGTCGTGGTCATCGGCGGCATCTACACCGGCGTCTTCACCCCCACCGAAGCCGCCGCCATGAGCGCCGTCTACGCCTTCTTCGTCGCCGTGTTCATCTACAAGGACATGCCGCTGAAGGGCGTGCCCAAGATCTTGCTGTCCTCGGCGTCCATGTCGGCCATGCTGCTGTACATCATCACCAACGCGGTGCTGTTCAGCTTCGTTCTGACCAACGAAAACATCCCGCAAGCCATCGCCGATTGGATCGTCGGCAAGGAACTGGGCATCATCGCCTTCCTGCTGGTGACCAACGTGCTGTTGCTGGCCGCCGGCAACTTCATGGAACCCAGCTCGATCGTGCTGATCATGGCCCCGATCCTGTTCCCGGTGGCCATGAAGCTGGGCATCGACCCCATCCATTTCGGCATCCTGATCGTCGTCAACATGGAAGTGGGCATGTGCCACCCGCCGGTGGGCCTGAACCTGTACGTGGCGTCGGGCATCACCAAGATGGGCATCACCGAGCTGACGGTCGCCGTCATGCCCTGGTTGATGGCCATGCTGGCCTTCCTGGTGCTGGTCACCTACGTGCCGGCGGTGTCGCTGTGGCTGCCCAAGACCCTGGGCATGATGTAGCGCAAGGCGTCGGCTTTGCGAACAAGAAGGGCCGGCCCGAAAGGACCGGCCCTTTTTCGTTGGTCATACCATCGACTTGCCTGACTGCGCCGCTCGGGTTACGCTTGCTAAAAATAATTCTGAATAAATCAAATACGGAGGATTTCATGCTGAGACTGATTCCCGCTGTCCTGGTGGCCTGCGGCCTGCTGGCGTCGCTTCCGGCTCGCGCCGAACAATTCGTCACCGTGCTGACGGGTGGCACCAGCGGTGTCTACTACCCCTTGGGCGTGGCGCTTTCCAACATCTACGGCAAGATTCCCGACGTGAAGGCGTCGGTCCAGGCGACCAAGGCGTCGGTCGAGAACCTGAACCTGCTGAGCCAGGGCCGTGGCGAGATCGGTTTCAGCTTGGGCGATTCCTTGTCCCAGGCCTGGGCCGGCAACGAGGAAGTCGGCTTCAAGGCCAAGCTGGACAAGCTGCGCGGCATCGCCGGCATTTATCCGAACTACATCCAGATCGTCGCCTCGGCCGAGTCCGGCATCAAGACCCTGGCTGACCTGAAGGGCAAGAAGATCTCGGTGGGCGCTCCCAAGTCGGGCACCGAACTGAACGCGCGGGCCATCTTCGCCGCCGCCGGCATGACCTACAAGGACTTCGCCCGCGTCGAATACCTGCCGTTCGGCGAATCGGTGGACCTGATGAAGAACCGCCAGATCGACGCCACCCTGCAATCGGCCGGCCTGGGCGTCGCCTCGATCCGCGACCTGTCCAACTCGGTGCCCATCGTCATCGTTCCCATCCCCGAAGACGTGGTGGCCAAGGTGGGCGACGACGCCTACATCACCGCCACCGTTCCCGCCGGCACCTATGGCGGCCAGACCACCGACGTGCCCACCGCCGCCGTGCAGAACTTCCTGGTCACCCATTCCGGCGTCTCGGACCAGTTGGCCTATGACATGACCAAGGGCCTGTTCGAGAACCTGGACCAGCTGCAGGCCGCCCATGCCGCCGCCAAGGCCATCAGCCTGTCGGCCAGTGCCGCCAAAAGCCCGGTGCCGCTGCATCCCGGCGCCGCCAAGTATTACCGTGAAAAGGGCATCCTGAAGTAACGGCGACCTCTGTCCCGTCATGCCCGCGAAAGCGGGCATCCAGGAGTCGCGACCATAATCTTGCCCGCTTCCCGTCACTTCCGCATTCGCGGGAGTGACGGGAAGAATAGGCGGTATCGGGGATTTTCATGACCAATTCCACCACTTCGCATCTTGACGACAGCGGCGGCCATGGCTTCTTGCAGGGCTCGGCGGCGAAAGCCGTGTTCTTCGTCGGCATCGCCTTTTCCCTGTTCCAGGTGTGGACAGCGACCTTCACCCCTTTGTCCACCCAAGTGGTGCGCTCGGTCCATGTGGGTTTCCTGCTGCTGACCGCCTTCCTGCTCTATGGCATCAACAAGTCCCACGACCGTAGTTCGATCCCCTGGTACGACTGGATCCTGGGGCTGTCGGGTTTCGGCCTGGGCTTTTATCACTGGGTCTTCGAACACGACCTGATCTTGCGATCGGGCGACCCCACCACCACCGACCTGACGGTGGGGGTGCTGGTCATCGCTTTGGTGTTCGAGGCGGCGCGCCGCATCATGGGCTGGGCGCTTCCCATCATCTGCGGGGTGTTCATCCCCTATGCCCTGCTGGGGCCCATGCTGCCGGGGCCCTTGGCCCATCGCGGTTTCGGCTTCGACCAGTTGATTGACCAATTGTTCCTGGGCACCGAAGGCATCTATGGGACGCCCACCTTCGTGTCCTCGACCTATATTTTCCTGTTCATCCTGTTCGGCGCCTTTTTGGAACATGCTGGCATGATCCGGCTGTTCAACGACGTGTCGCTGGGGCTGGTGGGCTGGGCCAAGGGCGGGCCGGCCAAGGTCAGCGTCATCTCGTCGGGCTTCATGGGCACCATCAACGGCTCGGGCGTCGCCAACGTGCTGACCACCGGCCAGTTCACCATTCCGCTGATGACCCGCTTCGGCTATCGCCCGGCCTTCGCCGGCGCCGTCGAGGCGACGGCGTCCATGGGCGGGCAGATCATGCCCCCGGTGATGGGGGCGGTGGCCTTCATCATGGCGGAAACCATCGGCGTGCCTTATTCCGAAATCGCCCTGGCCGCCATCATCCCCGCCGTCCTTTACTACGCCAGCGCGTTTTGGATGGTGCACCTGGAGGCCGGCAAGCGCGGCTTGGTGGGCTTGCCCAAGTCGGAATGCCCCAGCGCCCTGAAAGCGGTCAAGGAAGGCTGGTACCTGTTCCTGCCGCTGGTCGCCCTGGTCACCTTGCTGTTTTCCGGCTACACGCCGCTTTTCGCAGGCGTCATCGGCCTGGGCTGCACGGCGCTGCTGATCGTCGGCCACGCCATGGCCGGCGCCATTCCCAAGAACCTGCTGCGCTGGGTGTTCTGGCTGGGTCTGGCCCTGGCCGCCGCCGCTTTGCACCGTTTCGGCCTGCGCGCCGAAATCCTGATCGCCTGCCTGGTGCTGGCCGTGGCGCTTCCGTGCCTGCTGTTTGCCAAGGGGCGCGAAACCCTGAACACCATTTTGGGGTCCATGGCCGACGGCGCCCGCAACGCCGTCGGCGTCGGCGTCGCCTGCGCCCTGGTCGGCGTGCTGATCGGCGTCACCACGCTCACCGGCATCGCCTCCAGTTTCGCCGGCACCGTGGTGTCGCTGGCCGGGGGCTCTCTGTTGCTGGCGCTGATCCTGACCATGATCGCCTGCATCGTGCTGGGCACCGGCCTGCCCACCATCCCCAATTACATCATCACCGCCTCCATCGCCGCGCCGGCCCTGTTGCACATGGGGGTGCCGCTGATCGTCTCGCACATGTTCGTGTTCTATTTCGGCATCATGGCCGACCTGACCCCGCCGGTGGCCCTGGCGGCGCTGGCCGCCAGTTCCATCGCCCGAGCCGGTCACATGCAGATCGGCTTCCTGGCCACCCGCATCGCCGCCGCCGGCTATGTGGTGCCGTTCATGGCGGTCTATGACCCGGCCCTGATGCTGCAAGGCGACCCGTCGGTGATGGCGGTGGCTTATATCGTGGTGAAAGCCCTGCTGGGCATCGCCCTGTGGGGGGGCGCCGCCATCGGCCATTTCATCACCGACCTGACCTGGCCGGAACGGATCTGGGCCACGGTCGGCGCCGTGCTGTTGGTGGCGGCTTTGCCCATCACCGACGAACTGGGCTTCGCCGTCGCCGCCGTCTTCATCGGGTGGCAATGGCGTCGTGGCCGTAAAGCCGCGATCGCCGCATGATCAGCCTGTGCCTGGCGGCGGCCATGTCCGCCGCCGCCAGCATCCCCATCGCACTGCCCGACGGTCGCTTTTCCCTGCGCTGGATCCATTCCATCGAAAAGGTGGAATGGCAGGAAGACTGGCGGGTCAGCGAAAAAGGCCTGGAAGTGGTCGAGGCCCGCATCAAGGGCAGCGGCGCCGGCATGGAACCGGCCGACGACGCCATCTTGAAAGACGGCTGGTATGTGTGGCAGCCGCACACCCCGTCCATGGCCAAGGTGATCCTGGGGCGGTCCGGCGTGGTCGCCGACCATCGGATTTGCGTCGGGGGCGACTGCCGGGCGGTCTCGGACTATATTGGCGGCACCGACGCCATCGTCCTGGAACCCTGTCATGCGCCTTAGGTCCCTGATCCTTGCCTGTGTGCTGGCCGCTTTTTCCCATCCGTCCGCCGCCGCCGACCTGCCGGAACCGACCATGCCCCTGTTGCGCGACCACGCGCTGGTGGGCCGGGTTTGGCTGCCCGGCCAACAGGCCTTCACCAGCCCCGACGAACTGCTGTCCCTGGCCCGCGAAGCCGACGTGGTGATGCTGGGGGAAACCCATGACAACCAGGACCACCACGCGCTTCAGGCGTGGATGGTGGGGCAGCTGAGCAAAAGCGGGAAGAAACCGGTGGTCGCCTTCGAAATGATCGACAGCGCCCAGGCCCCCGCGTTAGCCGCCCACTTGGCCGCCCATCCCGCCGACGCCGCCGGATTGGGGGCCGCGCTCGGCTGGGAAAAATCGGGCTGGCCCGACTGGGCGGGCAATTACCGCCCCATCGCCCAAGCCGCACTGTCCGGCGGCGCCCGCTTGGCCGCCGCCAACCTGTCGCGCGACGAGACCAAGACCATCGCCAAGGGCGACATCCCCAAGGCCTGGGCGGGAAAGCTGGGACTGGAAAAGCCGCAAGCCCCGGATCAGCGCCAAGCCATGGAAGCCGACATCCAGGCCGGCCATTGCCACATGCTGCCCGACCGGGCCCTGCCGGCCATGGTCAGGGTGCAGCGGGCGCGTGACGCGGTGATGGCCCATGCGGTGGCGTCGGGGCCGAAATCCATCCTGATCGCCGGGACCGGCCACGTGCGCAAGGATCTGGCCGCCCCCCGCCACTTGGCAGAAATGGCGCCCGGACGCAAAGTGCTGAGCATCGCCTTGCTGGAAGTGCAAAAGGATAAGGCCGACCCCAGCGCCTATGCCGAAGCCTTCGACGCCGACACCTTGCCCTTTGACGCGGTGTGGTTCACCGCCCACGCCGAACGCCCCGACCCGTGCGAGGCGTTCAGGAAGCACATGGAACAGAAAAAGGGCTGATCACAGCCCCTTTTCGAAATCCGCCGGCGAACGCAGATAGGCGTTGAACACGTCGGGCAGGCGACGTTTCAGGTCTTCCAGCGGATCGGCCGGGTCCAGCGGGGTCTTGGCGACCTTTTCGCAGAACATCTTGATCAGCTTCTTGTTGCCGGGCGGGCCGAAAATCTCGGCAAAGGTCTGCTCGCCCAGCTTTTCCTGCGCCAGTCCCAGGAAAATGGGAATCTGGTGGAACTGCAGATAGGTGATGATCTGGTTGATGGTCTCGCCCGAGATCATGTGCAGCCAGTCGGCCATCTGTTCCAGATCCTTGGCGTTCTGCACTTCCATGGCTTCCAGACGGTCGCAATCGACGCACATTTCCCAGAAGTTCTCGCCCATCTTTTCATAGACGGCACCGTGCAGGAACTCGTAGCGGTCCTTGCCCAGGAAGGCGACGCCCTTGGCGGCCAGCGGCTGGGTGTCCAGCATCTCGCGCATCATGGCGTCCGACATGATCTTGCGGGCCTGATCCATGGAATGGCGGCCGATATCGGCCAGGGCGGCGATGCCTTCGGGGGTGCGAAGCGCGGTGACGCCACGCCCCAATTCGTTGATCAGCTTCAGCGGCAGTTCAGCGAAATACGGGATCAGCGGCACCTGCCAGTCGAAATCCAGATGGTCCTTGATCGCCACATAGAAGCGGTCGCCCTGGGTCGGGCTGGGCTTGGGCTGTTCCGCCTCGCTCCACTTGCCGCCCACCAGTTCCTTCAGCTTGTCCAGCAGCCCCTTTTGCGCCGGAGCCGCCACCGCCTTGGCCGCCGCCGGATCGGGCGCCCAGCGCTTTTCCGCATAGGCCTTGGTGCCCGAACGCACCACCATGGCGATGATCTGATCCAAGGAACGGCCGCAGCGCAGCGGCATGTCGTCGGTGGTCACCGGATTGCCGGCGATGTCCGTCAGGAATTCCTGAAACTTCTCGCGGCGGGTACGCACCAGCTGCAGGCAGGCGTGCAGCAGGTCGGGCGTCGACATGATGGTGCCATAGGCGTCGTCATAGGCGGCGAAGGCGGGGACGACCTCCTGCAGACGGGCGACCACCGGCCCCTTGATGGTGCGGATGATCTCCTTGCGATTCTCAGCATCCTTGTCCACGACCTTGGCCGTGGGCTTACCCTTTTCCGCCATTCCCTGCCCTATCCCCTGCCGCCCGTGGGCGGACACTTGAAAGTCCCGGTCCTGTGATGGCCGGTCATTCGCTCAGGCTTGAGCCCGGCAACTCGTTCATCTTGGCCAACAGGTATTCCAGGTCGTCGTTTTCGAAGTCAACACCCAGATCACCATACTGGGTCAGGATACGTTCGATCATGCGACGCGAAAAGCGCTCGCGGTCATTGGGACCGCCGTCATATTCCATTTCATAGGAAACGTCGATGGCGGCCCGCATGGCGGCATAGAACGCCTTGGGCAGGCCGGCCTTGTCGAAAAGCGCCTCGAAACCGCGCTTGCCGCCGTCATGGATCAGGGTGCGGGCGTTTTCCAGCTTGATGCGGGCCAGCTTGGCCATGGCCGCCTCGAAGAAGGTCATGTCGCCCATGCACACGGCGCGCAGGATGATGGACGGCGTCAGGCGGGCGTTGCGGTACAGGTGGTCCACCAGCTTCAGCACGTCGGTGTCGGCCTCGGCCAGCCCCAGCACAGCCAGTTCGCGGGCGTGCAACAACAGGTTGGTGGCGGTTTCCGGGGTCATGTCGGGGCGCGCCATCAGCGCCTGACGCAGATTTTCCGAAACCCGGGTCATCAGACGCTCGGCCACCGTCACCGGCAGGTTGCGCCGCCCGATCAGCGGCTTGCCCACCACGTCGGACGTGCCGAATTCGTCGGCGACCCGACGCAGGGTGTCCTCGGCGATCTCGGCGCCTTCGTTGCCCACCAAGGTGGCGACCACGTCCTCGTTGCGGGTGTCCACCAAGGCGTCGGCAAGGCCGGCCGAAACATGAGCCCGCTTGGCCACCGCCACCTGCTTCTCGGCGCTTTGGCTTCTGACGATCTCGATCAGGTCTTCGTCGGTAAGGACTTCCGAGAATTGCAAAATGGGCAGCGACACCGATTCCACGTCACGGGCCAAGCTGGCCGCCACGTCGTGGGGAACGGTGGGATTTTCCTTCAACTGCCGCGACAGCGCTTCGCGCACGCGCACTTCGGCGTCCTTGACCATCAGGCGAAAGATGTCTTCCGCCAACTTGCGCTGCTGGGCGCTCAGGCTGGGATGCTGGCCGGCGATCTTTTCGGCGATTTCGGCGCGGATATCGGCCGATGGGTTGGCCAACAGCTTCGCGACGTCTTCCTCATTCAGCGTGTCATCCACTGCGGTATTCTTCCGTTTGTTGGCCCCTTACCGAAGCTTGGGATCATATTATACATGGGTTACCAAGGCCTGAACAGCTACGCGCACACCTGATCCAGCCATGCCGAGAACATGGCGGGACCAAGCTTTTGCATGGCCACCCCTTCTGTACGCGCCTGGGCGCGAAGACTGGCGACACTGATGTCCAAGGTGGCGGAAATTTCCCCCACATGGCCCACATACCACCGTTCCAGCCCCTGGACCGAGGCCTCGACGTGGAATTGCAGCGCCAGACCGCACTGGCCGACGGAAAACGCCTGGTTCGGGGTCTTGGGAGTGGATGCCAGCCGCACCGCCCCGTGGGGCAGGTCGAACGTGTCGCCATGCCAGTGCAGCACGGGATTGCGGCCCAATCGGTAAAGGGGCGAGGTATCGGCGGCGTCGGCCAGGGTCAGGGACGACCAGCCGATTTCCTTGCCGTTGGGGTTGGGGTAAACCCGCGCCCCCAAGGCCCGGGCCATGATCTGCGCCCCCAGACACAAGCCCAGGGTCGGGCGGTCGGCGTCCAGACGGCGGCGAACCAGTTCGATCTCGGCGGACAGAAAGGGGAAGTCCGCGTCGTCATAGACCCCGATGGGGCCGCCCAGCACCACCAGCAGGTCACAAGCCAGCGGATCAAGATCGTCCAGCCCGCCCAGGGGGGCGTCGATCGTGGTGATGGAAAAACCGTGTTGGCGCAGCACTGGTTCAAGCAGGTCAAGGTCTTCGAAAGCGACGTGCCGAATGGCGGTGCAGGATTTCATCGATCCACCTCGGAAACAGCGCCGCCATTGAAGCATGATCGATCATGCCCCGCCACGCGTTTTTCACAACCATGCACACGCATTGGTATACATCACAAGCCCAGATAAGCCGCCTTCACCCGTTCGTCGGCCAGCAAGGCCTGGCCGGCGCCCTGGATCACCACGCTGCCGGTTTCCAGCACATAGGCCCGGTCGGCCAAAGCCAAGGCGGCATGGGCGTTTTGCTCCACCAGGAAGATGGTGACACCCTGGTCGCGCAGGCTGCGCACCACCTGGAAAATCTCCTCCACCAGCAACGGCGCCAGGCCCATGCTGGGTTCGTCCAGCAACAGCAGGCGGGGCGCGCTCATCAGGGCGCGGGCGATGGCCAGCATCTGCTGCTGACCGCCCGACAGGGTGCCGGCGGGCAATTCCCGCTTCTTGAACAACACCGGGAACAGGTCGTACATGCGGGCCATGTCGGCGGCCACCGCGCCGCCCTGGCGGCGATAGGCCCCCAGGCGCAGGTTGTCTTCGACACTCATGGGGCCGAAAACCTGACGGCCTTCCGGCACCTGGGCGATGCCCAAGGACACCCGGCGTTCCGGCGCCGCCCGGGTGATGTCGGTTCCGTCAAAGCGGATGCGGCCGCCGCTGACCGGCTGCACCCCGGACAGGCAGCGCAAAAGCGTGGTCTTGCCGGCGCCGTTGGCGCCGACCAGGGCCACCATCTCGCCTTCTTGGACGGTCAGGGAAATGCCGTCCAACGCCTGGATGCGGCCGTAATGGCTGGCGAGGCCGTCGATTTCCAGCAGCATCACGAATGCGCCCCCAGATAGGCGGCGACCACGTCCGGGTTGGCGCGGACCTGGGCCGGCGTGCCCTCGGCCAGCTTGCGGCCATAATCCAGCGCCAGGATGTGGTCGGAAATGCCCATCACCATCTTCATGTCGTGTTCCACCAGCACCACGGTCACCCCGTCCGCCGCCACCTTCTTGATGACCTGATCGATTTCCCGGCTTTCGGTGGCGTTCAGGCCGGCGGCGGGTTCGTCCAGCAGCAGCAATTTGGGCTTGGCCGCCAGGGCGCGGGCGATTTCCAGGCGCTTCAGCGCCCCATAGGGCATGGCCGAGGCCTCGGCGTCCACATAGGCGCCCAGCCCGACGAAGTCCATCAGCCGGGCGCAGTGGTCGCGGCAGGCGCGGTCGCGGCGCACCGAGCCGGGCAGCCGCAGCAGCGACGGCCAGAAACGGCGATCCAGATGCAGATGGGCGCCGACCATGACGTTTTCGATCGCCGTCATGTTGAAGAACACCTGCAGGTTCTGGAAGGTGCGGCTGAGTCCCAGGGCCGCCAGCCGGCTGGGCGCCACCCCGCCGATGGGTCGGCCGTCGAATTCCACCATTCCGGCTGACGGCGTGTAGATGCCGGTGATCAGGTTGAACAGCGTGGTCTTGCCGGCGCCGTTGGGGCCGATGATGGAATGGATGGTCCCTGCCGCCACACTGAAGGACAGATCCTCGATGGCGTGCACGCCGCCGAATTCCTTGGACAGGGACTGGACCCGCAGCAAGCTCATGGCTTTGCCCCCCGCTTCTTGCGGATCAGGGCGATCAGGCTGGGCAGCAACCCCTTGGGCAGGAAGATCATGGTCCCCATCATGATGGCACCGAAGATCATCGCCTCGTAATCGTCGAAACCAGCCAGCATCTGGGGCAGCACGGTCAGCAGCAGCGCCCCAAGCACCGAACCGAAGATGGACGCCATCCCCCCCAGCACCACCATGGTGACCAGTTCGATGGAATGATGGAAACCGGCGATGTCCGGGGTGATGAAGCCGTTCTTGTGGGCGAACAGCGAACCGACGACGCTGGCCACCACCGCCGAGACCACGAACATCAGCACCTTGTAATGGCTGGTGTCGACGCCGACCACCTCGGCGCCGACCTGGGCGCCGTGTCCGGCGCGCAGGGCGCGCCCCACCGGCGATTCCACCAGGTTCAGGGCCAGCCACACCACCAGCAGCAACAGCCCCGCCCCCAGCCAGTACCATTGCCGGTCGGTGGCCAGGGTGAAGCCGGCCAATGTCAACGGATCGACACCCACACCGTCGGGGCCGCCGGTCCATTGCGCCTCGGTCTTCAACACGATGTAGATGATCATGCCCACCCCCAGGGTGGCCATGGCCAGGTAATGCCCCTTCAGCCGCAGGATGGGCCGCGCCAGGGCGAAAGCCAGCAGCCCCACCAACGCGCCGCCCCCGGCCAGCGCCGCCAGCGGCGGCAGCCCCCAGCGGCTGGTGCCGATGGCGCTGGCATAGGCGCCCAGCGCGAAAAAGGCGCCGTGGCCCAGGCTGATCTGGCCGCCATAGCCGATCAGCAGGTTCAGGCCGACGCAGATCATGGCGTTGAACAGGGCGCCCACCGCCACGTCGTAGTAATAGGCGTTGGCGAAGCCCAGGGGCGAGACCGCCATCACCAGGGCCAGCAGCGCCATGCCGCCGGTACGCGCTTTCATCAGCTTGGCCATGCTCACACCCGATCCACGCCCTTCTTGCCGAACAGCCCGTTGGGCATGAAGAACAGCACGAACAAGATGATGACGAAGGCGATGGCGTCCTTGTAGGCCGACGACACGTAGCCCGCCCCCAGCGCCTCGGCGACACCGACGATCAGGCCGCCGACCACCGCCCCCATGCCGTTGCCCAAGCCGCCCAGCACGGCGGCCGAAAAGCCTTTCAGCCCGAGCATGATGCCGGCTTCGTAATTGGTGAAGGCGATGGGGGTGACGACGATACCGCCGATGGCGCCCAAAGCCGCCGACAGGGCAAAGCTGACCATCAGCACCTTTTTCACCCCGATGCCCATCAATTGCGCCGCCAGCCGGTTGAACGAGGTGGCCAGCATGGCCTTGCCGAACAAGGTACGGTTGAAGAACCACCACAGCCCGGCGATCACCGCCATGGCGACGCCCACCACCCACAGGCTTTGCGGCATCAAGGTGGCCCCCAGGACACGGATGGGGTCTTCGCCGGAAAACGGCGCCAAAGCATGGAATTCCTTGTCCCACACCAGTTGCGCGGCGCCCCGCAGGAAGATCGAGGCGCCGATGGTGATGATGATGATGGTGACCACGTCGGCGTCACGTGCCGGCTCGATGGCGAACTTTTCCAACGCCACCCCCACCAGCATGGTCAGCGCCATGGCGGCCAGCGCCGCCGCCGGCAGCGGCACGCCGGCAGCCGTCAGGGTCGCCGTGGCCATGCCGCCGATCATGATGAACTCGCCCTGGGCGAAATTGATGACGTGGCTGGCGTTGTAGATGATGGCGAAACCCAGGCCGGCCAAGGCGTAGATCGCCCCCGAGGTCAGGCCGGCGAACAGATATTGCAGCAGTTCCGCCATTCAGGATTTCCTTGATTGTGAACGACCAAGACGCGGCCCCGCTTGAAACCGGGGCCGCGTTCAGGGGATCAGTCGACCATCTTCCAGTCGCCCTTGACGATTTCCACCATGTGGAAGGCGGACAGGTTCAGGCCCATGTGGTCGGTGGCCGACATGGAAACGATGCCGCCGGTGCCCACATAGCCCGAGGTCTTCTCGATCTCGTCGCGCACCTTGCCCTTGTCGGTCGAGCCCGCCCGCTGGATGGCGGAAAGCGCGATCTGCAGGCCGTCATAGGCATGGCCGGCGAAGGTCGAGACTTCCGACTTGAAGGCGGTCTCGTAATCCTTCTTGAAGGCGGTGACCACCGGCTTTTGCGGGTCGGTGGCCGGCAACTGGTCGGCGATCACCAGGCCGGCGGCGGGCAGGCGCACACCGTCGGAAGCGTCACCCGACAGGCGGATGTAATCCTTGGACGCCACGCCGTGCGACTGGTACAGCGGCTGGGTGATGGCCAACTGCTTGTGGTTCTTGGTGACGATGGCCGGACCCTGGCCGAAGCCGAAGTTGAAGATGGCCTGCACACCGGGGGTGTTCTTGATCTTGGTCAGCTGGGCGGTGACGTCGGGATCCTTCGGCGAATAGACTTCGTCGGCGACGATCTCGATGCCGTAATTGGGCGCCACCAGCAGCGACTGGTCATGGCCCGACTTGCCGAAACCGGCGTTTTCCGAAATCAACGCCACCTTGGTCAGGCCGCGCTTCTTCAGGTCGGAAAACACCTTTTCCGCCGCCATGCGGTCGGTGTGCGGGGTCTTGAACACCCACTTCTTCACCGGCTCGACGATGTCGATGCCGCCGGCCAGCGAAATGAACGGAACCCCCGCCGGCTCGACGATCTTGATCGCCGCCATGG
>MKVK01000031.1 GCA_001898825.1 Magnetospirillum sp. 64-120
TGCCGCCTCAAGGACTTCCGCAGGATCGCAACCCGATATGATCGCCGCGCCGTCAACTTCATGGCGGCGGTCTGCATCGCCGCCACCGTCAGCTACTGGTTATGAGTCCTGACCCTAGGATTGCCCCCCAGGATTGACTTACCGATGGTGATTTGCGACTTTAAATGAGGCTGGCAGCATCAGGCGATTTACAATGAAGCCGACACATATTTTTATGGATAATTCTAATATTTTTGGCGGTGCACAGCGAACAGCTCGCGAACGTGAAGATGCAGCTTGGCCCTCTGTACGTATTGATTACGAGCACTTCTTCAGGTTGCTGGTGTACGGAAAGCAAAACCGTACGACATCTATGCTCGCTGGGTCGGTTCCTCCTGGCAATGACGCCCTGTGGGACGCCGCGAACAAAGCAGGTTTCGACACTACGCTGTTGCGAAGAGTTGAAAGCGATACAGGCAGGCTTATCGAACAGGGGGTCGATGAGGCGATCCACTTAAAGATTGCCAATATTTTGCTTGATACGGATGAACCGGGAACGATGGTGCTCGCTACTGGTGATGGAGCAGAAACGGAACAGGCATCAAGCTTCACGCAACAGGTTCGCCGGGCTGCAAAGCGTGGATGGAATGTGGAAATCTGGTCCTGGCAGAACCAGCTTGCCAAAAGATTGCGCGATACGCGCCTTGAGTTTCCCAACCAAGTGAAGGTGTTCAAGCTCGATGCGTGGTACGATTCCATCGTCTTCATCAAGGGCGGGTCATATTTTGTCGATGGAGTGGCAAAAACAGTAATCACACGTAGCTGCAAGCCATTCAATCTAACTGACACAAAGATTGCCGAAGCTTCGAGCTAACCTTCAAATAATTCCACAATTCGCCAGACACACACGCCCTTGCGCCGTGTAGTACCGTCAACCAGTCCCCGGCGGGCGCGAGATCGAAGGGTCTGAACGATCCTGAGGGCGATGGCCTGCGACAACACCTTGTCGTGTTCGTCCAGGCCCTTTCGCCGCATGAGGCGGGCCGTCAACTCACGGGTATCCAGCGGCCCTTCGGCCCGCAGTGTATCCAGGCAGAATGTGGTCGTTTCGCCACGACGAAAGACCCGGTTCAGATCGACATAGGCGGGGAAGTCATCGACGTTGTTGTCGATCTCGAACAGCCGCAAGGCGGCAATGACGTGTGCCAGGTCGGACTGAGCCTCTTTCAGCCGTGCCTCGTACTTGGCGATGGTGTCGCGGATGCGGTCGCGCTTCTTGCGCAGGATGGTGATTGCGAGCGGTTCGGCCATGCGCCATTGTCGGCGAATGGCACCGGGCTGACCATCCGGGGCTTGGTGAGCTTGCTACATAATGCCGAACTTCTAATTTTCCAATAAAATCAACCATTGTCGGTTTCAGCTATAAACCGGATTTTGTGCCTTTAATCCGGACAGCGACAGACATAACGCGGACGGATTTGTAATTTCGTCACCGGAAATTCCGCATTTTTTCCAATGTGTTGGCACTGTTCGCCCCTCTCTGGATGACGCAAACGCGCATGGATACGCCCGAAGTCGGGCGCACCACCGAATTTCCGATTCGTCCGTCCTAAAGCTGTTATCGCCGATAGACGTCGGAGAAGTTCACGTTGAGGCCACCGCATTGCTGGTTGTCCGACGCAATCAACCAATCGTCGGCCAAGGTCAGGGTGACTTGGCAGGCACCATCCTTGACAGAGGCACGGGCTCCGGTGGGAGTGGCGGCCCCCTGTACCTCACCCGTGCGGGGAGCCGGTCCATCGCCCCACAACGCGAGACCATTGACGCTGATACTGCCACCGTTCTGGGCCTGAATGCTCAGGCTGTTGCGGCCACTTTTCCATTCCCCGCCCCAGGCAGCCAGGGATGGATTGGGATTGGTCGCCGTCAAAGCGAGTTGGTCCTTGGCAATCCATCCGGTGATTGCACCTTTGGCACCAACGAACGCAACACACGTCCAGTCCGTAGACGTGCTGCCGACCAGCACGATGTCGCCAGCAATGACATAGGCCTTGCGGCGGCAGGCCTCCGACGGGCAGCCATCACCTCCGTTATGGAAATAAGCCCGCCCCCCCTTTCCCCCGGACACCACCCCCTTCTGGAAGGCTGTGGCAACTGAGGTGAATTGACTTATGTCGCAGTTCGGCTCGGCCAAAGCTGAGGCCGGCAAGAGGAGAGCGAGCAACGGAGAAATGGCGGCAATTCGCCAGTGGGGAGCCATCAGATGCCTCATAAGTAATGAGGATTTGGAGTTTGCATCCTGTTGGCGCACTGTCAAGTGGCCCGCTCTCTTATTGCGAGCCACTTGATCTTGTGGCTATTGGCGGAATTCTCCGGCTCGCTTGAGCCACCCGTTCAAGAAGCGAGCTTGGCGGGGATCCCTTTCGACGAGAAACCGATAATAGGCCTCCCGTTCATTGGCGATTGCATTGTTGATCGCCTTCAATTGCTCCGGCGTGGCCTTGTTGATGGCCGAGATTGTCTTGTCACCGACGACGCCATCCACTTCAAGCTTGGCATCCGGGATCACGGCGTTGACGGCCTTTTGAATCATCTTGCCGCCGGCTCCCGGAGAGTGATTAACACCGAGATCGAATACGTGGGCTGCGGTTTTCTCGTCGCCGATCTCGCCAATACGGCGGTCGTCGTAATATTCTTTCTTATAGATAATCTGCGCCTGATCCTGGGTGAGATCCTTTACCGAAACAGATCTACCACTCTCTCCCAGGCCGCCGTATTTTTTATGATAAGCGTCCAACGTACCCTTGGTAATGCCATGATTGGTCTCACCGCCGGTATCATTCGGATCGTTTGAGTATCCACCTTCGATGTTAAAGGTTCCTGTGGCGAACCGATCAAAACGACCTTTATCGGCTTGGTTGGATGCGCTCTTCTGAGTGTCGTTTGGCTTTTGTTGAGTAGCTGGGGAAGGCGAAATAGGTTCAGCCGGCTTGACATCTGAGGGTAACGGCTTGCCTTCGCCAGATTTCAGTGGAGGCGGCATTGGAAGGGACAGCTTGGGTTCACTTCCCCCCGTCGCTTTCGCTTCTTCAGGCGTCATTGGCGGGATCGGCCCCGGTGTAACGGTCGAAGGGATTGGCAAAGACAGGACGTTGCCACCACTCTCGGACTTCTGCGTTTCTGTCAT
Organism: Magnetospirillum sp. 64-120; assembly: GCA_001898825.1. Classification (GTDB taxonomy): domain Bacteria; phylum Pseudomonadota; class Alphaproteobacteria; order Rhodospirillales; family Magnetospirillaceae; genus Magnetospirillum. The sequence goes on from MKVK01000031.1 coordinate 3,167, forward strand.
CCCCGTCTGCGCAGAGCTCTTCTCAGTCCCGGCATGGCTGATAGAGGCCGCCGCCCGGAACAACGGCACGGCGCTGTCGTCGGGCAGATCGGCACTGCGCACGCCCAAGGGGCGGACGGCGGGCATGGTGCCGCCCAGCAAAGCCTTGGCCTGATCGGGCGGAAGCTGGTTGACGATGCCGTGCATCACTTGGTCGGTGCGGTCGCGCCCGACCTGAGCCTCCATCTGTTCGGCCAGATCCATCAAGGTGGCGTGCGCATCCGCCCCCGCCTGTTTGGCGAAGTCGCCATAGATGCGCGGGATGTCGCCGTTGACGCTGCTGCGGGTCAAAGCGCGGGCGCTGTCGGCGTTGAAGGCCTGGCTTTGCTCATCCAATTCCAAAGGTTGGGCAGGCCGGGGGAAGGACAGCCGCGCCGGGCGGGTGTTCAGGATGCCCGGCTCGCCCTGCATGCGTTGCGATTGGTGCTGGTCCACCTCGTCCGGGCTGGGGGGCGTGAAGCCGCCCAACAGGCCGCCAGCCGCTTGCTTCAAGCTGGTGATGGTGGGGCCGCCCGGTTTCAACAGACCATCCACCGTCAGCCCGTTCTGGCTTTGCCAATCCTTCACCGCCTGTTCCTGGCGCTGGCCCCAATAGCCCACCGGGCCGTCGGTGCGCGACAGATCATGGTGGCCGGTATTGCCCAGAATGGTTTCCACCCGGATCACGTCTTCGCGCCGGTTGGGCTGGTCGGGGCCGACGGGCGCACCCAGGGTGAAGAAATCATCCTGGAACGGGAACCCGGGACGGCGTTGGCGGGGATCGATCGGCAGCATGGTCATGCTTTGTTCTTTCTGCGGGGCGAGAAAGGGGCAGCCCCGAAGGGCCACCCGTGCATGATTCGCAAGATACACAGCTATCGAGAGAAATTAAAGGAATTTAGACCTATTTCCTCGGCTTGGCTCGCGCCGTCGGTTCGGCCTGCATGGGGTCGTCGGGCCACCAATGTTTGGGGTACTGGCCTTTCAAGTCGGCCTTGACGGCGTGATAGGCGTTGGCCCAGAAGCTGGCCAGGTCGCGGGTGACCTGGACCGGGCGCCGTGCCGGACTCAGCAGATGCAGCAGCAGCGGCAGCGCGCCGCCCAGGATGCGCGGGGTGTCGGCGCAGCCGAACATTTCCTGCAAACGCACCGCCAGCACCGGTTCTTCGCCATCATAATCGATGGGGACCCGGCTGCCCGACGGCACGATGACGTGGGTGGGGACGTAATCGTCCAGCTTCTTGCCCATCTGCCAATCCAGCAGGCCGCGCAGGGCTTGGGACAAATCCAGACGGGGCAAATGGGCGCGGCGGCTGATGCCAGAGAGATAAGGTGCCAACCAGTCTTCCAAGCGGTCCAACAGCGCCTGGTCGGACAAATCGGGCCAGCCGCCCTGGGGGTCGCGGGCATGGGCGAATTGCACGCGGGCACGGAACTTGCGCAACTCGTCGCTCCACGGCAGGCAGTCCAACCCCATTTGGCGGATGCCGTCGACCATGGCGGCCGCCACCTGATCGGGGGCCGGCTTGTCCAGGCGCTTTTCGTCCAAGACCAGCTTGAACAGGCTGGTGCGCCGCGCCGCCACCACGGCCTCGTCGCGCTTGTCCCATTGCACCACGTCGCCGGTCTTGATGGCGTCGGCGAAAAATTCGTCGATTTCCGCCCGGGTCAAAGGTGCGGCCAGGAAGATGCGGGCTTCGCGGCGGTCGCCGTCCAGTTCGGCGGCGACCAGCCAGTCCTCGGCCGCCAGCGGTTCGTGGTCCTGGAAGAACGCCCCGCGCCCGCCGGAAAGGGCGAAGCGCGGCTCGCCCCCCGGCCGGCGCTTGCCGATGCGGTCGGGATAGGCGAAGGCCAGGACGATGCCGCAATCGCGGGATTCGCCGTCCTGTTCGCCAGCCTTCAGCCCCAGACGGCGACGCCAGTCCTTGGCCGATTGACGGGCGCGGGCCAAGGCGCCGCGATCGACGGCAAGGCCATGACGCGGGTCCAGACGGTCGGCACCACGCAGGGCGTCCAGACGCAGGCGGATATCGCAATCACGCGCCCCGCGTTCCGCCCGCAACACGTCGCGTTCCGACAAGATGGCGGCGATGTCGCAGGCCAGACCGCCCAAGCCCAAGTCCTTGGCCCGCAACACCATGTGGGCCAGACGCGGATGCATGGCCAGACGGTTCATGGCGCGGCCATGGGAGGTCAAGGAGCAATCCTCGTCCACCGCCCCCAACTCGGCCAGCAATTCACGGGCCTGGGCCAGGGCGGCGGCGGGCGGCGGAGTCAGCCAAGCCAGGGCGTTGGCGTCACGCACCCCCCATTGCGCCAAATCCAGCGCCAGCGACGCCAGGTCGGCTTCGCTGATTTCCGGGGCGGTGAAGGCGGCCAGGGCACGATCTTCGGCTTCCGACCACAGCCGCCAGCACTTGCCCGGGGCCTGACGCCCGGCGCGGCCGCGCCGCTGGTCGGCCGAGGCGCGGCTGACCGGCACCGTCACCAGACGCGTCATGCCGGAACTGGGATCGAAACGCGGCAGCCGCATCTGTCCGCCGTCAACCACCACACGAACGCCGTCGATGGTCAGCGAGGTCTCGGCGATGGATGTGGCCAATACCACCTTGCGGCCGCCCTCCGCCAAGGGGCGGATGGCGCGGTCCTGGTCGGCCTGGGACAGATCGCCGTATAGCGGCAGCACCTGGGCGGCGACAGTGTCCAACGCTGCCTGCACCCGGCGGATTTCCCCCGAACCGGGCAAAAACGCCAGAACGTCGCCGTCGGACTGGTCCAGCGCCTGGCGGATGGCCGTGGCCATGGCGTCGACGAAGCGGCGCGGTTCGGGACGCGCCAGATAATACGTGTCCACCGGCCAGGCGCGTCCCTGGCTGGACACCACCGGCACGCCCCCCATCAACTGCGCCACCGGCCCACCGTCCAAGGTCGCCGACATCACCACCAGCTTCAGGTCGTCGCGCAAGGCCATCTGGATTTCCAGGCACAAAGCCAAGCCCAGATCGGCGTTCAAGGACCGTTCGTGGAATTCGTCGAAGATGACCACGCCCACCCCCGGCAGCGACGGGTCGTCCTGCAACATGCGGGTCAGGATGCCTTCGGTCACCACCTCGATGCGGGTGTCGGGACCGACCTTGCTGTCCAGGCGCACCCGATAGCCGACGGTTTGCCCGACCTCTTGGCCCAGGGTCTGGGCCATGCGGGCGGCGGCGGCGCGGGCCGCCAGTCGGCGCGGTTCCAGCATGATGATGCGGCCCGCGCCCAACCACGGCTGATCCAGCAGGAACAGCGGCACCCTCGTGGTCTTGCCGGCGCCGGGCGGCGCTTCCAGCACCAGCCCCGAGGATCGGGACAAGGATTCGGCGATGTCGGAAAGGACGGTATCGATGGGAAGCGCGGTCATAAGGTCGTTTCTTATCGCTTTTGGGCAACAAGGGGAACCGCAAGCGGTTGAAGTTCGCATCAATGTGAATGATAATGCGCCCCCGAACGCAACCCCCGTCGGGTCTTGCAGGGAGGAACGTGTTTTTCGCCAAGGCCGCGCGCCCTTACAGCCGACGCGAATGCCCCATTTCCGCCAAGAAGTTTGTCTACCCTGTAATCCTGGTTCGGCACCTTGTCGGCCCGGGCCGGCGTCCAAGGACGGCGTTTGGTTCAATACTCGCTGAATAAGCTATTGGGAGATGATGATGAAGAAGTTGCTCGGTCTGGCCGTTGCCGCCCTGTTGATCGCCCCCGTCGCCGCCAACGCCGCTGACGCCCCCAAGGGCTTCAACGCTTGTAAGGCCTGCCACAAGGTGGAAGCCGGCAAGCATGGCGTCGGCCCCTCGCTGGCTGGCGTGTTCGGCACCAAGGCCGGCACCAACTATCCGGAATACAAGTACTCGGACAAGCACAAGGATTCCGGCCTGACGTGGGACGAAGCCACCCTGTCCAAGTACCTGGCCGACCCCAAGGGCACCATTCCCGGCAACAAGATGGTCTTCGCCGGCATCAAGAACCCCGACGACCTGAAGGAAGTCGTGGCTTACCTGAAGACCCTGAAGAAGTAATCCGCACCGCGGAAACGCTTTTTCCGACGCCGTCGCCCCCCAGGGGCGGCGGCGTTGTCGTTTCCAAAAGGACCAAGAATGACAGCCGCCCCATCTTTCGATCGAGGGCTTCGCCCTCCGGGGCGGCGGCGTTGTCGTTTCTACTTCAGCCCGTTTTCCCCATAAAAGGCATCGGCGCCGTCATGCTGCTTGATGGTCATGCCGTCCTTGGCGCTGTCCGCCTTGCCCAGACCGCGCAGCATGGGATGCAGGTGGGTCAGGGCCGAGAAGTTTCCATGAATGGCCTTCAGCCAGTCTTGGACCTGAGCATTGGTGCTGCGGGTGGTGGTGACCAAAAGGGCGCGGACCTGCAGGCTGACCACATCGTCGCGCATGCCCGGATAGACATCCTTGCGGATGGTGGCGCGGGTCAGCCACGAATGGTGCTTCAAATAGGATTCCAAGGTCTTGGCCTTGATCGGCACCGGCTGCGCGTCGCATTCGTCCATGGCCATGCTGGCTTCGGCCATGGGCTGGTAACCGGAATAGAAGGCGGCGTCGATGTTGCCTTCGCACAATTCCGGCGTCTGTTCCGACAATTCCAGTTCCACCGCGATGGCCAGATCGCCTTCGGACAGGCCGGCGGCTTCCAGGGTGGCTTCGGCCATGGCGCGCTGGAACGATCCGGGACGCCCCAGGTTGACCCGCTTGCCCTTCAAGTCGGCCATGGATTCGATGCCGGCCCCTTGGCGGGCCAACAGCATCACCGATTCACCCGGCAGGCTGAGGACGGCACGCAGGTCACCGAAGGGGCCGGCATCCTTGAACGGGCCGCTGCCGGCCACCGCCATCTGCGCCGCCTGGGCCTGGACGATACCCAGGTCGACGGCGCCTGCGCGCAGGGACGCCAGATTGGCCGCCGATCCCGAGGACGGCACCACGGCACAGTTGACCCCGCCGGCTTCCTTGTTGATGACCCGACACAAGGCACCGGCGGCCGGATAATAATAGCCCGTCACCTCGCCCGACGCGATCAGCGCCGCCTTGTTGCCCTCGGCCCAGGCCGGCGCCTGGGCGCAAACCAGAACCACCGCCATCACCGTGCCACCTGCCAGAATTCGCCGCACCGGCGCGTCCCCCTTTTTGTTTCGTGATCCTGTCGCCGCCTTGCGACCGCGGCCGGATCATAGCCGTAACCCCCCCGCCTTCGAAAGCCCCAATCCCCCCTGTGCGTTGCTGCCGGCCGATTTGTGCGCTGCCGAAACAAATGGAATTTCCATAAAAATCGACTCAAAAGGGTTGCCATCGAGTTTTCAAATCGACACAATCGCCACCGAAGATAAGGCGGATCGCAAAGCGACCACCAGGGGCAACAGGGGAGAGGCTGGAATGCGGAAAGGCTTGCTTGCGCTTGTGACCGCCGTCGTGCTGTCCACCGTCGCCCTTCCCGCTGCCGCCATCCAATGCGTACCTTACGCCCGTGAAGTTTCGGGCATCGACCTGCAAGGCGACGCCTGGAAGTGGTGGAACGCCGCCGCCGGCCGTTATGACCGTGGCCGCACCCCGCAAAGCGACGCGGTGATGGTGTTCTCTCGCCAGGGCTCCATGCGCTATGGCCACGTCTCGGTGGTCAGCAAGGTCGTCAACAGCCGCATGATCCTGGTTGACCACGCCAATTGGGCCCCGGTGCGCAGCTCGGGCCGCGGCGCCATCACCAAGATGGTCCCGGTGATCGACGTTTCGCCCAAGAACGACTGGTCGCGGGTGCGCGTGTGGTACGAACCCAGCAGCACCTTCGGCAGCAAGATTTATCGCGCCGACGGCTTCGTCTACAACCCGGCCCGCCGCGCCGTCCCCTCGACCGCCACCAAGGCCAGCATCCAAAAGGTCTCCGCCCGGACCTCGATGGCCCTGGCCCATATGGGCCAGCAGCATTCCGACCTGGACACCAGCTTCAGCGACGAGCCGGTGACCCAAGCCGCCGCCGCGACCGTGACCCCGGCCGAAACCGCCGTCGTCGCCAAGATCGCCGCCGAAACCAAGACCGTCGAAATGGCCAAGACCATCGACGTCGCCGTGGCCGGACCGACGCAAACCGAACCGGTCGAACAAAAGGCCGAAGCCACCGAACAAAAGGCTCCGTCCTCGGTGGAAGTCAACGACAACCTGGGCACCGCCATCGCCGTCGCCAAGACGTCGTTCGGCAAGCGCCAGGCCACCTCGGACTTCATGTTCAACTAAGCCTTTCAACCAAGACGCTTTTACCCCTTGCCGCTTTCGTCTAGGATCGTGGACTCACATCCGTAACAAAAGCCATGGCATTGTCGCGTCCCCTGCCGCCCTCGCCTTCGCCCCCGCCTTCACCGCTTCCCCTGCTGGAGATGGTGGACGACGTGCTGTGCCTGTGCCAGGACGACACCATCATCTGGGTCAACCAAGCCGGCGCCGAGCAATTGGGCACCGACAGCCAGCGACTGGTCGGCACCTCGTTTCTTGATCTGCTGCACCCGGACCACAGCCGCACCCTGGTCGGCGGCATCGCCGCGCTGCAATCCGACCCCAAGGGCCTGCCCATGATCTTAAGCCGTCCGGATGGCGGCACCATGGCCGCCTTGGTGATGACCAAGGACTTTGGCGACGGGCTGCATGGCGTCGTGCTGCGCGACCTGACTGGCCGCATGCCGGCCTTCGACACCTTGGTCCGCGCCGTCACCCGCCTGGAAGAACGGGCCCGCGACCTGAGCCGTCAGGCCAGCTTCGACGCCCTGACCGGCCTGCCCAACCGCACCTTGTTCATGGATCGCCTGGGCCAGGCCGTGCATCAGGCGGAACGCAACGGCCAGATGGTCGGGCTGATGTTCATCGACCTGGACGGCTTCAAACTGGTCAACGACACGCTGGGCCACGACATGGGCGACCTGCTGCTGCAGGAAACCGCCCGCCGCCTTGCCGCCTGCATCCGATCCGGCGACACGGTGGCGCGGTTGGGCGGCGACGAATTCACCGTGCTGATGCCCAATCTGGGAACCTATCAGAACGCCCCCAACGTGGCCGGGCGCATTCTGGACATCTTGAAGAAGCCCTTTGACCTTGCCGGCCGCGAGGCCTTTGTTTCCGGTTCCATCGGCATCACCGTGTTTCCCGACGACGCCACCGATGCCATGACCATGCTGAAGAACGCCGATGCCGCCATGTACCGGGCCAAGGAACACGGCAAGGCCAACTTCCAGTTCTTCACCGCCGACATGAACGCCGCCGTGGAAGAGCGCCTGGCCATCAAGACCGGCCTGTCCCAAGCCCTGGAACGGGGCGAAATGACCCTGGCCTTCCAGCCCAAGCTGGATCTGAAGACCGGCGCCTATACCGGGGTCGAGGCGCTGTTGCGCTGGAACGCCGCCGAACTGGGTCAGGTGTCGCCAGCCAAGTTCATCCCGGTGATGGAGGAATCGGGTCTGATGGGGCGGGTCGGCGAATGGGCCATCGACGCGGCCTGCCGCCAGTATCGCGACTGGCTGGAAAAAGACGGCACCGCCCCCCGGGTGGCCATCAACCTGTCGGTCCGGCAACTGCGGGCGCCGGGCTTCGTCGATCTGGTCCGCGCCGCCCTGAACCGCGCCGGATTGCCGGCCAGCGCCCTGGAATTCGAGATCACCGAGGGCATGGTCATACGGGATGCCGAAAACGCCGTCGCCGTTTTGAACGAACTGACCGAACTGGGCGTGACGCTCTCCATGGACGATTTCGGCACCGGCACCTCGTCCCTGTCGGTGATCCGACGCTTCCCGGTCAATTCGGTCAAGATCGACCGCTCTTTCGTCGCCGACATCGCCACCGACGACAGCTCGCTTGAAATCATCCGCGCCATCATTTCCATGGGCCACGCCCTGGGCCGACGGATCATCGCCGAAGGGGTGGAGACCACCGAACAGGTCGCCGCCCTGCGCCGCCTGGGCTGTGACGAAATCCAAGGTTACGTGCTGGCTCCGCCGGTGCCGGCAGACCGCCTGGGCTTGGTCCTGCGCACCCCATCGCCCCTGTGAACACAGGGCAAAACCATCCTTCCGGGTGGGATTGCCAATTGTTAATGATCATGGGTAGGGAAATACCTACTCTTTTCCTTGCATCCAACCTTTACGCACTTATAATGCCCCCTATCCCGCCGTGGCCATTGGGGGTCGAGCCGGGCAAGGAACAACCACAATGGCCGTCCAACAAAGCCGTCCCATCGACATCGTCATCGCTGAAAAGAATCCGCTGCTGCAAAGCTCGCTGGTGAAAATCTTCGCCGGCGACGAACGTTTTTCCCTGGCCGCCGTCACCGATGACGGCGAACGCTTCATGGAAGCGGTGGAACGCATCCCCTTCGATGTCGGCATTATCGGCTGGGAAATGCCCTATATGGACGGCCGCGCCGTACTGCAGGCGCTGCGCAACCGCGCCGACGCACCAAGGCTGATCGTCTATACCGGCAGCCCCAACCCCGACGTGCCGCGCCAGGCCATGACGCTGGGCGCCGCCGGTTTCTGTTCGAAGCGCGAAACCCCGGAACAATTGCTCGATACCATCCTGGCGGTGGCCGCCGGGCGCATGGTGTTCCCGTTCATCGACGTGTCGTCGCTGGCGTCCGACCCGCTGGCCGGGCTGACCCCGCGTGAACGCGAATTGCTGGCCGCCTTGGCCGGCGGATTGACCAACCAGCAGATGGCCAGCCAGCTGGACATCTCGCTCAACACCGTCAAGTTCCACCTGAAGAACCTGTACGACAAGCTGGGCGTCGGCAACCGCGCCCAGGCGGTGGCGTTCTATCTGAAGGGCCGCGAAGGGCGCTAAGCCGGTTCGTTCAGGCTGGGTTCAGGCAAGGCGGGCGACAATGCCCGCCTTGCTTTTATCCGTTGGAGCCTGATCATCATGAACGCTTCCCCCCGCTACGACAGCGTGGCCATCGCCCTGCATTGGCTGATGGCGTTGCTGCTGATCGGTCTGTTCGGCTTGGGTCTGGTACTCGATGACTTTCCCAAGGGCGATCTGCGGGGACAATTGTTCGGCTTGCACAAGGCGTTCGGCACCCTGGTCCTGGTTCTGGTGACGGCCCGCTTGGCTTGGCGCCTGACCCACGCCGCCCCGGCGCTGCCGGATTCCATGACCGGCCTGGAAGCGACCCTGGCTCGTCTGGGTCATCTGGCGCTTTACGCCCTGATGATCGTCTTGCCGTTGTCGGGCATCATCATGAGCCAAGCCGGCGACCATCCGGTTTCCATGTTCGGATGGGTGCTCCCCACCCTGGTTCAGCCCAACCACGACCTGAAGGAAGCGTTCGAGGAAGTTCACGAAGTCCTGGCCTGGGGCTTGGCTGCGGTGGTCGGCCTGCACCTGCTGGCGGCGCTGCGTCATCACTTCATGCTGAAGGACGACGTGCTGGCCCGCATGCTTCCGGGTGGGAAATAACCACCCGGTTTATTTTCCTCGCATCGCAACATTGACTCTCCCCGCCCTCTCGGGCAGGGTTCCGCCCCTCCACAAGAGATTTGCGCCATATCCCGGCGGGTGTTCCTTCGCAGGTTCGTCATCGCCAGGATAAGGCCAAAGAAGATCATCTTGGGGACAGGGAGTTGAGGGCATGACCGAGATGCGCGACGTCCGCCACGGCCTGTCGCTTTGCGCCTACGAGCTGCGCAAAGCGACGGAAGCGGCTGCCCGCGTTCTGGCCGCGTCCCCTGCCGGTTCCACCGAAACCGCCCTGGCCGCCATGCTGGCCGAATTGGACTTGCTGGGCCTGGACGCCAACCTGCTGGATGGCGGCACCCGTCGCCTGGGCGACCCCAAGCACCTGCCGGTGTGGGACGTGCTGGCCGACCCGGCGGAAGGGGCGGCCTGTCTGACCAAGGGGCTGACCAACGCCATGGCCTGTCTGGCGGTGGCCCCAAGCGGCAGCCTGTTCGATCCCGGCCCAGCCTTTTATATGGAAAAGCTGGTGGCGCCGCCCCAGGCGGTGGGTCATCTGGACCCCGCCGCCCCGGTCGAAGACCGCCTGACCGCCTTGGCCCGCTGTCTGGGCAAGGCGGTGGACGACCTTAATATCTTCATCCTGGAAAAGCCCCGCCACCGCGATCTGGTGGAACGGGTCGAAGCGGCCGGCGCCCGCGTCATCCGCTATCCGGCCGGCGACGTGGCCGGGGCGCTTTTGGCCGCCATGCCGGGATCGGGCGTCGACGCGCTGATGGGAACCGGCGGCATCGCCGAGGGCCTGTTGGCCGCCTGCGCCGCCCGCGTCATGGGGGCGTGCTTCCTGGCCCGGCTGGACCCGCAACTGGCCACCGAACGGCGCGCCGTCGCCGATGCCGGCCTGGACACCCATGCCTGGATGGACCTGGAAAGTCTGGTGCGCACGGACAACGTGGTGTTCTGCGCCACCGGCATCGCCAGCGGCTTGCTGCTGGACGGCGTCGAACGCCAAGGTGACGTCTGGCGCAGCCAAAGCCTGTTGGTAGGCGGCGGTGCCGGGCCGCGCCAGATGTTGACCAGCTGGAGCCAAGGCTAGCCATGCCCTGCCAACGCCCCGCAAACCAGCCCATCTTCCTTGGCGTGGTCGGCGATTCCGCCGCCGGCAAAAGCACCCTGGCCGGGGGCATCGCCGACATCCTGGGCCGCGACCGGGTGGCCGTGCTGCAGGCCGACGACTACCACCGCCACAGCCGCGCCGAGCGGCGCCAACTGTGCCTGACCCCCCTGGCCCCCGAGGCCAACCACCTGGACATCCTGGAACAGCATCTGTGCCTGCTGCGACGGGGGCAATCGGTGCTGAAGCCGGTCTACGACCACACCACCGGCACCTTGCGGCCGCCGGAAAGGCTGGAGGCCAAACCCTTCGTCATCGTCGAAGGCCTGCTGCCCTATCACAGCCGCGGCATGCGCGACTGCTTCGACGTCAAAGTGTTCGTCGAACCCGACGAAAGCCTGCGCACCGCATGGAAGTTGGCTCGCGACTGCGCCCAACGCGGCTATTCCCTGGACGAAGCCAAGGACTCCATGACCCGACGCGCCGCCGACGCCGCCGCCCACATCCAGCCGCAGCGCAGTTTCGCCGACATCGTGCTGCGCTTCGCCCCTTCGGCCGACGACAACGGCCATCTGAACGCCCGCCATCTGCTGCGTCCCACCCTGGCCCATCCCGACCTGGGGCCGGTGCTGGATGCCGGCGGCAAGGGCGGCTTCCATCTGGCGCTGGCGCGTGACAGCGACGGCAAGCCGGTGGACATGCTGGATATTTCCGGCCGCATCGAGCCGCGCCGCGCCAAGGCGGTGGAAGACCTGCTGTGGAGCCTGATCCCCGAGGCCAGCCATCTGCGCGCCCCCTTGGGCCGCTTCACCGACACCGACGGGCAAGAAGCCATCAGCCACGCCTTGGCGCTTTCCCAATTGCTGATTACCTATCATCTGGTCAAGGCTGCAAGCAGCCTCAGCCCCCGCTAACCCTTTACGCCCTATGCCCCATCCCAGGAAGGACGAGACGATGACCGCACCCACCGCCACCCACGCCGAGATGGCCAACGCCATCCGCTTCCTGTCCATGGATGCCATCGAGAAGGCCAAGTCCGGCCATCCGGGCATGCCCATGGGCATGGCCGACGTGGCCACCGTGCTGTTCACCCGTTTCATGAAGTTCGACGTGCGTACCCCGAAATGGGCCGACCGCGACCGCTTCATCCTGTCCGCCGGCCATGGTTCCATGCTGCTTTACGCCCTGGGCTATCTGACCGGTTACGAAGACCTGGACATCGAGCAGATCAAGAATTTCCGCCAGCTCGGCTATCGCACCGCCGGCCACCCGGAATTCGGCCATGTCAGCAACGCCGACACCACCACCGGTCCGCTGGGCCAGGGCATCACCAACGCCGTCGGCTTCGCCCTGGCCGAGGCCATGCAGGCCGCCCGCTATGGCGCCGGCGTCGCCAACCACTACACCTATGTGGTCGCCGGCGACGGCTGCCTGATGGAAGGCATCAGCCAGGAAGCCATCACCCTGGCCGGTCACCTGAAGCTTTCCAAGATGATCGTGCTGTGGGACGACAACCACATCTGCATTGACGGCGACACCGCGCTGTCCACCTCGGACGACCAGTGCGCCCGCTTCGCCGCCGCCGGTTGGGCCACCGCCAAGATCGACGGCCACGATGAAAATCAGATCAATGCCGCCATCGAAGCGGCGCGCAAGTCGGACAAGCCGACGCTGATCGCGTGTCGCACCGTCATCGGCAAGGGTGCCCCCAACAAGTGCGGATCGGAAAAGGTCCACGGCGCCCCGCTCGGCGCCGACGAGATCAAGGCCGCCCGCGACGCCGCCAACTGGCCCTATGATCCCTTCGTGGTTCCCGACCACGTGCTGAACGCCTGGCGCGCCGCCGGCCAACGGGGTCAGGCCGAACGCGCCGCCTGGGAAGCCCGCGTCGCCGCCCTGGCCCCGGAACAAAAGGCCGAGTTCGCCCGCACCCAGGAAGGCCGCCTGCCCGCCAACTGGCAGGACGTGGTCACCGCCTTCAAGGCCAAGATTTCCGCTGAACAGCCGAAGGTCGCCACCCGCAAGGCCAGCCAGGACGCCCTGGAAGTCCTCACCGCCGCCATCCCGGAAATGATCGGCGGCTCGGCCGACCTGACCCATTCCAACCTGACCAACACCAAAGCCTGTTCGCCGTCGGTGCAGGCCGGCCAGTATGGCGGCCGCTACATCCATTACGGCATCCGCGAACACGGCATGGCGGCGGTGATGAACGGTCTGGCGCTGCATGGCGGCTTCATCCCCTATGGCGGCACCTTCCTGATTTTCGCCAACTACCTGTGGCCGGCGCTGCGCATGTCGGCGCTGATGGAACAGCGGGTTCTCTTCGTGCTGACCCATGATTCCATCGGCCTGGGTGAAGACGGCCCCACCCACCAGCCCATCGAAACCATCGCCGCGCTGCGCGCCACCCCCAACACCTTGGTGTTCCGCCCGGCCGACGCGGTGGAAACCATGGAAGCCTATGAACTGGCGCTGTTGAACCACAAGGGTCCCAGCTGCTTCGCCCTGTCGCGCCAGAACCTGCCCACCGTGCGCACCACCCACACCGCCGAGAACCTGACCGCCAAGGGCGCCTATGTGCTGTCCGAAGCTTCCGGCAAGCGTCAGGTGACGCTGCTGGCCACCGGCTCGGAAGTGTCCATGGCGCTGGAAGCCCAGAAGCTGCTGGCTGACAAGGGTGTCGCGGCGGCGGTGGTGTCCATGCCGTGTTGGGAACTGTTCGACAAGCAGTCGAAGGAGTATCGTGCTTCCGTCCTGGGTGAAGGCACCGTGCGCGTCGCCGTCGAGGCGCTCTCCACCTTCGGCTGGGAACGCTATGTCGGCCTGGACGGCGCGGTGATCGGCATGACCGGTTTCGGCGCTTCCGCCCCGGCGGACAAGCTGTATGCTCATTTCGGCATCACCGCGCAGGCGGTGGCGGACGCGGCCCTGGCCCGTCTTTGAAAGAATCCATAAGGGAGAATAAGAAATGCCTCTCGTTTCCATGCGCCAACTGCTCGATCACGCCGCCGAATTCGGCTATGGCGTGCCGGCGTTCAACGTCAACAACATGGAGCAGGTCAAGGCCATCATGGAGGCTGCCGCCGAAACCGACAGCCCGGTGATCCTGCAGGCTTCGGCCGGCGCCCGCAAATATGCCGGAGAGCCCTTTCTGCGCCACCTGATCCTGGCGGCCGCCGAGGCCTATCCGCATATCCCGGTGTGCATGCACCAGGACCACGGCACCAGCCCGGCGGTGAACATCCGCGCCATCCAGTCGGCGTTCTCGTCGGTGATGATGGACGGCTCGCTGTTGGAAGACGGCAAGACCCCGTCGGATTGGGACTACAACGTGCGCGTCACCAAGACCGTCGTCGACCTGGCCCATGCCTGCGGCGTGTCGGTGGAAGGCGAGCTGGGCTGCCTGGGGTCGTTGGAAACCGGCATGGCCGGCGAGGAAGACGGCATCGGCGCCGAAGGCAAGCTGGACCATTCCAAGCTGCTGACCGACCCCAACGAAGCCGCCGAATTCGTGAAGTTGACCAAGGTGGATGCGCTGGCCATCGCCATCGGCACCAGCCACGGCGCCTACAAGTTCACCCGTCCGCCGACCGGCGACGTGCTGGCCATTTCCCGCATCAAGGAAATCCACGCCCGCATCCCCAACACCCATCTGGTGATGCATGGATCAAGCTCGGTGCCGCAGGACTGGTTGAAGATCATCAACGACCACGGTGGTGACCTGGGCGAAACCTATGGCGTCCCGGTGGAAGAAATCGTCGAAGGCATCAAGCACGGCGTCCGCAAGGTCAACATCGACACCGACCTGCGCATGGCCGCCACCGGCTCGATCCGCAAATACATGGCCGAGAACCCCAAGAAGTTCGATCCGCGCGACTACCTGAAGCCGGCCATGGCCGGCATGAAGGGAATCTGCAAGGCCCGCTACGAAGCCTTCGGCACCGCCGGCAATGCTTCCAAGATCAAGCCGATCTCGCTGGAAGACATGGCCAACCGCTATGCCAAGGGCGATCTGGACCCCAAGGTCAACTAAGTCACCACCGCTTTGCCGTCATGGCCGGGCTTGACCCGGCCATCCACGCCGCCCGACGGGCGGATGCATGAACCCCCGGGTCAAGCCCGGGGGTGACGGGAGAGCGCATCTTTTCGCCAGGGAGGAAAACCATGTCCGTTCTGATCGCGCCGTCCATTCTGTCCGCCGACTTCGCCCAGCTTGGCCCCGAGGTCAAGGCCATCGACGAAGCCGGGTGCGACTGGATCCATATCGACGTCATGGACGGACATTTCGTCCCCAACCTGACTTTCGGCCCGCCGGTGATCAAGGCCATCCGGCCGTGGACCAAGAAGACCTTCGACGTCCATCTGATGATCGACCCGGCCCAGCCTTACCTGGAAGACTACGCCAAGGCCGGCGCCGACCTGATCACCGTCCATGCCGAGGCCGACAAGCACCTGCACCGCTCGGTCCAGGCCATCAAGGGCTTGGGCAAGAAGGCCGGCGTGTCGCTCAACCCGCACACCCCGGAAAACGTCATCGAATACGTGCTGGACGACATCGACATGGTGCTGGTGATGAGCGTCAATCCCGGCTTCGGCGGGCAAAGCTTCATCCCCAGCCAATTGGAAAAGATTGCCCGCATCAAGAAGATGATCGGCGACCGCAAGATCGACATCCAGGTGGACGGCGGCGTCACCGCCGACAACGCCTGGAAGGTGATCGCCGCCGGCGCCACCTGTCTGGTCGCCGGTTCCGCCGTGTTCAAGACCAAGGATTACGCCGCAAACATCGCCGCCATCCGGAATTCAAGGGGCTAAATCACACGCCCCGGTTTAGACACAATCGCGTCATGGTCGCGACACGATGACGGGGCATGATCCCCGTCATCGAACAACTTCTCTTCGCGAGACGACCATGATCCGTAAGGCTGTTCTTCCTGTTGCCGGTATGGGCACCCGTGTTCTGCCCGCCACCAAGGTGTTGCCGAAAGAGCTGCTGCCGGTGGTGGACAAGCCGCTGATCCAGTACGCCGTGGAAGAAGCGGCGGAAGCCGGCATCACCGACATCGTCCTGGTCACCGCCAAGGGCAAGGAATTGCTGGTCGACCATTTCGACCGCAGCCCCGAGCTGGAGCGTCAGCTGGAAGAACGCGGCAAGCTGGAACTGCTGGACATCGCCCGCTCCACCTGCCCCAAGGGAGTGACCATCACCGCCGTGCGCCAGCCGGCGCCGCTGGGTCTGGGTCATGCGGTGTGGTGCGCCAAGCCGGTGATCGGCAACGATCCCTTCGCGGTTTTGCTGCCCGACGATCTTATTCTGGGCAAACCCGGCGCACTGGCCCAGATGGTCAAGCAATGGGAAACCACCCGCGGCCATGTGGTCGCCGTCGAAAACGTGCCGCTGGAGCATGTGAACCGTTACGGCATCCTGGACGTCATCGAGGAACAGGGCCAGGTAGCCCGCGCCCGGGGCATGGTGGAAAAGCCGAAACCCGAGGACGCGCCGTCGACGCTTTCGGTGATCGGCCGCTACATCCTGGAACCCGCCGTTTTCGATTACCTGGACAAGAAGCAAAAGGGCCAGGGCGGCGAAATCCAGCTGACCGACGCCATCGCCGCCTCCATCGCCCAGGTCGGCCTGTCGGGCTTCCGCTTCGTCGGCACCCGCTATGACTGCGGCACCAAGGCCGGCTATGTGCAGGCCATCATCGACCAAGCGCTGGGCCACCCCGACACCGCCGCCGCCACCCACGCCCACATCCAGTCGCTGTTGGGCCGCCGGGTCGCTTAACGCCAGACGCCCCCCCTGATTGTCCCCCGAACTGCCCCGCCGGATATCCATCCGGCGGGGATTTTGTTGCATCACAACACCTATAAAGATAGCGCGCTTCACACATCGACAACCCAAGCTATAATAGCCCCGGTTTTACACGGGGAGGAACAGCGATGGCGCGTTTGGATGGATACGAACAAGACGCGCTGGCGGCGGCGGGAACGGTGATCGAAGCCGACTTCCTGCCTTATCCTTCCATGCCGACACCGCGTTACCAGGCCGTCCAAGGACCGAACTGGCATCTGCGCGAAGCCATGATCATCGCCTCACCCGGCTATTTTTCCGGGCCGCGAATGCTGACCTGGATGAACTACCTGCTGGTCCGCGACGGCGAAACCTGGATGAGCTTGGTTCCCGGCGAGGTGGAAAGCCAGATGCCGCATCTGGCCGCCGCCCATGGCACCGTGGTGATCTGCGGCCTGGGCATGGGGGTGATGGCTTACGCGGTTTCCGCCCGCCAACAGGTGGAACACGTCGTCGTGGTCGAACGCGACCGTGAAGTGATCGACATGTTCAGGCAATTCAGCGGCTTCGACTCGTGGCCGCAGCGGCATAAGGTGGAAATCGTCGAAAGCGACGCCCTGACCTATGCCCGCGACGGCGTGGACTTCCTTTATGCCGACATCTGGCCCTATTACCGCATGGATCGCATGATCGACGACATGCGCCGGATGCACGCCAACATCCCCGCCCCCCTGTGCGGCTATTGGGGACAGGAACTGGACATGGTGGATTGGGCCGCCACCCAAGGCACGGCCCGCGACGATTTCGGTGCCGAACACGTGCGCGCCTTCATGAAGCATCACGGCCTGCCGTTGACCGGACTGGAAAATCCCGACTACCCGGCTTTGTGCCGCCAAGCCGCCGTCAACCCGGCCATCGGCGCCAACCGCCGCCAGTAACCCGGTGGTCCGCGGCGCTAGTCGTAAACATCGACCAGCGTTCCGCGTTGCCGGTCCTGGTCGCGCTGATCTTGTTGGTATTGCTGCTGCGCTTCCGTCGACAATTGACTGAACTGGACGATGCGCGCCTGGGCTTCGCTCAACGCCTTGGCCTGCTGCACCTGACTGGCTGCGGCACTGGCGACGCTGTCCCCGGCCTTGTCGGCGTTAGCGGCCCCGGGTTTGACCGAATCCGGGCTTTGACCGCTTTTGACAGCCGCCACTTCGGCGGCGCTGTAGCACAGGTAACCGTTCACCATCACCGGATAGACGGTCTCGGCAACGGCGCTGGCGGTAACGCTGGAACTGGTGGAGGAGACGGCCATCACAGCCTCCACATCCGAACCTATTTCATCTTACACGCTTTCACCGAGCCGAACCCTGCGTTGGCGGCATGGGGAAAATGCAAAAAACCCTGCCTATGATAAAGGCAGGGCTGCAAGTTTTTTGGTCATACTGATATTTAGAAAAAGATGTACTAGCGATGCCTATCTTTGTCCAGGCCGGATTGTGCTTATCGTTTGCTCATCATCGAACAACGCCGTCAGCTGGCGCATCACCGCGCCGCCCAGTTCCTCGGCATCCATGATGGTGACGGCACGCCGGTAATAGCGGGTGACGTCGTGGCCGATCCCGATGGCGATCAGTTCCACCGGTGACTTGGTTTCCACATAGTCGATGACGTCGCGCAGGTGCTTTTCCAGGTAATTGCCGGCGTTGACCGAAAGTGTCGAATCGTCCACCGGGGCGCCGTCGGAAATCACCATCAGGATACGCCGCTGTTCGTTGCGGGCGATCAGCCGGTCATGAGCCCAAAGCAGCGCTTCGCCGTCGATGTTTTCCTTGAGCACGCCTTCGCGCAGCATCAGGCCCAGATTCTTGCGGGCGCGGCGCCACGGCGCGTCGGCGGCCTTGTAGACGATGTGGCGCAGGTCGTTCAGGCGCCCCGGCTGGGCCGGCTTGCCGTCGGCGGTCCATTGTTCGCGGGACTGACCGCCCTTCCACGCCTTGGTGGTGAAGCCCAGCACCTCGACCTTGACGGCGCAGCGTTCCAGGGTGCGGGCCAGGATTTCCGCCGACAGCGCCGCCACCGTGATGGGGCGGCCGCGCATGGAACCGGAATTGTCGATCAACAACGTCACCACGGTGTCGCGGAACTCGGTTTCCTTCTCGAACTTGAAGGACAGGGAATGAGTCGGGTTGGCGACGATACGGGCCAAGCGGCTGGTATCCAGGATGCCTTCTTCCAGGTCGAAGTTCCATGACCGGGTCTGCTGAGCCATCAGCTTGCGCTGCAAGCGGTTGGCCAGCTTGGACACCACGCCCTGCAGATGGGCCATCTGCTGGTCCAACTGGTTGCGCAGCCGGGTCAACTCTTCCAGCTCGCACAGTTCCTCGGCGGCGACCACCTGATCGTACTTGGTGGTATAGGGGTGATACGGCTTTTCGCCATACCCGCCGGGCTGCGGGGTGAAGGTCTGGCGTTGCCGCGACGGCCCACCGGGTTCTTCCGTCCCGGCGCCGGCCATCACCACCTCGTCAGACGCGCTTTCCAGCCCATCTTGTTCGCCCGCCCCTTCGGCGGCACCGGGCGCCGCCTGGGGTTCGCCCTCGCCCTGCTTGCTTTGGCCTTGGCCGTCGCTTTCCTTTTCCTGCTGGCCCTGGGACTGGCCTTCCTTGGCGTCCTGGCCTTCCTCGTCGGATTGCTTTTCCTCGGTTTCCAACTCGTTGTCGGAAAAGATGTCCAACTGGTGCAGCAGGTCCTTGAGGCTGCCGGCAAAGGCGTCCTCGTCGGCCAGCATGTCCTTCAGACGGTCCAGGCCTGGGCCGATCTTTTCCTCGACGAAGGGACGCCACAGATTGACGGCGTTCTCGGCGGCCAAGGGCGGGTCCTGGCCCAGGAAATGTTCGCGGGCGATGAAACGCATGGCTTCCGCCAGCGGCATGTCGTCACGCTTGGTGATGCGGTCCAGCCCTTCGGCACGGGCCTTTTGTTCCAAGACGGCCGCGATGTTGTCGCCGACACCAGCCATGCGCCGGGCGCCCAGCGCCTCGATGCGGGCCTGTTCCACCGCTTCATAGACCTTGCGGGCCTGCGGGTCGGGAGGGATGCGCCGGGCGTGCACCGCATCGTTGTGATAGCGGAAACGCAACGCCACCGCGTCCGCCGTGCCGCGCAGGCGCACCAGATCGCCCTGGGTCAGGTTCTTCTGCGGGCTGGGCAGCTTGATCTCGGCACCGCGCACCGACGCCGCGCCAGCCACATACCCCACTTCCAGGTCGGCGCGGCCGGCGATGGCGCGCAGCGCCAAGGCGGTGGCCCGCTTCATGGTGTCGGCAGGACTTTCCTCGCGCACGGGCAGCGACGAGGACGGATCGGCCGCATTGCGTTCCGGCACCGGCCAGACTCCTTACAAAGCGACCCGCGCCGGGGTCTCGGGCAGTTCGACGCCGAAGCAGCGCTGGTAATATTCGGCGATCACCGGGCGTTCGACCTCGTCGCACTTGTTAAGGAAGGTCAGACGGAAGGCGAAGGCCACATCGCCGAAAATCTTGGCGTTCTCGGCCCAGGTGATGACGGTACGCGGGCTCATCACCGTCGAGATGTCGCCGTTCATGAAGCCCTGGCGGGTCAGATCGGCCAGCGACACCATGCGGCTGATGATGGTTTGGCCTTCGTCACTTTCGTAACCCGACTGCTTGGCGGCGATGATGGCGCATTCGGCGTCGTGTTCCAGATAGTTCAGGGTGGCGACGATGTTCCAGCGGTCCATCTGCCCCTGGTTGATCTGCTGGGTGCCGTGATAAAGCCCGGTGGTGTCGCCCAGGCCCACGGTGTTGGCGGTGGCGAACAGACGGAAGGCCGAATGCGGGCGGATGACCCGGTTCTGGTCCAACAACGTCAGCTTGCCTTCCACTTCCAGCACGCGCTGGATGACGAACATCACGTCGGGACGGCCGGCGTCGTATTCGTCGAACACCAGGGCGCAGGGGTGCTGCAACGCCCACGGCAGGATGCCTTCGCGGAATTCGGTGACCTGCTTGCCGTCCTTCAAGACGATGGCGTCCTTGCCGATCAGGTCGATACGGCTGACATGGCTGTCCAGGTTGACGCGGATGCACGGCCAGTTCAGCCGCGCCGCCACCTGTTCGATATGGGTGGACTTGCCGGTGCCGTGATAGCCCTGGACCATGACGCGGCGGTTGTAGGCGAAACCGGCCAGGATGGCCAGCGTGGTGTCGCGGTCGAAGCGATAGGCCGGGTCCAGGTCGGGGACATGTTCCGAGCCGACGCTGAAAGCGGGCACGCGCAGATCCACGTCGATGCCGAAAACCTCGCGCACGTCGACGTCGATGTCGGGGGTGGCAAGCGGGTGGTCGGAAGCAAGCGGACTGGCAGATTTCGCGGTCATGATGGCAAGTGTTTCCCTGTTGGCCGGTTGGCGCCGGCGATCAATCTTCCGTGGTCAGGCTATCAAGCAAGGTCTTGTAGGCCTGGTTGATGCGCTTGAAAGCCTCTTCGGCTTCCTTGTCGCCGCCATTGGCATCGGGGTGATGCTTCTTGACCAGCTTCTTGTAGCACGCTTTCAGGGTGGCGACCGAAGGCATTTCCGTCAACCCCAGCACGACCAGGGCTTCTTCTTCCGGACTGGGTGGCCGGGTCCGGGCCTTGCGCATTTCCTCGGTCTCGAAATCGAACATGCCCAAGGGATCGTGCACCGAAAAGGTGAAACGCTTGTTGCCGGTCTTGGCCCCCAGGGGCCACGTCTGGCGCTGCCAGGTGGTCGAGCGCCTGATCTCGTCCTCGATCTGATCCTCGCTCATGCCTTTATAGAAATCCCACGACGCGTTGTAGGCCCGCACGTGGTCCAGACAGAACCAGTAATATTCGTTCAAATGGTCACGGGATTTCGGCGCCCGGTATTCCCCCTGGGAGGCACAACCGGGATGGTCGCAGGCCCGCGCCGCCGGCTTGGGCGGTTCGGGCTGCCAGTTGGTGGACCAGGCACGTTTCGAGGAATTGGCTTTCATCGCCCTATAATGCTGATCGCAACGGCCCGAGGCAAGGCGGCGATCCCTGAACACACGCCTCGAATGATAAGCACAAATATCTGTATAATTTTTGGGTGAAAGTGAATACGCACAAGCGACAATACCTTCCGCCCCATATCACTTTATGGTTAAGATTTTCGTGTAAATTATCGATCTATCATTAGTATTTATTCACATGAAATGTATGTATTATTACGGGAAAACTTAGGGGGGATACCATGAACTTCAACAACATCTCCATCAGTCAAAGAATCTGGGCCCCGGTCGCACTGCTTGTCATCGTGCTGCTGCTGCTGGGCGCTTTCAGCGTGACGATGTTGGCGGGTACCGTCATGGACGGCCGCAAGACCCAGGTCCAAAGCCTGGTCCAGGCCGGCATCGGCATCGCCAACCGCTTCCAGGAAGAAGTCGCCGCCGGCCGCATGAACGCGGACGAAGCGAAAAAGCTGACCTTCCTGGCCTTGGACGGCATGCGCTATGGCAGCGGTGATTACGTCTTCGTCTCGGATTTCGACGGCACCACCCTGGTCAACGCCAACAAAAGCATCATCGGCAAGAACATGTCCGACGTGAAGGACCCCAACGGCATCGCCTTTGCCAGCGAATTGAACGACGCGGCCAAGCGCGGCGGCGGTTTCGTGTCCTATTCGTGGCTGCGCGCCGGTTCGGAAAAGCCTTCACCCAAGATTTCCTATGCGATGAAGCCCAACGGGCTGGATGTCGCCATCGGTACCGGCATCTATGTCGATGACGTGGACGCCATGGTGCGCGGCCTGGTCACCAAACTGGGAACGGTCGGACTGTCGGCGGTCGCCATTGCCCTGGTCCTGGCCATTTTGGCCATCCGCTCGGTGGTCAAGCCGTTGACGGCCCTGAACACCCGCATGCAAACCCTGGCCAATGGCGACCTGGAAACCGAAGTGGTCGGCCGGGATCGCGGCGACGAGATCGGCGCCATGGCCAAGACCTTGCTGGTCTTCCGCGACAACGCCCACGACAAGGTCCGCCTGGAAGCCGAACAGGTGGAAGCCGCCAAGCGGGCCGAAGCGGAACGCGCCGCCGCCATGGCCCGGGTGGCCGACCAGTTCGAGTCCAGCGTCGGCGACATCGTCAGCGCCGTGGTCACCGCTTCGGGCAACCTGCGCGACATCGCCCAGGTCATCCGCGAGAAGGCGGACATCGGTAACCAAAGCACCAGCCAGGCCAGCACGGCCGCCGAGGAAGCCTCGGCCAACGTGCAGACGGTGGCCGCCGCCAGCGAGGAACTGTCGGCCGCCATCGCCGAGATCGGCCAGCAGGTCGCCCGCTCCGCTGACATCAGCGATTCGGCCGTCCTCGAAGCCAACAAGGCCAACGACATGGTTCAAGGCCTGGCCCAAGCCGCCGGCCGTATCGGCGAGGTGGTCAAGCTGATCAACGACATCGCCAGCCAGACCAATCTTCTGGCGCTGAACGCCACCATCGAGGCGGCCCGCGCCGGCGACGCCGGCAAGGGCTTCGCCGTCGTCGCCAACGAAGTCAAGGCCCTGGCCAACCAGACCGCCAAGGCCACCGACGAAATCGGTTCGCAGATCGCCGGCATCCAAAGCGAAACCAAGGCCACGGTGCAATCCATCGAAGGCATGGGCAGGACCATCGGCGACATCAACCAGATCGCCAGCGCCATCGCCGCCGCGGTCGAGGAACAAAACGCCGCCACCCAGGAAATCAGCCGCAACGTCCAGTTGGCGGCGGAAGGTACCAACGGCGTTTCCCACAACATCCTGACCGTGCGCGACGTCGCCGGCGAAACCGCCCATGCCGCGGAAGGACTGCTGACGGCGGCGGAATTGCTGGGCAGCCAAAGCGAAAGACTGCGCACCGAGGTGCAGAACTTCCTGCTCACCGTGCGCGCCGCCTGACGCATTGCAGCAAAGCCAGGGCTTGACGGAACGGCAAAGCCACCCCAAGTCCTGGCTTCTGATTTACGCCAAAGGAGTTTCCATGTCGGTGCGCGCCGCTATCGAAAGCAAGTTGACCGCCGGACTGGCCCCCCAGCATCTGGACATCGTCGACGATTCCCACCGCCATGCCGGCCACGCCCACCGCATGACCCAACCCGGCCATGCCGACCATGCGGGCGAAACCCATTTCAAGATCGCCGTGGTGTCGGCCGCTTTCGCCGGCAAATCGCGGGTGGAACGTCACCGCATGGTCAACACGCTGCTGGCCGACGAACTGGCCGGCCCGATCCACGCCCTGCAACTGGTGACCAAGACCCCGGACGAGGTTTAGGGCAAGAACGCCTTAGCCGCCCACGCCCCACGGCGCCGGGGCCAGGGCGACGATGCGGCTGTAAAGGCCGCGCATTTCTTCCCGCGCGTCCTCGGAAAACAGCGGATCGCGGTTGTCGGCGAAGGCGTCGTCCAGGGCCTTCCAATCCTCGACGCTCAGTTCCTTGGCGGCCAGGGGCAGAATGATGCTTTCTTCCTTGTGCATGTGCCCCATGCTCATCTCGGCATAGGTCACCAGCATGTCGGCGAAGCGCATTTCCGCGCCGGGCACCCCCTTGTCCACGTCCGCCAGGGCGGCGCGCAAGCGGATGATTTCTTCCGGCCCGTCATGGTGTTCGCGTTCCAACTGCGACAAGGTCTCTTCCGCCACCGACGACACCCGGCGCAACGCCTTGAACAGGTATTCGTTTTCCTTGGGGTGGTGGAAGCGCTCGGGGAAGGCGTCGATGTAGTCGATGATGGCGCCCAGCAACGAAGAGTCAAAGCGCTGCCCGTCACGCATGGCGAAGCCCACCGTGCGCAGGACATGCAGGACACGGTACAGGTTCCGGTGTTCCGACTTGATGATTTGCAGGGCGCCCATGGACCGTATTCCAAGCTTTGTGAGTGTTTGAACAAAGATTATAATACACATTAAAGCAGGTCAACGATTCAAAGTGTATCACAACGGAGAAGCCCCGTGACCCATCCCTTGTTTCAGAAGTTCCGCCTGGGCCAGCTTGAGTTGGCCAACCGCGTGGTGATGGCGCCGCTCACCCGCAACCGGGCCGCGCCCGGCAACGTCGCCGCCCCCCTGACCGCCGAATATTACGCCCAGCGGGCCAGCGCCGGCCTGATCGTCGCCGAAGGCTCGCAGGTCAGCCCCATGGGCCAGGGCTATCTGGCCACCCCGGGTATCCACAGCCCCGAACAGGTGGCGGCGTGGAAGGTGGTGACCGACGCGGTGCACCAGGCCGGCGGCCGCATCTTCCTGCAATTGTGGCATGTGGGCCGGGTGTCGCACACCTCGCTGTTGCCGGGCGGCGCCGCGCCCTTGGCGCCGTCGGCGGTGACCGCCAACACCAAGACCTATCTGGGTCAGGGGTTCGAGGCGGTTTCGACGCCGCGCGCCCTGGAGTTGTCGGAAATCCCCGGCATCGTCGACGATTTCCGCAAGGGTGCGGCCAATGCCCGCGCCGCCGGTTTCGACGGGGTGGAAATCCACGCCGCCAACGGTTATCTGATCGACCAGTTCATGAAGGATGGCGCCAACAAGCGCGACGACGCCTATGGCGGATCCATCGACAACCGCACCCGCCTGCTGGCCGAAGTGACCAGCGCCGTCTGTGCCGAAATCGGCCGTGACCGGGTCGGCGTGCGACTGTCGCCGGCCGGCCCCATCAACGATTGCGCCGACAGCGCCCCCCAGGCCCTGTTCGAACTGGCGGTGGACAAGCTGGAAGCCATCGGCCCGGTCTACATCCACATGATCGAAGGCATCACCGGCCAGACCCGCGACACCGCCCCGGCGGTGGACTTCACCGCGCTTCGCAAGCGCTACAGCGGGGTCTACATGGCCAACAACTGTCTGGACGGCGCCACCGCCCAGGCCGCCATCGACGCCGGCCGCGCCGATCTGGTGTCGTTCGGCCGCGCCTTCATTTCCAATCCCGACTTGGTCCGCCGCCTGGAAACCGGCGCCGTCTTGGCGCCGCTGAACCGTGACACCCTGTATGGCGGCGGCGCCCAGGGCTATACCGACTATCCCCGCTTGGGATAAGCGCCGACACCGTCCCCCCGCCCGTCGGGCGGGGGGCACGGGGCTATTTGTCGGCGTCGTGCAGATGCACCCATTCCTGGCTTTCGAAGATGATGAAAGCGTCGATCATGGAACGGTAGATGCGCTCGATCACATCCGGGTCGCAACCTTCCTCGTTGGCCATGTGGCGGACCTTCAAGACGATGGCTTCGATGCGGGCCTGGTCAACCACGGCGGCCTTGGTTTCCTTGAAGCCGGCGGCTTGGCGCACATAGCCGGCGCGCTCGGCCAAAAGCGGGACGATCTGTCGATCCAGGCGGTCGATGTTTTCGCGGACATCAGCCAGGTTGCGGCATTTCGCCATCGGTTGCTCTCCCGTTTTCAGTAAGCGTATTCGGCAAAAATCGGATCGACGCTGCCTTGCCACCGGGTGGCGAAGGAGTCCAGCATCTCTTCCGCCGGCGTGCGGCCCGAGGCGGCGATGGCCTGCAGGGTTTCCAGGAAGATGGATTCGTCGCGCCCCGAATCGTTCAGCCGCCCACGCGCCCGCAGGCCCCGGGCCGACAGGTCCAGCACCTCGAGGCCGATATCCTGAAGCGTGCGGCCGGCGACGCGGGTCTTCAGCCCCAGGCGCGGCGCGTCGGTGCGCAATTGCTCGCGTTCCTCCATGGACCAGTCCTTGACCAGATCCCAGGCGGCATCCAACACCGCGTCGTCATAGAGCAGCCCGACCCAGAAGGCGGGCAGCGCGCACAGGCGCCGCCACGGCCCACCGTCGGCACCGCGCATTTCCAGATATTTCTTCAGCCGCACTTCCGGGAAGGCGGTGGTCATGTGGTCGCCCCAGTCGCCGATGGTCGGCAGTTGACCGGGCAGCGCCGGCAGACGCCCCTCCAGGAAGTCGCGGAACGACTGCCCCGAGGCATCGATGTACTGACCGTCGCGATAGACGAAGTACATGGGCACATCCAGCATGTAATCCACATAGCGTTCAAAGCCGAAGCCGTCTTCGAACACGAAGGGCAACATGCCGCAACGGTCGGGATCGGTGTCGGTCCACACGTCGGATCGAGACGACAGCAGGCCCGACGGCTTGCCGTCGATGAATGGGCTGGACGCGAACAGCGCGGTGGCCAAAGGCTGCAACGCCAAGGACACCCGGAACTTCTTGACCATGTCGGCTTCGGAGGAAAAATCCAGGTTCACCTGCACGGTGCAAGTGCGCAGCATCATGTCCAAGCCCTTGGACCCGCGCTTGGGCATGTAGTCGCGCATGATCTTGTAGCGGCCCTTGGGCATCCACGGCGTGTCGGCACGCGACCATTTGGGCTGGAACCCCATGCCCAGGAAACCGGCGCCCATGGATTGCGCCACTTCCTTGACCTGCTTCAGGTGCCCATAGGTCTCGCAGCAGGTCTGGTGGATGTTGTCCAAAGGCGCCCCCGACAGCTCCACCTGGCCGCCCGGCTCCAGCGTCACCGAGGCGCCGGTGTCGTCCACCAGGGCGATGACCTTGCCGGCCTCATCGACGGGATGCCAGCCATAGGGGATCAAGCCTTGCAGCAGTCGCCCGATGCCCCGCGGCCCGTCATAGGGAAGCGGCCTGAGGTCGTCGGTGGTGAAGGCGAACTTTTCATGTTCGGTGCCGATGCGCCACTGGTCCTTGGGCTTGCTGCCAGAGGCCAGCCAGTGGACCAATTGCGCCCGCGACGTGATCGGTTCCAGGCTGGGTTTCGCGGGTGCTGACATAAGAGGCCTTTGCCGACCAAAGGGTGGGGCGCGACGAACAGGCCGCCAGCAAACGCTTTCGCGTCTGCAGCGTCAAGCCCGGATTTCCCCAAGATATGGGGTGGCGCGCGGCCGGCGCACGCCCCACCCGAACATTTATTTTACCGTGCCACCATGCCGCCGTTGACCAAGATGGACTGGCCGTTGATCCACTGGCCGTCGGGGCCGGTCAGCAGCCGCACGATTCCCACCAGGTCGGCGGGCTCGCCCAACCGGTTCAGCGGGGCCTGCGCCTTGGCCCAAGCCGCCGCCTCGGGACTGGCGTTGGCGTGGAAGAACGGCGTGTCCAGCGGACCGGGGCAAATGGCGTTGACGGTGATGCCGCGATGGCCGATTTCCTTGGCCAAAGCGCGGGTATAGGCCTCGAGCGCCGCCTTGCCGCCGGCATAGGCGGCGTAAAGCCCGGTGGTCGCCGCCGAAAGCGAGGTGCTGACCGACACCACCCGCCCGTTGTCACGCAGGCGCCGCGCCACTTCGCGCAGGACGAAGAACGCCGCCTTGGTGTTGACCGCATGCAGGGCGTCGAATTCCGCTTCGTCCATGTCGGCCACCGGCATCTTGGCGATGCGCCCGGCGGTGTTGACCACGATGTCCAACCCGCCGAAGGCCGACTCAACCGCGTCGAACAGCCCCACCAAAGCCCCCAGGTCGGACAGGTCGGCCTGCCAGGCCTGGGCCCGCCCGCCGGCGGCGGCGATCGCCGCCACCACCTGCCGGGCGTCGGCCGCCGAACCGGCGCTGTTGTAATGCACCGCCACCTGGGCGCCGCGCGCCGCCAGATCCTCGGCGAACAGACGCCCCATGCTGCGTGACGCCCCCAGGACCAGGGCCTTCTTACCTGCCAGTGTCATGATCGGTTCCCTTCAACCGCGTTGGACCTGGGCACAAGATGCTGGACTTGATTGGTCGGATAAATCAGACAATCATCGCAACACTATTTGCGAAATCAGAACAATCATGGATCACCTGACCGCCCTGCGCATCTTTGTCCGCATCGCCGAATCGGGCAGCTTCAGCCGCGCCGCCGAGGACTTGGGGCTGCCGCGGGCCAGCGCCAGCGAAGCGGTGCGCCGGGTCGAGACCCGGGCCGGCGCCCGTCTGCTGAACCGCACCACCCGGCGGGTGGCGCTGACCGCCGACGGCGAAGCCTTTTTGGAACGCGCCCGCCATTTGCTGGATCAGGCCGACGACTTGGACGGCCTGTTCCGCCAGGGGCCCGACCGGGTCAGCGGCTTGCTGCGGGTCAGCCTGCCGGAACGGCTGGCCACCCATACCCTGATGCCGGCCCTGCCCGACTTCCTGGGCCGCTTTCCCGCACTGAACGTGGAATTGTCGGTGACCGACCGTTTCGTCGACCTGATCGGCGCCGGCTTCGACTGCGTCATCCGTGCCGGCACCTTGAAGGATTCCCGCCTGATCGGCCAAAGTTTGGGGAAAATGGCGCTTGGCACCTTCGCCAGCCCGGCCTATCTGGCCACCCACGGCACCCCGGAAAGCCCCGCCGACTTGCCCGG
This sequence comes from Magnetospirillum sp. 64-120, assembly GCA_001898825.1. Taxonomy (GTDB): domain Bacteria; phylum Pseudomonadota; class Alphaproteobacteria; order Rhodospirillales; family Magnetospirillaceae; genus Magnetospirillum. Next base: position 31,909 of record MKVK01000031.1, read on the forward strand.
ACACAGGCTGGTGGGCTATGCCTCGTCGGTCCATGGGCTGGATTTCGACTGGGACGGGCCGGACCACGCCGTCACCCTGACCGGCCGTCTGGCGGTGGACAACGCCGAAGCCCAAGTGGCCGCCGCCCTGGCCGGATTGGGGCTGATCCAGGTGCCGGTCTACGGCCTGCGTCGGCACGTGGCCGCCGGCACCCTGGTCGAGATTCTGCCCGGACACCGCCCTGCCCCGCTGCCCCTGACCATTCTTTACCCCCAGCATCGCCAACGATCGGCGAAAGTGGCGGCTTTCATCGCATGGGCCCGCGCCACGCTGAACGACGCCCAGGTCTTCGAAACCGCCCCATCCTTGGTATTATCCCCTTGAAGCCGATCATCACCGCTCCCTTATGAAAGACAGCGTTCCGTAACGACGGAGCCTGGAAAGGGGAGGTTGACCAATGATCGTCAAGACCATCCTGAAGACCAAAGCCCGGGGCGCGGGCGTGGTCACCATCGATCCCACCGCCACCATCTCTGAAGCCGCCCGGCTGTTGGCCAACCACCGGATCGGCGCCGTCATCGCCGTCGATTCCAGCGGTGCCATCAAGGGCATCTTGTCGGAACGCGACATCGTCCGGGGACTGGCGCAAAGCGACGCCGCCTGCACCCAAGCCAAGGTTTCCGACCTGATGACCGCCAACGTTCTGACCTGTCACGAGGACGACAGCGTCGACAGCCTGATGAAGACCATGACCGCCAAGCGCATCCGTCACCTGCCGGTGGTGGACGGCGCCGGAGAGTTGACCGGAATGGTCACCATCGGCGACGTGGTCAAATCCAGATTGGACGAAATGGACATGGAGGTGGACAACTTGAGACAATACGTAGCAGCAGCTCGATAAGGTGAAGGGGCGGCCCGTTACACCCCCCTCGGGGTCGCCCCTTTTCCCGACTATTCGACCACCACGTCGGCGCTGGCTTCGTACACTTCGCCGTTGTCGTCGTGAAAGGCCAGCTTGATCGCCCCCGACTTTTCCGCCAAAGCATAGAACGTGATCAGCGGATTGGCCGACATGGCGGTGTGCCAGTCGGCGCTGATCACCACTTCGCCGTTCCAGGTGCAGACGAATTTCTTGATGATCCGCCGCGCCAGCGGCATGCCGCCGGCATCCTTGCGCTGGCCGGTTTCCATGTCGTGGCTGATCTGGGCCTTGATCTCGATGATCTCGCCCTTCTTGGCCTTGCCCGGAATGCGGGTCTTGATGGATGGATTGGTCATTCTTCTGCCCTTTCGTTCAGCCCCTCAGGCGCCGGGTGGGCGCATCCGCGCCCTTGGCTTACGCCCGCATCAGCGGGCGGGGCCCGTCGGGCCCAGTCCCTCGGCTGCGCCTCGCTCCGATTATCCTCAGCCGCCGCAGCCGCCGATGGTGACCTTGACCTCTTGCGAGGCCTGCCACACCGAGCCGTCCGACATCACCGCATAGGCCCGCACCACCTGGGTCTTGGCCAGACGCATGCGGAAAGCCACGTCCGCCTTGCCGGACTTGGGGGTCAGGAACCACGACGAAACACCGGGAAACGGGTTGCCGTCGGCGATCACGTGGATGGCCTTGACGTGATCGGCGGCGCTCATCGGACTGTCCACCACCACGCGCACCGGCTCGTTGGCGCCGCTTTCCGCCACATCCTTGACGATCAGCTGCACCTTGCCGGATTTAGCGGCGGCACCGCCCAAAATCTTCTTGGCGAAATCGTCGGCTTCTTGGGGTGTGGCCCGGCCCGCCACCGGCATGCCAAGCACCACGGCCCCGGCGCCAGCCACGGCCAAGACACCACGCCGCGACCAGCCGCGGCCTTGCATCTGCGTCATTTTTTCCTCCCAGTGACAGACCGCGCCCCCTCTGTCGGGGGGCTTTGAACGGCATGTTTCACCGAGCTAACGCAATCCGGCGATAAAAAGCAATTACTACATTAGGGTTTTATTGTTTTTGGCTGCGTTTTGGATGGCTTCTAAAAACACTCCAGTCCCGACGGTTGCGTCGGAACGCACAATACCGCACCATCTACACGTTGAAGTTAATCGGATAGCCCCCCATGTCCATGCGCCGCAAATTCTTCCTGGCCTTCGCCCTGATCCTGGTGGTGAACCTGGCGGGCATGGCGGTCAACGGGGCCATGGCCCTGCGGCTGTTCGACCTGAACCACAAGATGGAAGGCACCACCAGCGCCGTCACCGAGCGCTACCTGCCCCTGATCGAGTTGATCAAGAACATCGAGATCGACATTCTGCGCACCCAGGCCACCCTGACCGACTTGGCCGCCAGCCGCGACCCGGCTGCGCTGGAAGCCGGCCTGACCAAGGTGGACGAAACCGTCGACGGCTTCCGCTATCATCTGCAAGCCAGCCAGGAAATGACCCAGGCCCTGGGCCTGGCCGACGCCAGCCGCACCCTGGAAGGCGTCGCCCTGGCCTTCGAACCGTTCCTGGAATCGGGGCGCGCCATGGCCCAGGCCTTCGCCGGCAACGACATCCAGGGCGGTTTCCGCCTGAAGGAAGATTTCGACGGCGCCGCCCTGGGCCTGCAAACCCTGACCGAATCCCTGGTCGAGGAATCGCAAGGCGGTGTCGCCCAATCGGCCACCACCTTGTTCGAAGACCGCGACCAGTTGGAGAACGCGGTGCGCAACCAGGCTTGGCTGCAAGGCGCGTCGGCGGTGCTGTCCCTGGCCTTGGTGGTGGTGGTGCTGATCGCCTTCGACCGCCAGATGGTGGAGCCGGTAGCCCGCGTCACCGACATCACCGCCCGCATGGCCGACGGCGACCTGTCGGTGGACATCCCCGGCCTGGACCGCAAGGACGAGATGGGCCGACTGGCCCATGCCATCGAGGTCTTCCGCGGCAACGCGCTGAAGGTGCGCCAGAGCGCCGCCCAGCAGGATGCCGAACACCGCCGCAACCGGCGCAAGCTGCAAAGCGAGATCCTGGCGCTGACCAACGCCATCGACCAGGAAGTGTCGGGGGCCATCAGCGTGGTGATGACCCAAGCCGATTCCATGCTGGACACCGCCACCGCCATGGATTCCACCGTCGCCCGCGTGTTGGGCCAAAGCCAAGAGGCGTCGGGCGCCGCCCAGACCGCCAACGGCAGCGTCGACGCGGTGGCCGCCGCCGCCGAGGAGCTGACCGCGTCGGTGGGCGAGATCAGCCGTCAGGTGGAACAGTCCACCCGCATCGCCACCGAGGCCGAACGCGAGGCCGACAAGGTGGGAACCATCGTCTCGGGCCTGCAACGCGAAGCCCAAAGCATCGGCGAGGTGGTCAGCCTGATCAACGACATCGCCAGCCAGACCAACCTTTTGGCGCTGAACGCCACCATCGAGGCGGCACGGGCCGGCGACGCCGGAAAAGGCTTCGCCGTGGTCGCCGGCGAGGTCAAAAGCCTGGCCAACCAGACGTCCAAGGCCACCGAACAGATCGCCGGCCAGGTGGGATCCATCCAGCGCGCCACCAAGGACGCGGTGGACGCCCTGGCCGCCATCGCCGCCACCATCGGCGAGATTTCGTCCATTTCCGGCGGCATCGCCCAATCGGTGAACCAGCAAAGTTCCGCCACCCAGGAAATCGCCCGCGCCGCCCAGGATGCCGCCCAGGGCACCCAGCAGGCGGCCGCCGGCATCGACGACGTGGCCGGCGCCACCGAGGAAACCGGCACCCGGGCCCACGAAGTGCGCGAATCGGCCACCGCCATGCGCCAGCGCCTGGGCACCATGAAGGACGCCATCGACCACATCGTGCGTTCGGGCGCCGAAGACAACCGCCACGCCAACGAACGCCACACCATCAACATCGCCGCCAGCCTGATCCTGGGCGGCGACCGCCGCCCCTGCCTGCTGCAGGACGTGGCGCTGATCGGCACCGGCATCCTGGACCGCCCCTTCCCCGTTCCCCGCGGCAGCGAATTCGAATGCGAACTGCCCAATATCGGCACCTGGAAGGGATCGGTGGTCGCGGTCACCGAACAAAACACCCATGTCCGTTTCGACCTGGACGAAGCGGCCAGCGCCAAGCTCGAGGAATTCATCGCCGCCCGCAAGAAGTCAGCCTGATCCGCAACGCCGCAACCGCCCCCCCTCTCCGGCTGAAGGACCCACCATGAAGTACCGTATCGTCGATGAGGAAAACGGCCCGACATTGGTGCTTTCCGACCAATTGCTGTTCGACCATCGCGACCTGTTCGACACCGCCATCGACAAGCTTCTGGCCCGCAAGCAGCCCAAGGTGGCGGTGGACATGGCGGGATTGTCCTATATGGATTCCGCCGGATTGGGCATGCTGCTGACGCTGCGCGACCGCGCCGACCGCGCCAACGTCACCGTCACCTTGCGCAAGCCCAGCCCCGAAGTGGCCGAATTGCTGGACCTGGCCTGCTTCGATTCGCTGTTCACCATCGAAAGGGCCTGACACCCATGTGCGCGGCTTTGGCCCGCGCCCTGGTGGTCGACGACGAGCGGATGAACCGCGAAGTCATCGTCGCCAACCTGCGCGCCGCCGGTTTCGAGACGGTGACCGCCGAAGACGGCCTGCAGGCCTGGGAAATCCTGGACGCCCATCCCGGCGCCTTCGACGTCATCCTGCTGGATCGTCGCATGCCGCGCATGGACGGCATGGAACTGCTGCGCAAGCTGAAGGACGACAGCCGGCTGGATCACATTCCGGTCATCATGCAGACCGCCTATGCCGACCCCGAGGACGTCACCGCCGGCATCAAGGCCGGAGCCTATTACTATCTGGCCAAACCGCTGGACCGCCGCCTGCTGCTGTCGGTGACCGAAGCCGCCATCGCCGACCACCAGCGCCGCCAGCGTCTTTTGGACGACCTGGACAAGCGCACCACGGCCATGCTGCTGCTGGACAGCGGCACCTTCCGCTTCCGCACCCTGGACGAAGGCCACACCCTGGCGGTGGCCTTGGCCCGCGCCTGCCCCCAGGCCCGCCATCTGGTCGCCGGCCTGTCGGAATTGTTCACCAACGCGGTGGAGCACGGCAACCTGGGCATCGGCTATGACGAAAAGGCGCAATTGCTGGAGAACCGGCGCTGGCGCCAAGAGGTCGAGGCCCGTCTGGACACCCCCCAGGGCCGGGCACGCTTGGTCGAGGTCGAGGTGACGCGCCAGACCGAACGGATCTGCTTCGTCATCCGCGACCAGGGCGACGGATTCGACTGGCGCGGCTTCGGCCAGATTTCCCCGGAACGGGCCTTCGCCCCCCATGGGCGCGGCATCGCCCTGGCCCGCAATCTGGCCTTCGACCACATGGAATACAACGACATCGGCAATCAGGTCACCGCCTGGATCGACATGGCCGACACCTCCGCCGACCGGGGACAGGCCGTCTGCGCCATCGCCTCGTCCCTGAAGGTGGACGCGCCACCGCTGGTCAGCGAGGAAATCCAGCTGGCGCGGGCCATGCAACTGGAACTGCTGCCCCCCCAGAAAAGCCTGGACGATTTGCTGCGCCGCAGCGGCCTGCTGCTGTCGGCGCATTTCGAGACCTCGTCCAGCCTGGGCGGCGACCTGTGGGGAATGCAGGTCGTCGACCAATACCGCACCGGCCTGTGGGTGGCGGACTTTTCCGGCCACGGGCTGGTGGCGGCGCTGAACGTCTTTCGCCTGCATGCCCTGGTCGCCCAATGCGCCCCGGTGGCCGACATGCCCGCCGCCTTTTTGGCCGAACTCAGCCGGCGACTGTCCGAACTGCTGCCGGTGGGACAATACGCCACCATGATTTACGGCGTGGTCGACCAATCGGCCGGATTGTTCCGCTATGCCGCCGCCGCCATGCCGCCGCCCTTGCTGCGCCGGACCGACGGCCGTGTGGAAAAAGGTGACGGCGCCGGCCTGCCCCTGGGGCTGTCCGCCCGCGTCGCCTACGCCGAACGCCAGATGGCGCTGTCGCCGGGCGACCTGCTGTTCCTGTCGTCGGACGGCTTGGCCGACAATCCCGATGGCGACGGCAACAAGCTGGGCAATGGCGGGATAAAAACGCTGATCGAAGCATCGGGGCAGGAAGCCACGGCGAATTCCGTCCTGGCGCCGTTCCTGGCCCGCGTGGCCCGCCCCTTGCGCGACGATCTGACGGCCGTGTGCTGCCGCCTGCCTTAAGTTATATGAAACTTGAATTTTGGCCTGGAAATCGCCAGAATACGGCGACGTGCAGAATGCGCGCGATGCATACTAACGACAGATTAGATGCTTTCGCCTGACTGACAAGAAGGGTCAAGTCCATGGTCGATGATCTTGAAATCGCCAAGCGAACCCAGGCCGCCATCGCCGCCTCGACGCAATCGTCGCATGCGGTTTCCTTCCTGGTCCAGCCAACCCAGCCGGGCACCAGCACGGCCGGCTCCAGCGACGCGGTCAGCCTGTCGGAAAGCGCGCGCGAAATCGTCGCCGAGCTGAAGCAAAGCAAGACCATCGCCGAGGCCTGGCTGCAACAGAAGATCAAGACCCCGGACCTGACCGACCCGGACAGCCTGCGTTCGCGCCCCAACCTGTTCGCCCCGGTGGCCGAGGCCAGCAGCTCGGACAACGAGGACAAAGCCGGCCAGCGTTCGCTGGCCCAGTCCTTCACCACCGCCATGAACGACATTTCCTGGCTGATCGACGCGCTTGGCGTCGGCAAGTTCGACGTCAGCAAGGTGGCGGAAGTGGTGGCCAACCGCGCCGCCACCGACAGTGTCGGCGTGCGCCCGCCGGTTTCCAGCGTCATCGTCCAGGCCGAACAATCGGGGTCGACGGCGGCGCTGTACCTGGAAAACCTGTCCTTGACCGTGCAAAAGGGCAAGACCGTGGACGCCTCGGTGGAACGCATCGCCGTCACCACCGTCAACCCGTCCATGAGCGGCAGCTTCACCGGCAGCGGGCGCCCCATGGTCCTGGACGTCGGCGGCGAACTGCAAAAGATCGCCGCCCCGGCTTTGACCGAGGACGGCACCGACGTGGCGCTGAAGGCCCAGGCCGACGCCACCCAGGCCGCCCGCGTGGCCGAAATCCTGATGGCCACGTCCATGCAGCGCACGGCGCAATCCGATCACGGATTGCTGATCGTGCGCGCCGGCGGCAAGGTTCACCCCGAAGGCACGCTGAAGCTGAAGCTGGACGTGCTGCAGCCCATCCGCTGACACCCGCCATTCACGAAAAAGCCCGAGACCATCATCTCGGGCTTTTTTTACACCGCATGCGCCTGGGGGGCGCCGTCGGGATCGCGCAGCACATAGCCGCGCCCCCACACGGTCTCGATGTAGTTGTCGCCGCCGGTGGCGGTGGACAGCTTTTTCCTGAGCTTGCAGATGAAGACGTCGATGATCTTCAGCTCGGGCTCGTCGATGCCGCCGTAAAGGTGGTTCAGGAACTGTTCCTTGGTCAGGGTCTGCCCCTTGCGCAAGCTCAGCAGTTCCAGGATGCCGTATTCCTTGGCGGTCAGGTGCAGGGGGTCGCCGGCCACCTCGACGGTACGCTGGTCCAGGTTCACCGCCAGCTTGCCGGTCTTGATCACCGATTGGGCGTGGCCCTTGGAACGGCGCACGATGGCCTGGATGCGGGCCACCAGTTCGCCCCGGTCGAAGGGCTTGGTCAAATAGTCGTCGGCGCCAAAGCCCAACCCTTTGATCTTCTTGTCGGGCTCGGTCAGCCCGGACAGGATCAGCACCGGGGTTTCGATGCGCGCCGCGCGCAGGCGGCGCAGCACTTCATAGCCGTCCATGTCGGGCAGCATCAGATCCAACAAAATGATGTCGTAATCGTACAGCTTGCCGATCTCGAGCCCGTCTTCGCCCAGGGCCGTGGTGTCCACCACCATTCCCTCGGCCTTCAGCATGGACTCGATGACCTGGGCCATCATCCGGTCGTCCTCGACCACAAGCACGCGCATTCCTCGGACCCCACTTCTTGAGGATTCGGTAACCATACGGGTGTAGGCTGGCGACTGCAAGTCGCGAGACCACCTCTCCTTTGGGATATGGCCTTGAAATTTCACGTTCGCAACGTCACCAACGACATCGACCGCCTGTCCGGCATCCAGGTTTACGGCCGGGTGGCCGGCGTCCAGGGCATGCTGATCGAAGCCGGCGGCGTGCAGCGCCAGATTTCGGTGGGCGACCGCTGCCACGTCATCACCCGCGACGGCCGCCGCGTGCCGTGCGAGGCGGTGGGGTTCCGGAACGGCCGCGCCCTGCTGATGCCGTTCACCGCCATTGACGGCATCGGCCTGGGCTGCCGCACCGAAGTGCACGAATCGGAACCGGTGGTGCACCCGTCCGACGGCTGGCTGGGCCGGGTGATCAACGCCTTCGCCCAGCCGGTGGACGGCCTGGGCCCGCTGCCCTTGGGCGACGTCGCCTATCCCATCCGCGCCACCCCGCCCTCGGCCCATTCGCGTCAACGCGTCGCCGGCAAGGTGGATTTGGGCGTGCGCGCCGTGAACACCTTCCTAACCATGTGCCGGGGGCAGCGCATGGGCATCTTCGCCGGGTCGGGCGTCGGCAAGTCGTCCATCTTGTCCATGATGGCCAAGAACACCAGTTGCGACGTGTCGATCATCGGCCTGATCGGCGAACGCGGCCGCGAAGCCCGCGAGTTCATCGAGGACGATCTGGGCGAGGAAGGCATGAAGCGGTCGGTGGTGGTGGTCTCCACCTCGGACGAAAGCCCGCTGATGCGCCGTCAGGCCGCCTATCTGACCCTGTCGGTGGCGGAATATTACCGCGACCAGGGCCTGGACGTGCTGTGCATGATGGATTCGGTCACCCGCTTCGCCATGGCCCAGCGCGAGATTTCGCTGTCGGCGGGGGAACCGCCGGCGTCCAAGGGCTATACCCCCACCGTCTTCGCCGAACTGCCGCGTCTGTTGGAACGCGCCGGCCCCGGCACCGGCAAGGGCTCCATCACCGGCCTGTTCACCGTGCTGGTGGACGGCGACGACCATAACGAACCCATTTCCGACGCCGTGCGCGGCATCCTGGACGGCCACATCGTGCTGGACCGCGCCATCGCCGACCGCGGCCGCTATCCGGCGGTCAACATCCTGCGCAGCGTGTCGCGCACCATGCCCGGCTGCAACAACGAGCAGGAAAACGCCCTGGTCAGCCGCGCCCGCAAATTGTTGGCCACCTACGAAGACATGGCCGAACTGATCCGCCTGGGCGCCTATCGCAAGGGCACCGACCCGGCGGTGGACGAAGCCATCCATTATTACCCGATGATCGAAAAGCTGCTGACCCAGGGCAAGAAGGACGCCACCTCGTTGCGCGACTGCTATGCCCAGTTGGCGCAGGTGCTGGGCATGCCCTTCGACGGCGACGGCATGGGCGGACGCTAAGCCATGGCCAAACAGGCCAAGGGCCTGAAGACCCTGATCCGGCTGGCCAAGTTCGAGGTCGACGAAAAGCGCCGGGTGCTGACGGCGCTGCAGAACCAGGAAGAACAGACCCTGCACGACATCCTGGCATCGGAAGTGCAATTGCGGAAGGAACAGGAACTGGCCGCCGCCGACGCCACCGGGGTGGGCTTCATCTACGGCGCCTATCACCGGGCCTGGATGGACCAGCGCCAGATGCTGTTCAACCGCTTGGCCACCATCCGCCAGCAGATCGAGATCGCCCGCGACGAACTGGCCGAATCCTTCCGCACCCAGAAGACCTACGAAGTCACCCAGGCCAACCGCGAACGCCGCGAACAAGAAGAACTGGACCGCAAGGAGCAGGCCTTCCTGGACGAGGTGGCGCAGACCCAGCACCGGCGACGCGAAACCACTGACGAATAAGATCAATTAGACGTTTCTGCGCACAGCCCCGATCCCTTATGTTGATGAATAAGGGTGTCGGGGGAGGGAAATGCCATGGGACGCAAAAGACTGCTGGGCCTGCTGACCGCCATGTTGGCCGTGTGGGCGAGCGGGACCGCCGCTGCCAAGGATTTGATCGTCGGCGTGCCCCGTTCGGTGCCGCCTTACGTCATCCCCGAAACCTGGGGCGGCATCGAATACGACGTGGTCAAACAGGCCTTGGCCCTGTCCGGCCACACCATCACTCCCAAGCTGACGGTGCTGGCCCGGGTCCCCAAGGAAATGGCCATGGGCGAGTTGGACGCCGGCCTGACCATGCGGCCGGAAACCGGTGTGGACGCCTGTTACAGCGACAGCCACGTCACCTATCGCAATTATGTGATCAGCTTGGAAAGCAGCAAGCTGAAGATCGATTCGGTGGCCGACCTGTCCGACAAGTCGGCGGTGGCTTTCCAGAACGCCCACATCTATCTGGGCGAAGAGTACGCCCGCGCCGTCGGCAAGTCCCCCAGCTATCGGGAAGAAGCCAACCAGGTGGTCCAGGCTTTGCTGCTGTACAGCGGCCGCATCCAGGCGGTGGTGGCCGATTACAACATCTTCCGCTGGTACGCTGGCGAAGTGCGCGGCAAGGTGGACGTGACGCAAAAGCTGCACCTGCATCCGGTCTTCGCCCCCACCGAATACCACGTGGCCTTTCGCGACCCGGCCATTTGCGCCCAATTCAATTCGGGCCTGGCCAAGCTGAAGGCCAGCGGCGAGTTCGACCGCATCGTTTCGCGCTATATGGCGCAGATGGAAGCCAATCTGGCCGAGGCGGCCAAATAGGGCTCTGCCCCTGGGGGCGCGGCTTGTGCTATGAAGCCGCCCATGACTGCATCGACTGATTTCTCCACCGGCTGGACCGGCTATCTGGCCCCCGAAGGCTTCGAAGCCGAACTGCGTCACGAACTGGGCGACAGCGTCGTCCAGGAACACGGCCGTCTGCTGCTGGCGTCGGGTCCGGCACGAAACTGTGCCTGGGTCCAGAACGTCTGGCACGACGTGCAGCGCATTCCCGTCGCCTCCATCGGCGAAGGCGCCAAGGCGCTGAAGGCGATCCAGCGCAATTGGTGGCCCTATGCCCCCGGCCTGCACCGCCGTACCGCCCTGTTGGTGGAAAAGCTGCCCAAGGTGTCGGCCAAGCCGCTGACCTTCGGCCAAGCCGCCCCCACCGCCCCCTTGGGGTCGTTCACCTGGGCTGACGAGGGCACCTTGCTGGCGGCGCCCCATTGTTCGTCGCCCTTTCCCAATGGCGAATGCCATCTGATCGAGGACCGGGTCGGGCCGCCCAGCCGGGCCTACCTGAAACTGTGGGACGCCTTCACCGTGCTGGGGCGTGCGCCCGGCCCCGGCGAGACCTGCCTGGATCTGGGCGCCTGCCCCGGCGGCTGGACCTGGGTGCTGGCCAATCTGGGCGCGAACGTCACCGCCGTGGACAAGGCGCCGCTGGACCCCAAGGTGGTGGCCATGAACAATGTCTCGATCCGCCAGGAAAGCGCCTTCGGCCTGGACCCCGCCTCGGTGGGGCCGGTGGACTGGCTGTTTTCCGACATCATCTGTTATCCCGAACGCCTGCTGCGCCTGGTGCGCAACTGGCTGGACAAGGGCCAGGTGAAGAACTTCGTCTGCACCATCAAGTTCCAAGGCGACACCGACCACACGACCACCCAAGCCTTCGCCGCCATCCCCGGCTCGAAAGTGGTGCATCTGTTCCACAACAAGCATGAACTGACTTGGGTCCTCTTAAAGGATGAATGCCAAGGGTAAGGTTGCCTGCGCGCCTGGGAAGAGGTAAACCTGTGCTTGGGACGGTGTTTATCCAGGGTTTTTCAGCACATGACTGCCATCACTCTGCCGCCGCCGGTCGATATCGACGGCACGACCAAAAAGGCTATCATCGACGGCCTGAAAAGGGTGTTGGCCCGGCTTCAGCAAGCCAATGTCGTGGATCCGGGCCTGTCCTATCAGGATTTGATCGCCCATCCGCAACCGCTTGAGCACTTCATCACCGTGTTCCAGGCCAATCGCGAGCAATGCGACGACATCGTCGTCGCCAAGGCGGGCGGGCCGGTGCGCGACGATGACCAGATGCTGGTCTGCAACGTTTCCTTGAACCAGATCCAGCAATTGCTGGTCCGCACCTGCGCCAAGAAGGTGTTCGAACAGGAAAAAGTCGAACAGACCGTCACCGAGACGGTGACCAAGAAGGCCCTGTTCGGCCTGATCAAGAAGACCGAGCAGGTCGAGGTCACCCGCATGGCCACCGACCCCATCGAAGAACGCAAAGTGCGCGAGCTGATGCGCTATATCGCGTTCGGCTGGCAATTGCCGCTGCTGGAAGCCTATCGCGCCCACCTGCATTATCAGCAGGTGATGGCCATCGAGGAAGACGTGCTGGCGCTGCGCAGCCCGGAAGCGGTGGCCACGGTCGGCAAGTTCACCCCGGAAACCCTGACCAAGGTCAAGGCCGCCGCCGGCCCCGACTTCGTCGACATCTTGCTGAACCAGCCCCAGGCCATCGCCGGCGTCGCGGTGTGGAACCGCGAGATGTACGAATTCTATCGCAAGCTTTTGGGCGAGCACGCCTGGGACTTCTTTGCCCGCGAGCCGTCGTTCTTCAACGTCGTCGCCGCGCTCGACAAGGCCAGCGCCAAGGTCTATGGCGACGTGCTGTGCTACATCGCCGCCGAGAACCTGGAGGAAATCCAGCGCCTGAACATCGACAAGGCGGAAGTGCTGGTCACCTCGCTGAAATCGGCCTTCGGCAGCAAGGCCCCCCTGGTTCTGGGCCATCCCGCCCTGGGTAAGGACATCTTGCGCAAGGTGGTGGACAACCTGCTGCACATGAGCCAGGAAAAGGACAAGCTGATGACGTCCTTCGCGCTCACCTGCAAATCCATGGTCCCCACCGTCATGGAATGGCTGGCCAAGCAGCCCAAGGCGTGACCCCATGCTGACAGCGCAGGGGGCGGTCGGCATCCTTGGCCTGGTGGCCATTGCCTGGATATTGTCCGAAAACCGCCGACTTGTGTCGTGGCGCGTGGCTGTCGCCGGCCTGGCCATCCAGTTCGCCATCGCCGCCATCCTGCTGAAGTTTCCCGCCTCGCAATCGCTGTTCCTGGCCCTGAACCAGGCGGTGGGCGCCGTCCAAGCCGCGACCCAGGCCGGCACCGCCTTCGTCTTCGGTTACGTGGGCGGCGGCAAGACCCCGTTCGCCATGACCGACCCGGCCGCCGGCTTCGTCCTGGCCTTCCAGGCCCTGCCGCTGGTCCTGCTGATGAGCGCGCTTTCCGCCATCCTGTATCATTGGCGCATCCTGCCGTTGGTGGTGCGCGCCTTCTCTGCGTTGCTGGAACGCAGCATGGGTCTCGGCGGCGCGGTGGGGGTGTCGTCGGCGGCCAACGCCTTCGTCGGCATGGTCGAGGCGCCGCTGTTGATCCGCCCCTATATGGCCAGCCTGTCGCGGGGCGAATTGTTCGTGGTGATGACCGGTGGCATGGCCACCATCGCCGGCACCATGATGGTGCTGTACGCCACCTTCCTGACCGGGGTGATCCCCGACCCCGTCGGCCATCTGCTGACCGCGTCGCTGATCAGCGTGCCCGCCGCCATCATGGTCGCCAAGATCATGGTCCCCGACGACGCCCGCACGGGCGCCGACCAAGCCATGGCCAGCGCCTATTCCGGCACCATGGACGCGGTGGTCAAGGGCACCAGCGACGGCGTGCAGTTGCTGATCAACATCGTCGCCATGCTGATCGTCCTGGTCGCCCTGGTCGCCCTGGCCAACGGCTTGCTGGGTCTGCTGCCCGACCTTTGGGGGGCGCCCTTGACCCTGCAGCGCCTGCTGGGCTGGGTCATGGCCCCGGTGGTGTGGCTGATGGGGATCCCGGCGGCGGAAATGCTGACCGCCGGCGCCCTGATGGGCACCAAGACGGTGCTGAACGAATTGCTGGCCTATGTGGACCTGGCCCATCTGCCGGCCGGCACGCTTTCGGAACGGTCGCGCATCATCATGACCTATGGGTTGTGCGGCTTCGCCAATTTCGGGTCCTTGGGCATCATGATCGCCGGCCTTGCCGCCATGGCCCCCGACCGCCGGGCCGAAGTGGTGGCCCTGGGCGGCAGGTCCATTGTTTCCGGCACCTTGGCGTCGTGCCTGACCGGCGCCGTGGTGGGACTGCTGACATGATGAAGCTGGATATTTTCAGTCCGTTTACAAGCAGACGGCGATAGGTCATCTTCAACGCACCATGAATAGCGGCGGCCCCTCCAAGAAACTCCTCGTGATCGAGGACAACCCAGGTGACCAAAGGCTCATCGAGATCAAACTCGCCGAGGCCATGGCCGGCTGGAAGGCCGATTGCCGCGGCACCCTGGCCGATGGCGCCGCCTTGGCGCAAAGCAACGATTACGATTGCATCCTGGTCGACCTGGGGCTGCCCGACGCCGCCGGCCTGACGTCGGTTCTGCGCCTGAAGCAGGTGGCCCCCGACAAGGCGCTGGTGGTGCTGACCGGGCTGGACGACGAACGGGTCGCCCAAGACGCCATCCGCGCCGGCGCCCAGGATTACGTGGTCAAGTCGCTGGCCGGCCTGGACATGCTGCCGCGCGTCATCCGCCACGCCATCGAACGCCAGCAATCGCGCACCGCCCTGGAATTGTCGCACCAGACCGCCCAGGCGCTGTTGGACGCCAGCCACGACATGGCCATGCTGCTGGACGAAGACGGCCATTTCATCACTCTGAACGCCCAAGCAGCCGAAGCCTTCGGCAAGCGTTCCGACGAACTGGAAGGCATGGACGCCTTCGCCCTGATGCCGCCGGCCCTGGCCGAGCTGCGCCGCACCTTCTTCGACAAGGCTTTGCGATCGGGGCGCACCATCCAGTCGGAAGACAATGACGGGCCACGCTGGTTCACCCACCGCTATCTGGCGGTGGGCACCGAAGGCATGACTCAGCGCTGCGCCATCTTCACCCGCGACATCACCGGCGAACGGGCGGCGGCGGCCAACCTGGAAGCCGCCAAGGAAGAAGCCGAGCTGGCCAACCGGTCCAAGACCGAGTTCATGGGCCGCATGAGCCGCGACATCCGCACCCCCTTGAACGACGTCATCGGTTTCGCCGAGATGATCGCCACCGAAATGCTGGGATCGATCAATCCCGGCGGGTATCGCGAATATGCCGAAACCATCCTGAATTCCGGATCGCAGATCCTGAAGATGCTGGACCGCATCACCGACGTGTCCATGCTGGAATCGGCGCTGTTGAAGGACCAGTCGTCCTATCGCGATCTGGTGGAACTGTCCCCCGACCTGATCTGCGTCTGCGTCGACGGCGCCATCGAGCGCATCAACGCCGCCGGTCTGGGCCTGTTGCGGGCCCCCGCCGCCAGCGCCTGCGAAGGCAAGCCCTTCGTCGACTTCATTCATCCCGATTACCGCGGTCTATTCGACATGGGCATCGAGACCCTGTACGAGGAAGACCATCCGGTCCCCATCAAGGTGGTGACCTTCGCCGGCCGGGTGCGCGACGTGGAAATCAACGCCGTCCCCTTGAAGCGCGAAGGCCACACCGCAGCGCTTCTGGTGGGCCGCGACACCACCGAGGTGACGGCGGCCATGCGGGCGGTCGCCGCCCGCGAACATCGTATCCGCGCCATCATGGACACCGTGCTGGACGGCATCGTCACCATCGACGAAGACGGGCTGATCGTGTCGGCCAACCTGTCGGTGGAACGCATTTTCGGCTTCCCGCTGTCGGAACTGATCGGCGCCAACGTCGCCATGCTGATGCCCGAACCCGATGCCGGGCGCCATGACGGCTATATCAAGAATTACATGGCCGGCCAGGGCGGCAACCTGATCGGCAAGGGCCGCGAGGTCATGGCCAAGCGCAAGGACGGCAGCCTGTTCCCGGTGCATCTGTCGGTATCGGAACTGCGGCTGGACAAACGCCGGCTGTTCACCGGCACCATCCGCGACCTGACCGAAAACAAGCAGTTGGCCCAGCGCGTGGCCTATCTGGCCAACCACGACTCGCTGACCGACCTGCCCAACCGCACGCTTTTGTGCGACCGCCTGGGCCAGACCATCGCCGCCGCCCGCGGCACCGGTCAACACGTGGCGGTGATGACCATCGACTTGGCCGGCTTCACCATGGTCAACGATTCGCTGGGCCACGACATCGGCAACGGGGTGCTGCGCGAAACCGCCCGGCGGCTGGCGCAATGGGTGGCCCTCCACAACGGCACCGCCGCCCGTCTGGCCGGCGACGAATTCGCCGTGGTGCTGCCGGGCCTGCGCGATCTGGCCGGGGTCACCGCCGGGGTCGAGCAGGTGCTGGAACTGCTGAACCGTCCCATGGCGATCAGCGGCTCGGACCTGGCCTTGCCGGTGGATATCGGCGTCTCGGTGTTCCCGCGCGACGGCGACGAACCGCTGGACCTGCTGCGCAACGCTGAAATGGCCCTGCATCAGGTCAAGAAGCGCGAGGACCAGCGCCTGGGCTTCTTCGACACCGCCATGTCCTATGCGGTGTCCGAACGGCTGACCCTGGAACGGTC
Organism: Magnetospirillum sp. 64-120; assembly: GCA_001898825.1. GTDB lineage: Bacteria > Pseudomonadota > Alphaproteobacteria > Rhodospirillales > Magnetospirillaceae > Magnetospirillum. Next base: position 48,333 of record MKVK01000031.1, read on the forward strand.
GCTGAAGGAAGCCTTGAAGGCCGGTCAATTCGAACTGTTCTATCAACCCCAGGTGCGGCTGGCCGACTACCGTCTGGTGGGCTGCGAGGCGCTGATCCGCTGGCGCCATCCGGAACTGGGCACCATCGCACCCGACAAGTTCATCCCGGTGGCCGAAGAAACCGGCCTGATCGTCCCCTTGGGCCGCTGGGTTCTGGAACAGGCCTGCCGGCAATTGAAGTCCTGGCAGGGCACGCCGCTGGGCGAACTGCGCATGGGCGTCAACATTTCGGGCCGTCAGTTCCGCGAGGCCGATCTGGCCGGCACCGTGGCCGAAACCATCCGCGCCAGCGGCATCAGGGCCGAGCTTTTGGACCTGGAACTGACCGAAAGCATGCTGATGGCCGACGGCGAAAGCACGCTGCGCGTTCTGCATCAGCTGAACGATTTGGGCGTACAATTGTCCATCGACGATTTCGGCACCGGCTATTCCAGCTTGGCCTACTTGAAGAAGTTCCCCGTCGACACGGTCAAGATCGACCGCGCCTTCGTGCGCGACCTGGATCACGACGAGGACGGGCGCACCATCGCCACGGCCATCATTTCGCTGGCCCATTCGTTGAACTTGAAGACCATTGCCGAAGGTGTGGAGACAGAGGCCCAGGCGTCGCTGCTGCTGCATCACGGATGTGATGAAATCCAAGGCTACATGATCGGCCGCCCCATGCCGGTCGAGGATTTCACCGCCTTCGCGACCAGCTACGACAGCGCGTCGGCGTCCAAGGGGGGAGAAGCATGAGCGGCACCGTTGTCATCGTCGAAGACAACCCGATGAACATGAAGCTGCTGGACCAGGCGCTGTCCATCGCCGGCTACACCACCTTGAAGTCCCTGGATGGGGAAAACCTGGTGGAGCTGACCGCCAGCGGCGCCCAGGTGGTGCTGATGGACATCCAGCTGCCCAAGCGCTCGGGCGTCGACCTGCTGAAGGATTTACGCCAGGACCCCCGCACCAGCTCTGTCCCGGTGGTGGCGGTGACCGCCTTCGCCGACCCGGAATCGGTCAACGGCTTCTTGTCGGAAGGCTTCAACCAAGTGATCACCAAGCCCATCTCGGTGCGCAAGCTGCTGGACGAGGTCGAACGTTATTGTGGCGGCGAGGGCTGATCCCTCGCCCCCGACCTACCAGCGCAGCACCCCGCCGATCGGCTTCTTCTTGCCGGTCTCGAAGCCGCGCTTGGTCACCAGCACCCATTCGTTGACCTGCATGAAACGCGGGGCCAGGAACTGGTACAGGTCACGCAAGCGGTTGGTGTTCTCGTCCGAACGCACGGTGTAAAGCTGTTTCCAGATGGGGATGTAGTCTTCCCACGGTAATTGCCGGCGATGCACTTCGTCGCGGACGCTGCGGATATATTCGATCTGGTTGTCGATGTTCTTCAGCATGGCCAGGATTTCGCCGGTCTGGGCGTCCACCTGTTCGAAGAAGTCGCGGAACACCTTGAGCGCCCGTTGCGACAGGCGCGCCACTTGGTCGGTGGTCTCGATCATCGAACGATCGGCGGAATAGATCCGGCGCAGCGCCTGGACCTTTTCGTCGATCTTGCAGATTTCGGCGAAGACGTCGCGCTCGCACTCGATATAGGCCAGTTCCTTGGCCAGGGTCTCGATGTACATCACCACCTCTTCGCGGCGGTCGCGGCCCAGGCCCAAGGCCTCGGCGGCTTCGGCGAAGGCCAGCTGGATGTTCTTCTTGACCTGCGGGTCCTCGGCCACCTGGGCCAGTTCCTCGGCCGAGGTGAAGATGTGTTCGTTGCCGGTCAGCCACGTCACCAACTGCATGGTCAGGCGCTGACGGGCGATGCGGCGATGACGTTCGGTGGGGTCCCACGACGCCTCGCGGGTGGTGACTTCCTTGGGCAGCGGCTCGCCGGGGCGCAGGCCGCGAACGAATTTCAAGCCTTCCGCCACCAGATCCAGCATCTTGGAATCATGGGTCTCGGGCTTCAGCATGAATTCGCGCTTGATGCCGTCGAAGCCAAGAATGGCTTCGTTGGTGGCCAGCTTCAGCACGGCCACCGCCTCGCCGGTGTCGGTCAGACGGAAATAAAGGTCATCGAACGAACCGAAGAACTTGTGATCGAAACGAATCAGGCCGTCGTCCGCGCCCGCCTTGCCGCTTTTACCTTCTTCCGCCATGCCATACCCCGAACTTACCCTTAACAGCGCCCCTTAAGCGCCATTCCCCGACGGAATTATGCCGGGGCTTGCCTGCGGGAACAAGAGGGGTGTCAGAGTTCCGCCTCGATAGCCGCATGGCCTTCGCGGCCGTGGAAATAGCCGTTGGCGAACTCGGCCTTGGGGCACAACTCGGACAGGCGGATGGCGGCGTCCCCGGAATCGATCAGACCATCGGCCACGGCCCGGTACAGACCGGCCACCGCCACCATGTCCACATTGTGCGGCCACAGGCGGAAACGGTTGATTCCCAGGCCGCGCAGGGCCGCCAGCTCGGCCAGCAGGTCCAGGTAATGGTACGACATGGTCTGGGTGCCGTTGACCGCCAGGAAGGCTTCGTCGTCCAAGGTGTCCACGTCCATGCCGTCCGGGTCCTCGGCGCAGACGTATTGGCAGCCGTCCTTGGCCAGATTGCGCGATCGCGCATGATAGCACCGCGCCGAGATGGCCAGGGGCAGACGGCCGAAGCACTGGGCCTCGATCTCGATGCCGCCGGTCTGGGCCAGGGTCCCCATGACCGGGCCCGGCAATTCGGCGGGCAGGCAGGCGCGCACCGCCCCCAGGTCACGCAGGTAAGCCAAGGTGCCTTCGTTGTAGATGTTGAGCAGCGGACCGGCGACGAAGGGGCGCCCGGCCATCATCGACGCCACCGAGACGTCGTTGGCTTCCACCAGCACGCCGTCCAGCTGGGTCAGTTCGCGGGCCTGAACCGCCTCGCGCTCGCTCATGATCAGCGCCAGCGACGACAGCACCACTTCCTTGCCGGCCGCTTGCAGCCGTTCCACCACTTCCGGCACGAAAGGGGCGAAGAACGGCGTGCGCTTGGAACACACCACTTCACCGACACAGACGGAATCCACATCGGATTCGTCGGCCATGCGGAAATAGAAGTCGCGCAGCTTTTCAGGCCGCCAGTTGAACAGAACCGGTCCCAGGGTCAGGCGCACCGGCGAAAGCGGATCGTTTTTGGTCATCGCCAAGCCTTCTCATAGGCGCCGGTGGTCTGCCGGCCGCCTTCGGTGATGCTGTCCAGGTTGATGTCGGGCAACGGCTGTCCCGCCATCACCGCGTCGACGCCCTGGCGGAACGCCTGGACCACGGCGGCCACATAGGCGCGGCCACGCTGGCGGCCTTCGATCTTGAAGGCGGCGACCCCGGCCTTGATCAGGTCGGGCAGCATGGCCAGGGTGTTCAGCGAAGTGGGTTCCTCGAACAGATAGCTGGTCTTGCCGTTGGCGTTGAACCGCCCCTTGCAAAGCGTGGGATAGCCCGCCGGTTCGTTCAGGCCGAACTGGTTGATGGTGAAGCCGGCCAGTTGCGAGGTGATGCCTTTTCCGCTTTCCACATAGCGCACATGGCTGGCCGGCGAGCACACGCCGTTCATGTTGGGCGACTGCCCGGTGGCATAGGACGACAGCGCGCAGCGGCCTTCGGCCATCACGCACAGACCGCCGAAGACGAAGACTTCGGTTTCCACCGGGGCCACCGCCTGATTGATGGCGGCGATTTCCGGCACCGTCAGCACGCGCGGCAAGACCACCCGCTTGACCCCGAAGCGTTCGGCGTAAAAACCGATGGCCTGGGGATTGGACGCCGCCGCCTGCACCGACAGATGCAGCCGCAGGTCGGGGTGGGTGCGCGCCGCATAGTCGATCAGCCCGATATCGGCCAGGATCACCGCGTCGGCGCCCAGGCGGGCCGAATCGTCCACCGCCCCTTGCCACAAGCCGGGATGGCCGGCCCGCGGGAAGGTGTTGATGGCCACCAGGACCTTGGCGCCCCGGGCATGGGCATAGGCGATGCCGTCTTCCAGTTCCTTGCGGCTGAAATTCAGGCCAGGAAAGTTCCGTGCGTTGGTTTCGTCGCGAAAGCCCACATAGACGCAGTCGGCACCGGCGTCGACGGCACTTTTCAGCGCCGCCGGGGTGCCGGCGGGGCAAATCAGCTCGGGGCGGATCATGCCATGCCTCCGCGACGTGACGCCTTGCGCAGGGCTTTGACCTCGGCTTCCAGTTCTGCCAGACGGGCGTCGCGGGACGCGGCCCCTTGCAGCGCCGGGGCGATGAACGACTGGCGCACCGTTTCCACCGAACCGCGCAGCGACGACACCAGATCCAGCACGGCGCCGGCGGCGCGGCGCGCCGGCTGCGCCAATGGTCCCAGGGCGGCGGTCAGGTCGGCCACCAGATCGATGCCGGCGCCGTCGATGGCGTTGCGCAACGCCACCACCACCTCGGTGTCGCCTTCGACGACCAATTGCCGGGAAAAGAACAGGGCGTCGCCGTCCATGCGGCCCTCGGCCAGGGCGATCAGGGTTTCCAGTGGTCCGCGGATGGTGGCGTGGACTTCGTCGGTGTCGACGAAGCGACGCACCGTCAGACGCGGATTGGCCGGATCGGGTTCCAGGATCAGGGCGAAGGGCAGATCGATGGGATCGATGCACACACTTCTTTCGCCATAGGCTTCCAGCCGCTCCAGGATGTCCGGATGCTGGGTGCGCACCACTTTCAGCATGTGGTCGAACACCGGCTGCAACAGTGCCGGACGCACCGGACGCAATGCCAGCCCCAGCAGCAGAACCGGAGAAAACGGCGGGATCATGGGCTTTGTCTGCCCGGCCCGGTTTGGCCCTTCCATCATCGTTCATCATCCTTCGAAGGAGGGGGCTGATTTTCGGCAACGGTCATAGACCCGCGCGTTGATGACCGTCAAGCGACAGGCACATCAGGTGGACGCCTCTTGGAACGAAACTTGTTTACGGCTAGAAAGGCGCTTCCGCTTCGTTTCAGCCCGTTGGGCACAAGGACAACGTCTATGATCGTCGACATCGACCTCAGCACCATCGTCGTGCTGATCATCGATGACAGCCGTTACGCCCGCTCGTTCATCAAGTCGGCGCTGAATTCCTTCGGCGCCCGTCAGGTGGTCGAAGCGTCCGACGCCCCCGAAGGCATCCAGATCATGCAGGACCGCAAGATCGATCTGGTGCTGGCCGATTACGACATGCAGCCCATGGACGGCATCGCCTTCACCCGGCTGGTGCGTTCGGGCGAGGTGCCCCATTGCCGCGACATCCCCATCGTCATGGTGTCGGGCGCCGCCGACATGGACACGGTGATGCTGGCGCGCAATTCCGGCATCAACGAATTCCTGGCCAAGCCGGTTTCGGCGGAATCGCTGTTCCGCCGCGTCCGCAGCGTGTTGCTGAACCCCCGCCCCTTCGTCGAGGCCGGCCCCTTCGTCGGCCCCTGCCGACGTACCATGGACCGCCCGCCGCCGGACGGCCAGAACCGACGCAAGGCGGCGCCGCTGCCCAAGCCCAAGCCGCTGATCGACATCCCGCCCGGCATCGCCCAGCCCATGGTGCGCAAGGCCATGGCCCAAGGCGCCCAGGCCGCCAGAACCGGCGGCGAACGGTCGTCGCGGCGCCGCTTCAAGGCCGGCGAGACCATCTTCCTGGAAGGCGACGTGGGGGACGAGGCCTATGTCATCGAAAGCGGCCGCGTCGCCATCTACAAGATGGTGATGGACGCCAAGGTGGTATTGGGCGAGGTTCAGGAAAGCGGCGTGTTCGGCGAAATGGCGCTGATCGACGACGAACCGCGCATGGCCTCGGCCGAGGCCTCGGAAGACACCGTCTGCCTGGTCCTGCCCAAGGCGGCTTTGAAGTCCCAGCTGAACCGCACCCCCGATCTGGTGATCCTGGTGCTGGAAACCCTGTTGCACGACATTCGGAAAATGGGGCGTGAACTGGCCGAAGCCCGCGCCCGGCTGAAGGCCAGAAAGGGCTAAGCCCCCTTCGTCAGCCCCCGGCCTGACGGATGGCGGCCAGGATGTCGTCGGTGCTCAGCAGTTCCGGCAGGGCGATGCCTTTCGGCGCCTTGGGACCGTAAACCGCGTTGAACGGAATGCCATAGCGGCCGAACGACGCCAGATAACGGGCGATGGTGTCGTCGGGATTGGTCCAGTCGGCCCGCATGGGCACCACCGCACCGCCCTTCAACAACCCTGCCACCGGGTCGCGGTCGATCACCGCCGCCTTGTTGACCTTGCAGGTGATGCACCAATCGGCGGTCACGTCCACCAGCACCACCTTTCCCGCGGCCACCTGATCCTCGAGCGACTTCTGGTCGAAGACCTGCCAGGCGACCGCCCCCTTGGCCGGGGCGCCGTCGGCATCGCCCAACAGCCCCAATTGGGTCCCCAGGATCATGCCCAGCCACAGGGCGGTGCCGGCCAGGGCCAGTCCCATGACCTGACGCACGCGGACCATCCAGGCGCCGGGCTTGGGCAGGGCCTGCGCCGCCTTGGGCCACGCCGCCACCAGCAGGTAGGGTCCGGCCATGCCCAGGCCCAGGGCGGCGAAGATGGCGCCGATCTCGCCCGGGCCCCGGGCCAGGGCGAAGCCGACGGCGGTGCCCAGGAAGGGGGCCGAACACGGCGTCGCCAAAAGCGTGGCGAAGGCGCCGGACAGGAAATGGCCCAGCAATGTGTGGTGAGCGACGCCGCCGCCCACGTTCATCAGCGCCGATGGCAGCCTGATCTCGAAAGCGCCCCACAAATTCAGGGCGAAGCCCAGCAACAGGGCGATCATCGCCGCCAGGAACCAGGGCTGCTGGAACTGGATGCCCCAGCCGACGGCAGCACCCGCCGATTTGACGGCGATGGCCAGAACGGCAAGGGCCAGGAACGAGGTGACGATGCCGAAGGCCGAGGCCAGGAAGGCGGCGCGGATATGGCGCAGCTCGGCGCCGCCATGGCCCAGGGCGCCCAGCACCTTGATGGACAGCACCGGCAACACGCAGGGCATCAGGTTCAGGATCAGCCCCCCCAGCAAGGCGATGCCCAGCATGGCCCAAACCGGGCTGCCGCCGTCATCCAGAACCGGGGCGGCGGCGGTGCCGGCCACTGGGGTCACGGCGCTTTCCAGCGACCGGTCGCCGTCCACCACGGTGATGGTCAGCGGCGCGTCGAGCAAAGCGCGGGTCAGGGTGCCGGGCACCACCTTGGCTTCCAGAACCGCCTGGGTGCGGTCCGCCGACAGCCGCAGCTTGGGGGCGTCAAAATTGGCGGTTTCCGCCGGTTCCACGAACAGGTCGGGATGATCGAAGGGCTGCTGGGCCGACAACGTCACCCGCAGCACCGATTCGTCGCCCAGGCCCACCGCCTCGACCGTATCGACGCCAAGGCCATGGCGGTCGCCCGGCCCCGGCACCAAGGCGGCATAACGGCTGATCAGGTGGGCGAACTCGCTGGGCTGGGCCGGCCCCGCCGGCAGGGTCAGCGACAGCGACGCCTGCATGGGGACGCAAATCTGCGAACAGGCCAGATAATCCAGGCCGGCCTTGACCGTCACCGCCTTGTGCGGCTGTGGCAGGGCGGCGTCGACGGGCAGCACCACCTCGCCGGCATAGCCGTGGTTCTGCAGCCCGGCCAGGACGAAACGCTTGGGCGCCGGCCAGAAGACGGTCGCCTGACCGAAATTCTTCGACCCCGTCCAGTCGATCTTGGGCGGATAGCCGGCGTCACCCGGAGTGCGCCAATAGATTTTCCACCCCGGCAACAGCTGGAAATGCAGGCCCAGATGGATGCTGGCGGCCTTGCCGGTGGCGGTGGTGGCGGCGACCAGACGGACCTTGCCCGCCTCGTTCTCGACCCAGGAAGACGCGGCATTTTCGGCGGCACGCGCCTGGATCGACACCAACAAAAGTCCCAACAGGGCCAGCAACAGGCGCTTCATGATCTTATCCTTGCCCACCAACGTGGGCAGCCAAGCAAAGACCGGGGGCGGTTGTCAACTTAACACCCGGTCATGGTGATCGCGAGCGGGGTTGCGCCAAAGACCGTTCCGGCCTATCTGTGGAGGCATGACCATGCAGAAATCCCAAGGCTACCTGACCGGCCAATTCCTGATCGCCATGCCGCAGATGAAGGACCCCCGATTCGCGCGGACCGTGGTCTATTTGTGCGCCCATTCCGCCGAAGGCGCCATGGGGCTGGTGGTCAACCGCCCGTTCGACGGCTTGACCTTCCGCGAATTGCTGGAACAATTGGGCATCGAGATGGGCCCCGAATGCGAGGCCATCCGCGTCCATACCGGTGGTCCGGTGGAAGGCGGACGCGGCTTCGTGCTGCATTCCGACGACTACATGCACGATTCGTCCATGCGCGTCCAAGACGGCATCGCGCTGACCGCCACCGTCGACGTGCTGCGCGCCATCGCCTTGGGCGCCGGGCCGGAAAAAAGCATCCTGGCCCTGGGCTATGCCGGCTGGAGCGCCGGCCAGCTGGATGCCGAGATCAAGGAAAACTCCTGGCTGAACGTGCCGGCCGACCCGGCCCTGCTGTTCGGCACCGAACCCGACCTGAAATGGGACGCCGCCATCCACAAGCTGGGCATCGACCCCAGCCTGTTGTCCATGGATGCCGGGCACGCCTAAAACAGCGCCAGTTGGTCGCCAGCCCTGGGCGGCGGCTTGAACAGGCTGCAATCCACCGCCCAACCGCGATCCCGGTTCAGTCCCAGCCTGCGGCAGGCCAGACGGAAGCGTTGCGACAGCATCTGGGCGAAGGGGCCTTGGCCGCGCATGCGCTGGCCGAAACGCGGATCGTTCAGCCGGCCGCCGCGTTGCTGTTCCAAAAGCGACAGCACATGGCGGGCGCGGTCGGGAAAATGCTGGGCCAGCCAATCGGCGAACAGATCCTTCACCTCGTGCGGCAGGCGCAGCAGGATGTAAACGGCGCCGCCCGCACCGGCACCGGCCACCGCTTCCAGAATGCGTTCCAATTCATGGTCGGTGATCATGGGGATCACCGGCGCCACCATGGCGGTGACCGGAATTCCCGCGCCCACCAGTTGACGCATGGCCGACAGGCGCGCCGCCGGCACGCTGGCCCTGGGCTCCAGCAGACGGCACAGGTCACGGTCCAGCGTGGTCACCGAAAGGCCCACATGCACCAGATGCCGCCGGGCCATGGATGACAAGACATCCAGGTCGCGGATGATCAGATGGCCCTTGGTGACGATGGTCAGCGGGTGGTTGAAAGCGTCCAGCACTTCCAGACATTGCCGCATCACCCTCCACTTGGTCTCGATCGGCTGATAGGGATCGGTGTTGGTGCCAAAGGCGATAGGCGCCGGCCGATAGGACGGCTTGCGCAATTCCTTTTCCAGCAACTTGGCGGCGTCGGGCTTGGCGAACAGCCTGGTTTCGAAATCCAGCCCCGGCGACAGCCCCAGATAGGAATGGCCCGGTCGGGCAAAGCAATAGGTGCAGCCGTGTTCGCAGCCGCGATAGGGATTGATGGAACGGTCGAACGGCACGTCGGGGGAATCGTTCCTGGTGATGATGGACCGGCTGGCATCCACCTGCACACTTGTGCGAAGCGGCGGCAGGTCGTCGGGCAGCCCCAGGTCCCAGCCGTCGTCCACAGCCTGACGGTTGTGGCGCTCGAAACGGCCATCGGGATTGCCCCGGACGCCGCGATGGGTGATGCTGTGTTCCATGACCGCATCTTAATCAATGTTCTTATTTTGTTCCAGCGCAATCCGCCCTTGCGGGAGGTGCGCTATATTAGCGTATTATGTTGGAAACAAATCCAACCAGGAGGCCCGTCCCGTGTCCCATTCCGCGCCCGTCCCGTCCGAACATCCCTTCGCCCAATATGTCCGGATCCTGGGCAAGGGGCCGAACCTGTCGCGGCCCTTGACCCTGGACGAAGCCCGCACCGCCATGGGCATGATCATGCAAGGTCAGGTGGAACAGGCCCAGTTGGGGGCCTTTTTGTGCCTGCTGCGGGTCAAGACCGAATTGCCCGAGGAAGCCGCCGGTCTGGCGCTGGGCATCAAGGACAATCTGGACCTGCCCGCCGGAATGCCCGCCGTGGATGTGGACTGGGCGTCCTATGCCGGCAAGTCGCGGCAACTGCCCTATTACGTGCTGGCCGCCCTGTGTCTGGCCCAGCACGGCATCAAGGTGTTCATGCACGGTGCCGAGGGCCACACCGCCGGCCGCGTCTACACGTCCCAGGTGCTGCGCTTCCTGGGAGTGCCGGTGGCGGACAGCTTCGCCCAGGCCGGCGCCCATCTGGCCGCCCACAATTTCGCTTACATGACCCTGGAACACATGTCGCCGGCCCTGCACAAGGTGATGGCGCTGCGTCAGTTGCTGGGCCTGCGTTCGCCCATCCACACCGTGGCCCGCATGGTCAACCCGTTGAACGCCGCCTTTTCCATCAACGGCGTCACCCACCCGCCGTATCTGCCGGTGCATCAGGAAGGCTCGCGCCTGATGGGGGAAAAGGCCATGGCCGCCTTCAAGGGCGACGGCGGCGAGGTTGAGCGCCGGCCGGAAAAGCCCTGCGAGGTGTTCTTCCTGAAGGACGGCCAGCCGGGAACCGAGGATTGGCCGGCTTTGGTCAGCGGCACCCGCGACAAGGAAGAGAGCTTGGACCTGTCGCGCCTGAAAGCGCTGTGGAGCGGTGACGACGCCGACGAGATGGCGGCCGCCGCCATCGCCGGCACCATGGCGGTGGTGCTGCGCTATTCGGGCCGCGCCGCCAGCGTCGCCGAGGCCGAAGGCGCCGCCCAAGTCCTGTGGCGCGACCGCATCAAGACCAAGATGCCGGGCCAGGCATGAGCTTTCGCGCCGCCCCCCGTCTGCTGATCTCGGCCGCCCACAAATCGTCGGGCAAGACCACCATCAGCGTCGGACTGGTCGCCGCCCTGGCGGCCAGGGGGTTGGTGGTGCAGCCGTTCAAGAAAGGCCCCGACTACATCGACCCGCAATGGCTGGGCGCCGCCAGCGGGCGGTTGTGCCGCAACCTGGACTTCCACACCCAGCCGCCCAAGCACATCACCCAATTGTTCGAAAGCGCCAGTCGCGACGCCGACATCAGCCTGATCGAAGGCAACAAGGGGTTGTTCGACGGCGTCGACCTGGAAGGGTCCAATTCCACCGCCAGCCTGGCCCATTGGCTGGAGTCCCCGGTGGTGCTGGTGGTGGACACCTCGGGCATGACCCGCGGCATCGCGCCGCTGCTGCTGGGCTATCGCAGCTTCGACACCCGCCTGCGCATCGCCGGCGTCATCCTGAACAAGGTGGGTGGTCCCAGGCACGAAAAGAAGCTGCGCGAGGTGGTCGAGCATTATACCGGCATTCCGGTGTTGGGCGCGGTGCAGCGGGCCGCGGCCATGCGCATCATGGAACGTCATCTGGGACTGGTCCCCGCCAACGAAGCCCACGAGGCCCAGGCCGCCATCGGAGCCCTTCGCGACCACGTGGCGGCCAGTGTCGATCTGGACGCGGTGATCAATCTGGCCCGCGACACCCTGCCCGTCGAGGTCTCGCCCCATCAGGCGCCGCCCGCCCCCGCCGCCGATCTGCGCATCGGCGTGGTGCGCGACGCGGCTTTCGGCTTTTACTATGCCGATGACCTGGACGCGTTGTGTCAGGCCGGCGCCCAAGTGGTGTTCGTCAACTCGCTGACCGACCCGAAACTGCCCGACGACCTGGACGGCCTGTTCATCGGCGGCGGCTTCCCCGAAACCCAGGCCGAAGCCCTGGAAGCCAATGCCGGCTTCCGCGCCGACCTGGAAGCCAAAGCCCGCGCCGGCATGCCGGTCTACGCCGAATGCGGCGGGCTGATGTATCTGTCGCGCTCGATCATCTGGAACGGCCAAAGCCGCCGCATGTGCGGGCTGATCCCCGGCGACGCGGTGATGCATGCGCGTCCCCAGGGACGTGGTTACGTGCGGCTGCGCGAAACCGCCGACTTTCCCTGGCCCCGCCTGGAAAGCGGTCCCGGCGTCACCCCCGCCCACGAATTCCACCATTCCCGCCTGGAAAACCTGGAGGGCGCCCCCCGCTTCGCCTATGAAGTGTTGCGCGGCGCCGGGATCGGCCAGCACCGCGACGGCATCGTCGTCGGCAACACCTTGGCCAACTACGCCCATATGCGGTCGGTGGGGGCCAGCCCGTGGGCACCGCGTTTCGTGGAATTCTGCCGCCGGATCCGGGACGGCCGGCGATGAAGGAGATGTTCCCGCACAGCCCCTTCCCCCGTGCCGCCCTGGCCCTGGTGGCGGTGCTGTCCGGGGTTTTCGTCTGCGAGCATCTCCTGGCCATCGAGGATTCGGGTCCCTGGCTGGCGCCCTCGATCAAGACCCTGCTGGCCTTGGGTGCCTTGCATGCGCCGCTGACCCTGCATCAGGGGGAATGGCACCGCCTGCTGACCGCCCCCTTCCTGCATGCCGACCTGATCCATCTGGCCCTGAACGCCCTGGCGCTTGCTTTCGCCGGCATGCTGCTGGAACACCGCATCGGCGTGGCCCGCTTCCTGACCCTGTTCTATGCCGGGGCCGTGGTCGGCGGCATCGCCTCGGCGCTGCTGAACCCCGCCGACGTGGTGACGGTGGGGGCGTCGGGCGGCATCATGGGATTGCTGGCCGCCGCCTTCGTCATCAGCTTCCGCCAGCCGCCCGGCCCTGAACGCCGGGCTTTGCAGTGGAACCTGGCGATGATCCTGGCGCCCGCCTTGGCCCCCTTGGCCGCCACCACCCAGGTTGACGTCGCCGCCCATGGCGGCGGCGCCTTTGTCGGCCTGGTCATGGGCATGCTGCTGCTGCGCCGCTGGCCGCCCGAACGGACCATGCCCCGCGACTGCAAGCCGGCGGCGTTGCTCACCGTGCTGGGGACCGTCGCCGCCCTGGGGGCCTTCGTGCTGGTGGCCCGCAATTTCGAGTCCTATCGTCTGGCGGTGCAACTGATCCCCAACGACATCCTGCCGCGCACCGACCAGGAAGCGGATTCCCAGGCGGAAAAGCTGATCCGGCTTTACCCGCGCGACCCCCGGGCCCGCATGATGATGGCCCGGGTGCTGATCAACCACGACGACCTGACGGGGGCCGAATCCCTGCTGCGGGAAGGACTGGCCGACCGCGACATCCTGGCCACCTTGTTCACCCGCGACACCGAATGGAAGCTGCGGGCCATGCTGGCCTCGGTGCGCCTGGAACAGGGCGACCGTGCCGAAGCCCGGCTGCTGACCCGCGAAATCTGCATCAAGGGCGGCGGCCATACCTTGCGCTTGCTGCTGATCACCTATGGATTGTGCGAACAGGCCCCGCTTCAGTAATGGGGCGGCGGACGGTCGTCGGCGGGCGAGCGTCCGCCATCGGATTCCATGGTCAGCACCCGGTCCAGCAGACGCCGGACCAGCAGGTTCAAATGGTCGATTTCCGATTGCTGGCGGGCCAGGACCTCGCTCATTTCCTCGGCCATGATTTCGTGGTGGGCCAGGCGGATTTCCAGTTCGGTCAGACGGTTTTCATCCACGGCGGCACCTTCGGATCGGGGGGTGGGGGGCAAGGCGGCCGAGATTACCCCTTCGCCGCCAGCCGGTCACCTGTCGAACAGGCTTGCGCACAAAAACGTCACCACCTATGGTTAAGTACCATTCACAACGCATCCCGGGGGTTGCGCCATGCTGTGGGCCGTCGGCCAGTATTACGCTTATCTGGGCCTTGCCGTCCTGATCCTGACTGCCGTGGTCTCCGCCTATGTCCTGCTGACCCCCTATCATGAAGTCCGTCTGATCCGTGCCGGCAACCGGGCGGCCGCCTGTTCCCTGGGCGGCACCGTCATCGGCCTGGCCTTGGCGGTGGCCAGCGCCGTCGCCCATTCCCTGAGCCTGCTGGACATGGCGGTGTGGTCGGTGCTGGCCGGGGTGACCCAGATGGTCGTCTACATGGCCGTCGCCCGGCTGCTGCCCGGGCTGAAGACACGCATCGTCGAAGACGATCTGGCGCACGGGCTGTTCCTGGGGGCCGTCTCCATCGCGGTGGGGCTGTTGAACGCCGCCGCCCTGACCGATTGAGGACGCCATGCGCCGTTCCCGCCGCGTCGCCAGCCTGACCCTGGGGGGTGCCAGCCTGTTGCTGCTGGGCGCCTGCGACGACGACAAGACTTTGGACCTGCCGCCCCGCCTGCGGGTCTACCCCGATGTGGCCGCCTGCATGTCCATGGGCCGCCCCGAGGGGCTGTGCCGCACCGCCCAGGAAAGCGCCACCCGCCTGCATTTCGAAAAAGCCCAGCGTCAGCCCAGCCTGAAAGCCTGCGAAACCCTGTACGGAGCCGGCAACTGCGCCATGATCTATGACCGCGACGGCTGGCTGCGCTTCATTCCGGCCATGGCCGCCTTCGTTCCCGGCGCCGACATCGGCATGGGCAGCGCCGTGCCGGTTCATTACGACCGCGACGGTTATGCCCGGGTGACCGGCATGGAACAGCGACTGGGACGCAGCTGCCAAATCAAGGACGGCCAGCCCATCATCTGCGACAGCTCGGGCCAGGGCGGCAGCGGCGGGGGCAACGTTTACCACCGCCGTTCGGGGGTCACCCAGATCGTCGACACCACCGCCGGCGACATGGGCCGGGTGACGCGCGGCGGTTTCGGCCGCGCCACCGGCCTGTCGCACGTGTCGTTCGGCGGCTGATGCGCCGCGTCGTCGTTCCCCCACGCCCGCAATGGCGGGACCGGGTCGAAGCCATCGGCTTCGACTTCCACACCATCGACAACGCACCTTATTGGGACGAGACCGCCTATTGGCACTTCGACGCCCGGCAGATCGACACCTTGGAAGCCGTGGCCGAGGAACTGCATGAAATGGCCGTCGCCGCCGCGGCCAAGATCTTCGCCGAGGACCGCCTGGAAAGACTGGGCATCACCGGGATTGCGGCACAACTGGCCCGAACCAGTTGGCAAGCGCATGAGCCGGGCCTGTACGGCCGTTTCGATCTGGCCTGGGACGGTGTCAGCCCCCCCAAATTGCTGGAATACAACGCCGACACCCCCACCAGCCTGTTCGAGGCGGCGGTGATCCAGTGGCATTGGCTGATGGACGCCGCCCCCCACGCCGACCAGTTCAATTCCCTGCACGAAGCCCTGGTGGAACGCTGGGCCGCGCTGGCTGCCGGCCAGCCGCTGCACCTGACCTGCCTGCCCCCGCATGCCGAGGACGAAGGCACCGTGCGTTACCTGGAAGCCACCGCGCTGGAAGCCGGATTGGCCGCCAAGTTCGTCGCCCTGCCCGATATCGGCTGGACTGGTCGCGACTTCCTGGACCAGGACAACCAGCGCATCCAAAACCTTTTCAAGCTGTATCCGTGGGAATGGCTGGCCGAAGACCCCTTCGCCGCCCATATCCCCCAGACGGAAACCCGGTGGATCGAGCCGGCCTGGAAACTGGTCCTGTCCAACAAAGGTCTGCTGGCAGCACTGTGGGAGATGTTCCCCGGCCATCCCAATCTGTTGCCGGCCAGCCTGGATGCCGGCCGACTTGACACCCCGCGCCGGGTGCGCAAGCCACTGTTCAGCCGCGAAGGGGCAAACGTCACTATTTTCGACGGCGCCACGACGCTGCATCAGGTCCCCGGCCCCTATGGCGCCGAGGGCCACGTCTGGCAAGAATGGTGCCCCCAGGCCGTACATGACGGCGTCAGCGTCGTCCTGGGCGCCTGGATGGTGGGGGAGCAGTGTTGCGGCTTGGGTATCCGCGAGGATGAGGGCCCGGTGACCCGCGACACCAGCCGCTTCGTCCCTCATCTGTTCGAATAGCCATCTCGCACTTGCGAGATGGCAGGCCTGCGATTCCCGCATTGGCGTTTCACAGGTCAGCCATGCTTACCTAATTACCAGGGAGATGCGGTTCGACAAACCACGAGGTGTCGTCATGAGCCCAGATGCCAATGTGTTGATCATCCTGGCGGCCTGCATGCTGGCCATTTTGTCCATGGCCACCCGCTGGGACCAAGCCTTCCCCCGTCTGGCCCAGCCGCTGCGGACCAGTCCGCTGGACAGACACCCCCATGTCCTGACGCCGCTCGGCCATAACGGCGCCCCCAATCCCATGGCGGCGGAATGCTTTGGCGATTACGGCGCCGCCCTGGCCCGTCAGCGCCAACTGGCCCGCCAAGGCCAAGCCGCGGTGGTCGCCCACCGCGACAGCGGCGAAGTCCGCGTGGACTACGCCACCTTGTTGGGACCGTTCGGCCGGATCACGTTCTGATACGACAAGTCCCAGACCAGGGTTAAAGCGGCAAGTCGAAAACCAGGATTTCGGCGTCTTCGTCGGCGACGATGGCCAAGACGGCTTCGTCCTGGGCGGCTACCGCGTCGCCCGCCGTCAGGGTCAAGCCGTTGACGCTGACCCCGCCCTTGGCCACCTGCACCCAGGCGCCACGGCCGGCCGTCAGCGGGAAGGCCACCTGATCACCAGCATTCAGCCGGCCGGCATGGATAGAGGCGTCCTGGTTGATGCGGACGGCGCCTTCGCCGCCGGCCGGACCGGCGATCAGGTGCAGCTTGCCCGGCTGCTCGGCGATGACCACCGGCTTTTGTTCATAGCCGGGTTCATAACCGCGACGGTCGGGGACGATCCAGATCTGCAGCAGGTGGACCACTTCGTCGGCGGACGGGTTGTGTTCGCTGTGGCGGATGCCGGTTCCGGCGGTCATGCGCTGCACCTCGCCCGGCCGGATGATGGAAGACGATCCCAGGGAATCCTGATGCTTCAAGGCGCCGGACAGCACATAGGTGACGATTTCCATGTCGCGGTGGGGATGGGTGTCGAAACCGGTGCCCGGCGCCACCCAATCCTCGTTGATGACGCGCAGCGGGCCGAACCCCATATGGGCGGGATCGAAATATTCGCCGAAGGAAAAGCTGTGCCGGCTGTCCAGCCAACCGAAATTGGCCTTGCCGCGGGCTTCAGAAGGTCGAAGGGTCAACATGGGGGAAACTCCATTGATGTCGTTCGTTGCCCTGAATGTGGTACCCGCCGGCTTTTGGCACAATCCCGCAGAATAACAACGCATCGTTCCATCAGCAGCAACGATACTGCCGCAACAAGGAATACTAACGATGGATCAACTTCGCCGATGCAAAACCGCTTAAGCTGCTTTATCGTTCTGCCGGGTCAAAATACTGGGAGTTGATCGTCCATGCGTCGCCTGCTTGCCGTCTCCATCGCCGCCTTGTCGCTTTCCGCCTGCCAAACCGTGCAGAACCAGGCCGGCGCTCCCACCACCTACCAGGACCCCGCCACCTTGGGCGCCGTCAAGGGCGTCGGCATCGAAAGCCAGGACATCGTGTCGATGACCGACCAGATGATGCGCGACATGCTGACCGAGCCGCGTCTGGCCAACGCCGCCACCGCCCCCAACGTCATCGTCGACAGCGAATATTTCATCAACGAAAGCGCGTCGCGCATCAACCGCAACTCGATCACCGACCGCTTGCGCGTCAGCCTGCAGCGCGCGTCCCAGGGCCGCATGAACTTCGTCGCCCGCCACAACGCCAACATGGTGGCGGCCGAACGCGAACTGAAGCGCAAGGGCGTCACCGACCAGGGCAAGAACGCCTTGGCCGCGGCCCAGCGCGGCGGCGACTACCGCCTGGGCGGCCGCATCACCTCGCTGGATGCCCGCGACCCCAAGACCGGCATGATGAGCCGCTATACCCAGATCATCTTCGAGATGACCGACCTGGAAACCGCCGACATCGTGTGGAGCGGCATCTACGAATTCTCGAAGGCGGCCGCCGACGACATCATCTATCGTTAAGGGGGCATCCATGGGGGGAACGACTTTGCGTCTGGCCGGCTGCGTCGCCCTGGCGGCGATGACCGCCGCCTGCCAGACCGTGCGCGAACAGGAAAACACCGCCGTCAAGCCCGAGGTGGTCCACACCTATCTGGCCGGCAAGCCGAAAAGCCTGGAAAAGCACTTCTACGTCTCGCTGATCCAGGGGCCGCGCAACCAGGTGCTGAACGACATGCGCCTGGGTCTGGCCAGCATGGAACTGGGCGACGACAAGCTGGCGGAATCGCTGCTGGACGACGCGTTGGGCCGCATCGAATCCATTTACGTGGACAATCCCGACGCCGCCAAGGCCCGCGAATTGTTCACCAAGGAACTGGTCAAGGACTTCAAGGGCGAGCCCTATGAGCGGGCCATGGCCTATTACTATCGTGGTCTGCTGTACCTGAAGGCCGGCGACTACGACAACGCCCGGGCCAGCTTCAAGGGCGGCTTCATCCAGGATTCCTTCGCCGACGAAGACCAGAACCAGGCCGATTTCGGTCTGATGCAATACCTGCAGGGCTGGGCCTCGCGCTGTCGCGGCAACAATACCACCGCTGCCGACGACTTCGCCGAATTCAAGAAGATCAAGCCCGACTTCCCGTTGCCCGCCGACGGCGACAACACCCTGCTGCTGGTGGAAACCGGCCAGCCGCCGGTCAAGTTCAGCGCCGCAGCGCAAGGCGAGACCAAGGAAAAGTTCCTGAAATACCGCCGCGCCAGCGGCACCGAGGTGGCGCGTCTGTCCTATTCCGAGGAAAAGACCGAGACCCAGGGCAAGGGCAAGTCGGCCAAGACGGTGACCACCAGCGTCAGCCACAAGGTCGAACCGCAATTGCTGGAAGACGTGTTCTATCAGGCGTCGACCCGTGGCGGCCGTCCCTTTGACGCGGTGCTGGCCGGCAAGGCCCAGTTCCAGGACGCCGCCAGCACGGTGGGCGACGTCGCCCTGACCGGGGCCATGGTCGCCGCCAGCGTCGCCGCCTCCAACAACCACAACAACCAAGGCGAAGCGGCAGCGGTGGCCGGCGCCCTGCTGCTGGTCGGCCTCTTGGCCAAGGGCGCGGCGGAAGCCGCCGAACCCGACGCCGACACCCGTTATTGGGACAACTTGCCCGACCGGGTGCACGCCGCCAGCCTGAAGCTGCCGGAACGGGTGACCAGCCTGTCGGTGGACTTCCTGGCCGCCGACGGCACGTACTTGCGCACCCGCGAGGCCAAGGTGACCCGTGCCGGCGCCTGCGGCATCGCCTGGGTACGTGGCGACAGCGCCCAGCCGGCCAATCCCCGCGCGCCTTATTCCACCAGCAAGGAAGCCATGGTTTCCCCGGTGGTGATTCCGGGCCTGCCCGCCCCGGCCCCGGAACGGGCCGAGCCGGTCAAACGCGGCCCCGAACAGGCTGAAACCGAACAACCGAAAAGCTGAACCAAAGGGAAATGCCCGTCATGCGTAAGATCATCATGGCCGCTTCCGGCCTGACCGCCCTGGGATTGCTGGCCGGTTGCGCCCAGCAAATGGAACCCGCCCCCATCTGCAACATGGCCGGCATCAATGCCCAGCGCCAGCTGGTGGCCCTGCCCGCCGCCGCCCCGGGCGAGCCGTCGCCGCTCATGGAAATGCCGTTGAACTCGGTGTCGATCACCGACTTCAACGTCATCAACAAGCTTTATGTGCGATCGGTCACCGCCCAGCGCACGCCGACGGGAACCGTCAAGGTGATCAGCCAGATCATCAACTGCACCGACTATCCGCTGAACGTCGAGGGACGCACCCAGTTCTTCGACCAGGCCCAGGCGCCGTCGGAACCGGTCAGCGGCTGGAAGCGCCTTAATTTGGCCCCAAGGACGTCCAATACTTACGCCGAATCGTCCATCGGCACCAAGAACGTGCAATATTACATGGTGGAAGTCCGGGAGACCCGCTGATGCGCACCCATCGCCTTGCCGTCCTGGCGCTTGCCGCCAGCCTGTTGCCCGTCGCCGGACATGCCCAGTCGGCCGGTGGCGGCGTGCCGGCCTACGAACCGCCGCCGCCGGCCCAGGCCACGCCCCGGGACGGCACGGTGGTGGAACGCGCCCAAAAAGCCGCCGGCGACGCCGGTTCCTTCGGCAGCCAGTCCAGCACGGTGGCCAATTTCGCCAGCGCCTATGCCCGCAACGGCAAGCCCAAGCTGGCGCTGTTCTGGAACCGTCAACTGTCCGACACCCTGAACGAATGGTATTCGGACACCCGCGTGGTCACCCGCCAGGAAGGCGGCTCCACCATGTCGGGCGATATCACGCTGAACCAGACCGAAAACGCCCAGCAGACCACCGCCATCGAACGCCGGGTGGTGGACGGGCGGCGCCCGCAGACATCGGAAAGCTTCGAATGGGAATTCCAGGACGGTTTCCTGGCCCCCTTCCTGGAAGCCGGCGCCGTGGTGGTGGACCGCGCCGCCATCGTGCGGCTGACCGGGGTGGACATGAACACCACCAACGAACGCACGGTGGAAACCCGCGCGTTGCAGGGCAAGGCCGACTACCTGATGGAAATCCTGGTGGCGGCCAACGCCAAGTCGTCCACCGGCTATGAATTGCGCGCCCGCATCCTGGACGTGAAGACCGGCGCCATCGTCGCCATGGTCAATTCCAAGAACCTGCGCGAATGGAACCCGGAAAAGCCGGTTCTCGCCACCGGCTCGGGTTTCGTGCTGCCCGAGGACGAAGACGACGAAAGCTTCGGCCCGCAAGGCGACGACAAGTACCGCGCCACCGGCTCCGGCTTCGAAAAGCGCCGCAAGCCGCCGAAGCTGGCCAAGATCGCCCAGAACCTGGCCTATAACACCATGACCGGCCTGATGCGGCAGTGGAAGTAAGGAGAAAAGCCATGAAACGCACTCTTTTCCTGGCTTTGCTGGCCCCCTTGGCCCTGGCGGCCTGCGCCGACGAACGCCTGACCCCGGCGCCGGGCGAGGCGCCGGGCTGGCCCAGCCAAAGCCCGCCGCGCCCGTCTTACGCACCACTGCCCTTCACCACCAATTACACCCCGGCCACGGCGACGCAGACCCAACCGCCGGTGGCGCCGGGCGAGAACGTGCCCTACGCGGTGCGCGGGCAACAAGCGGCGCCGAGTGGTTCCAACATTCAGTGGAACCAGGCGGGCGGGCAGTCGCAGAACTGCCACGCCGTTCCCACCGTCACCGTCGATGGCAAGCCCGCCAGCACCGCCTGCCAACAGGCCGACGGCACTTGGGCCTATATCCCCGACTAGCCTTGCCCCTTCCCCCCTGCTATCGTCCGCACCACATATTTGCAATCGCTGACGAATGCGGAAAGGACGGATCATGAGCGAGGTCAAGGTCGCGATTTTGGGGGCCAGCGGGTATACCGGGGCCGAGTTGGTGCGCATGCTGGCGTCCCATCCCCGTTTCCGCATGGCCGCGCTGACCGCCGACCGCAAGGCGGGGCAAGAGATGGCCAGCGTCTTCCCGCAATTCGCCGCCCTTGACCTGCCCAAGCTGGTGTCCATCGACCAGGTGGACTTCGCCGGAATCGACGCGGTGTTCTGCGCCCTGCCGCACGGCACCACCCAGGACGTGATCGCCGCCCTTCCCGGCCACGTGAAGATCGTCGACCTGTCGGCCGACTTCCGGCTTTACGACCTGGACGCCTATGACACCTGGTACGGCCACCCGCACAAGGCGCCCGACCTGCAAAAGCAGGCGGTCTATGGCCTGACCGAGCTGAAGCGCGACGCTATCGCCAAGGCCCGGCTGGTGGCCAATCCCGGCTGCTATCCCACATCGGTGCAATTGCCGCTGGTGCCGCTGCTGAAGGCCGGGCTGATCGAAGCGGACGACATCATCATCGACTCCAAGTCGGGCACCTCGGGCGCCGGTCGCGCCGCCAAGGAAGGCATCCTTTATTGCGAGGTCACCGAGGGCATGCACGCCTATGGCATCGCCAGCCATCGCCATTCCCCGGAAATCGAGCAGGAACTGGGCGGGGCCGTGGGCAAGCCGGTGAGCGTCAGCTTCACCCCGCATCTGATCCCCATGAGCCGCGGCATGCTGTCCACCATCAACGTGCGGCTGGCCCAAGGCGCCAAGGCCGCCGACCTGCGCGACTGTTGGGCCAAGACCTATGCGGGCGAAGCCTTCGTCAAGGTGTTGCCCGCGGGCGTGGCCCCGCAGACCCGCCACGTGCGCGGCGCCAACTTCTGCTTCATGAACGCGTTCGACGACCGTCTGGCCGGCCGCGCCATCATTTGCTCGGTGATCGACAACCTGGTCAAGGGCGCCTCGGGCCAGGCCATCCAGAACATGAACCTGCTGTTCGACCTGCCCGAAACCATGGGCATCGACCAGCAACCTTTGTTCCCGTAAGGAGACACGTGATGACCGGCTTGATTCTGCCCTTCAAGGGCACCAGCCCGACCATCGCCGACGACTGTTTCGTCGCCCCCAACGCCACCGTCATCGGCGACGTGGTCATCGGTTCGGGCACCAGCGTGTGGTTCGGCGTGGTCATCCGTGGCGACGTGCACGAAATCCGCATCGGCGAGCGCACCAACATCCAGGACGGCACCATCATCCATGTGACCGAAGGCAAGCTGGGCACCTATATCGGGTCCGACATCACCATCGGCCATGGCGCGGTGCTGCATGCCTGCACCCTGGAAGACGGCTGCTTCGTCGGCATGGGGGCCACCATCCTGGACGGCGTGGTGGTGGAATCGGGCGCCATGGTGGCGGCCGGGGCGGTGGTGACGCCGGGCAAAAGGGTGAAGAAGGGCGAATTGTGGTCGGGCAACCCGGCCAAGCTGATGCGTCCGCTGAAGGACGAGGAAGTGGCTTTTTTCCCCAAGTCGGCCACCAAATACAAAGCCCTGGGCGACACCTATCGCCAAAGTCTGGGGGACTGACCGATCGGGCTTTTGTTTACAAAAACGCAAGCCTTTCGGTGAACCATTCCGGGTGACGGCCAGAATCGGCCTTCCGGAATGGAGATCCCCATGAGCCAGAAAAGCTCGGCCCAACCTGTCAGCCAAAAGCAGCGCACGCAAATGGCATCCGCCCAGCGCCCCAGGAACGGTCTGTTGTCCCGCATCGCGGCGCCCATCGCCAGCGTGGCCCGACGCATGAAAAAGCGCGGCCAGATCGACGACATGTCGCCGGAAGAAGCCGAACGCGAGATCGAAATGGCGCGCCGCGCCGCCCAGAACGCCGCCTCGGATTCGCTGACCGACGACGACTTCCGTCTGGCCATGGAGCAGGTCCTGCGCGAGGACCAGGGGCGTTTCGGCACCAAGCTGCACGTGGTGTCGCTGGTGGAATTCCGCGAAGCGGTGGGCGAGCGCTGGGCCAAGGTGTCCGACAAGGTGATGATGATCGCCGAAGGCGTCATCACCAAGCATCTGGGCGCCGGCAACCTGTTTTCCCGCCAGGGCACCGACTTCTTCACCCTGGTGTTCCGCACCTGCTCGGCCGACGAAGGCCGGCTGCGCGCCCACACCATCGCCCAGGAACTGGGCACCCGTCTGGTGGGCGACCAGTTCCAGGGCGTCGAACGTCCCCTGGCCCTGTCCGCCGAAATGGACCTGACCGACGCGGTGCTGCCCGACGGCAGCCTGAACCACGCCGCCATCCAGCGTGCGGTGGGGGAAAAGCGCGCCCTGATCGCCGCCGCCATCGCCGACGACACCAGCAAGGCCTGGACACCGCCGGCCAGCCCCCCGGTCGCCCGCAAACCCGCGTCGCCCGACCTGCCCCACGCCGTCACCGGGGCGGACAAGGTCAAACAAGCCCAGGATCCCGGCTGGGTGACCATGGACACGCCCAAGCGCATCAAGGAAACCGACACCGCCTGGATCATCCTGGACACCGGCCCCAAGCCCGAGCCGCAAGCCGTGGCGGCCCCCGCCATCATGCCGTCGGCGCCGCCTTTGACCGACGCCTCGCGCCTGACCCTGCTGTGGCGCCCCACCTGGGTCAGCCAGCCGGAAACCATCGGCGCCTATGTGGCCCGCGTGCAGCGCCTGGACAAGCCCGACGGCATCACCCTGGACGGTGTTCTGGCCTATCCCCGCGACGACGAAAACTCGACCCAGACCCTGGACCGTTATTGCATCGGCAACGCCATGCGCGACTTCCGCGCTTCGGAAAACGCCGGCAACGGCTCCAGCGTGGTCATCCCCATCCACTGGGCGACGCTGGCGGCGGAAAACCGCATGGACATCCTGGCGCCCTTCGCCGACATCCCCGAAACCGTGCGCCAGAACCGGGTGATCATCGACCTGTTCGGCATCCCCGAACAGGTCAGCGCCCGCGTCCTGATGGAAGCCGTCGCCATCGCCCGGCCGTTGTGCCGATCCGTCGCCCTGCGCACCCGGCTGACCGACAGCCGGGCCAAGCTGGCCGCCGACAGCGGCGTCGCCATGATCGGCGTCGACCTGGCGCAGCTGTCGCCGGCCGAGCGGGCCGACGACGCCACCTTGCTGGGCCATCTGCGCCGCTATTGGGAACAGGCCCAGGGCTTTGGACTGAAGACCTATTTGTGGGGCGTGCGCCGCCGCGCCGTGGTCGTCGGCGCCGTCCAGGGCGGTTTCGCCATGGTCAACGGCCCGGCGCTGATGAAGGACATCGCCAAGCCGTCCAAGGTCTTGCCGGCGCCGCGGTCGCGCTTCGCCGCGACCTCTTCGGGCTAGGCATGGCGGCGGTTCTTGCCACTTTGGCCCTGCTGACGGTGATCGTCGGCGCCATCGCCCAGCCCTTGGGCGGCGGCACCGGGGCGGGCTTGGCGGCATCCGCCGCCTTGCTGTTCTATCTGATGCTGGAAGGCTGGCGCTGTCGCCTCCAGGGGCGTGTCATCCTGGTCCTGGCCATGGCCGCCGCCGCCGCCACCTTGATCTGGCACCCCGATCCCACCGCCATCCTGGGCAAGGCGGCCATCGCCGCCGCCTCGATCATCGGCCTGTTCGCCGCCCTGGGCTTTTTGCGCGAAGCCGCCGAGACCTCTGACCTTGTTCAGCAATGCGGCGAGTTGATGGTGCGCCAGCCCCCCGGCCGCCGCTACCTGGTCCTGACCCTGGGCAGCCACCTGATTTCCCTGGTGCTGAATTTCGGCGTGCTGCCGCTTTTGGGCACCATGGTGATGAAGGGCAACACCTTGGAAGCGGCCGGAGGCGAGCAACGCATCGTCGACATCCGGACCCGCCGCATGTTGTCGGCCATGCTGCGCGGCTTCGCCATGATGACCGCCTGGTCACCGCTGTCGGTGTCCTTCGCCGTCACCATCGTGGTGGTTCCCGGGCTGGACTGGCCGCATCTGCTGCCCATCCAGGCGCTGCTGGCCGGCCTGCTGCTGGGCTTGGGCTGGTATCTGGACCGCCGCGCCTTTCCCCCCACCGGCCAGCCGCTTCCCGGGATCGGCCAAACCACAGATTGGCGGCCGGCCTGGCGCATGACCGCCCTGGTGGCCGCCGTGGTCTGCACCTCGGTGGCCCTGGCCGAACTGCTGGGGGTCAAACTGGTGGTCGGCGCCATGGTGGCGGTGCCGCCTTCCGCCGTGATCTGGCTGATGTGGCAAAAGCGCCAGCCGCACCGGGTGTTCAAGGAACTGGGCCGGTCGCTGTTGCGTTCCATGCCCAATTTCCGCGACGAGGTGGCCATGCTGGGCGGCGCCATGTTCGCCGGCACCGTCGCCGCCGCCTTCCTGTCACCCGACACCATCGGCGCCCTGGTGGACGGACTGGGCTTGCCGCCTTTGCTGCTGATCGTCCTGCTGGCGTGGTCGATCATGGCCCTGGCCCAGGTGGGGGTGTCGCAGATCGCGTCGGTCACCTTGCTGGGCGGCGCCCTGGTCCATGTAGCCCACCCGCTGGTGCTGGCCAGCGCCATGATGGGGGCCTGGGCGTTGTCCGCCTGCTCGACCGTGGTCGGCGCGGCGGTGCTGACCGTGGCCCGCATCGGCGGCGTCGGCGTCAAGGTGGTGGGACGCGACTGGAACGGCCTTTACGTGGTCTCGGGCGGCGTCGTCCTGGCGCTGTGGGTGGTGCTGCTGGACCGTCTGGTGACGACCTTTGGCTGACGGGCCTTTGGCTGGTGCGGGGCGCCGACGCCTGGAGTAGAGTACGGCCAGGCGAGAAGACGGGGCGATGATGGGCGGACGAAAAAAGATCGGTGTGTTCGTGGTGACTGCCGTGGCCTGCCTGGCCACCTTGCTGTTGCTGCTGCGGGACTGGAACGGCGAAGTCGCCCGTCTGGCGGCCCAGTTCGAACACGACACCGGTCTGAAGGTTGCTTTGGGGGGCTCGTCACGCCTGACCTTGCTGCCGCCGGCCCTGTCGGTGGAAAACGTCCAGGTCAGCCAGGACGAAACCACCCTTGCCCGCATCGAGCGCCTGTCGCTGCGGGTGTCGCCGCTGTCGCTGCTGACCGGACGGGTCCAGGTCAGCGCCGTGGTGTTCGACCATGCCCGCTTGGGCGGCATGACCGTGGACGGGCTGGAAGTGCAACTGGGCGCCAAACGGATCGACGGCTTTTCCAAGTGGAACGGCCACGCCGTCACCTTTGCCGCCCATGTGGCCGCCGACAACGCCGCGGAACTGCGCCTGACCATCCCCACCCTGAACACCGCATTGCGTTTTGAAGGCGGCCTTGAGCCCGGCCCAGCCCTGAGCGGCCACCTGACCCTGAATGCCGGCAACCTGGCCGGCTTGTTGCCCGGCCTGTCGCTGCCCGCCGGACGCAGCCTGCAGGCCGAAGCCGATCTGGAATGGGGCGACGGCCAGTTTTCTTTGGTCAACCTGACACTGGACTCGGCAGGCAGTCGGGCCGGCGGATCGGTCATGGTGCTGGCCGGATCCCCATCCCTGGTTGACGCCGACCTGGATGTCGACAGCCTGGATCTGGCATCCTGGTACGCCCCGAAGTCGGCGGCGCTGCCCGCCCTGCTGCCCGTCGCCCTGACCCCGCCGACCGGCGACGCCCCGAAACCGGCCAAGACGCCCGGCGTTGCGGCCCAGACCGCCAGCAGCTTTCCCAGCTTGCCGGACAATGTGTTGGCCAACCTGCGTCTGAACGTGGGCCGCCTGGCCTGGCACGGCCAAGCCCTGCATAACCTGGAAATCCGCGCCGGGCTGGATCAGGGCGATCTGGTGATCCGTCATGCCGGGCTGCGATGGGGGCAAGACATCCGTGCCGATCTGGACGGCGTGCTGGACGCGGCGGCGTTCACCGGCCGCCTGCGGCTGAACGGCCCGGGGATTTCCGGGCGTTCGGACCTGTCGTTTTCCCCCCAGCAAGTGCGGTTGACCAACTTTCTGGCCAAGCACGACGACCTGCTGATCAAGGGCAACCTGACCGGGACATGGCAGGACGGGCTGACCGCCCAATGGTCGGGCGCCGTCGGCACCTGGAACGACACCGCCGTCGCCGCCAAGCTGACATCCCTGGACGGCAAGGTGGAAATCCCCGAGATCGAGGCCCGCCTGGGATCGTTGTCGGTGCGCGGCCAGGTCTCGGCCGACCTGACCACGCCACGCCCGCAGATCCAGGCACAATTGCGGGCCGGCGACATCGACTTGGCGAAGCTGCCCGGCTCGCCCCGCCCGACCTTCGTGGCACCGCAGCCGAAATTGGGCGGCAAGGCGGCTCGGCAGGCCCGCGCTGCCAGCAGCAAACCGGCCAGTAACAAGAAAGGTGGATCGCCCTTTACCAGCGCCCCGCTGGACTGGTCGGCGTTGAGCCTGCTGGATGGGCGCTTCGACCTTGCCGCCAACAGCCTGAACGGTGATTTCGGCCGCCTTGATCAGCCACGCCTGACCCTGGCCTTGGCCCAGGGCGTCGCCACCATCGAGGACCTGCAGGCCGGCTATCTGGACGGACAGGTCAGCGCCAAGGGCCGGCTTGTCGCCCAGCCCCAGCCCGGCCTGGATATCCAGGCCCAGATCAAAGGCGCCGACCTCAGCCGGATGAAAGCGGGTTTCGCCGGGCTTCGCCTTGCTTCGGGCCGGGCCGACGCCCAGCTCCGGTTGAAAGCCAGCGGACGCAGCGCCCAGGACATGGCGGCCTCGGCGGTGGGCGACGGACGTCTGGACGCCCGCGACGGCGTTGTGGACGGCATCGACTTGGCCGCCATCAACAGCCAGATGACCAATCTGCGCAATATCGGCAACATCCTGGCCTTGGCGCAAAGCGGACTGAAGGGTGGAAAGACCGATTTCCAGACCCTGGCCGGCAGCTTGAAAGTGGCCGGCGGCACCGCCCGAAGCCCCGATCTGACGCTGAAGGCCGACGGCGGCACCTTGGCCGCCGACCTGTCCGTCGCCCTGGTTCCCTGGACCACCGACAGCAGCCTGTCCCTGGCCCTGGCGGCATTGCCCGCCACCCCGGTGGTGTTGCGCCTGAACGGCCCCGTCGACAATCCGCGCACTGTCGTCGACGTCAACGCCCTGCAAAAGGCCCTGGTCCAAAGCGGGTTGGGTCGCGCCCTTGGGAACGACGGCGGCGACACCAGCGGCGACGAAGCAAAGGGCGGCCGCAAGATCCTGCAGAACATCTTCAAGGCGCTGGGTGGCGGCCGGTAAACCGCCCCCATTTCATGATGCCCGGACGGTGGCCAGGAAGCTTTCCACCTCGCCGCGCAAGCGGCCGGTCTGATCGCTCAGCAGTTCCGAGGAATGGGAAACCTGGGCGGCGTTGTCGCCCACTTCCCGGGTCACCCCCACCAGACGGTTGATGAATTCAGACACGTCATGGGCACCGGACGCCGCCTGGTTGACGTTGCGGCTGATTTCCTTGGTGGCGGCCGATTGTTCCTCGACGGCGGCGGCGATGGTGGACGCCACTTCCGACATGGAACCGATGGTCTGGGTGATGGTGCGGATGGCGTCCACAGCGTCGTGGGTGGCCGATTGCACCGCCAGGATCTGGTCGGTGATCTCGCTGGTGGCCTTGGCGGTCTGGGTGGCCAACGTCTTCACCTCGCCGGCGACCACGGCGAAGCCCT
>MKVK01000032.1 GCA_001898825.1 Magnetospirillum sp. 64-120
TGGCCGGGTCAAGCCCGGCCATGACGAAAAAATCTTTGGCAAATGAAAAGCCCCATATCCGGCGCTATGCCTGACACGGGGCTTCCCTCAAACACACCTAGTCCCAACGGCTCTATCGCTCCGGGGCCTGCCTTTTTCATCTCAGCCCTTTTTCGCCAGGGCTTCCTTGCGCGCCGCCACCACTTGGTCGGCGGTGCGGCCACTTAGTTCCTGCAAATGGTCGAAGCGCCAGGCGAAGGTGCCCACCCCCATGGTCAAGGACCGCAACTCGACGATCAGGTCGCCCATTTCCGCTTGCGGCAGATAGGCCGAGACCTGATCCCAGCCAGTCCAGCCATCCTTGGCGTCGAAGCCCAGGATTTGGCCACGCCGACCGGTGATGATGCGCTGGGCCTTCGAGGTAAAGTCGGCGGGCACCGAGATGTCCACCGCCAGGATGGGTTCCAGCAGCACCGATTCGCATTGCGGCAGGCCTTCGACCATGGCGATGCGCGCCGCGGTCTTGAACGCCATGTCCGACGAATCGACGCTATGATAGCTGCCGTCGGTCAGCGTCACCGCCAGATCGACCACCGGGAACCCCAAGGCCCCCTGCCTCAGGAATTCAGAAACGCCATCTTCCACCGCCGGGATGTAGTTGCGCGGCACGGCGCCACCGACGATCTTGTCTTCGAAGACGAAGCCGGCGCCACGCGGCTGCGGCCTGATCTCCAGGTGCACGTCGCCGAACTGTCCATGGCCGCCCGACTGCTTCTTGTGGCGACCATGCACCGATGCGGATTTCTTGATGGTTTCCTTGTAGGGCACCGTCGGCTTGTGGGTGACAACCCCCATGCCGAAGCGGCTTTTCAGCCGTTCGAAAGCCACCATCAGGTGGATTTCGCCTTGCCCCCACAGCACCGTCTCACCGAATTCGGCGTTTTGTTCCAGACGATAGGACGGGTCTTCCTCGACCAGCTTGGTCAAAGCCCCCGACAGCTTGACGTCGTCGCCTTTCTTTTCCGCCTCCAGCGCCATGGCGAACAACGGGTCCAACGGTGCCGGCCATGGCGTTCCCGTCTGGCCGTCACCGCCCAGGACCATGCCGGTGGCGGCGTTGTCCAGCTTGCCGAAAGCCACCAGATCGCCCAGGCCCGCCTTGGCCACCTTGGCCGGATTGCCCAAGCCGGGGGCGAACACCCCGGACACCTTGCCGCCGGCCAAGGCTTGCGCGTCGGCGAATTCGCCGCGCAGCACACGCGACCACGACAGCTTGCCGGCATGGGCGGCGTGCTGGGTCTTGAACACCCGGGCCACCGGAGCGCCACCATTGGTGAAGCCCAGACGGGCGGCGGTGGCGGTGGGTTCGGGGACTTCGTGGCGCAGCGCCTTCCACAGCCGGGTGATGCCGCCGTCGCTTTCGGCCGAGCCGAAGAACACAGGCACGATCAGATCCTCGGCCAGATCGCGGGTCAGGTCGCCATAGACTTCGTCCGAAGGCGGCGCCACGTCTTCCAGCAGTTCTTCCATCAGGTGGTCGTCGAAGTCAGCCAGATGTTCCAGCATTTCCTGGCGGGCCGCCTGTTCCTCGTCACGCGCCGAATCGGGAATCTTGATCAGGTCGGATTTCTGGCCCGGCCGGTACTTGTAAGCCCGCTCGCTGACCAGGTCGACGTAACCGGTGACCTTGTCGCCGTCGCGGATGGGCACTTCGCGCAGCACCAGCGGCCGTTCGGACACCGCCTGCAGCGCCTCCAGCGTTTCTTTCAGGCGGATGCCGCCAGTGTCCATCTTGTTGACGAACAGCAGATGCGGGATTTGGTGCGCGTCCAGGAACTTCAACAGCGGCGCCACCATGACGGCGCGGGCCGGATCGGGTTCGCACACCACGATGGCGGCGTCCACCGCCAGCAGCGCGTTATAGGCGTCCTGCTGGAACTCCACCGAACCGGGACAATCGACGAAGCTCCATTTCTCGCCCATGAATTCGACACTGGCCAGATTGGGCTCGACGCTCATCATGCGGGCGCGGGCTTCGGCGCTGGCGTCGCCCAACGTGTTGCCGTCCTTGATGCGGCCTTGCCGGGGGATGGCTTCCGCGCGGAAAAGCAGGGCTTCCAGCAGGCTGGTCTTGCCGCTGGAAAACGGCCCCACCAGGGCGGCGGCGCGCGGAAGCGAAACTGTCTTGCCGGTCATTTTCGGGCCCTCCCAGGCGATTTATCCTTTTGTCCGGAAGATGGTCCTCCTTGCCAGCCATGCTGGCAAGGGGCATTGAACGCGGCCCAGACCTTCCAAGCTCGCGCGGGTCATCCTTGACGGCAGCCCCCTGCCCCGTCTAAACCCCTTGCAACCATTTCAAATTCGCGCGTGCCCGGAGGTTCTTTTTCATGGCCAGCTATCAATACGTCTATGTGATGAAGGGCCTGACCAAGGCCTATCCCGGCGGCAAGGACATCCTGAAGGGCCTGACGCTGTCCTTCCTGCCCGGCGCCAAGATCGGCGTCTTGGGCGTCAACGGCGCCGGTAAGTCGACGCTGTTGAAGATCATGGCCGGCATCGACAAGGAATATGGCGGCGAAGCCTGGGCCGCCGAAGGCGTCAAGATCGGCTATCTGTCCCAGGAACCGCATCTGGACCCGGCCAAGGACGTGCTGGGCAACGTCATGGAAGGTGTCGCGCCGACCAAGGCTTTGCTGGACCGCTTCAACGAGGTTTCGGCCAAGTTCGGCGAAGAGATGACCGACGACGAGATGAACGACCTGATCGCCGAACAGGGCGAATTGCAGGAAAAGATCGACGCCGCCGACGCCTGGGATTTGGACCGCAAGGTGGAAATCGCCATGGACGCCCTGCGCTGCCCGCCGTCGGACTGGTCGGTGGACAAGCTGTCGGGTGGTGAAAAGCGCCGTGTCGCGCTGTGCCGCCTGCTGCTGTCGCATCCCGACATGCTGCTCTTGGACGAACCCACCAACCACCTGGACGCCGAATCGGTGGCCTGGCTGGAACGCTTCTTGGAAAACTATTCGGGCACCGTGGTGATGATCACCCACGATCGCTACTTCCTGGACAACGTCACCGGCTGGATCTTGGAACTGGAACGCGGCCACGGCATCCCCTACGAGGGCAACTACACCAGCTGGCTGGAGCAAAAGGGTCAGCGTCTGGCCCAGGAAGAACGCGAAGAAAGCGCCCGCCAGCGCGCCATCCGCGACGAGCTGGAATGGGTGCGCTCCAGCCCCAAGGCCCGTCAGACCAAGTCCAAGGCCCGTATCAACGCCTTCGAAGACCTGGTCGCCAAGAGCCAGGAAAAGGCCACCGGCCCCGCCGTCATCTCGATCCCGCCGGGCCCGCGCCTGGGTGGCAAGGTCATCGAGGCCAAGAACGTGTCCAAGGCCTTTGGCGACAACCTGCTTTATGAAAACCTGAACTTCATGCTGCCGCCGGGCGGCATCGTCGGCATCATCGGCCCCAACGGTGCCGGCAAGACCACCCTGTTCCGCATGATCACCGGCGCCGAACAGCCGACCACCGGCACCTTCACCGTGGGCGAGACCGTTGTCCTGGGCTATGTGGACCAAAGCCGCGACAGCTTGGACGCGGGCAAGACCGTGTGGGAAGAAATCAGCGACGGCCAGGAAGAAATCGACCTGGGCAAGCGCAAGATCAATTCCCGCGCCTATGCCGGGCTGTTCAACTTCAAGGGCGCCGACCAGCAAAAGAAGGTGGGTGTGCTGTCGGGCGGTGAACGCAACCGCGTCCATCTGGCCAAGATGCTGAGCCGTCCCGCCAACGTCATCCTGCTGGACGAACCGACCAACGACCTGGACGTGGAAACCCTGTCCGCCCTGGAAGACGCCCTGGCCGAATTCCCCGGCTGCGCCGTGGTCATCAGCCACGATCGCTTCTTCCTGGATCGTATCGCCACCCACATCCTGGCCTTCGAAGGTGACAGCCAAGTCGTGTGGTTCGAAGGCAACTACCAGGACTACGAAGCCGACCGCAAGCGCCGCCTGGGCGTCGACGCCGACCAGCCGCACCGCATCAAGTACAAGCCGCTGGCGCGTTCATAATCGCGGACAGCCAAAGCAAAAGGGCCGGTTCCTTAGGGAACCGGCCTTTTCTGTTTCAGACCGAAGCGGCCTTCCAGTCCTGCATGGGGGCCAAGGCCCACATGGCGGCGCAATAAGCCCGGCCCACGTCATTCAGCGGCAGGTCGTAAGTGGTGAAGCGGCTGACCACCGGGGCGAACATGGCGTCGGCCACCGAGAAACGGCCGAACAGGAACGGCCCTCCAGCCCCGAAACGCGCCCGGCAATCGTCCCAGATGGCGCTGATGCGGCGGATGTCGGCGGCCAGATCATCGGCCAGCTCGGTCATCGGCGTGTGGGCACACATGTCCATGGAGCAGGCGTTGCGCAGGGCGACGAAGCCGGAATGCATCTCGCACGATACCGCCCGGGCGACGGCGCGAGCGGCGCGGTCGTCGGGCCACAGCCCGGCATCGGGGAAAGTTTCGGCCAGGTATTCGCAAATGGCCAGGGAATCCCACACCACCAGCCCGTCATGGATCAGGCACGGCACCTTGCCGGACGGCGAATGGGTCAGGATGCTGGCCTTGGTGTCGGGCTGGCGCAGGGCGATCTCGGTCTCGGCGACGTTCAGACCGGCCATCTTGGCCGCCAGCCACGGCCGCAAAGACCACGACGAAAAGCGCTTGGTGCCGATGATCAAGGTGACGTCACGCGACATAGGGACCTCCGAATCCATGGGGGTTGGATGATGGTCGTGGCCGGGGGCAAGACGCAAGGGGGTCTTTGCAACCGCCCCCACATCCGCCATTGTGAATATGTGACGAATCAAGGAGCGACAGCGTGCTGGAACATCTGGTCGAGTGGGAAGCCGGGACCGTCGGACTGATCCCCCTGAAGAAGTCGGACCTGGATGCCTGGCTGGAAACCCAGCCGGAACCGGGCCGCGCTTGGACCGCCGCCCATTCCTTCACCGGCGAAGCCGGCCAAACGCTTTCCATGCCGGCCCCCGACGGTTCCATCGCCGCCGTGCTGGTGGGCATGGCGGAAGACGACGACCCCTGGGCGTTTGCCGGTCTGCCGGCCAAGCTGGCGCCGGGAACCTATGCCATCATCCCCGCTCTTCCCGCCAAGTCCGCCAGTTGGGCGGCGCAATCCTGGGCCCTGGCCACCTATGCCTTCGGCCGTTACAAGGCGCGCCCGGCGCGGGACTGGCCGCGTCTGGTGTGGCCGGAACATGCCGATCGCGGCCTGGTCAAGCGCACCGTCACCGCCACCGCTTTGGTGCGCGACCTGATCAACACCCCCGCCGCCGACCTTGGCCCGGCCGAACTGGCCACCGCTGCCGAGGTGTTGGCCGCCGATTTCGGCGCCCGGGTCAAGGTGGTGGTGGGCAACGGCCTGATCGCCGAGAATTATCCCGCCATCCACGCCGTCGGCCGCGCCGCCGCCTCGGGGCGCCAGCCGCGTCTGGTCGACCTGGTGTGGGGTGACGAAAGCCACCCCAAGCTGACCCTGGTGGGCAAGGGCGTGTGCTTCGACAGCGGCGGCCTGGACATCAAGTCGTCGGGCAACATGAAGCTGATGAAAAAGGACATGGGCGGCGCCGCCCATGTGCTGGGCCTGGCGTCGATGATCATGGACGCCAAGCTGCCGGTGCGGCTGCGGGTGCTGATCCCGGCGGTGGAGAACGCCGTCTCGGGCGAAGCCATGCGCCCCGGCGACGTGCTGCCCACCCGCAAGGGTCTGACGGTGGAAGTGGGCAACACCGACGCCGAAGGCCGGCTGATCCTGTGCGACGCCCTGGCCGAGGCATCGCGCGAAAAGCCCGAGATGATCATCGACATGGCCACCCTGACCGGCGCCGCCCGCACCGCGCTGGGCACCGAGATCGCCGCCATGTTCTGCAACGACGATCCATTGGCCGCCGACATCGCCCGCGCCGGCGAGACTTGGGCCGATCCGGTCTGGCGCCTGCCGCTGCACCGCCCCTATCGGCGGCTGCTGGAAAGCAAGGTGGCCGACATCAACAACATTTCCGACGGCCCCTATGCCGGGGCGATCACCGCCGCGCTGTTTTTGGCGGAATTCGTCGGCCCGAACATCCCGTGGGCGCATTTCGACATCATGGCCTGGAACACCTCGTCACGCCCCGGTCGCCCCGACGGCGGCGAAGCCATGGCGTTGCGCGCCCTGTATGCGATGATTATCCAACGCTTTGGAACCAATCCTTAACCTTTCGCAAGCGATACAATTCAGTATAGGGGTCTTGCCCGGCGGCAGCCGCTCGGGTAAAAGATTTCGTCGGCGGAACGAATAGGCAGGGACATGGGCTTCCAACTGAAGGCTGTGCAGGCGCTAGACCTGTGGCGCGGCGCGATCGTCGAGAGTGTGCGACGGGACGGGCCCGACTTGTCGGCGCGTCAAATGGCCCTGCTGCTGACCGTCTACCTGACGCCACCGCCCCACACCGTACGCGGTCTGGCGGTGACCATGAACGTGTCCAAGCCGGCCATCACCCGGGCGCTGGATCGCCTGTCCGAACTGGGCCTGATCAAGCGCAAAACCGACGACGCCGACCGTCGCTCGGTTCTGGTGCAGCGCACCGTCAAGGGCTCGGTTTACCTGCGCGAATTCGGCGACCTGATCGTCCAGGCGGCCCTGACCGCCGGCGACGAAGCCGCTCAAGGCTGAACCGTCAGCGCTTTTTGCTCGGTCCCGCCGTTGGGGCCGGGGAACCCATCGAACATACCGCGCACCAGATAAGGCAGGATGGGGCCGATCTCGGCCCCGCCTCGGCGACTGGTGACCCGTCCCTCGAACAACAGGGGCGCGCGAACGTCATCGCCATCGGCGATGGTCAGACTCAGCCATTTCGGCACATAGACCACCCGCTCGGCCTGCCAATAGGGAAAGGGGTCGTCCCAACGGCGGCGGTACCCCCACGCCCCCACAGGCGGCACGGCGCTGGGGCTGAGCACGGTTTCCCGCACCGGGGCGTCGGTGCCATAGC
The DNA here is from genome assembly GCA_001898825.1 of Magnetospirillum sp. 64-120. GTDB lineage: Bacteria > Pseudomonadota > Alphaproteobacteria > Rhodospirillales > Magnetospirillaceae > Magnetospirillum. Next base: position 7,021 of record MKVK01000032.1, read on the forward strand.
GCAACCGCACCACCGCCGCCCGGCCGTCCTCGGCGTCCGATTGCCGCCAGCCCAAGGCGGTCATGGCGGTCACCACCTGATCGGCGGTGGCGGTGAACAGGGCGTCGGGAACCTGACCAGCCGGCGGCAGAACGACAAAGGATCGCGGCGTCATGCCCGCCTGATGAAAGCGCGTGCTTTCCACCTGGATCACCGGGCTTTGGCCGGTGCAGGCGGATAACAACAGAACCAGGGCCAGGACGAATGGGCGCATGGACATAAACTGCCCCCGCATTCCGGCGAAATGATGGTGGCAATCAGAAGGACCGACGGGCCCTGAGCGCCGCGCCGATGGTGCCGTCATCCAGGTAATCCAGCTCGCCGCCCACCGGCACGCCATGGGCCAGGGCGGTGACCGCCACGTTGCTGCCGGCCAGATATTCGGCGATGTAATGGGCGGTGGTCTGGCCGTCCACGGTGGCCGGCGTCGCCAGCACCACCTCGCGCACGGCGCCGTCGGTCAGACGCCCCCGCAAGGCTGGCAGGCCCAGGTCGTCGGGGCCGATGCCGTCCAGCGCCGAAAGCAGCCCGCCCAAGACATGGTAACGCCCCCGGAACATTCCCGTGCGCTCCATGGCCCACAGGCTGCCCACCCCTTCCACCACGCACAAGATGGTGGGGTCGCGCTTGTCGTCGGAACAGATGGAACAGGGATCGCGGCTGTCGAAATTGCCGCAGACCGAACAGGTCTTGACGGTTTCCCCCACCGCCGCCAAGGCCTGGGTCAGGGGCAACAACAGGGTTTCACGCTTTTCCACCAGATGCAGCGCCACCCGGCGGGCGGAACGCGGCCCCAGACCGGGCAACCGCGACAGCAGTTGCATCAGGCGCTCGATCTCGGGGCCGACCATAATTTCATTCCGCCATCAGAACGGCAGCTTCATGCCCGGGGGCAGGTTCAGGCCACCGGTGACCTTGGCCATTTCTTCCTGCATGGCGGCTTCGGCCTTGACCTTGGCGTCGTTGAAGGCGGCCAGGATCAGGTCTTCCAGCACTTCCACGTCTTCCGGGTCGACCAGCCCCTTGTCGATCTTGATCTTCTTCAGTTCGAACTTGCCGTTCAGGGTCACCTGCAGCATGCCACCACCGGCGGCGCCGGTGACTTCCAGATCGCCCAGCTTGGCCTGCATCTCGGCCATCTTGGTCTGCATCTGCTGGGCCTGCTTCATCAGGTTGCCAAGATTTTTCATGGTTCCTCGTCTCCTGGGGGCAAATCAGCGTCAAAGGCCAAATCCGCGTCGTCGGATTCGACCGGGGTCAGGTCGCGCACCACTTCGATGGCGGCGCCGGGAAAGGCGTCAAGGACGGCACGCACCAGCGGGTGGTTGGCGGCGTCTTCACGACGTTTGTGTTCGGCCAGGGCATCCTGTTCGGACAGCGTCGGCTCGGCCGGATCGGTCAGGTTGACGGTCACCGTCCACCGCCGCCCAGTCCATTCCGACAACAGCCGCGCCACCTTGGGGGCCAGGTCGCGGTCGGCGTTCTTGTGCGGGCGGAATTCGATACGGCCGGGCTCGAACTTCACCGGGCTGACCTGGGTGCGCAACTGCACCGCCAGGATGCCTTCGCGCTTTTCGGTAAAAAGCGCCGCCACTTCGGCAAAAGTCGCCGGCATGGCGGGCAATTGCAAAGGCTGGGCGGCAACGGCCGGTTCCATCTTCAAGGCGGCGCTGGGACCGCCCATGTTGCCCGGCGCGATGGACTGGCCGGCCCCGGCATGAACGGCGCCGCCGCCCATGGGCATTCCACCACCACCACCGCCCCCCGGCCCACGGGGCGCCGGCGGATTGTCGCGTAATTGCTCGATCAGGTCGGCCGGGCTGGGCAGGTCGGCGGCATAGGCCAGACGCACCAGGCACATTTCGGCGGCCTGCAGCGGGTTGGGGGCGGACCGCACCTCACCCAATCCCTTCAGCAGCATCTGCCAGCAGCGGGTCAACTGGGCCATGGACAGGTCTTGCGCCATCTGGGCGCCCTTGACCCGTTCGGTTTCCGAGGCGGCCGAGGAATCGGCGGCGTCGGGGGTGATCTTCAACCGGGTCAGCCAATGGGCCAGTTCCAGCATGTCCTGGACCACCACCGCCGGATCGGCGCCCAGGGCGTATTGTTCGGCCAGCAAATCCAGCCCCGGGGCCATCTGCCCCTTCATCACCAGTTCGAACAGGTCGAACACCCGCGCCCGGTCAGCCAGCCCCAGCATGTCGCGGACCTGGGCTTCGGAAACCGTGCCGGCGCCGTGGGAAATGGCCTGGTCCAACAGCGACAGGCCGTCGCGCACCGAACCGTCGGCGGCCCGGGCGATCAGCCGCAGGGCGCCGTCCTCGATGTCGGCCTGTTCCTTTTCGGCGATGCCGGCGAAATGCTTGGCCAGCACGTCCATTTCCACCCGCCGCAGGTCGAAACGCTGGCAGCGCGACAGCACGGTGACCGGAATCTTGCGGATTTCAGTGGTGGCGAAGATGAACTTCACATGTTCCGGCGGTTCCTCCAGCGTCTTCAAAAGCGCGTTGAAGGCCGCGGTGGACAGCATGTGCACTTCGTCGATGATGTAGACCTTGAACCGCGCCGAGGTCGGCCGGTAGCGCACGCTTTCGATGATCTCGCGGATGTCGTTCACGCCGGTGCGGCTGGCGGCGTCCATTTCCAGGATGTCGACATGGCGGTCTTCAGCGATGGCGCGGCAATGTTCGCAGACGCCGCACGGATCGATGGTCGGCCCGCCCTGGCCGTCGGGACCGACGCAATTCAAGGCCCGCGCGATGATGCGCGCCGTCGTCGTCTTACCCACTCCGCGCACGCCGGTCAGCACGAAGGCATGGGCCAGACGCCCCGACGCGATGGCGTTGGTCAGGGTGCGCACCATGGCTTCCTGACCGATCAGGGTGGCGAAATCGGTCGGACGGTACTTGCGGGCAAGGACGCGATAGGGCGTGGTCTGGGCGGTCTCGGTCATGGCGCAACCATATATCGCCGCCCCCGATTCCCCAAGGGGTGTGTTGCCCGTTAGCGATCAAGCCCCGCGTCGAAATAGAATGCCGAAGCGCCGCCATGCAACTGGATCCCCATCTTCTCGACGGCGCGGGCGTCCAGATGGACATGGGCGGAACTGGGGCTGGACTGGGCCAACAGCTTCTGGGTGCTGGGATGCCACAACGCCCGGGTGACGCCATAGATCAGCTTCTCGTCCTGTTCGGCCCCGGTCACCAAGGTGACGCCGACGCCCAGGGAGGGCACCACGTCGGGCTGGCCCTGATAGGTGGCGGCGGCGATGTCCGAACGCAGCAGGAAGGGATACTTTTCCAGCATGGCGTCGACAGAGGCCCCCAGCAGCGGCACCACCACGACGTCGCTGCGTCGGGCAAGGTCGGCGATCAGCGGCACCGGGTAGGCGTCGACCATCAGGAAGGCGTCCAGCTTGCCCTCGGCCAGGGCGTCGGCCGCGGGTCCAGGCTTCAGATAGGACAGCTTGACCTGCTTTTCGGTCAGCTTGAAAGCTTCCAGCAACAGCTTGCCGTGCACCAACGACCCCGATTCCATCTCGCCGAAGGACACCCTTTTGCCCTTCAGGTCCTTGACGGACGCGATCTTGGCATCCTTGCGGGCGATCAATTGCAGGGTTTCCGGGTACAGCATGGCGATGCCGCGCAGGTTGGACACCGCCCCCTTGCCCTTGTAGATGCCGGTGCCGTGATAGGCCCAATAAGCGATGTCGGCATGAACCAAGGCGGCGTCCAGGCGCTTGCCCGCGATGGCCTCCACGTTGGCGATGGAGCCGCCGGTGGACTTGGCCACCGCCACCATCCCCGGCACCCCGCACGAGCCGCCCTTGTCGCATTCCCGCGATCCGGGCGGGTTGGACAGCGCGTTGGCGATCAGCCCGCCGACGGGAAAACGGGTTTCACCGGTCGGCCCGGTTCCCAATTGGAAAAATCGCAGTTCCTGCGCCCCCGCCAGGGCCGGAACCAAAAACAGGGCCGCCGCCAGGACAAGGCGGCGCATCAGCAGCTTCGTCTGCACGAAAGTGTCCTCCCGGTTTTGCTTTTTTGCCGGACGGCTTTTGCTGATGCCGCCCCGTTTGGACGGCAGTATAAGCCCATATTTCAATTTTTCCTCATATAATATCCAAGGCCTGCGGGGGATGTCATTCCAACCGGCAATTTTTCAAGGTTTCCCCCGTCAAGCCTTTACGGCAATATGCAATCTGATTAACTGGGCCGTTTTCGGGGACCCATGGACGAAGAACTGAACCCAATTGCCGACAGTGACATGGATTCCATGTTCGTGCTGCCGCTGTCGATCATCCCGCTGGAAACGCCGGCCTTGCAAAGCGCCAAGCTGATCAAGAACGTGCGGCTGAAAAGCGTCATCGAAATTTTTTCCGACGAACAGACCGGATCGGGGCAGGTGGACATCGAAAGCCTGCCGCGCATGTTCGGCTGGCCGCTGGACGAGCTTCACCCCGACCACGCCATCCTGCGCCGTCTGGCCCTGCTGCCCAGCTACGACGTCTACAGCCTGCGCATCAGCCTGCGCGAGCACGGCATCCCGGTGAACGACTATTCGGCGTTGAAGCTGAGCCCGGACAAGGCCAACGAGCTGACCAAGTACATGATCATGTTCACCCGTCCGCTGATGAAGCTGATCTATGCCGACGAAGCGGTGAACGTGGAAACCTATGACGATCTGCTGCACCTGTTCCGCGACCCCGACGTGAAAAAGGCCCGCCAGCGCCTGGAACAGATGGCCACCAGCCTGAACATCGACATCTGGGACGTGCCGCGCTTTCTGGAAGATTACGGCGACACCTTCCTGTCGCTGTCCTATTTCCGTCACTGCCTGGACCGGCTGGAACCCTATTTCTCGGCCTGCGTCGACGCCATGAAGCCGATCCGCAGCCATTTCCAGCTGAAACAGGACCAGGGTCTGATGAAGACCTGCGACACCATCGAAGACACCATCAACAACATGTCGGCGTCCATCACCGGCCGGCTGGAAGTCTTTGAAAAGCGTACCCGCGAGATGTGGGGCAACCTGAACCAGGAAGAATTCCGTCAGGTCAAAACCCTGATCGAGAAGTATCACATCACCATCGGCGCCGTGTTGTGCGGCCTGACGGTGAAGATGAATTCCTTCGCCCGCATGTTCCCCCGCCCCAATGCCGGCGGCCCGGTCAAGCGCGCCGACTTCATGGCGTCGGAAATGATCCAGGGCATCGGCCAGATCCGGCAGGCGGAAAAGTCCTTCGCCGTGGGGGCCTGACCATGCGCCGGCTGGCCTGTCTGCTGCCCTTGCTGCTGGCGACACCGGCCCGGGCCGACGACGCGGCCATGCTGGAACTGGCCGACAAAAGCCGCTGCACCACCTGCCACGACGTCCACGAAAAGGTTACCGGCCCGGCCTGGACCGACGTGGCCAAACGCTATCGCGGCGACGCCGGCGCGCTTGAGCGTTTGGTGGTCAAGGTGCGCGAAGGCGGTTCGGGCAACTGGGGCGACGTCCCCATGTCGCCCAACAAGCGGGTGTCGGAAGCCAACATCCGCAAGCTGGTGACCTGGATTCTGGCGCTGAAATAATCTTTCGCCCCCCTTGCCCCCGGCCACCCCGCTGGTTTAAGCTTTTCGGCAGCCTGATACCAAATAAATCACCATGCCGAAACAGGCCGGCATCCGGGAGCGCCCCGTCCGGGGGTGGAGGGTTTTCTTGAGCAAGTTGAACAGCCTGGGCCGGTCGCGGCCGGGAAGCCTTTTGACATGCTGATCGCCGGTGCCCTGATGACGCTGCCGCTGCTGGCGGTGTTCGCCATCCTGGCCGGCCGCCGGGATTTCAGCCACGGCGTCGTCTATGCCGGGTGCTTCGTCGCCTCGGCGGCTTTGCTGGCCGGAGGCCTGCAATATCTGGGGGGCCATTCGGGGGCGCCCTCGGCGGTGCTGCCCCTGGGCCTGCCATGGATCAAGGCGCATTTCCGCATCGACAACCTGACCGCCCTGTTCCTGCTGATCATCAATCTGTCGGCCGCCGCCGCCTCGGCTTTCGCGGTGGGCTATGGCGGGCACCTGCCGCAGCGCCGCCGGGTGACGCCGTTTTACCCCATCTTCCTGCTGGCAATGAATCTGGTGCTGCTGGCCGACGACGCCTTCACTTTCCTGGTGGCGTGGGAATGCATGTCGCTGGCGTCGTGGCTGATGGTGGTGTCCGACCACAAGGACGCGGAAAACCGCCGCGCCGGCACCGTCTACGTGATCATGGCGGTGTTCGGTACCTTCTGTCTGTTGCCGTGCTTCGGCCTGCTGGCCGGACCGGGCGGCGATTACACCTTCGACGCCATGCGCCTGCGCGAACTGGGCAGCCTGGGCGGCTTCCTGGTGGCGTTGCTGGCCATCCTGGGCACCGGTTCCAAGGCCGGCTTGGTGCCGTTGCATGCCTGGCTGCCCTTGGCCCATCCCGCCGCCCCCAGCCATGTTTCGGCGCTGATGAGCGGCGTCATGACCAAGGTGGCGCTTTACGGCATGATCCGCATCCTGCTGGACCTGCATGGCGAACTGTCCTGGCATTGGGGCGCCGCTTTGATGCTGGCCGGCGGCGTCACCGCCGTGCTCGGCGTGCTTTATGCGGTGCTGCAAGACGATTTGAAAAAGCTGTTGGCCTATTCCACCGTGGAAAACATCGGCGTCGCCATCATCGGCCTGGGGCTGGCCATCGCCTTCAAGGGCGACGGCCAAAAGGAACTGGCCGCCCTGGCCCTGGTCGCCAGCCTTTACCACATGGCCAACCATTCGGTGTTCAAGACCCTGCTGTTCCTGGGATCCGGCGCGGTGATCGCCGCCACCGGCCATCGTTCCCTGGGGGCCTTGGGCGGCCTGTTGAACCGCATGCCATGGACCGGCGCCGCCTTTCTGGTGGGGGCAGCCGCCATCGCGTCCTTGCCGCCGTTGAACGGCTTCGTATCGGAATGGCTGATCCTGCAGTCGCTGTTCAAGGGGCCGTCCATGCCCCATTGGGCGATGAAGTTCGGCGTCCCCGTGGTCGGCGCCTTCCTGGCCCTGGCCGCCGCCTTGGCCGCCACCTGCTTCGTGCGCGCCTATGGCATCGCCTTTTTGGGCCGCCCGCGTTCGGACGCCGCCGCCGAAGCCTGTGACGTCAGCTTCGGCATGCGCGCGTCCATGGCGGCGCTGGCGGTGGCGTGCGTGGTCATGGGGGTGATCCCGGTGACTGTCACCGACGCCCTGACCCATGTGGTGCGGCCGTTGACCGGCATCGACCTGGCGGTGTCGGCCGACCTGGGCTGGCCCTGGCTGTCGCCGGTGTCGGCGACGCGGGGGGCCTATTCCGCCACCATCTTGGTGATGTTCGGTCTTTCCTTGTTCGCCGTCGCCATCTTCGTCGTCCACCGCCTGGGCACCCAGGCGACGCGACGCGCCGACCCTTGGGATTGCGGCCATCCCGAAGACATCCCCGAAAGCCAGTACACCGGCCCATCCTTCGCCCAGCCGCTGCGCCGGGCCTTTGGCCACACCATTTTCCAGGCCCGCGAAAGCGTCACCATGCCGGAACCCGGCGACACCGCGCCGGCCAAGCACACGGTCAGCATGATCGATCCCATCTGGCAGGGCCTTTACGTCCCCTTGGGCAAGGCGGTGGACTGGATCGCCGACCACGTCAACAAGCTGCAATACCTGACGGTGCGCGGCTATCTGCTGATGATGTTCGGCACCTTGGTGTTCATGCTGCTGGTGGTGGCGGTGAGGCAACAGCTATGAACGCGATCCTGTGGCAAGCCGTGCAGATCCTTCTGGTGGTGGCGTTGGCGCCGCTGGTGACCGGCTATGTGCGATGGGTCAAGGCGCGGCTGCAGGGACGGCGCGGCGCAGCCCCCTGGCAGCCCTATCGCGACCTTTACCGCCTGCTGCAAAAGGAAGCGGTGATCGCCCATTCGGCCAGCTGGATTTTCCGCGCCGCCCCTTATGTCACCTTCGCCAGCGTCTGGCTGGCCGCCTGCATCGTGCCCACCTTCACCACCAACATGGTGCTGGCGCCGGCCGCCGACCTGATCGCCCTGGTGGCGCTGTTGGCGGTGGGCCGGTTCTGGACGGCGCTGGCCGGCATGGATGTGGGCACCAGTTTCGGCGGTCTTGGCGCCAGCCGGGAAATGCTGATCGCCAGTCTGGCCGAACCGGCCATGCTGATGATCACCTTCTCGCTGTCTTTGGTGTCGGGCACCACGGCGCCGGCCAAGATCGTCGCCTTCGTGCTGGCGGGCAACGTCGGCATCGAGGTCAGCCTGGGCCTGGCCCTGGCCGCCATGGTGATGGTGGCCATCGCCGAAAACGGCCGTATCCCCATCGACAATCCGGCCACCCATCTGGAGCTGACCATGGTGCACGAAGCCATGGTGCTGGAATATTCCGGCCGCCACCTCGCCATGGTGGAAGCCGCCGCCATGGTGCGGCTGACCCTTTACATCGCGCTGATCGCCACGCTTTTCGCCCCCTGGGGCATCGCCCAGCCGGGGGCGGGGGCCATCGGCGCCCTGCTGGGGCTGGCGGCGTTCCTGGCCAAGACCTTCGTCCTGGGATCCGTGCTGGCGCTGTTCGAGACCTCCATCGCCAAGATGCGGGTGTTCCGCTATGCCGACTTCCTGGGCGGCGCCCTGCTGCTGGGGCTGTTGGCCACCATCTTCCTCTATGTGTCCGAGGCGGTGTGATGAGCCAACAATTCAGCTATGACATCGCCCATCTGATCGGCGCCACCGTGCTGATGGCCGGATTCGGCCTGTTGTACCAACGCCGGGTCTTCGCCGTGTTGAACACCTTCGCCTTCCAGGCCGTGGCCCTGGCGGCGGCGGCGGCGTGGCAGGCCCATGTGCAGCACGCGCCCCACCTTTACGTCACCGCCGCCATCGCGTTGCTGTTCAAGGCCATGGCGGTGCCCTTCGCGCTGCATTGGCTGATCGAGAAGCTGGGCATCCACCGCACGGTGGAAACCGCGCTTTCCATCGGCTGGACCATGATCGTCGGCGTCGCCCTGGTGGCGTTGTCGATCATGCTGGTGCTGCCGGTGACGGCGGCGGCCAGCGCGCTGACCCGCGAATCCCTGGCGCTGGCCATGAGCGTGGTGCTGCTGGGCATGCTGATGATGATCACCAGGCGCAACGCGGTGACCCAGGTGGTGGGCTTCATGGCCCTGGAAAACGGCCTGATCCTGGCCGCCGTCTCGGCCAAGGGCATGCCTTTGGTGGTGGAAATCTCCATCGCTTTTTCGGTTCTGGTGGCGATGACGGTGTTCGGCATCTTCTTCTTCCGCATCCGTGAACGCTTCGATTCCCTGGACGTGGCCTATCTGGAAAGCTATCGCGGGGACCGGTCATGAGTCTGGATGCGCTGTTCGCCAACCCGCTGTTGCTGATCCTGGCCATTCCCCTGGCCTCGGCCGGGTTCCTGGCGGTGCTGCCCAGCTGGCGGCTGGCGTCGTGGCTGAACATCGTGGTGTCGGGCACCACCTTCGCCGCCAGTCTGACCCTGTTCGCCCACCGCCCGGCGCCGACCCGGCTGCTGTTCATCGACGACTTCAACGTCTATCTGGTGGCGCTGACCACCTTCGTCGGCTTCACCACCGCCATCTTCTCGGCCGGCTACATCGCCCGCGAATCGGCGGCCGCCCGCCTTTCCGACCTGCATTTGCGCTTTTACCATTCCATGTACCAGGCCTTCTTGTTCACCATGTTGCTGGCGCTTTCGGCCAACAACACCGGGGTGATGTGGGTGGCGGTGGAAGCGGCCACCCTGACCACCGTGCTGATGGTCAGCCTGTACCGCACGCGCGAAGCCATCGAGGCGGCGTGGAAATATTTCATCCTGTGCTCGGTGGGCATCGGCCTGGCGTTGTTCGGCACCACCTTGGTCTACCTTGCCGCCCAGCCGGTGATGGGGGACGGCGCCGACGCCATGGCCTGGACCCTGCTGATCGGTCAGGCCGCCAAGTTCCAGCCCGACCTGCTGAATCTGGCCTTCGTCTTCCTGCTGGTGGGTTATGGCACCAAGGTGGGCCTTGCCCCCTTGCACGCCTGGCTGCCCGACGCCCACGCCGAAGGCCCGACCCCCATTTCGGCGGTGCTGTCGGGCCTGCTGCTGAACGTCGCCCTTTACGCCCTGTTGCGCTTCAAGATGCTGATCGCCGCCAACCCCGACACCCTGGCGCCGGGACCGCTGATGGTGCTGATGGGACTGTCCAGCCTGTTCCTGTCGGGCTTCATGCTGATGCGGCGCGGCGACATCAAGCGCCTGTTCGCCTATTCCTCGATCGAGCACATGGGGGTGATGACCTTCGCCTTCGGCATGGGCGGGCCCTTGGCCAATTTCGCCGGCCTGCTGCACATGACCATGCATTCGCTGACCAAGTCGGGCATCTTCTTCGCCGTCGGCGCCATCACCCAGAACCTGGGCACCAAGCGCCTGAACGAGATCACCGGCCTGACCGTCAGCCACCCGGCCCTGGGCTGGGGCTTGGCGGTGGCGGTGCTGGCCATCGCCGGCATGCCGCCCATGGGGGTGTTCATGAGCGAGTTCCTGGTGGTCAGCTCCACCTTCGCCCGCCAGCCGTTGCTGGCGGTGCCCCTGATCGTCGGCCTGTTGATCGCCTTCGCCGCCCTGGCCACCCGGCTGACCGGCATGCTGTTCGGCGAACCGCAGCCGGCGCAGCGCGGCCATGGGGGGCGAACGGGCTTGTCCAGCTGGCTGGCCTATGGGCCGTTGTGGCTGCATGTGACCATGGTGGTGGTGGCCGGCCTGTACCTGCCCGCCCCCCTGGTGCAGTGGTTCGAAACCGTGGCGAAGATGTTGGGATGATGCGGCCATGATGGGAAACGTCACCCTGTTGGAATTCCTGTCCATGGGCCGCGAGGTGGCCAACCACCGCCCATGGCCGCGCTATCAGCTGGATTCCAAGGGCTGGAAGGCCCTGGCCGAACAGATGAGCGTGTCCAACTGGGAAATCCTGGCCCAGTGGGGCGAACCGGCGGAAGTGCACGTGCTGCTGCGCGGCGAGGATTCAGGGGCCGTCGCGGTGGCGTCCCATCCCTGTCCCGACGGATCGTTCCATGCCCTGGGCCAGTTCCGTCCTGCCGCCATCCGCCTGGAACGCGCCATCCGCGACCTGTGGGGCCTGATCCCCGAAGGGCTGGAAGACCAGCGCCCATGGCTGGACCATGGCCATTGGGGGGTGACCCATCCGCTGGGAAAACCGCGCCAATATGACGGCGGCCGCCATGTCTACAAGTTCCTGGCCGCCGAAGGCGACGGCCTGCACCAAATCCCGGTCGGCCCGGTCCATGCCGGCGTGATCGAACCGGGGCATTTCCGCTTTCACTGCCAGGGTGAAACGGTGGTGCGCCTGGAAGAACGGCTGGGCTATGTGCACAAGGGGATCGAAGGCCTGATGGCCGGCAAGCCCATCCTTGACGCCGCCCGCATCGCGGCGCGGGTGTCGGGTGATTCGACGGTCGCCTATTCCATCGCCTTCGCCCGCGCCGTCGAAGCCGCCCTGGGCCTGGAAATCCCTGACCGCGCCCATTGGCTGCGGGCGCTTTTGGCCGAGCTGGAACGCATCGCCAACCACCTGTTCGACATCGGCGCCATCTGCAACGACGCCGCCTTCGCCATCATGCTGGCCCATATGGGCGCCTTGCGCGAAAAGCTGTTGGCCAGCAACGCCGCCCTGTTCGGCCATCGCCTGCTGATGGACCGGGTCATCCCCGGCGGGGTTGCCGTCGACGTGGACGAGACTGCCAAGACGCAACTGTTGTCTCTGGTCAGAATGCTGCGCAAGGGCTTCAAGCGCGGCGTGGCGCTTTACGACCACACGCCGTCGCTGCTGGACCGCACCACCGGCACCGGCATCGTCCATTCCACCCTGGCGCACCGTTTCGGCGCCTCGGGCTTTGTCGGCCGCGCCTCGTCGCGGTCGGTGGACGCCCGCAAGCTGCCGGGCTACCCGCCCTATGACGACCTGGACTTCACCATTCCGGTGCTGGCCGACGGCGACGTCCACGCCCGCGTGGCCATCCGCATGGAAGAAGTCCGCACATCGTTGAACCTGATCGAACAGATCCTGACCCGCCTGCCCGACGGCGCGGTGTCGGCGCCCCTGCCCATGCGGGCCGGCGAAGGCGTGGCCCTGGTGGAATCCTTCCGCGGCGAGGTGGCCCTGTGGGTGCGCCTGTCCGAGGCCGGCAAGGTGGTGCGCGCCCATCCGCACGACCCCAGCTGGTTCCAATGGCCGCTGCTGGAGGCCGCCATCGAACACAACATCGTCGCCGACTTCCCGTTGTGCAACAAGTCGTTCAACTGTTCCTATTCGGGGCACGACCTATGATCCCGCCCATCGCCAAGATGCTGGCCCGCCATCTGATCGGCCCGCACACCCGCAAGGACACGGTGACGCCCTCGGAACGGGCTTTGCGGGAACTGGCGGAAAGCCTGGGGATCACCGCCCAGGTGAAACTGGGCCGGTCGCTGGCCATCCGCGCCATCGACGCCGGGTCGTGCAATGGCTGCGAGCTGGAAATCCACGCCGTCAACCATCCGGTCTACGACCTGGAACGCTTCGGCATCAAGTTCGTCGCCAGCCCGCGCCACGCCGACGTGCTGCTGGTCACCGGCCCGGTGTCGTGGAACATGGCGGAAGCGCTGCGCCGCACCGTCGAGGCGACGCCCGAACCGCGCTGGGTGGTGGCCATGGGCGATTGCGCCATCGACGGCGGCTGCTTCGCCGGATCCTATGCGGTGGCCGGCGGCGCGGCGGCCGTGGTGCCGGTGGACATGACCATCCCCGGCTGCCCGCCGACGCCCACCGACATCTTGTCCGGCCTGCTGGCCCTGCTGGAAGCGGTGGAGGGTTAGGCCCGCAACTTGTACCCGGTGGCCAGCATGCGCCAGGTCAGCGCCAGCAAGAACAGATCGGTCAGCCCCACCACCAGCATGCCCACCACCAAAGAGCCGTCAGCATGGCCGATGAAGCCATAGCGGAATCCGTCGATCATGTAAAAGAAAGGATTGGCCAGGGCGACGGCGTGGAAGCCCTCGGGCAGGCGGTCGATGGTGTAGAAGGTGCCCGACAGGAAGGAAAGCGGCGTGACGATGAAGTTGGTCACCGCCGCCATGTGGTCGAACTTGTCGGCCCAGATGCCCCCCACCATGCCCAACAGCGACAGCAGCAGCGATCCCATCACCGCGTGGAAGACGATGAAGAACACGCTGTGGATATGCACGGTAACGAACAGGCTCATCACCAAGCCCACCACCAGCCCGACCACCACGCCGCGGATGACGCCCCCCAGGGCCACGGCGATTGTTTGTTCACCTGCCGAAAGCGGCGGCATCAGCATATCGACGATGTTGCCCTGGACCTTGGCGATGATGAGCGACGACGAGGTGTTGGCGAAGGAATTCTGCACCATGGCCATCATGATCAGGCCGGGCGCCAGGAATTCGACGAAGGGCACGCCATGCACGCCGGCCGCCACCCGCCCCAAAGCCAGGGCGAACACCGCCAGGAACAACAGCGTGGTGACCACCGGGGCCAGGATGGTCTGGAAATAGACCTTCAGGAAGCGGCGCACTTCCTTGGCCAGCAAGGTGGAAAAGCCCAGCCAGTTGACCGCCCCATAGGACCGGGGCACGGGCGGCAGGACCAATTCGTCTTTCATGTTCAGGCTGTCTCCTAAGCGGGAATCGCATTATGGCGAAGCGGCCCCCGCCGTCCAGCACCAAGCTCAGATCGGCCTCTTTAGCCATCGAGTACAGCCCAGGACAATGGGGGATTTACGGCCAATACCCCCGCTTGTGCGACAGCCATTATCAGGCCTTGCTGCGCGGCGAGTTCAGCCGGCTGCCCCCGGTCCTGCCCGTCCGAAGCCGGGCTTGGACAGCAGCGGTGGCGGCGGCTAAACTGCCTTCCATGGCCGCGAACCGTCCACCGCCCCGCATCACCCCCAGCTATCTGGAAAATGCTGCTTTGCATTATCTGGAACGCTTCGCCGCATCCACGACCGGACTGCGACGCGTATTGATGCGCAAGATCGACCGCTCCGTCGCCCATTGGGGCGGCGAACGAGCCGACCATGTGGCGCAAGTGGACACGGTGATGGCCAAGCTGACCCGATTGGGTTACCTGGACGATCAGGCCTATGCCGCCATGAAGACCCGGGCGCTGAACCGCCAGGGCAAAGGCAGCCGGGCCATCCGCGCCACCCTGGCGGCCAAGGGGGTCGAGGCGGAAACCATCGCCCAGGCGCTCGACGGACTGGCCGAAGACCATGCCGAACCCGATCTGGCAGCCGCCATCCGCCTGGCCCGCAAGCGTCGTCTGGGACCGTATCGCCCAGCCGACAAGCGGGCCGAGACGCGGGCCAAGGACTTGGCCGCCCTGGCGCGGTCCGGTTTCGATTTCGACATCGCGCGCCGCGTCATCGAGGCGGAAAGCCCCGATGCCCTGGAAGCCTTGCTCGTTTAAACCTCGCCCACGGTGACCGGGGCCAGCTTGGCCAATTGACCGTCACCGAACCACAAGGTCATTTGGGGAAAGGGGATTTCGATGCCGTCCGCATCGAACCGCTTCTTCATGCGCTTGTTGAATTCGCGCATCACCGACCATTGCTGCAAGGGCTTGGTCTTGAAGCGGGCCTTGATCACCACCGAGGACGCTTCGAAACGATCCAGCCCCAGGATTTCCAAAGGCTCGCTGATCTTGTCCGCCCACAGCGGGTCGGCCCGCATCTGGGCGCCCAAATCCTCCAGCACGCCGATGACCCGGTCCACGTCCTCGGCATAGGCGACACCCACGTCGAAGACGGCGAAAGCGAAGTCCTTGCTCATGTTGGTGATGGAATCCACCGACGAGAACGGAATGGAATGCAGGTTGCCGCTGGCGTCGCGCAGCTTCAGCGCCCGGATAGACATGCCTTCCACCACGCCGGACAACGACCCGATGCGCACCACGTCACCCAGCGAGATGGTGTCCTCGATCAGGATGAAGATGCCGGTGATGACGTCTTGCACCAGTTTCTGGGCGCCGAAGCCGACGGCGATGCCGACCACGCCGGCACCAGCCAGCAGCGGCGCGATGTTGACACCCAGTTCCGACAGCACGATCAACACCACCATCGCCGTCAGCACCACGCGGACCACCAGCCGCAACAGCGGCAGCAGCGTGCGCACCCGGCGCGAGCGTTCGATGGTGTTGCCGTCCGCATCGGTGCGTTCCAGATAACGACGGATGGCGCCCGACACCAGACGCCAGATGATCTGGGTGAACAGCAAGGCGGCGCCGATGGAAATCAGGCTGCCGATCACCCGCTGACCGATGCCTTGCGACAGGAAGTCGAAAGCACCACCGCCCCAGCGCCTCAGGGCCTCCCACACCGAATGCTCGATCTTGTCGGGAATGGCGGTCAGCAGGGCCGGCGACTTCACCTCGGCCGGGACTGCGACGCCGGGTTGTTGCGCCTTCAGCAGCATTTTCAGCTGCCCCACCAATTGGGCGCGGGCCTTGTCGTCTTCCAGGGTCTGGACCAGCTTTTCCACATCGGTGGCGGCGGCGTTCTGCGCCAGGACCGGGGTGCCCCACAGCGCCAGAACCAGCGCCAAAGCGGCGCCCAGACGGCGGACGAGCATGGTTCCTGTCATGAACTCTCCCATCTTGTCGGATGATTTCGCAATTGCCACAATGAGCGGGCACCCCCACCATGGTGCCAAAATCGGATCATTTCAAGGAGCCAACCCCGTGGCCGAGGTCGTCATCTACCACAATCCGCGCTGTTCAAAATCGCGCGAAACCTTGAAATTGCTGGAAGACAAGGGCATCACGCCGCGTGTGGTCGACTATCTGAAGACGCCGCCTTCCGCCGCCGAGTTGACCGACATCCTGGCCAAGCTGGGCAAGTCGGCCAAGGACATCGTGCGCAAGAAGGAAGCCGCCGAAGCCGGCATCGACGTGGCCGCATCGACCGAAGCCGCCCTGGTCGCGGCTTTGGTCGCCAATCCCGGCGCCATCGAACGCCCCATCGTCGTCAACGGTGCCAAGGCCGCCCTGGGCCGCCCGCCAGAAAGCGTGCTGGCGATCTTGTGATATTGCGAGCAAAAGGCGGGCAAAGCCTAAGTATGTCCGCCTTATTGCACAAACACTATCTGGAAGGCTGATCCCCCCCTAGACCAATGACCATTACGGGAAATCCTTTTCCCGTCTGGACCCGACAGCAGAATCGGAGGATCGTCCTCTTGCTCGTAAATCAAGATGCAAGAGGCGGTTATGTTGGGCAATATCAGCATCTCGAACAAGATCATGCTTATCGTGGCGCTTCTGGGCCTGATGGCGGCGGCCATCGCGGGAATAGGCACCAACGGTCTGCGCATATTGACCGCCAATACCCAGGAGATATCCCTCACCTCGGACGAAATCCGCGTCGCCGCCCGACTGAACGAGAACGTCGTCGAGTTGAACCGGGCGGAATATTGGGCCGCCACCGATCCCGCCGCCTATGGACAGATCGCCGACAACGTCCGCAAGGTTTCCGCCGAGTTGACGGACCGCTTGCGGCGGCTGGAAAAAACCGCCGGCCCCAACCAGATCCGCTTGCTGACGGATATCCAACAGGCCTACGCCGCCTACGAGCAGTCCCTGCGCAAGACCTTGGACACCACAAAAGCACATGGTGCCGACGTCACCATGGACAGCACCCGCAAGGAAATAGCCGACCAAGTCACGCAAAGCCGCGACAACGCCCGTCGCTTGCGCGAGAGCGTCAACCAATACGTCACCTACACCAACGACAAGGGCGACCAGATTCAGGCCCAGGCGGCCCAGCAAGCCGACACTCTGACCACCACCATGATCAGCACCGCCATCATCGGCATCGTCGTCGGACTGGTGGTCGGCATCGTCGTCTCGCGCAAGGGCATCGTCACCCCGATCCGCAATATCGTCGCGTGCCTGAAGGACCTGGCCAACGGCCGTCTGGACATCGACATCTTCGGCGGTAGCCGCAAGGACGAAATCGGCGACATCGCCCGCACCGCCTTGGTTTTCCGCGACAATGCCCGGGAAGCCGAACAGCTGCGCGCCGAAGCCGCCGCCAACGAGGAACGCATGGCCGCCGAGCGCAAGCAGGCCATGCTGAGTCTGGCTGACAGTTTCGAGAACCGGGTCAAGGACCTGATCGTTTCGGTGTCTTCGGCGGCCACCGAATTGCAGGCGACGTCACAGCAATTGTCCGCCACCGCCGAAGAAACCAGCCGTCAGGCCGGTGCTGTCTCGGCTGCCAGCGAACAGACCTCGGCCAATTTGCAGACGGTCGCCGCCGCCACCGAAGAACTGTCGGCGTCAGTGGACGAAATCACCCGCCAGATCGGCACGGCCGCCCAGCGCACCCGCGAGGTCGCCGTCGACGCCCAAGCCACCGACACCGCCGTCGCCCAATTGGCACAAACGGCCCAGCGCATCGGTGACGTGGTCAAGCTGATCAACGACATCGCCAGCCAGACCAATCTTTTGGCCTTAAACGCCACCATCGAGGCGGCGCGGGCCGGCGATGCCGGCAAGGGATTCGCCGTCGTCGCCCACGAAGTGAAGTCGCTGGCCAACCAAACCGCCAACGCCACCGGCGAAATCGGCAGCCAGATCAGCACCATCCAGGCCGCCATGCAGAAGGCGGTGGCGGCGGTGAGCAAAATCGTCTCGGGTATCGGCGAGGTGGACGGGATCACCACCACCATCGCCTCGTCGGCCGAAGAACAATCAGCCTCGACCAGTGAAATCTCTCGCAACGTCACCGAAGCCGCCTCGGGCGCCCAAGAGGTCAGCAGCAACGTGGTCGGCGTCATGCGCGCTTCCGAGGAAACCGGATCGGCTTCCTCGGTGGTGCTGGAATCGGCGTCTCAGCTGGCCCAGCAGGCCTCTGACCTGTCGCGCGAGGTGGATTCGTTCCTGGCCGAGGTCCGGGCCGCCTGATCCACCATCAGCGCTGCGGCGGAGCCGTGTACTCGATGATGAAGCCCTGGGCGCGGGCTTCATCACGCCAAAAAACAAAAAGGCCGGCGGGTCGCCCCGCCGGCCTTGATGGTAAGCTTAACCCCTGGCCCCCGACAACAAGCCGCGGGCGATGACCTGGGCCTGGATTTCGGCGGCGCCCTCGAAGATGTTGAGGATGCGGGCGTCGCACAGCACGCGGCTGATCTGGTATTCCTCGGCGTAACCGTTGCCGCCATGGACCTGCAGCGCGTTGTCGGCGTTGGACCAGGCGACGCGGGCGCCCAGCAGCTTGGCCATGCCGGCTTCGATGTCGCAGCGATGGCCGCCGTCCTTTTCACGGGCCGAGAAATAGGTCAGCTGGCGGGCCACCATGGTTTCCACCGCCATCCAGGCGATCTTGCAGGCGACGCGGGGGAACTTGAACAGCGGCTTGCCGAACTGGACGCGTTCCTTGGCGTATTGCAGGCCGATTTCCATGGCGTTCTGGGCCACGCCGACGGCACGCGCCGCGGTCTGGATACGGGCCGATTCGAAGGTTTCCATCAGCTGCTTGAAGCCCTGGCCCTCGACGCCGCCCAACAGGTTGGCGGCCGGCACCTTGAAGCCGTCGAAGCCCAGTTCGTATTCCTTCATGCCGCGATAGCCCAAGACCTTGATCTCGCCGCCGGTCATGCCTTCCGACGGGAAGGGGTTTTCCTCGGTGCCGCGAATCTTGGGGGCGATCAACATGGACAGGCCCTTCCAATCCTTGGTGTCGGGATTGGTACGCACCAACAGCGTCATCACGTCGGTACGGCTGGCATGGGTGATCCAGGTCTTGTTGCCAGTGACCACGTAATCGTCACCGTCCTTGACCGCGCGGGTGCGCAAGGATCCCAGGTCGGAACCGGTGTTGGGCTCGGTGAACACGGCGGTGGGCAGAATCTCGCCCGAGGCGATCTTCGGCAGCCATTCCTGCTTTTGTTCCTCGGTGCCGCCCAGGCGGATCAGCTCGCCGGCGATTTCGGCGCGGGTGCCGAGCGATCCAACGCCGATATAGCCACGCGACAATTCCTCGGTGACCACGCACATGGAGGTCTTGCCCATGCCCAGCCCGCCGTATTCTTCCGGCAGGGTCAGGCCGAACACGCCCATTTCGGCGACGGCGTTCAGCACGTCCATGGGGATCAGTTCGTCCTTCAGGTGCCATTCATGGGCATAGGGCGCCACGTTGTCTTCGACGAAGCGGCGGAACTGGTCGCGGATCAGTTCCAGGGTTTCATCGTCCAGCGCCAGTTCGCCGAAATGGTGGCCGTCTTCGATCAGTTGCGCGATGCGCACGCGCACGGCGGCCGCGTTGCCGGACTTGCGCAAGACGCTGACGGCTTCGGAATGGAACTTGTGGCAGGTGGCGGAATCCAGGCCCAGGTCCGAGGGACGGATGATTTCGCCCTGGCTCATGGGGATGCCGCCATAGATCTGGGCGCAATATTCGCCATAGACCGATTGCAGCATCAGCTGTTCCAACTCGCCGAACTTGCCCTGGGCCGACAGGCGCTTGCCCCAATCCAGCATCTGTTCCAGCGCCGCCACGTAGGTGGACAGCCAGGCATAGCCGTGGGCCGCCTGCTGGTTGGCTTCGAACAGGGCCCCATCGATCTTGCCATCCTTGCTCACCATTTCGGTGACCGAAGCCCGGGCGGCGCCGTGCAGGCCGCGCACGGTTTCAAGGGCGGATTCGCAGGTGGGGATCAGATCAGCGATCAGCAAGGAAGCGGTCATGGCGCATGTCCTGGAAAAGGGGGGCTTACAAAGAAGGAAAGCCCCCGCCGCCGGTGACAGCGGCGGGGGCAGTTGCGGGGCCTTATTCGCCCTCGATCACGTCTTCGATGGTGTAACGGCCGGGCTTCTTGGCCTGAACCAGCACGGCCATGTTGCCGGGCTTGTGCTGGTTCTTCAGCATCTGCATGTGGGCGTGCGGGATGTCGTCCCACGAATAGCATTCCGACATGCAGGGGTCGATGCGGCGTTCGATCACCAGCTGGTTGGCTTGCGCCGCCTGCAGCAGGTTGGCGAAGTGGCTGCCCTGGATGCGCTTTTGACGCATCCACACGAAGCGGGCGTCGAAAGTCAGGTTGAAGCCGGTGGTGCCAGCGCAGAACACCACCATGCCGCCGCGCTTGACCACGTTGCACGACACCGGGAAGGTGGCTTCGCCGGGATGTTCGAACACGAAGTCGACGTCGTTGCCCTTGCCGGTGATGTCCCAGATGGCCTTACCGAACTCGCGCACGGTGCCCATGTACTTCTTGAACTCTTCCTGGTCACCGTCCACGTCGGGCAGCTGGCCCCAGCACTTGAAGTCCTTGCGGTTGATGACGCCCTTGGCGCCCAGCCCCAGGACGAATTCGCGCTTGTCTTCTTCCGAGATGACGCCGATGGCGTTGGCGCCCGACACGGCGATCAGCTGGATGGCCATGGACCCCAGGCCACCGGCGGCGCCCCAGACCAGTACGTTGTGACCGGGACGCAGCACGTGCGGGCGATGGCCGAACAGCATGCGGTAGGCAGTGGCCAGCGTCAGGGTGTAGCAGGCCGATTCTTCCCAGGTCAGATGCTTGGGACGGTGCATCACCTGCTGCGACTGGACGCGGGTGAACTGGGCGAAGGAACCGTCGGGAGTCTCGTAGCCCCAGATCCGCTGGGTCGGCGAATTCATCGGGTCGCCGCCGTTGCATTCCTCGTCGTCGCCGTCGGTCTGGTTGCAGTGGACGACCACTTCGTCGCCGACCTTCCAGCGCTTCACCTTCGAGCCCACGGCCCACACGATGCCCGAGGCATCGGAGCCGGCGATATGATAAGGCGCCTTGTGGTAGTCGAAGGGCGAGATGGGCTTGCCGAGCGCGGCCCAGACGCCGTTGTAGTTGACGCCGGCCGCCATCACCATGATCAGCACTTCATGGGGGTCGATGTCCGGGGTGTCCACCACTTCCACCAGCATGGCGGAGTCAGGGTTGCCGTGCCGCTCCTTGCGGATGGCCCAGGCGTACATCTGCTTCGGCACGTGACCCAGAGGCGGGATCTCGCCGATCTCGTAAAGGTCCTTCTTCACTTGGGCCTGAACTTCGCTCATCCCACTCACTCCCTGCATGGCAAGCTGGCAATCTGTCGTTCCCGCCCGGCACAGGGCCAAGCGGTGGTTCGTTGTAGCGTTTTGCAGCTTTCTTCGCAATGCACAAAATGATAGTTTGTTTCGTGAAGGGCCAAGACCAGGTAATTTTAGGTCGCCGTGCGACGCCCGGTTAAGGCTTTATATCGTTGAATCTGCGCCATTCAGGAAGGTTGCCATTATGACGGACAAGACCCCCGCCCGTGAAAAGCCCTGGCTGTTCCGCACCTATTCGGGCCACAGCTCGGCGGCGGAATCCAACAAGCTGTTCCGGACCAATCTGGGCAAGGGCCAGACCGGCCTGTCGGTGGCCTTCGACCTTCCCACCCAGACCGGCTACGATTCCGACCACGTGCTGGCGCGCGGCGAAGTGGGCAAGGTGGGCGTGCCCATCTGCCATATCGGCGACATGATGACGCTTTTCCAGGACATCCCCCTGGAAAAGATGAACACGTCCATGACCATCAACGCGCCGGCCGCCTGGCTGCTGTCGCTTTATATCGCCACCGCCGAGAAGCAGGGCGCGGCGCGGTCGTCCTTGAACGGCACCACCCAGAACGACATCATCAAGGAATACCTGTCACGCGGCACTTATATCTTCGGGCCGCAGCAATCCTTGAAGCTGACCAGCGACGTCATCGCGTTCACCTATCGCGAGGTTCCCAAGTGGAACCCGATGAACGTCTGCAGCTATCACCTGCAAGAAGCCGGCGCCACGCCCGAACAGGAACTGGCCTATGCCCTGGCCACCGCCATCGCCGTGCTGGACACCGTGCGCCCCATGGTGCCGGCCGAGGATTTCCCGGTGGTGGTCAGCCGCATCTCGTTCTTCGTCAATGCCGGCATCCGCTTCGTCACCGAACTGTGCAAGATGCGGTCCTTCACCTATCTGTGGGACGAGATCTGCCGGGTGCGTTACGGCGTCATCGACGAAAAGGCCCGGCGCTTCCGTTACGGCGTGCAGGTCAATTCCCTGGGCCTGACCGAGCCGCAGCCGGAAAACAACGTCTATCGCATCCTGCTGGAAATGCTGGCGGTGGTGCTGTCCAAGGACGCCCGCGCCCGCGCCGTGCAATTGCCGGCCTGGAACGAGGCTTTGGGTCTGCCGCGTGAATGGGACCAGCAATGGTCGCTGCGCTTGCAGCAGATCGTCGCCTATGAAACCGACCTGCTGGAATTCGGCGACATCTTCAATGGTTCCACCGAAATCCAACGCAAGGTGGACGAGTTGATGGCCGGGGCGCGTGAGGAACTCAAGCGCATCGACGACATGGGCGGCGCGGTGGCGGCGGTGGAATCCAGCTACATGAAGCAGAAGCTGGTGGAATCCAACGCACGCCGCATCGCCGGCATCGAATCGGGCGAACAGATCGTCGTCGGCGTCAACAAGTGGACCGAGACCGAGCCTTCTCCGCTCACCACCGGCGACGGTTCCATCCTGACCGTCGATGCATCGGTCGAAGCCGAACAGATCGCGCGCTTGCAGGCGTTCAAATCCGGCCGCGACCAGAATGCGGTGGACAAGGCCATCGCCGAGTTGCGTTCGGCCGCCCAAGAAGGCCGCAACGTCATGGAGCCCAGCATCGCCGCCGCCCATGTGGGCGTCACCACCGGCGAATGGGCCCAGACCCTGCGCGAGGTGTTCGGCGAATACCGGGCGCCCACCGGCGTGGCCCGCGCCTCAGCGTCCACCAAGGGTGAAAAGATCGTCGACGTGCGCGCCAAGGTGGACGCGGTGTCCGCCAAGCTGGGCCGCCGCATCAAGATGCTGGTGGGCAAGCCCGGCCTGGACGGCCATTCCAACGGCGCCGAACAGATCGCCGTGCGGGCGCGGGACGCCGGCATGGAAGTGGTCTATGAAGGCATCCGCCTGACGCCGTCGCAGATCGTCAACGCCGCCCTGGAAGAAGGCGTCCACGTGGTCGGCCTTTCCATCCTGTCGGGCAGCCACATCCCGCTGGTCACCGAGGTGCTGGAACGCATGCGCGCCGCCGGCATCGGCGACGTGCCCGTGGTGGCCGGCGGCATCATCCCGCCCGAGGACGAAAAGGCCCTGTTGGCGGCGGGTTGCGCCCGCATCTACACCCCCAAGGATTACGACATCACCCAGATCATGGGCGACATCGTCGACTTGGTGGATCGGACCGCCCAGGCGGCATAAGCCAATCCGCAGGTACGAACGAAAGGCCGGGGCATGCCCCGGCCTTTTTATTGTCAGCGCACGCTGCCGGTGGTGGCGTCGACGACGAATTTCTCGACCTGCCCCTGGTCATCCGCCGCCTTCACTTCCCAGCGGCCCTTTTCGTATTCAACCTCGCGCAGGTCCCAATGGCCGGTCGCCGCAACCGAGGTGATGGCTTCGGCGGCGCTGACCTTCGGCTCGTCGTCCTTGGCCCGGTGCGGCCGCGAACGGTTGAAGGCGTCGGTCAGCTCGGCGGTGGTGGGATCGATGCCGACGGTGACGATGGTGCCGTCACCAGCGTCGATCTTGGCCTGATACAGCCCGTCCTCGGCTTCCAGGCCGCGCAGGGCGATGCCGTCGGCGGTCAGCTTGTGCACCACATAAGCGGCAGGCAGGCGCTCTTGCGGCGCGGTGAACTGGGAATGGGGTTGCGCCAGGGCGGTGCCGGCCCAAGCCAGGACGGCCAGACTGGCGATGGCGTCGATCATGCGGAAGCGGGTTTTCATGGTCATTCTCCGGGGTTCGGTTCTCTGTTGCCCTAAAGATGCGCCCCGCCAGCGAAACCAGCCCTGAACGACTGGTTCATCGGCCATTCATCCTTTGATAAATTGAATTTTTCGATTATTTCTTAAATTTAAATCAATTTCATGTGCAGCGCACCCAGGCGTAGAGTCCCAGTCAAGCCAAGCCGGACCTGCCGGTCCCACCAGCTTCACCACCGGGAGACACGTCATGAGCCAAGGAAAATGCCCTTTCACACATGGGGCGCAAACCAACAATGATCGTTCCAACACCGATTGGTGGCCCAAGGCCCTGAACCTGGACATCCTGCATCAGCATGACAAGAAGACTGACCCCATGGGCGCCGGCTTCGACTATGCCCAGGCGGTCAAGACCCTGGACTTCGCGGGCTTGAAGAAAGACCTGCATGCATTGATGACCGACAGCCAGGATTGGTGGCCGGCCGATTGGGGCCATTACGGTGGTCTGATGATCCGCATGACCTGGCACGCCGCCGGTTCGTACCGCATTGCCGACGGGCGCGGTGGCGCCGGCACCGGCAACCAGCGCTTCGCCCCGCTGAATTCCTGGCCCGACAACGCCAACCTGGACAAGGCGCGCCGCCTGCTGTGGCCGATCAAGAAGAAGTACGGCAACAAGATCAGCTGGGCCGACCTGATCACCCTGGCCGGCACCATCGCCTATGAATCCATGGGGTTAAAGACCTTCGGCTTCGGTTTCGGCCGCCCCGACATCTGGCATCCGGAAAAGGACGTCTATTGGGGGTCGGAAAAGCAATGGCTGGCCCCCACTGGCGCCGAAGGCAGCCGCTATTCCGGCGAACGCGATTTGGAAAACCCGCTGGCGGCGGTGATGATGGGGCTGATCTACGTCAACCCGGAAGGTGTGGACGGCAAGCCCGACCCGTTGAAGACCGCCCGCGACATCCGCGTCACCTTCTCCCGCATGGCCATGAACGACGAGGAAACGGTGGCGCTGACCGCCGGTGGCCACACCGTGGGCAAGGCCCATGGCAACGGCGACGCCGGCAAGCTGGGGCCGGCCCCGGAAGGTGCCGACATGGACGAACAGGGCCTGGGCTGGAACAACAAGTCAGTGCGTGGCGTCGGCCGCGACACGGTGACCAGCGGCATCGAAGGGGCGTGGACCAGCAACCCGACGCAATGGGACAACGGTTATTTCAAGATGCTGTTCGGCCATGAATGGCAGCTGGCCAAAAGCCCGGCCGGCGCCTGGCAATGGGAACCGGTCAACATCAATGAAGCCGACATGCCCGCCGACGTGGAAGACCCAGGACGGCGCACCAAGCCGATCATGACCGACGCCGACATGGCGATGATCATGGACCCGGATTATCGCAAGATTTCCGAACGCTTCCGCGACGACCAGGACTATTTCTCGGAAACCTTCGCGCGGGCCTGGTTCAAGCTGACCCACCGCGACATGGGCCCCAAGGTCCGTTACATCGGCCCCGACGTTCCGGCCGAGGATCTGATCTGGCAGGACCCGGTGCCCCAAGGCCCGACCGGTTACGACGTGGATGACGTCAAGGCCCGGATCATGGCATCCGACCTGTCGGTGGCCGACATGGTGGCCACCGCCTGGGACAGCGCCCGGACCTTCCGTGGTTCGGACATGCGCGGCGGCGCCAACGGCGCCCGCATCCGTCTGGCCCCACAAAAGGATTGGGAAGGCAACGAACCGGCCCGTCTGGCGAAAGTCCTGGCGGTGCTGGAACCCATTGCCGCCGCCACCGGTGCCAGCGTCGCCGACGTCATCGTGCTGGCCGGCAATGTCGGCGTGGAACAGGCCGCCAAGGCGGCGGGCTTCCCGATCTCCGTACCTTTCGCCCCCGGTCGCGGCGACGCCAGCCAGGACCAGACCGACGTGGAGTCGTTCGACGTTCTGGAACCGCTGCATGACGGCTTCCGCAACTGGCTGAAGAAGGATTACGTGGTCACGCCCGAGGAAATGCTGCTGGACCGCGCACAGTTGATGGGGCTGACCGCCCCCGAGATGACCGCCCTGGTGGGGGGCTTGCGGGTCATCGGCGCCAATCACGGCGGCAGCCGAAACGGCGTGTTCACCGACAAGGTGGGGGCGCTCACCACCGACTTCTTCACCGTGCTCACCGACATGGCCTATAGCTGGAAGCCGGTGGGAGCCAACATTTACGACGTCGTCGAGCGTAAAAGCGGCGCGGTGAAGTGGAAGGCGACCCGGGTGGATCTGGTGTTCGGATCGAATTCCATCCTCAGGGCCTATGCCGAGGTCTATGCCCAGGACGACAACCGCGAAAAGTTCGTGCGCGACTTCGTCGCCGCCTGGACCAAGGTGATGAACGCCGACCGTTTCGATCTGTAAAACAATCCGGGCCGCGTCAAGGATGACGCGGCCCGGTTCTTTTCAGCGCTTCTTCTTTTGCAGCCTTTCAGTGCGGCGCGGCTTGGCCGGCTCGGACGGTTCCGCCGGCGGGGCGTTGGGATCTTCGACGATGCCACGGCCCAGGCGCGGCGCCTCGACCCGCAGACGCTTCCACACCTTGGCGTAAAACGCCGACATCACCGAAATGGTGGCGAAGGTCAGGATCGCCTGGACCACGGCGTCGACCACATCCAGGCCCGAACCGGCCGGCATCTGCGCCACAAGGTTGCGCCAGGCTTCGCCGATCACCACGAAGGGCAGTCCCGACAGCACATAGCCCAAGCCCACCGCCAAACCACCGGCCAGGGTCATTTCCTGCAGACTGGCCCCCCCTTCTCCACGCCGATAAAGCGCGATATGGGGCAGGATCAGGAACATGGGACCGATCAGCAGCTGGAACGCCTCGCGCACGGCGATGCCGATCACCGGGCCGTTTTCCATGGTGGAAAGGCTGGGCCCCAGCAGCAGCGTGGGGAAGCTTTCGAAGCCCAGCATCAGTTGATACGCCAAGGCCCACAGCAGGTGACGCGGCCCGATCCTCCAGCCCGGCGTTTCGTCCAGGGCGACCAAACGTTGCCAACCGACGGCGAAGCCGCCGACGGCGAAAGCGGTCACCGCGAAGAACACCAGCGGATTGGCCAGCAGCCCCAACTTGCCGGCCACGCTGGCGGCCAAAGCCAGGATGAACCACGGCGCCAGACTGCGCAGCCACAAAGCCGGACGTTCAAGCGGCAGTTGGAAGGAATCGGCCAGTTCGGTGGAATAACGGGTCAGGCTCATGGGGTCTTCCTGGGTGACGGGTGCGCCACCATACAGTCAACCCTGCGCCGTGACCAGAGCCCCCCCGGGATTTGACGGCGAGGCGAAGGCATAACCGCGCCCCCCCTGGCGTTTGGCCTGATACATGGCGGAATCGGCGGCGGCCAGCAAGGCGGCCGGCGTGTCACCGTCGCGGGGGAAAAGGGCGATGCCGATACTGGTCCCCACCTGGGCCAGACACCCATCCAGGTCGATGGGCTGACCCAGCGCCGCCGCCAGCTTGGCGGCAATACGCGAGGCGTCCTCGGCCACGGCCAGACCGCCGATCAACACGGCGAATTCGTCGCCGCCCAGCCGCGCCACCACGTCGCCGCCGCGCACTGCCGCCTCGATACGCTTCGCCACGTTCTTCAACACCAAGTCGCCGGCGGCGTGGCCCAGCTCGTCGTTCACCGGCTTGAACCCATCCAGGTCCAGATAAAGCAACGCCGCCAACGACATGCACTCCGCCGACACGCGCACCGTCTCGGCCAGCCGGATTTCGAACATTTCACGGTTCAGCAACCCGGTCAGCGGGTCATGTTCGGCCCGCCAGCGCACCCGCGCTTCGCGGCGTTTACGGTCGGTGATGTCCTGGAAGGTGGCCACATAGCCGTGAATGCCGCCGTCCGGCCGGCTCAGCCGGGTGATGGACAGGGATTCGGGAAATATTTCCCCCGACTTCATGCGATTCCACATTTCGCCGTGCCATTCCCCGGACTGGCGCAATTCGTCCCACATGGCCTGATAGAACGCTTCGTCGTGACGGCCCGAAGCCAGGATGCCGGGGTCGCGCCCCACCACTTCGTCCAGGGAATAACCGGTGATGCGGGTGAAGGACGGGTTGACCATCAGGATGCGGTTGTCCTGGTCGGTCAGCATCACCGCCTCGGAAATATGATCGAACACCGTCTTGGCCTGGGCCAGGACCCGATCATGGGCCGCCTGGGCTTGCTGGCGCTGGATCAGGGCCTGACGGAACACCGCCATGGCCCGGGTCAAGTCACCGATTTCGTCCAGGCGGCCGGTTTGTGGCACCTCGACGTCATGGCCCTGGGTCAGTTGCCGCATGGACAAGGTAACGTCGCTCAGCGGCCCGGTGATGGAATGTCCGAACATCCAGGCCAGCGCCAGGCAAAACAGCAAAGCCAGCGCGACGCTCGCCCCCCAGTTCCACGCCGCCTTACGCCATGCGGCATGGATGTCGTCCAGGTACAGGCCTGAACCGACGATCCAGCCCCAGGGGGCAAAGCGTTCCACATAGGACACCTTGTCCCCCAACTGGCCGGTCTTGGGGTCGATCCAGCGATAGGTGACCAGGGCCGTGCCGTCGGCGGCGGTCAAGTCGACGAATTCGCGGAACAGCGTCCGGTTGTCGGGATTGGCGAAATCCGACAGGTCGCGGCCGACCAGTTCGCCCATGGGATGCCAGACCATGCGCGGCGTCAGATCGTTGATCCACAGATAGTCGCCCTGGCGGCTGGACATGGCGGCGACGGCGGAAACAGCCCGCGCCATGGCCTCGTCTCGGCTCAGCGCCCCGGCCTGGACCATGCTTTCCAGGCGTTCCATGTAACCCAGGGCGCCGTGCACCAGGACGCGGGACTGGTTATGACGCTCGGCCAGAAGATGTTCGCGCAGTTCCGACAGGCCGCTGGCCAGGACAAAACCCACCAAGGCCAGCATCACCAGGACCAGACCATAAAGGCGCGTGCGGATGGAAAGCCTGCCCATTCCCGTCCCCCCTTCTGCGTGGGAGTGATCAGAAAACCAGTGTGCCTGCTTACGCCATATGCCGAAAAGGTTTATTTCGCGTTTTCGAAATATCCCTGGACCAGCCGGATTTGCTGGATCAGGTCATCGGCCGAGATCGGCTTGGTCAGCACCTTCGACGCCCCCATCTGACGGCTGAGTTCGTGCGCCTGTTCGTTCTTGTCGCCCGTCAGGATCAGCACCGGCTTGCGGTTGTTGAGATTGGCCTTGTCGGCGCGCAGCTGACGCAGGAACTGAGCCCCGTCCATCTTGTCCATGTGTAGGTCGCACAAGATGACGTCGGGATCGACGTCGCCGGAACGCAACAGTTCCAACGCCCGGACGGCGCTGTCGGCTTCGGTGATCTGGGCCGGGTTGGCCTTGGCCAGCAGCTTCTTGATGATGTTTCGCATGACTTCCTGGTCATCGATGATCATCACATGCATGCCGGGCGAGCCCATCTGCATGGAAATGGCGGCGCCGTCCTTGAAGCGCTCCACCTGCTTGGCGACGTCCTTGGGCAGCGGCACCTTGTGGTCGCGGCAATGTTCGGTCAGCGCGTGCCCCACATCCTCGCGCGAGAAGGCGAAGCGGGTTTCCACCCCACCCCTGGTGGCGGCGAAAGTGATGGTCAACGACACATCCTGGGCCGGATCGAAAGACAAAGCGGTCGGCGCCGCGTCGGGCATGGCCTTGCCGTTGCGTTCGCCATAGCGACGCATGGCGTTCAGGAAGTCCGCACGCGGAAACACGATGACACGACGTTCGAGCAGCATGAAAAAACCCCGGAGTCGCCAAGTCATAGGCGTTAACTCCGGGGGTAATACCGTGTCTTGGCAATAAAGGCCAGATTTGTATTGTGGGAAAACTAATCCACCTTGTGCGTAAGACATCCAAAACCACGCAACACGGTAATTACTTCAGATGAACACAGCGAATAGTAGATCCTGGTGGCGTCGCGGCGGGTCCGCACCAGCCCGCCGACCCGCAGCTTGGCCAAATGCTGGGACAAAGCCGACGGGCGCAGTCCGACGGCACGGCGCAATTCCCCCACCGAACGTTCGCCCTGGGCCAATTCCACCAGCACCTGCAGCCGATGATGATTGCCCATGGCCTGCAACGCCGCCGCGATGCGGCGCATATTGGCCGGCGTCGCCCCCGATCCCGACAACATTTTCGGCAAAACCCCCGCTTGGCTAAGTTCGGCCAAGGCCGAACCGACCTCGCCTTCGCTTAAGTACAGCCCTTGATCCAGGGCCCGTTCGCGCAATTCGACGGGGTTCAAGGTGATCAGCGGGCCGGAAAACACCAAGCCAGCCACCAACAGCCGTTCCCGGGTCGGCATCAAGCCGGCCTGACGCAACGCTGCCACCGCGGTATCCATTCCCTGCCCAGTCATCTCAACCTCCACTGATTGACTAAGCAAATGATAGTCATTCGCATTTGCGTTTGACAAGGGGTTTTTTACGGCCTTTGGGAAAGTTCCAAATCTGATGGGGTATCAGCCTTCGACCCAGCCAAAAAACCGGGCGATGCTTCAGCACGCCCGCTACGGGCTGGCCGCAGCCCCAACCAAACCCGGCCCCAAGCCTAAGACTTGTCACCGTGATGCAGTTGACGGCGGGCTTCGTGCAGCAGATGGGACAGCTTTTCACGGATTTCGTGCATGCCCACCCTGCCGCGAAGATCATGGTTCAGGCGCTCGGCCAGCTTTTCGTCGCCATCGGCGTCGTGATCGTGGGCATGGACCACGTCATGGGCGTAATCCTTGGCCGCCTTGCCCAGCAGGCCCAAAAGCTCGGCCGCCCACAATCCGGCCATGCGGTTGCGCTGTTGACGGATCGTGGGATCGGCGGATGTGGCGGTCTTGGTTTCGGTCGTCATCATGCGTCTCCCTGTCAGGCGGCCGAGGATTTGGGCGCAGCGCCCAGTCGCCCATGCCGATCACCCCACGATTTCAGCGCGGCGATCACCGGCCGCAAGGTCTGGCCCAAATCGGTCAGGCTGTATTCCACCCTGGGCGGCACCTGCGGATAAACGGTGCGCGACACCAGCCCGGCGTCTTCCAGTTCGCGCAATTGCTTGGTCAGCATGCGCTGGGTGACGCTGGGCAGCTTGCGGCGCAATTCGGAAAAACGGTGCACGCCTTCCATCAGATGGAACAGCACCACGCCCTTCCACTTGCCGCCGATCATTTCCAGCGTCGCTTCGACCGGGCATCCGGCGGAGCAGTCATAGCGTTTGTGAGCCATGGAAAACCTCAATGGTACCTTTTAGGGTACTATACACCAAAATTGTGCGTTCTTGCGATGATGCCCGGTACCCGCCCATATTCGGTTGACGCAACCCAACCCGGAGAAACCAGCATGCGCGCCGTCGCCTATCGCCACAGCCTTCCCGTCGAAGCCCCCGATTTCCTGGAAGACGTCATCCTGGACGACCCCGCGCCCAAAGGCCGCGACCTGTTGGTGCGCATCGAGGCGGTGGCGGTCAATCCCGTCGACACCAAGGTGCGCAAGAACGTCGATCCCGCAGGCCAGCCCAAGGTGCTGGGCTATGACGCCGCCGGGGTGGTGGTCGCCACCGGCCCCGACGCCACCTTGTTCAAGGCGGGCGACCGCGTCTTCTATGCCGGCGCCATTGACCGGCCGGGTACCAACAGCGAACTGCACCTGGTGGACGAACGCATTGTCGGCCCCATGCCGGCCAGCCTGGATTTCGCCGCCGCCGCCGCCATGCCATTGACCTTCATCACCGCCTGGGAATTGCTGTTCGACCGTCTGGGGGTGAAGGGCCGTGACGACAAGCGCGCCATCCTGGTGGTAGGCGGCGCCGGCGGCGTCGGCTCGGCGGCGATCCAACTGGCCCGGGCGCTCACCGGCGTCACCGTGGTGGCCACCGCGTCGCGCCCCGAAAGCGCCCAATGGTGCCGCGACCTGGGCGCCCATCACGTCATCGACCATTCCCAGGATTTGGCCGCGCAATGGAAAGCCCTGGGCCTGGGCGGCGCCGACCTGATCTTGGCGTTGACCCAGACCGACCAGCACATGGCCGCCCTGGCCGACATCGTCGCCCCCCAAGGCAAGCTGGGACTGATCGACGACCCCAAGGGCTTCGACATCGCGCTTTTCAAGCGCAAGGCGGTGTCCATCCATTGGGAATTCATGTTCACCCGCCCACTGTTCCAGACGCCCGACATGGACGAACAGCACAAGCTGTTGAAAAAGGTGGCGGAACTGGTGGACCAAGGCGTGTTGAAAAGCACCCAAAGCCAAAGCTTAGGCAAGATCGACGCCGCCACCTTGCGACGCGCCCACACGGCTATCGAAAGCGGACGGACCATCGGCAAGCTGGTGCTGGCCGGATTCTGATGATTGATGGAAGGGCGGATGCCATCCGCCCTTCCAAATTGCCGCGTAAGGCCCTATGTTCCCACGATTCACAAGGCCTTGCATAAGAAGTCCATGACCAAGCTCTCGCATATCCGCAACTTCGCCATCATCGCCCACATCGACCACGGCAAGTCCACCCTT
The DNA here is from genome assembly GCA_001898825.1 of Magnetospirillum sp. 64-120. GTDB lineage: Bacteria > Pseudomonadota > Alphaproteobacteria > Rhodospirillales > Magnetospirillaceae > Magnetospirillum. The sequence goes on from MKVK01000032.1 coordinate 39,437, forward strand.
GCCGACCGCCTGATCCAGCAATGCGGCGCCATCGAACTGCGCGAGATGAAGGATCAGATTCTTGATTCCATGGACATCGAACGCGAACGCGGCATCACCATCAAGGCGCAGACCGTGCGCCTGGCCTATAAGGCCAAGGATGGCCAGACTTATCAGCTGAACCTGATGGACACCCCCGGCCACGTGGACTTCGCCTATGAAGTCAGCCGGTCTTTGGCCGCTTGCGAGGGCTCGATCCTGGTGGTCGACGCGTCGCAAGGCGTGGAAGCCCAGACGCTCGCCAACGTCTATCAGGCGCTGGACGCCGGCCACGAGATCGTGCCGGTCTTGAACAAGATCGACCTGCCGGCCGCCGAACCCGAACGCATCAAGCAGCAGATCGAGGATGTCATCGGCCTGGACGCGTCGGAAGCGGTGATGATTTCCGCCAAGGCCGGCATCGGCATCGACGACGTGCTGGAAGCCCTGGTCACCCGCCTGCCCTGCCCGGAAGGCGACGACAAGGCCGAGCTTCAGGCCCTGCTGGTGGATTCCTGGTACGACGCCTACCTGGGCGTCATCATCCTGGTTCGCGTCAAGAACGGCGTGCTGAAGCGCGGCCAGAAGATCCGCATGATGGCCAGCGGCGCCGCCTATGAGGTGGATTCCGTGGGTTACTTCACCCCGAAGATGGTCAAGGTCGACGCTCTTTACCCGGGCGAGATGGGCTTCATCACCGCCGGCATCAAGGCGGTGGCCGACACCAATGTGGGCGACACCATCACCGACGACAAGAAGCCCGCCGCCGTGGCCCTGGCCGGCTTCAAGCCGTCCATCCCGGTGGTGTGGTGCGGCCTGTTCCCCATCGACGCCGCCGATTACGAAGACTTGCGCGACAGCCTGGCCAAGCTGCGGCTGAACGACGCCAGCTTCCAGTACGAGCCGGAAACCTCGGCCGCGCTGGGCTTCGGCTTCCGCTGCGGCTTCTTGGGCCTGCTGCACCTGGAAATCATCCAGGAACGCCTGGAACGCGAATTCAACCTGGACCTGATCACCACGGCCCCGTCGGTGGTCTACAAGATTCACCTGACCAATGGCGAAAGCATGGACCTGCACAATCCGGCCGACATGCCGGACCAGTCCATCATCGACCACATCGAGGAACCGTGGATCAAGGCCACCATCATGGTGCCCGACGAATATCTGGGGTCCATCCTGCAATTGTGCACGGAACGGCGCGGCCAGCAGATCGACCTGACCTATGCCGGCAACCGTGCCATGGCGGTTTACAAGCTGCCCCTGAACGAAGTGGTGTTCGACTTCTACGACCGGCTGAAGTCCATTTCGCGCGGCTATGCCAGCTTCGACTACGAAATGCATTCCTACGAGGAAAGCGATCTGGTCAAGGTGTCCATCCTGGTCAACCAGGAACCGGTGGACGCCCTGGCCTTCATCGTCCACCGCGCCAATGCCGAAAGCCGCGGCCGCGGCATCTGCCAGCGCCTGAAGGACCTGATCCCGCGCCAGATGTTCCAGATCGCCATCCAGGCCGCCATCGGCGGCCGCATCGTGGCCCGCGAAAGCATCAGCGCGCTTCGCAAGGACGTGCTGGCCAAGTGCTATGGCGGCGACGTCAGCCGCAAGCGCAAGCTGCTGGAAAAGCAGAAGGAAGGCAAAAAGCGCATGCGCCAGTTCGGCAAGGTGGAAATCCCGCAAAGCGCCTTTTTGGCCGCGCTCAAGATGGGTGACGACTGATCGCCCCCTTTTCCATAAAGCCCCCGCGCCACAGGCGTCGGGGGCTTTTTCATGTCCGGCGCATCGGGCAACAAAAAACCCCGGCCCATACGGACCGGGGTTTTTCTAAAGCAGTGCGGCGTCGATTAGACGGCGGCGGCCTTGTTGGCGGCAGCCTTGGCCACGCGCTTCTTCAAGCGGCGGGATTCGACGGTCAGCTGCGAGTCGTTGGTGCCCAGCAGGTACGAGTCCAGGCCACCATTGTGTTCGATGGTCTTCAGGCCACGGGTCGAGACCTTGAGGCGGACCATCTGACCCAGCGCGTCGGACAGGACCGAGGTTTCCTGCAGGTTGGGCAGGAAGCGGCGACGGGTCTTGTTGTTCGCGTGGCTGACGTTGTTGCCGGTCAGAACGCCCTTGCCGGTGATGGAGCAACGACGGGCCATGGTGACATCCTCTCTTTTGTTCGCTCGGGGCGCCCGACGACGGAGCGCCGCAGGTAATCCGGTTCCAGGCATATCCTGGGAAGCCGCGTTTTTACGGGGCCACAGCCCCTTCGTCAAGAACTTTCCGACTCTATTTCAGGCACTTCCAAGACGACCTTGAATCACCCAAACAGCTTGTCGATGTCGTCTTGATTGAACATCTTGTCCACATCCGCCTGAAGCACCCCCTGGCCGGGCAATTGCGGGCCGTTCAGCAGCTTCTTGTCGGGGTCGGTTTCTTCCTTCATCTCGACCACCACCTTGGTCAGCTCGTCGCGGCCCCAGGTGACGATGATGGAATTGATGCGTTCTTCCACGAACTTCATGGAATTGACCACCTTGGTCACCCGCTGGCCGGTGATGTCCTGGAACGAGCAGGCCTCGAACACCATGTTCACCTTGTCGGTGACCGCGTCGAAGATGGCGCGCAGCTTGGGATCCTCGGTCAGGCCACGGGCATCGTTCATCAGGTTGTCGACGCCTTCGACGCTTTCCATGATGGTGTTGGTCGCCCCTTCGGTGGCATGGACGATTTCGTCCAGTTGTTCCGACATGGACCCGAAATGATCCGGCGCCCCCGGCGGGTTCAGCGCCGCCAATTCCTTGCGGATACGCTGCAGGTGGCCGAACAGACCGACCATCTCCCTTTTCAGGATCATCAGGTCTTGAGCGGTAACGGGGGGCGAAGACGGCATCACTTGGTCCTGAGGTTCGGGCGAACGCATTTGCAGCGTATCTTGACTTTGAAAGCGACGCAACGCGAGTGCATCTAAGGTATGAGATGCTGTCCTTATTTCCCGCGGAAGGCCTGGACCAACTGACGCGCCGCCGCGCCCGGGGCCATGCGTCCCTGGGTCACCTGGGCTTCCAGCGTCGGCAACAGGCGGGCGACGCCGGCATCCTCCTTCAGGGTTTGCAACAGGGTCTCGGAAATCTCGTTCCACATCCAGGCATGGGCCTGCTCGGCCCGACGTTCGGCGAAGCGGCCGACGCTTTCCATGGCTTGCTTGAACTTGCCGATGGTCGCCCACACGTCACCCACCCCGGCTCGTTCCAGCGCCGACACCGTCAGTACCGGCACGGTCCAGGCGGCATTGGCCGGGGTCAGTAGGTGAAGCGCGTTGGTGTAGTCCCGCGCCGCCCGTTTCGCCGCCACCGCCAGGTCGCCGTCGGCCTTGTTGACCACCACGGCGTCGGCCAGTTCGACGATGCCCTTCTTGATACCCTGCAATTCGTCGCCGCCACCGGGAACCAGCAGCAGCAGGAACATGTCCACCATGTCCGCCACGGCGGTTTCCGATTGCCCGACGCCGACGGTTTCCACCACCACCACGTCGAAGCCGGCAGCTTCGCAGACCAGCATGGCCTCACGCGTGCGGCGCGCCACGCCGCCCAGCGTGCAGCCCGACGGGCTGGGACGGATGAAGGCGCGGATGTCGCGCGACAGGTCTTCCATGCGGGTCTTGTCGCCCAGGATCGAGCCCCCCGAGCGGGGGCTGGACGGGTCCACCGCCAGCACCGCCAACCTGTGGCCCCGCTCCACCACGTGCAGGCCGAAGGATTCGATGAAGGTGGACTTGCCGGCCCCGGGCACCCCAGTGATGCCGACGCGCACCGAACGCCCCGCATGGGGCAGCAGACGGTGCAGCAGCTCCTCGGCGGCTTCGCGATGGTCGGGGCGGGTGGATTCGATCAGGGTGATGGCACGGGCCAGGGCGCGGCGTTCGCCGGCCAGGACCCCCTGGGACAGGGCGATGGGATCAACGGACACGGGGGGAACTTCCTATTTCTTCTTGTCGTTGGGGGCGTCACCTTCGCGCATCAGCGCGGTGATGGCCATGGCCACCAGCTTGGCGCGACTTTCGTCGTCCAGTTCTTCCAAAATCTGGCGCTTGGCCCGCTGCACCCGAAGCGCGTTCTGGATCAGCGCCTGACGTTCCGGGGTGACGAATTCCTGCACCTGGGCCTGCATGCGGGCGATGTCCTGGTCGCGGGTGGATGGCGCCGCGCCGGGCCGCGCCACCTTGGCCGCCGCCTTGGGCGCCATCTGCTGGGCCCGGCGCTCGATGGCCGCCTGGGCGTCTTTTTCGAACTTGTTCTTGAAGAATCCGAACATGGCCTTCCTCGCCGTGAGGAGGCCAGTCTAGCACGGCTTGTCAGCGAAAGGGACTGTCAGGAAAGACCAGCCACACCAGATAGGCCAAGCCGACCAGCACCACCATGACCAGAAGGCGAAGAAACGACCGCGCCAGCCATTCCGGCACCGTTTCCGAAAGCATGTCGCGAAGAATTTCAGCCAACCAATTCATCACTTAAGAATAGAAAACCCCCTTCCCAACGGGAAGGGGGTTTTCCGACACATGTGCCTGGGGACTTGGACTTAGAAGTCCATGCCGCCCATGCCGCCCATGTCACCGCCCGGCATGGCCGGACCGGCGTCCTTCTTGGGCTTTTCGGCGATCATGGCTTCGGTGGTGATCAGCAGACCGGCCACCGAGGCGGCGTCCTGCAGAGCGGTGCGCACCACCTTGACCGGATCGATGATGCCGGCCTTGATCATGTCGACATAGCTGCCGGTCTGAGCGTCGAAACCATGGTTGGTGTCCTTGGATTCCAGCAGCTTGCCGGCAACCACGGCGCCGTCGTGACCGGCGTTTTCGGCGATCTGACGGGCCGGAGCCTGCAGGGCGCGACGAACGATCTCGACGCCGACCTTCTGGTCGTTGTTGCCGACGGTGATGCCTTCCAGGACACGCACCGAGTACAGCAGAGCGGTACCGCCGCCGGGGACGATGCCTTCTTCGACGGCAGCGCGGGTAGCGTGCAGGGCGTCGTCGACGCGGTCCTTACGCTCCTTGACTTCCACTTCGGTGGCGCCGCCGACCTTGATCACGGCCACGCCGCCGGCCAGCTTGGCCAGACGTTCCTGCAGCTTCTCGCGGTCGTAGTCCGAGGTGGTTTCCTCGATCTGGGCCTTGATCTGCTTGATGCGGGCTTCGATGTCAGCGCGGGCGCCGACGCCGTCGACGATGGTGGTGTCTTCCTTGGTGATGTTGACGCGCTTGGCGCTGCCCAGCATCTCCAGGGTGACGGCTTCCAGCTTGATGCCCAGATCTTCGCTGATGACCTGGCCACCGGTCAGGATGGCGATGTCTTCCAGCATGGCCTTGCGGCGATCGCCGAAGCCCGGGGCCTTGACGGCGGCGACCTTCAGGCCGCCACGCAGCTTGTTGACCACCAGGGTGGCCAGGGCTTCGCCTTCGACGTCTTCAGCGATGATCAACAGCGGACGGCCGGACTGCACCACGGCTTCCAGAACCGGCAGCAGCGGCTGCAGACCCGACAGCTTCTTTTCGAACAGCAGGATGTAGGGGCTGTCCAGCTCGCAGGTCATCTTTTCGGCGTTGGTCACGAAGTACGGGCTGGAATAGCCGCGATCGAACTGCATGCCTTCGACGACGTCCAGCTCGGTCTCGAAGCCCTTGGCTTCTTCGACGGTGATCACGCCTTCGTTGCCGACCTTGCTCATGGCTTCGGCGATCTTGGCGCCGATGTCGCGCTCGCCATTGGCCGAGATGGTGCCGACCTGGGCGATCTCTTCGTTGGTCGAGACCTTCTTGGCGCGCGACTTGACGTCGGCGACGACCGCTTCGACGGCCAGGTCGATGCCGCGCTTCAGGTCCATGGGGTTCATGCCGGCGGCGACGGCCTTGTTGCCTTCGCGGACGATGGCCTGGGCCAGCACGGTGGCGGTGGTGGTGCCGTCACCGACCAGATCGGCGGTCTTCGAGGCCACTTCGCGCACCATCTGGGCGCCCATGTTCTCGAACTTGTCGGCCAGTTCGATTTCCTTGGCGACGGAGACGCCGTCCTTGGTGATGCGCGGAGCGCCGAACGACTTTTCGATCACCACGTTGCGGCCCTTCGGGCCCAGGGTCACCTTGACCGCGTCGGCCAGGATGTCGACGCCGCGCAGCATCTTGGCGCGGGCTTCGGTGGAGAACTTGACTTCTTTGGCAGCCATTGTTGTGAACCTTCTAATACCGAATGGCGGGACGACGACTTAGGCCAGGATGCCCAGGATGTCGGATTCCTTCATGATCAACAGGTCTTCGCCGTCGATCTTGACCTCGGTGCCGGACCACTTGCCGAACAGGATGCGGTCACCGGCCTTGACGTCCAGCGCGACGATCTTGCCGTCTTCGCCACGCACGCCGGAACCGACGGCGATCACTTCACCCTGCATGGGCTTTTCCTTGGCGGTGTCGGGGATGATGATGCCCCCAGCGGTCTTTTCTTCCGCGTCGACGCGCTTCACCAGCACACGATCATGGAGCGGGCGGAACTTCATAAACAAACCCTCCGTCAATACGGTTTGGTCCCAGGAATGGAAATGTCGGGTTGGGGCTGTTAGCACTCTTCCCCGACGAGTGCCAACCATCTAGGGGGGGCTGGGGAAGGAGTCAAGCGACATCACGGCGATTTTTTTTCGAGGCCGCTGGAAGAAAACGAAAAAGCCGCCCATGGGGCGGCTTTCACTAAGGTGGGAGACCGGACAACGACCCGAACCGGAAATCGTTACGGCTGCTTCCTTCCGGACCTGACCGGGTTGGCGACGGGCTCGTCCATCGCCGGCCTCCCGGCGCGGAATATCGGGACTCGTCGCCCCGATTGCAAGCACAAACCTGACTGGGCTAGTCTTTGCCCCCCTTGAAACGCCCCCGAAAGGCCCGTCATGCCCCTGCCGCAAACCTTGCTTGACCAGCTTTCCGGCCATTTCGGCGACCGCCTGTCGCTGTCTTCAGCGGTGCGTGAACATCACGGCAAGGACGAATCGCATTTCCCGCCCTGCCCGCCCGACGCGGTGGTCTTCGCCCTATCCACCGACGACGTGGTGACCGCCGTCAAGGCCTGCGCCGCCCATCAGGTGCCGGCCATCGCCTTCGGCACCGGCACCTCCTTGGAAGGCCATATCCGGGCCATCAAGGGCGGTGTCTGCATCGACGTCAGCGGCATGAACCAGGTCCAGGAAGTGCGGCCCGAGGATTTGGACGTCACCATCCAGCCCGGTGTCACCCGCAAGCAGTTGAACGAATACTTACGCGACAGCGGCCTGTTCTTCCCCATCGATCCCGGCGCCGACGCGTCCTTGGGCGGCATGGCGGCGACCCGGGCCAGCGGCACCAACGCAGTGCGTTACGGCACCATGCGCGACAACGTGCTGTCCCTGGAAGTGGTGCTGGCCGACGGCCGCGTCATCCGCACCGGTGGCCGCGCCCGCAAGTCGTCGGCGGGCTACGACCTGACCCGGCTGTTCGTGGGGTCCGAGGGAACCTTGGGCATCATCACCGAGCTGACGTTGCGCCTGCACGGCATCCCCGAGGCGACATCCGCCGCCGTCTGCCCGTTCCCCGATCTGGAATCGGCGGTCAACACCGTGATCCTGACCATTCAATCGGGCATCCCCGTGGCCCGCGTCGAGCTGATGGACGAAGCCATGGTGGACGCGGTCAACCGCTATTCCAAGACCGACCACAAGGTGGCGCCCACTTTGTTCTTCGAGTTCCACGGGTCGGCGGCCAGCGTGCAGGAACAGGCGGAACGGGTCCAGGCCATCGCCGCCGAATTCGGCGCCGAAGGTTTCCAATGGGCCACCGCCCCCGAGGACCGCACCAAGCTGTGGTCGGCGCGCCATTCCGCTTATTACGCCGGCATCAACCTGCAGCCGGGCAGCCGGGCCTATACCACCGATGCCTGCGTGCCCATTTCGAAACTGGCCGAATGCCTGCTGGAAACCCGTGCCGATCTGGACCAGTCACGGCTGAAATCCACCATCGTCGGCCATGTAGGCGACGGTAATTTCCATGTGCTGCTGCTGGTCGATCCCAACAGCGCCGAGGATGAAGCGGAAGCCGAGCGCCTGAATCACCGCATCGTCCGGCGGGCCTTGCGTCTGGGCGGCACCTGCACCGGCGAACACGGCATCGGCCAGGGCAAGATGGGATTCCTGGCCGAGGAAATGGGCGAAGCCTTGGACGTCATGCGTTCCGTCAAGGCGGCGCTGGACCCGATGAATATCCTGAACCCCGGCAAGATCGTTTAAGCACAAGGATTCGTCATGACCAAAGAAGCGCCCATCGGCGTCGTCACCATTTCCGACCGCGCCTCGACCGGCGTCTACCAAGATTTGGGCGGGCCGGCCATGGTCGATTGGCTGGGCAAGGCCATCTCCAGCCCATGGCGCCCGGTGGCGCGGCTGATCGCCGACGAACAGGACGTCATCGAAGCCACCTTGCGCGAACTGGCCGACGTGGAAAACTGCGCGCTGATCGTCACCACCGGCGGCACCGGCCCGGCGCCGCGCGACGTGACCCCCGAAGCCACCGAGGCGGTGTGCGACAAGATGATGCCGGGATTCGGCGAATTGATGCGCGCCGTCAGCCTGAAGGTGGTGCCCACCGCCATCCTGTCGCGCCAGACCGCCGGCATCCGGGGCAAGTCGCTGATCGTCAACCTGCCCGGCAAGCCCAGCGCCATCGCCGATTGCCTGGAAGCGGTGATGCCGGCCATTCCTTATTGCATCGACCTGATCGGCGGCCCGTTCATCGAGACCGATCCTGAATTCTGCAAGGCCTTCCGACCCAAGGCGAAATAGCGCCGCTTGACCGCGCTCAAAGCCCGCAGATGACGTTTCGGGCGAAAACCACGGATATGACTTGATATCCGTGGGGTAACCGGTATGCGTGCGGCGATGGCGATGTTGGCATTGGTGACGGGGTTGTCGAGCACGGCTTGGGCGCAGACCGCCCCCGAGCCGCGGACACTGCCCAACGGCAAGACCTGGACCTTCGACGCCGATGCGGGGCGCGACATCATGCGCACCTGCGCCGCCTGCCACGGCGAGTTCGGCGAAGGCGGCGGTGGTGGCGTCTATCCGCGCATTTCCGGTCTGCACCCCGAATACATCGCCGAGCAATTGCGGGCGTTCAAGTCGCGCAGTCGCGAAAACATCCCGATGATCCCTTACGCCAACGACCGCGAGCTGCCGGAAAAGGACGTCCTTGACGTCGCCTATTACCTGGCCTCGATCACGCCGCCACGCCATCCGCCGGCGGACGACATCGCCATGGACGCTTATGAACGTCTGAAACTGGCCAAGCAGGCGGTGCAAATCCCCCTTCAGCCCGGCGACGTCGCCGCCGGCAAGGCGCTGTTCAACGCCGACTGCATGGAATGCCACGGCCGCGACGGCCAGGGCCGGGTGAAGAAGCCACCGCTGGCCCAGCAGCACATGCCATATCTGCGCACCCAGGTGGGCCTGTTCCTGTCGGGGCAACGCCAGCACGAAGACGTGGACGAACTGATGCGGCCCAAATCGGCCAAGAACTGGGAAGACCTGTGGGCCTATATATCGACACTCGACGATTGACCCGGCGGCAATTTAACGCTTGATGATCGGGGAGCGGCGCGGAACTGTGGGGTGATCCACACTGTTTCAGGGGGCCGTCATGACCAAAAAACCCGCCGCCATCGTCGCCGCCGAGGCTCCGCCCCGAACCAAGCCCTCGATCTATCCCGCAGCATTCGCCCCGTCGGTGGCCGGCCGCGTCAAGCAGCCCTTGGGCGATCTGTTCGGTCTGACCAATTTCGGCGTCAACCTGACCCGGCTGCCGCCCGGCTGCGCCTCGGCCCTGCGCCACGCCCACACCGTTCAGGACGAATTCGTCTATGTGCTGGAAGGGATCGCGACACTGCGCGACGACGACGGCGACACCCAGGTTTCAGCCGGCATGTGCGCTGGCTTCAAGGCCGGCGGCGGCGCCCATCAATTGCTGAATCTGGGGGACCAGGACGTGGTCTATCTGGAAGTGGGCGACCGCAACCCCGGCGACAGCGTGGATTATCCCGACGACGATCTGGCGGCCCGCAACATCGACGGCGCCTGGCGGTTCTTCCACAAGAACGGAGCGCCATACGACGAGTGATGGAAATGTCGCGAAGGGGTTGGTGGAGCCGAGGGGAATCGAACCCCTGACCTCCGCAGTGCGATTGCGGCGCTCTCCCATCTGAGCTACGGCCCCAACGAGGTGGGGAACTTAGGGGAAGGTCCGAGCACTGTCAAGGGCGCCGAAGCCACCTGTCGATCGGTTGTAGCGCTTATGCCGCGAGCACGATACTATCGCCCCAGAATGCCTGCCCAGAACGGAACCCCCATGCTTAAGAAGCCCAGCAACGACCGTCGCTTCGATGAACGCCACCCCGGTACCGGGCTGGTCATTCGCATGGAAGAAAACGAAATTCCGGTGCTGGACATTTCCATCGGCGGCATGAAGTTCACCATGCCCCAGGGGCGCCGCACCTGGAAGGGTGAGGAAGTGGCTTTCGAGATGGCTTCGCTGCACTGGCCGGACATGCGTATCGCCAAAGGCAAGGCGGAAGTCCGCGCCATCACCAAGGATTGGGTGGCGGTACAGTTCGTCCGCCCGCCCTATGATCTGATGAAGATGGTCAGCCGCCATGTCGCCACCCTGCTGTGGGGTGACAAGCCCTATGGCTACTGACGGATCAAAGCTTAGCCCAGCTTGATCTGCTCGGCCTTCTTGCGCATCACGTCCAGCAGGCCGTCCATCTTGCCCCCCTGCGAGGACAGAACGGCGCTGTAATCCGAACGGAAGGTGATGGCCATCGAGGCGCCTTCGACGATGATGTCGAGGATATGGAACGTTTCGCCGCTGCGACGGACCCGCCAACTGACGTTGATGGGGGCCAGCTTGGCGCGCTTCATCTGCGAATCGACAATGAAGTCCTCGCCCTCGGCCTTGACGGTGCCCAGTTCCAGGGTCTCGCCGTTATATTCCTTGAAGCGACGGGTCCAGGTGTAAACCTGGATGTCCTCGAACAACTTCTGGAACTCGGTGCGCTGGGCCTCGGAGGCCGAGCGCCAGTACCGGCCCAGCACGAAACGGCTGATTTCCGGCAGATCGAAGGTGTCGACGAACAGGTTGCGGAAGCGATTCGAACGCTCGGCGTCGCTGAGGTCCTTGATCGCCACCGTGTTCATGGCGCTTTCCGCCAAGCCAAGGATGAAGGCCCCGGCATCGGGAGCGGGGGCCGCCAACAGCGGACGGGCTGAAACGCTGGCGGAAACCGCCAGGACGGCGGTCAGGAAGCTGCGACGGTCAAGCATCGGTCAACGCTTCCCTTCGGCGTCGAGCTGGTTCTTGATCTCGGCCGTGCGGTTCTGACGATAGGTCGAACGCAGGGCGGAATAATAATCCAGCGAAGACCGTTCGATTTCGTCCAGGGTGTCGAGCAGACGCTCGCGCTTTTCCAGACCGGCGACACCGGCGCGGGTCCAGATGGCCCAATCCTGGCCGATGTTGTCCATGTACAGGTTGAACGGGTCGCTCAGCCATTCGGTGGCCAGGCCGACGCCGTCGCGGGCGTTGGACGGCCCCAGGATCGGCAGCACCAGATAGGGGCCCTCGCCCATGCCCCAGACCGCGAAGGTCTGGCCGAAATCTTCGTCGTGATAGGGAATGCCACCGGGCTCGGCCACGTCGATCAGGCCGCCGATACCGAAACCGGTGTTGAAGGCGAAACGCATCAGGGTCTGCATGGCGCGGTCCGGTTCGCCTTGCAGGACGTCGTTGACGAACACCACCGGGGCACGCAGGTTGCGGACGAAATCACGCACGCGGTCGCGGCCGAATTGCGGCACCGCCCAGCGATAGCCCTGGGCCACCGGCTTCAGCAGCGCCTTGTCCACCGCCTGGTTGAATTCGAAGATGGTGCGGTTCATGGGTTCCAGCGGGTCGTTGACCTGCTCCCATTCCGCCATGGCTTCCTTGTCGTCGGCGGGTGGCGGCGTGGCACAACCGGCAACCAGGGCGACGGCAAAAACCGATGCGACAAAACGCAACGCTACAGGGCGGGGCATGAAGGACGACATCTTGTTTTCTTCGGACCATGGACAACGATTTGTGGCCGACGCGACGACCTACACGAATCCCGCACCTGCGACATCCATGCACCATTGGAGGTAACACAGTCCCAGCCGAAAGACCAGTGGGCACAATTCACAGCGTTTTTTCCCAAACGCGAAATGTTGCATCTTGGCAACACCCCATCAGGGAAACGCCCCATTTTCTGTTCCAATTCGCATAAAGATATGTTTATATGTTTTTGAGACATTCAGAGAGAGGGTTATGGAAACCATCCTGGCAGCCCTGAGAGCCGCAGCCGAGCCGACGCGTTTGCGCCTGCTGAGCCTGCTGGCGCATGGCGACCTGACCGTCTCGGAACTCACCCACATTCTGGGACAAAGCCAGCCTCGGGTTTCGCGTCACCTGAAACTGATGTGCGAATCCGGGCTGCTGGACCGCTTTCCCGAGGGCGCCTGGGTTTTTTATCGTGTCGCCGCCCAAGGGGCCGGCGCCGATTTGGCGACCCGGCTTTTGTCCATGCTTCCCGCCGACGACCAGACCCTGTCACGTGACCAGTCGCGCCTGGAAGGGGTGCGTGCCGCCCGGGCCAGCCGTGCCCAGGATTACTTCACCCTGAACGCCCATCAATGGGATCAGCTGCGATCGCTGCATGTGGACGAATCCGAGGTCGAACAGACCCTGATCCAGGCGATCCAGAACCGCCCCATCACGGATCTGGTGGATTTGGGCACCGGCACCGGCCGGGTCCTGGAAGTGCTGGCCCCTTATTACGAACGCGGCACCGGCATCGATTTGTCGCGCGAAATGCTGGACATTGCCCGCGCCAACCTGGAACGCGCCGATTTGCGCCATTGCATGGTGCGCCAGGGCGACATCACCCAGGCACCGCTGGCCGACAACAGCGCCGATTTGGTCACCGTCCATCAAGTGTTGCATTACGCCGCCGACCCGGCGCAAGTGGTGGCCGAGGCGGCCCGCATCCTGCGCCCCGGCGGATTGCTGGTGGTGGTGGACTTCGCCCCCCACGACCTGGAAATCCTGCGCGACCAGCATGCCCATCGCCGCCTGGGATTCGCCGATTCAGAAGTCGCCGGCTGGCTGTCCGCCGCCGGCCTGACCCCGTTGCCCGCCCGCCACCTGCCCGGCTCGACCCTGACCGTGGTGTTGTGGAGCGCCGAAAAGCCCAACCAAGGAGTTCGCCCGTGAGCCTGCCCATCGCCACCGCCTCGGCCAAGCCGGTCGCCGTGTCGTTCGAATTCTTCCCGCCCAAGACCGAGAAGATGCAGGAAAGCCTGTGGGAATGCGTCAAGCGCCTGGAACCGCTGGACCCCAGCTTCGTCTCGGTGACCTATGGCGCCGGCGGCTCGACGCGCGAACGCACCCATGAAACGGTGGTGCGCATCGCCCGCGAAACCAAGCTGAAGCCCGCCGCCCACCTGACCTGTGTCGGCCATTCCACCGGCGAGGTGGACGACATCGCCCGGCGCTATTGGGATGAAGGCATCCGCCACATCGTGGCGCTGCGCGGCGACGCCCCGGAAGGATCGGGCAAGTACCAGCCCACCCCGGGCGGCTATGCCTATGCCGCCGATCTGGTGGCGGGTCTTAAGCGCATCGCCGACTTCGAAATCTCGGTGGCCGCCTATCCGGAAATGCACCCCGACGCCCCCAGCGCTGGGTTCGACCTGGATAACCTGAAGCGCAAGATCGACGCCGGCGCCACGCGGGCCATCAGCCAGTATTTCTTCGACGTCGATGTCTATCGCCGTTTCATGGACAAGGTGCGCGCCGCCGGCATCACCGTCCCGGTGCTGCCCGGCATCCTGCCGGTGACCAATTTCGCCCAGGTGCAGAAGTTCTCGGCCGCCTGCGGCGCCAGCGTGCCCGCCTGGATGGCCAAATTGTTCGAAGGCCTGGACAACGACCCGGAAACCCGCAAGCTGGTGGCCGCCACCGTCGCCGCCGAGCAATGCCGCGCCCTGGCCGCCGACGGCGTCACCGATTTCCATTTCTATACCCTGAACCGCGCTGACTTGGCTTATGCCATCAGCCACATCCTGGGCGTTCGGCCCAAGGCGATCTGAGGAAGACCATGAGCAAGATTCTCGACCACCTGCACAATCGCGTCCTGCTTTGCGACGGCGGCACCGGCGCCTTGGTCCAGGCCATGAACCTGTCGGTGGACAAGGACTTCATGGGCCTTGAGAACTGCACCGACGTGCTGGTGGAATCGCGCCCCGACGTGGTGCGCAACATCGCCATGCAGTATTTCGCCGCCGGCGCCGACATGGTGGAAACCAACACCTTTGGCGCCAATCCGGTGACGCTGGCCGAATTCGGCATCGCCCACAAGGCGTTTGACCTCAACAAGCGCGCCGCCGAAATCGCCCGCGAGGCGGCGGAAGAATTCAAGGACGGCCGCGACCGTTTCGTCCTGGGTTCGGTCGGCCCCGGCACCAAGCTGCCCAGCTTGGGCCATATCGGCTATGACGAGTTGGAAGCCGCCTATAAAATCCAATGCGCCGGCCAGATCGCCGGTGGCGCCGACGCCATCCTGATCGAGACCTGCCAGGACCCGCTGCAGATCAAGGCGGCCGTCAACGGCGCCAAGATCGCCCGCGAAGAAGCCGGCACCGACACCCCCATCTTCGTCCAGGTGACGGTGGAGACCACCGGCACGCTTCTGGTCGGCGCCGACATCGCCGCCGCCGCCACCGTGGTGCAGTCGCTGGGGGTGCCGTCCTTGGGCCTGAACTGCGCCGCCGGCCCGCAGGAAATGCTGGAACACGTCAAATATCTGGTGGAGAACTGGCCCGGCCTGATTTCCATCCAGCCCAATGCCGGCCTGCCGGAACTGGTGGACGGCCAGACCCGCTATCCGCTGCTGCCGGAAGAGCTGGCGGTGTGGCACGAACGTTTCGTCGGCATGGGCGCCAACCTGCTGGGCGGCTGCTGCGGCACCACCCCGGCCCATATCGGCGCCACCCACCAGATGCTGCAACGGATCGGCGCGCCCCACCGCCCCACTCCGGTCAAGCGAAGCGTCCATTGGGTACCGGCCGTCGCCTCGCTTTATTCCCAATGCACGCTGCGCCAGGAAAACGCCTTCTTGGCCATCGGCGAACGCTGCAACGCCAACGGGTCCAAGAAGTTCCGCGACCTGCAGGACGCCGAGGACTGGGACGGCATCGTCGCCATGGCCCGCGAGCAGGTCAAGGAAGGCAGCCACACGCTGGACGTCTGCACCGCCTTCGTCGGCCGCAACGAAGTGGCCGACATGACCCAGGTGGTCACCCGCCTGCGCGGTTCGGTGACCACGCCCCTGGTCATCGATTCCACTGAGTTGCCGGTGCTGGAAGCGGCGTTGAAGCTGTATGGCGGCAAGGCCATCCTGAACTCGATCAATTTCGAAAACGGTGAAAAGGACGCGGAAGACCGTCTGAAGCTGGCCAAGAAGTTCGGCGCCGCCGTCGTCGCGCTGACCATCGACGAAGAAGGCATGGCCAAGGACGCCGCCGCCAAGTTGGCGGTCGCCAAGCGGCTTTACGACTTCGCCGTCAACCAGCACGGCCTGCCGGCCAGCGACCTGCTGTTCGACCCGCTGACCTTCACCATCTGCACCGGCAACGAGGACGACCGCCGCCTGGGCGTCGAAACCCTCGACGCCATCGAGGCCATCGCCCGCGAACTGCCGGAATGCGGCATCGTCCTGGGCCTGTCCAACATCTCGTTCGGTCTGAAGCCGGCGGCGCGACAAGTACTGAACTCGGTGTTCAACGATTACGCAGTCAAGCGCGGCATGACCGGCGCCATCGTCCACGTGTCGAAGATTCTGCCGCTGCATTCCATCCCGGCGGAAGAGGTCAAGGCCGCCGAAGATCTGATCTTCGACCGCCGCGCCGAAGGTTACGACCCGCTGCAGGCCTTCATCGCCCTGTTCGGCGACCGCAAGGCCGCCGAGAACAAGAAAGAACTGCCGGCCAAGATCGAAGACCGCCTGAAGCAGCGCATCATCGACGGCGACCGCACCGGCCTGGACGACGATCTGGCCGCCGCCATGGCGGAAGGCTGGCAGCCGCTTGCCATCATCAATGACCTGCTGCTGGACGGCATGAAGGTGGTGGGCGAACTGTTCGGGTCCGGCAAGATGCAGCTGCCCTTCGTGCTGCAATCGGCGGAAACCATGAAGGCGGCGGTGGCCTATCTGGAACCGCACATGGAAAAGACCGACGGTTCGGCCAAGGCCACCATGGTGCTGGCGACCGTCAAGGGCGACGTCCACGACATCGGCAAGAATCTGGTGGACATCATCCTGACCAATAACGGCTACAAGGTGGTCAACATCGGCATCAAGCAGCCGGTGGGCGAGATCATCAAGGCCGCCCGCGAACATAACGCCGACGCCATCGGCATGTCGGGCCTGCTGGTCAAGTCCACCGTCATCATGAAGGACAACCTTGAGGAAATGCGGGCCCAGGGGCTGGACCTCCCGGTGCTGCTGGGCGGCGCGGCGCTGACCCGCAAGTTCGTCGAGGAAGACTGCCTGGCCGCTTACGGCGGTTCCGGCGTCGCCTATGCCCGGGACGCTTTCGACGGCCTGGACCTGATGGCCAAGGTGGCCGAAGGCAGCTTCGACACCTATGTCCAGGCCCGCGCCAAGGCGCCGAAGTCGGGCAATTCCAAGCGCATCGGCCAGCCCACCGCCGACGTCGCCAGCACGCTGCGCCCCGTCGACTGGGACGAAGTGAACCTGCGCCGCGCCGAGTTGCACAAGGACGTGCCGCCGCCGGCGCCGCCGTTCTGGGGCGCCAAGCTGATCGAGAACGTGCCGTTGCAGAATTTGGCGGGTTTCCTGAACGAAACCATGCTGTACCAGTTCCACTGGGGCTATCGGAAGCAGGGCAAAAGCATCGACGAGTTCAAGGCCTGGGCCGCCAAGGAATTGAAGCCCATCGCGCTGGGCATGCTGAAGCGCTGCGCCCAGGAAGGCATCTTGCAGGCCAAGGGCGTCTATGGCTATTGGAAGGCGGCCAGCGACGGCGACCAGGTGGTGGTGTTCGACCAGGACGGCCAGACCGAGCTGACCCGCTTCGCCTTCCCCCGCCAGGCGCGCGAAGGCGGCTTGTGCATCGCCGATTTCTTCCGCCCGGTTTCCGATCCCCAGCGCGACGTCATCGCGCTGCAGGTGGTGACCATGGGCCAGCAGGCGTCGGACGTGGCCCGTCAGTGGTTCGACGCCAACAAGTATCAGGACTATCTGTACCTGCATGGCCTGTCGGTGGAAATGGCGGAAGCCATGGCGGAATACGTCCACAAGCGCATCCGCGCCGAACTGGGTTTCGCCGCCCAAGACGCCGCCGACATGGACAAGCTGTTGAAGCAGAACTACCAGGGCTCGCGCTACAGCTTCGGCTATCCCGCTTGCCCCAACGTGGAAGACCAAAAGCAGCTGTTGTCGTTGCTGGGGGCCGACCGCGTCGGCATCACGCTGTCCGACGAGTTCCAGCTGGAGCCCGAACAAAGCACCAGCGCCATCGTCTGCCTGCACCCGCAGGCCAAGTACTTCACCGTGTGACGATATGACGGCGGGGGTGGTCACCATCCCCGCCGAGGTGCATAAAGGAAGAGGCTGGACCACGAACAGGAGCCTCGACCATGCGCCCCTTCTACCTTGCCGTGCTGGCGTTGTCCCTGTGGCCGGCCCTGGCCCGGGCCGAAAGTCCGGCATGCGCCCCCGACAGTCGCGTGACGGTCTCTCAAGGCAGCTTGTGCGGCGCGGTTTCCACCCGTTCCGACCGGGTTCTGGCGTACAAGGGCATCCCCTATGCCAAGCCCCCGATCCCGGCCCAAGGACTGCGCTGGCGGCCGCCGCAACCACCCGAGAGTTGGGACGGCGAACGCCAGGCCCTGAGCTTCGGCGCCATCTGCCCGCAACAGGTCAACAATGCGGTGCAAGGGGCCGAGGACTGCCTGACCCTGAACGTGTGGGCGCCCCGCCGGACTGCATCGCAGCCCGCCGACTTGCCGGTGATGGTGTTCCTGCATGGCGGCGGCTTCACCTCGGGGACCGGCTCGCTGGCCAGCTATGACGGCACTGTCCTGGCCGAGCACGGCCAGGCGGTGGTGGTGACCCTGAACTATCGCCTGGGGGCACTGGGCTTCCTGTTCGCCGACCAGGCCCCCGGCGGGATGCTGCGCCAGCCGGTGCCCGGCAATTTGGGCCTGATGGACCAGTTGGCGGCCCTGCAATGGGTCAAGGCCAACGCGGCGGCCTTTGGCGGATCGCCTGACAAGGTGACGGTGTTCGGGGAAAGCGCCGGGGCGATGTCGGCCGGCTTGCATCTGTTTTCGGTGCCGCAGGCCATTCCGCTGTTCCGCGCCGCCATCATGGAAAGCAACCCCTTGGGCGTCGTCTATCCCGACCGCCAGCAGGCGTCGCGGCAGGGACAGCTGTTCTTGCGGCACTTGTGCGGCATCAAGGTGCGGCCCGCCGACTGCCATCCCACCCCCGCCGACCTGCAGGGCTATTCCCTGGCTCAGGTCTTCCGCGCCTCCGGGGCCTACGAGACCGAGCGCATGGTGACCGAATCCGATGCCGGCTTTCCCCAATCCATGCCGTGGGGGCCGCTGGTCGACGGCCATCTGGTCACCGGCCAACCGCTGAAGGGGTACGGCCGCGACAACGTGGCGGCCCCCAAACCCTTCGTCTTCGGCGTCAACGCCAACGAAGGGGTGGCTTTCGCCGCCATGACCTGCGCCGCCTTCGCCAGCAACGACGCCGGCCCCAATCCCGACCCCAAAGAAGCGGCGCAATGCCTGCCGGTGGGCGCCACCGCGTCGATGATGTCGCCCCAATGGTATGACGGGGCGATCGCCCAATTATATGGCAAGACGGGGGCGGCCCAGGTTCGCGCCTTCACCGCTGGCCATGACGGCAAACCCTATGATGCCCAAAGCCTGAAGGGCACGTCCTATTACAACGCCGCCGCCCAGGCCATGGCCGCCGTGGTCACCGACGACAACTTCGTCTGCGCCAACCTGCGCATGGCCAAGCGGGCGACGCAGCAGGTGCCCGGACAGCGGGTTCACGCGTACCTGTTCTCGCAGCCGCCGTTGTTCGACCTTTATGCCGGCATGGGAACCCAAGCCTGTTCCCCCGCCAACGGTCAGGTCTGTCACGGTGACGAGTTGGCTTTCGTGTTCGGCACCCTGGCGGTGACCAGCGCCGAGTTTGGCGGCACCCTGCCGGTGCCGGCCGCCGATCAGGCGGTTTCGGATGCCATGGTGCGGGCGTGGACCGACTTCGCCCGCGACCTGACCATGGGGGATGACTGGCCGGCCTTCACCGCCGGCGGCATGGTCAAGCGCCTGGATGCCAAGGGCGCCAACACACTCAGCGGCGGCGAACTGGCCGCCGCCGCCCATTGTCCACAATTGTGGGATCGTCTGGCGCCGCAGAAGTGACGGGTCACTCGCCCTTGGCCGGCACCCATTCGGCCACCACCCAGGTGCCGTCGGCGCCCTTGCAGGCGGTCACCGAGCGGGCCACCCCATCGCGCTGATGCTGCAGCGGCTGGCAGGTCCGGCGCACATGGTCGGCAAAGGCGGCGCCATCAGGGGTGACCGCGCCATATGACGAATCCGACACCTTCCAGCTGACCGGCTTGGCGGTTTCGGCGGCCGTCAGCAAAGCCTTGGCGTTCTCGCCGTCGGACTTGTAGCTGAAATTGGCCGGAGACGCGCCGGACGACGCCTCGCCCAAGGGCGGCGCCACACAGGCAGCCAGACTGGCGGTCAAAAGGGCGGCAGCGGCGATCTTGGCAAGCATCATGGCAATCCCTGTCATCCGTGCGCCCGTTCTGGGCGCACCCGATGGCCAAGTCTTACCAAAAGGTTAAGAACTTGCAACGGGAATCAACGTCCCGCGATGGTCAAGCCGTCGATCCTGAGGGTTGGGCAGTCGACGCCATAGCGCAACACCAGGTCGTTGGCCGGCACCAGATTACGGAACATGTCCTTCAGATTGCCCGCCACGGTGATTTCCGACACCGGATAGACGATTTCGCCGCCTTCGATCCAAAAGCCGGCGGCACCGCGCGAATAGTCGCCGGTGACGCCGTTGACGCCCTGGCCGAACAATTCGGTGACGTAAAAGCCGTCGGTGATGTCGCCGATCATTTCCGCCACCGTCACCGCGCCCGCTTCCATGTAGAAGTTGCTGGCGGACGGGCTGGGCGGACTGGTGGTGCCGCGACTGGCGTGGCCGGTGCTTTTCAGGCCCAGCTGGCGGGCCGAGCGACAATCCAGCAACCAAGTGGTCAGCACCCCGTCCTCGACGACGTTCAGCCGCTTGGTGGCCACGCCTTCGCCGTCGCAAGGCCGCGACCGCATGCCGCGCAGGCGGTGCGGGTCGTCGACGATACGGATGCCGGGGGCGAAAATCTGGCTCCCCATCTTGTCCTTCAGGAAGCTGGTGCCGCGCGCCACACCGGCGCCGTTGATGGCGCCGATCAACGAACCCACCAGACCGCGGCTGACCCTTGGATCGAACACCACCGGCACCTTGCAGGTCTTGACCTTGCGGGCGCCCAGACGGCGCACGGCGCGATGGCCGGCTTCGTGCCCCACGTCCTCGGGGCTGCGCAGGTCGGACATGAACACCGCCGAGGTGTAATCGTAATCGCGTTCCATGCCGGTCTCGGCGTCACCGGCCAGCACCGCCGCCGACACCGAGCCCGAGGTCACCGCGTATTCGAAGGCGAAACCGTTGGAGGCGACGAAGGCGACGCCCGAGCGGCCCCAGCCGGCCTCGGCGCCTTCCGAATTGGTGACGCCGGGCACGGCGCGGGCCGCGTCCTCGGCCCGGCGCACCATGTCCAGCAAGGTTTCGGCGCTGGGTTCAATGGGATCGCAGGATTGCAGGTCCAGCAATTCGGTGGCCAGTTCCGACGGGTCGGCCAGACCGGCATAGGGATCTTCGGGAACGGCCCGGGCCATGGAGACGGCGCGGTCCACCAACTGGGTCAAGGCTTCCGGCGAACGGTCCGACGACGACACCATGGCCTGGCGCTTGCCGATCAGCACCCGCAGGCCGATATCGTCGCCTTCCGAACGCTCCATGCGTTCCAAATCGCCCAGACGCACCCCCACCGACAGGGACACGGTGTCCACCGAAACCGCGTCGGCGGCGTCGGCTCCGGCCTTGCGGGCCTTGGCCACCAGATCGTCCAACAGGGACAGGGTTTCGGATTTGGACATGGGCTTCCTCCACACAACAGACGTTCAGGCTAGCACGGGCTTGGCATGGGGAAAACCCCGCCCCATATGCCCTTTCATGCGAGACAGCCTGCCCACCGATCTGCCCCCCTCCACCATCGACCACCGCCGCGTCCTGGCGTGGTGGCTGCTGGGGGTGGCCGTGATGGTGGCGGTCATGGTGTCCTTGGGCGGCGTCACCCGGCTGACCGGATCGGGCCTGTCCATGGCGCAATGGAACCCGCACCACATCCTGCCGCCCATGACCCACCAGGAATGGCAGGACGCCTTCGCCCAATACCGCCAGACCCCGGAATACCGTCTGGTCAACAATGGCATGGATCTGGCCGGCTATCAGGGCATCTTCTGGCTGGAATACATCCACCGCCTGTGGGGCCGGCTGATCGGGGTGGCCTTCGCCGTGCCTTTGGCTTTTTTCGCCTGGCGCCGCATGATCCCCACCGGCTGGGGCTGGCCGCTGGTGGGCCTGCTGGCCTTGGGCGGCGCCCAAGGCGGCCTGGGCTGGCTGATGGTGGCCAGCGGCTTGGTGGACCGCCCCGAGGTCAGCCATTTCCGGCTGGCCGCCCATCTGTTGCTGGCGCTGTTGATCCTGTCCGCCCTGATCGTCGGCGCCTGCACGCTGTTGCGGGTTCGCGTCCACCACAACCGACTGGGCTTGCGGGTGGCGCTGGGGGTGGCGGCGCTGGCCCTTTGCACCATGGCGTGGGGCGCCCTGGTCGCCGGCCTGGATGCCGGGCGCATCCACAATACGTTTCCGCTGATGTCGGGCGCGCTTTGGCCGGCCGAGGCCCGCGCCCCCCTGCTCAACGCGGTGGAAAGCCCGGCGGCGGTGCAATACGTGCACAGG
This sequence comes from Magnetospirillum sp. 64-120, assembly GCA_001898825.1. GTDB lineage: Bacteria > Pseudomonadota > Alphaproteobacteria > Rhodospirillales > Magnetospirillaceae > Magnetospirillum. The sequence goes on from MKVK01000032.1 coordinate 61,705, forward strand.
GTTCTGGCGCTGACCACCTGGGCCAGCCTGACCCTGCTGGCGCTATGGTCCTGGCGGTCCCAAGGCCCCCGGGCGCTGGTCCTGGCCGGGGCCTGGGCCTGGGTGCAGGCGGCCTTGGGCGTCGCCACGCTTTTGCACGGCGCCCCGGTGGCCTTGGCCGCCGCACATCAGGGGGGCGCCGTGGTGCTGTTGTCTCTGCTATGCTGGGGGCTGGCGTCGCTGCGGAGATAGACATGCGCCCCCTGGTTTTGCTGTTAGTTTTGGCCGCATGGCCGGCCTGGGCCATGGACTTGGCCGGACGTTTGGAACAAGGCGGGCTGGTCATGGGCCAGACCCGGCCCGGCACCCGGGTCACCCTGGACGGCCGAGACGTTCCCGTCGATTCCCAGGGCCGCTTCGTTCTGGGGTTCGGGCGCGACGCCGCCGCCACCGCGCACTTGCAGGTGGGGGAGCAGGCCCAAATCCTTCGCGTCGCCAAGCGCGATTGGCAAATCCAGCGCATTGACGGGCTGCCGCCCGCCAAGGTCACCCCCGACCCGGCGCAACTGGCCCGCATCGCCGAGGAAAACCGCCAAGTGGCCGAGGCCCGCAAGGTGATCTCGGCCAGTCCAACCTTCCTGGAAGGGCTGGCCGCCCCCGCCGAAGGGGTGATCTCGGGGGTGTTCGGCAGTCAGCGCATGCTGAACGGCGAGGCCAGGGCACCGCATTCCGGCACCGACGTGGCGGCGCCCATCGGCGCCCCGGTGCGGGCGGTGGCCGCCGGCACCGTCACCCTGGCCCATGCCGACATGTATTTCACCGGCCAGACGGTGATGGTCGACCATGGCTTGGGGCTGCAAAGCGTCTATGCCCACCTGTCGCGCACCGACGTGCGCTTGGGCCAAAAGGTCGCCCAGGGACAGGTCATCGGCGCGGTGGGCGCCAGCGGCCGGGCCACCGGCCCACATCTGCACTGGGGCGTGTCGTGGCTGGACGTGCGGCTGGACCCCCAGACGGTGATGGCGGCGCTGCCTAACCTTCAACCTTAAGACGCGACACCCGGTAAAGGGCGAAGCCCAGGGCGGGAACCACCAGCCAGGCGATGGGCAGGTCGGACAGGCCGGTCTTGTGCTGCACCGACAGCACGACGCCGCACACCGCCAGTCCGGCGAACAGGGCGGTCAGGGTGCCGAACACCACCTTGGCCCACAGGAACCCCGCCTTGCGCAGGGCGAACGGCGCCCCGGCCAGGGCCAGGACCGCCACCACCGGAAAAGCCAGGAAATTGATCTCGGCCGCGTTCATTCTCAGTGCTCCCGATGGCTGGCGAAGGCCAACTTGTCCACATAGGCCAGCAGCAGGGCCGAGACCACGAAAGTCATGTGGATGATCACCAGCCACATCAGCTTGTCGTTGGGAATGGACAGCGCGTTGACGAAGGCTTTCAGCAGGTGAATGGACGAAATGGCGACGATGGACGCCGCCACCTTGATCTTCAGGGTACCGGCATCCAGCTTGCCCAGCCACGACAGCTTGTCGCTGCCTTCCGCCACCTCGATGCGCGAGACGAAGTTTTCGTAGCCCGACAAGATCACCATGATCAGCAGGTTGCCCACCAGGGCCAGGTCGATCAGCCCCAACGCCGTCAGGATCAGGTCGGCTTCCGCCATCTGCGGCAGCAGCGGCACCAGATGGATCAGTTCCTGGAAGAACTTGAAGGCGAAGAACAGCAAGACCAGCGTCAGGCCGACATAAAGCGGCACCAGCAGCCAGCGGCTCCAGAACAGGAAGGTTTCGATGGCGCGTTCGATCATGGCATGGGCTCCGTGGCGATGCCGCGTTGATTAACGCGAGGCGCCGCCCTTGACAAGGGGGGAGGCTGGGCGAAGCCAACACCACATAACGCCCTGTGGTTGTATAAGCAAGCCCGCTTCCACGCCGCTGCCAAAAGGTATAGACTGATGCGGATAAGGCTAGAGGGGCTATCGCACGTCCATGCTTGAAACCGACGCAACCCTGGGCAATACGGCCCCTGGCCCAAGCGCCCCCGGCACTTTGCCGCTTTTTGCCCAAGCCGATGGCGCGGCCCCGCCGCCGCCGGCCGCCGTCGGCACGGTCAGCAAGGTATCGGGCACGGTCACCGTCAAACATGCCGACGGCAGCCAGGAACCCCTGAAAGGCGGCGTCGCCATCAAGGTCGGCGACATCATCGACACCGGCGTCGACGGCAAGGTCGGCCTGACCTTCGACGACGGTTCGACCTTCGCCCTGGGGGCCAAGGGCCACATGAGCGTCGACGAGATGGCCCTGCCGTCGCCCCAGGGCTTGGGCGGCAAGGAAACCATCAGCGTCGACAGTGGTTCGTTCTCGCTGGCCAGCGGCGCCATCGCCAAGGGCTATCCCGACGCCATGGTGCTGAAGACCCCGGTGGCCAGCATCGGCATCCGCGGCACCACCGTCGCCGGTCAGGCGGCGGCGGAAGGCAACGCCAACACCATCTCGTTGCTGCCCGACGCTGACGGCAATGTCGGCCAGGTGTCGGTCACCACCCAGGCCGGCACCCAGACCCTGTCGCAGCCCGGCGCCACCACCCAGGTGTCCAGCGCCTTCGCGCCACCGCCGCCGCCGGTGATCCTAAGCCCGCAACAGCTGCAGCAGCAGTACGGCGACACCCTGCAAACCCTGCCGCCGCCACCCAGCCCCGAGCAATTGCAGCAGATGCAGCAGCAGCGCCAGGCCGACGCCCAGACCGAGGCCGAGCAACAGGCCGCCGCCAACCAGCAGGCGGAAGGCGAGCAAGCCGCCACCGACGGCGCCGCCAACGAACAGGCGCAAACCGAGGCGGAAGCCGTACGCGAAGCCCTGGGGGAAGCGGCAGCCAACCTTGACGACGCCCTGGGCAACTTTTTCGACAGCGCGTTCGGGGCTTTCGGCCCCGCCGACGACGCCTTTGGCGAATTGACCGGAGACTTGAACGCCCTGTTCGCCACCTTCGACCCCTTCGGCGACCAAGGAACCGGCGACTTCAACCTGGACGACCTGATCGCCCAGTTGGGCGAGGACATCGCCGAACTGATCGACGAAACCATCCAGGACGTGATCGACGACCTGGAGGAACAAGCCCTAAGCCAGCCCCTCAACATGTTCTATCTGGCCGATCTGGGGTCCACCTACACCCTGGTGACCACCGACGGCGAGACGGATTACGTGGTCGGCGTGTCCGCAACCAACGACGTGGTCACCGTCAGCGGCGACATGGGCCTAGGCGACACCTTCCGCGACAACGACGTGGGCGGCGACGCCGACACCCTGATTTTGAGCTCGGGCACCGACAACATCGACTGGCGGGTCGCCGGGGTGGAAAACATCGACCTGCACTTCACCACCGGCTACGACAACACCTTCCTGATCGGCAGCGACGGCAACGTCAACATCACCCTGGCCAGCGGCTCCGGCGTTGATTCCATCAGTTCCAGCGCCTTCAGCGAAGCCCCCAGCCTGTTGTCCACCGGCAACCAGGAATGGACCATCACCGGCACGCTGAACGCGGACAACCTGAACATGGGCGGCGGCACAGATTCCCTTTACCTCAACACCGCCGGGTCGCATTCGGTCACCTTGAACGGCGTCGAGAACGTCTATTTCGCCGACGGCAACATGTCGCTGACCATGAATGCCGGCTTGGCCGGAACGTCGTTGACCGGCGGCACCGGCACCGACGTCCTGACCCTGGCGGCGGGCGGCAATTCCGTCTCGGTCAGCGGCATCGAGACCCTGGTCGGCGGCAGCGGCACCGATTCGGTCACCCTGACCGGCACCAGCAGCAACACCGTCGCGGTGTCGGGCATCGAGGTGCTGACCGGAAACGCCAGCGCCACCGACACCATCACCACCGGCCTGGACGCCCTGGACGTGTCGGCGATGACGCTCAGCAGTATCGAACAACTGCGGGTCGACAGCGACAACAACGGAACCTTCAACACCATCACCGTGCTGGGCAGCCAGATGGGGACCGGCAAGATCACCGGGGTCACCTTCGGCACCGGAACCGGCATCTCCAAGATGCTGCAGATCGGCGGCGGCGGCAGCGTCGACCTGACCGGGGTCACCCTCACCAACTTCTCGGCCGCCGACAAGGGGACCATCGTCGCCACCAGCGCCAGCGGCACGACCATCACCGGCACCACCAACGACGACGCCATCATCGGCGCCAGCGGCGCCGACACTTTGCAAGGCGCGCAAGGCAACGACACCCTGACCGGCGGCGGCGGCGCCGACCAGTTGACCGGCGGCATCGGCAACGACGTGTTCTATTACAGTTCGGACAGCCAGTTCGGCGACACCATCACCGACTTCACCGCCGGCGGCAGCGGCGACAAGATGGTGTTCCTGGCCAGCTATTTCACCGGCTTCACCAGCGACGCCGTCCTGTCCAGCACCTATTTCACCACCGGCAGCGCCGCCACCACCGCCGACCACCACTTCATCTTCCAGACCGGCGGCAGCGGCGGGAACCTTTACTACGACTCGGATGGAACCGGCGCCACCGCCCAGGTCCTGGTGGCCTCGGTCACCTTGGCTTCCGGAACGTTTTCGGAAAGCGACATCTACATTTCGTCCACATGATTGTTTTTTCAGGGGATTACGTCACCATGCGCCTTCGACGCCTTTTCGTTGCCGCCGCCCTGGCCACGGCAATCGCCCCAGTTGCGGCCCAAGCCGAAAGCCTGCGCGAGATGCTGGACCAGATGCTGCCCGGCCACAACCGCATGAAGGCGGCCGAGGCCGACGTCACCGGCGCCACCAACCTGGTCGAAGTCGCCCGCGGCTCGTGGTATCCGACCCTGACCACCACCGTCGACTATGGCTATGAAAGCCAGAACAAGCCCAATGGCAGCGCCGATACCGACGCCTACCTGAAGCGCTATGAAGTGCAGATCAAGCAGATGCTGTGGGATTTCGGCGCCGCCAACGCCAACATCGACAAGGCGGAACTGGCCAAGATCCAGGCCGAGACCAGCCGCACCGGCGCCCGCCAGGCCCTGGTGCTGGACGCGCTGACCGCTTACATCAACCTGGTGCGCACCAGCAAGCAACTGGATTACGCCCGCGAATCGGAAAGCAACATCCGCAAGCAGACCGGCCTGGAACAGGCCCGCGTCGACCGCGGCTCGGGTCTGGCCACCGACGTGTTGCAGGCCAAGTCGCAACTGGCCCGCGCCGAGGCCGACCGGGTCGCCGCCGAGGGCGCCATGACCCTGGCGCAGAACCGTTTCCGCGCCGTGTTCACCCGTTCGCCGGCCAACCTGTCCACCTTGGCCTTGCCGCCGGTGCCGCGCGACATGCTGCCCAGCGAACTGGACAGCGCCATCGCCACCGCCAAGAAGGGCTCGATCCAGCTGAAGCTGGCGCAATTGGCCGCCGATTCGGCGGTCAAGGCGTCGCAAGCCACCGAGGCGTCGCAATTCTATCCCCGCCTGGACCTGATCGGCGAAGCCCGCAACAAGCAGAATTATGGCGGCACCATGGGCAACCAGACCGAACAGGTGGCCAAGGTCGAATTGACCTATCCCTTCAATCTGGGCTTCACCGCCGTCAACTCGCTGCGCGCTTCCGACAGCGCGGTGACCGCCGCCAACCATCGCTTGGCCGACGCCCACGACACGGTGGAAGAACAGGTGCGCAACGCCTGGAACAACCTGGACACCCAGCAGTCGCGGGCCGATTACCTGAAGAACCAGTCCAACATCGCCAACGAGTTCCTGGAACTGGCCCGCAAGGAACGCAAGCTGGGCAACCGGTCGCTGATCGACGTGCTGAGCGGCGAAACGGCGCTGATCCGCGCCAATTCCGACGCCGCCGCCGCCGAGGCCGACGTCGCCATCGCCGCCTTCACCTTGCTGTCCACCATGGGACAGTTGGACGAAAACGCCATCCGCTGACGAAAAAGACGGGGACATGATTCGGTTTCTCCTTGGTTTGACCTCTCATCCCCGTCTGTTGGCCGAGTTGCTGGCGGCGTCGCTGCTGATCAACCTTTTGGGACTGGCCGGCACCATCTTCGTCATGCTGGTGCTGGGGCGCTATGTCCCCTATGGCGTCACCGCCACCTTGGTCACCCTGTCCCTGGGCATGGTGGTGGCGCTGGCCGCCGAATTCGGCTTGCGCCTGGCGCGGCAGCGTCTGGCCGCCGAAGCCCTGGAACAGGACGCGGCCAAACGGGCAGAGGCCGGCTTCGCCGCCGTGTTGAACGTCAAGGCGGCCATCTTCGACCGTTTGCCGACGGGGCGCCGCGCCGAGATTCTGCGCGCGGTGGAAATGGTGGACCGCACCCATACGGCCGCCAACCTGACCAGCCTGCTGGACGTTCCCTTCGCCGCCATCACCGTTCTCGCCTTGCTGCTGATCAGCCCGGCCCTGGGCACCATCGCCCTGGCGTTCTTGTCCCTAAGCGCCGTCTTGACCCTGGCGGGGGAAGCCTGGCACCGCAAGCGGGGCGCCCTGGCGCAAGGCGGCGAACGCCAATTGCGCGGCCTGGGCGACGACGCCAACGCCGTCGACACCATCCGCGTCTTCAACGCCGGCCCCTGGCTGGCCCGTCGCTGGCAACAGGCCCGCCGGGAACTCTTCGGCCATGGCGACGACAGCGCGTCGGTCCAAAGCGTGGTGTCGGCGGCCTCGTCATTGCTGACCGGGGCGCAGACCGTCGCCATCATCGCTTATGGCGCCGTGCTGTGCGTGGACGGCAGCCTGACCACCGCCCAACTGATCGGCGCCAACATCCTGGCCGGCCGCGCCATGGCGCCGTTCCTGCGTTTGGCGCAGCTGGCCGAGCCCATGGCGCGGGCCGCCGCCGCGCTGAAATTGCTGGCCGAGGCGGCGCAATTGCCACGTGAGCAACTGAACGGCAACGCCTTGACCGGCTTCCAAGGAGGGCTGGAACTGCAGGATGTCGCCTTCGCCCATCCCGGTGCGGTGGCGCCCCTGGCCGAACACGTCACCCTAAGCCTTCCCGCCGGCGGCGCCCTGGTGGTCATCGGCCCCAGCGGCTCGGGCAAGACGGTTTTCGCCCGCATGCTGCTGGCTTTGGCCGACCCTCTGCGCGGCCGCATCCTGGTGGACGGGCTGGAACTGCGCCAGATCAGCCACGAATGGTGGCGTCGGCAGGTGTGCTATGTGCCGCAGCAACCGGAATTCCTGGAAGGCAGCGTCGCCGACAATCTGCGGCTGGGGCGCGACCTGGACGACGACACCATTTACCGGGCCGTCGCCGAAGCCGGTCTGAAGCCGTGGCTGGACACCACATCCAGCGGCCTGCTGACGATGATCGAACAAGGCGGACGAAGCCTGCCCCCCGGATTGCGCCATCGTCTGGCCCTGGCCCGCGCTTTCGCTGGTGGCGGCCGGCTTTGCCTGTTCGACGACCCCAGCAGCGGCCTGGACGTCGAAGCCCGTCAGTTCCTGTACGAAACCCTGCGGCGCCTTAGCGCCGAGGGTCGCACCATGATCATCTGCAGCAACGACCCGGCCATCGCCCGTGGCGCCAGCCTGTTGCTGGATCTGGGCACCAAGCCGGTTCCCCGGCTGGCCGCCAAGCCCCACCCCTCCGAGGCCGACCATGCTTGAGCGCCTGCGCCGCCTGGGTGGCCACCGCCTGTTCCTGTATGCCAGCCTGGGGCTGTTCCTGGCCTTGCTGGCATGGTCGGCCCTGGGCCGGATCGACGTGGTCGCCCATGCCAGCGGCGAAGTCGTCCCCTCCAGCCAGGTCAAAAGCGTCCAGCATCTGGAAGGCGGCATCGTCGCCGAGATCATGGTGCGCGAAGGCCAGCAGGTCGCCGCCGACCAGCCGCTGTTGGCCCTGTCGTCGGTCAGCACCGACACCCAGGTGGACGAATTGGCCGTGCGCCTGACCGCGTTGCGTTTCGAGATCGCCCGCCTGCAAGCCGAGGCGGCGGATTCCGACACGCTGCACCTGCCGGCCGAGCTGCTGCGCGACCACGCGGCGCAAGCACAGCAAACCCAGGACCTGTTCCGCTCGCGCCGGGAAAAGCTGCATTCTTCGGTGTCCAGCCAGCAGCAAGCCCTGGGCCAGCGCGAACAAGCCGCCGCCGAAATCGCCGCCCGGCTGCGCAACACCCGCAATTCCCTGAATCTGGTGAACGAACAGGTGCGCATCAGCGAAGACCTGATCCGTGACGAATTGTCCAACCGCTATACCCATCTGGCACTGCTGCGCGAACAATCGAACCTGAAAAGCCGCATCGATGAAGACGCCGCCGCCGCCCGTCGCGCCGATCTGGCCATCGACGAAGCGCGCTCGCGCATTGACCAGATCCGTCACGCCTATGACCAGGAAGTGAAGGAACAATTGGCGACCGCCCAGCGCGACCACGATGAAATGCAGCAACGGGCCCGGCGTTTTTCCGACAGCCAAAGCCGTACCATCCTGCGTTCACCGGTCCAAGGCATCGTCAAGACGCTTTACGTCGTCACCCAAGGCGGCGTCATCAAGCCCGGACAGGTGGTGGTGGACATCGTTCCAGCCGGCGACCGCCTGATCGTCGAAGGACGCCTGCCGGTCTACGAAGTCGGCCACGTGCGTGTCGGACAAAAGGTCCGCATCCGCCTGAATTCCGCTGAAGCGGCGCGTTTCGGCGCTATCGACGGCCAGGTCGTCCACATCAGTCCCGACACGTTGGTCAACGACAAAGGTGCCGCCTATTATCAGGTCAGGGTGGAAACCGCCGCCGACCGGTTCAGCGGCGGCGGACAGGACTACCTGCTGTATCCGGGAGTCCAGGTTGAAGCCAGTATCGTCACCGGCTCGCGCAGCGTGTTGCAATACCTGTCAGCGCCGTTCCTGGGTTATACCGATCAGGCGCTGCAGGAACGTTAAGCGCAAAACCCCTGTAACTTTTGTGGCTGTCACGGCGAAACCGGGGCCAGTGCAAAAGTGACGAGGATAAGATGGACGACCTTGGACAAGACCGGCTGACCCGGGCCGCGGCGGAAATCGCCGAATGCACCCGCATCTTGGACAAAAGCGGATTGAACCTGGTGGGCGAGGTGCTGCGCGGCTTCGGCGACTTCATCGAATTCGAGCACTACCCGCCCGAGGATTCCTACGACCCCGAAAGCCACGCCCAATATTACTTCCACGCCCATCCACCGGGCGAACGCGAATGGTCCGATTACGGCCACTTCCACATTTTCCTGCGCCCCAAGGGCATGCCAGCGGGTATCACCCCGGCCCCCCTGCCCGACTTGGTCCCCGAAGAAGGCGGCAACGACCGTCTCAGCCACATCGTCGCCATTTCCATGACCAATGCCGGCCAGCCGGAACGCCTATTCACCACCAACCGCTGGGTCACCGCCGAGACCTGGTATCGGGCCGAAGACGTCATCGCCATGCTGGACCGGGTGCGCTTCGACACCGCCTGGCCATCCTGGCCGCTGAACCGCTGGCTTAGCGCTGTCCTGGTGCTGTACCGCGACGAGATCGCCCAATTGCTGCGCAGCCGTGACCAGGCGGTGGCGCAATGGCAGTCCGACCACCCCGGCATCAACGCTTTCGAGGATCGCGGACTGGAAATCACCTCGTGCCTGGATATCGATCTTTCGGAAAAAATGGCGTCTTTCGAAAAATAATTCCAAGTCGCCGTAACCTTCCCGATGACGGCGGCGAATTCCTCGATACAGCCATCGCGGCTGAGACAAAACTTCGAGGAGGTTTCCCCATGTCCCATTCCCTGCGCACTTTGATGGCCGCTGCCGGCGTCGGCGGCTTGGTTGCCCTGACCGGCGTTCCGGCCCAAGCCGCCAACCCCTGCGCCCCCAAGGCGGCCAACCCCTGCGCCGCAAAGCCCGCCAATCCGTGCGCGGCCAAGCCGGCCAACCCCTGCGCCGCCAAGCCCGCCAACCCGTGCGCGGCCAAGCCGGCCAATCCGTGCGCGGTGAAGAAGTAAGTTCCGACAACGGGCCGGCGTGACACGCCGGCCCGGTCCTTCAAAGGAACAAGCCATGACAAATCGCCTTTTCCACCGGCTGTTCCAGACCAGCGTCTTCGCCGTCGCCTGCCTGGGCGCCGCCTGGGCCGGGGCCGCCTCGGTGCCGGGCCCCCAACGGGTCACCCTGACCGGCGAGGTCATCGATTCGTGGTGCCAGACCACCGGCATCATGTTTGCCCTGGGCACCGCCCATCACCAATGCGCCATCTGGTGCGCGGTGGGCGGCATCCCGGTGGGACTGCGGACCGATGACGGCACCCTTTACACCATCCTGCGGGTGGATGGGGACCAGCGCAACGTCGCCAATCCCCGGCTGCTGACCATTCAGACCCATCAGGTCAGTATCACCGCCGACCTGATCGAACGCGACGGCAACCGCTTTTTGCTGATCGACCAAGTGGCCGACGACCACGGCATCGTCAACCGCACCCATGGCGATTACGGCATCCAGCCGTTCGGAGAGTAAGCCGATGAAACATCTGGTCCTGATCGCCCTGCTGGCGCTGCCCCTGCCGGCCGTGGCCGCCGAATCCTGGGGCCTGCCGGAAGAAAAGGCCGCCACCTTCGACGCCAAGGTGGTGGACATGGTGTGCGCGCTTGTCGGCGACTGCCCGGCGCAATGCGGTGCCGGAAAGCGCCAGATGGGACTGCTGACCAAGGACGGCAGGCTGATCCTGGTCAGCAAGAACGCCGACCCCTTCGCCGGGGCCAGCGCCGACCTGGCGCCTTATTGCGGCAAGACCGTCACCGCCGACGGACTGTTCACCACCAACCAGGGGGTGACGCTGTTCGCCCTGCAGCGCCTGCGCCCGCAAGGCGGCCAATGGCGCGACGCCACCGGCTTTTCGCAAACCTGGGCCAAGGACAACCAACGGACTACCGAAGCCGGCGAATGGTATCTGCACGATGCCAGGGTCAAGGCGCTGATCGCCGAACAGGGCAAGCTGGGATTGGGACCGGGGGTCACCGAATAGAGGCCGGCTTGACTAATTCCCGGACTGCGCAAGTATGGGCTCGCACCGATCTTGCCGCAGGGGAAAAAGCCATGGGTACCGACGCCGCGTCCAAGCAACAACGGGACGCTTTCCTGGACGGCTTGATGGCCAAGATGACCCTGGCGGAAAAGCTGGGCCAGATCAATCTGGTCACCTCGAACGTGCCCGTGGGCGACGACATCCTGGCCGACATCCGCGCCGGCAAGGTGGGCGGCGTCCTGGGCGGGCTGGACAAGATTTCCTTTGGCGTCAATGGCCCCGACGGCCTGCGCCCGGCCCAGGAAGCCGCCGTCAACCAGTCGCGGCTGGGCATTCCGCTGCTGTTGGCCTTCGACGTCATCCACGGCCATCAAAGCGTCTTCCCCATCCCGCTGGCCCTGTCGTGCACCTGGGACATGGAACGCGTCCGCGCCACCGCCCGCTTCGCCGCCCGCGAAGCCAGTGCCAGCGGCCTGAACTGGGTGTTTTCGCCCATGGTCGACATCGGTCGCGACCCGCGCTGGGGCCGCATCGCCGAAGGGGCCGGCGAAGACCCGTTCCTGGGCTGCGACATCGCCCAAGCCATGGTCAAGGGCCTGCAAGGCGACGATTTGTCGGCGCCCGACAGCGTCATGGCCTGCGTCAAGCATTTCGTCGGCTATGGCGCCCCGGAAGCCGGCCGCGACTACAACAACGCCGACATGAGCCCGACGCGGCTGCACGACGTCTATCTGCCGCCGTTCAAGGCGGCGGTGGAGGCCGGGGCGGCTTCGGCCATGATGTCGTTCTCGGCGGTCAACGGCATGCCGTCCCATGCCGACGAGGAACTGTTGGGCGCCATCTTGGGCGATGTTCTGAAGGTGTCGGATTTCGACGGCATCCCCGAACTGATCGCCCATGGCCTGGGCGACGAAGCCGGACGGATCGACGAATCCGACCCGTTGCAGACCCTGTCGGAACGCTCGCTGCGCGCCGGCGTCCAGATGGACATGATGGGCAAGGGCTTCATCACCCGCCTGGAAAAGGCCCTGGCCGAGGGCCGGGTCAGCCAAGCCCAGATCGACGGCGCCTGCCGCGCCGTGCTGGAAGCGAAATATAAGCTGGGCCTGTTCGCCGATCCCTTCGCCCGCTTCGATGCTGAACGCGCCAAGCGCGACGTGCTGGCCCCGGAATATGCCGTCGCGGCACGGGAAACCGCCGCCGAGTCTTGCGTGCTGCTGAAAAACGACGGCGTGTTGCCGCTGTCCAAAAAACTGGCCCGCATCGCCGTCATCGGCCCACTGGCCGACGACCAGAAGAACATCACCGGTCCCTGGGCCTTCCAGGGCGACCCGGCCCATGCGGTCAGCGTGCTGGACGGCATCCGCGCCGCTGTGGGGGCCGGCGTCAAGGTGCGCCACGCCAGGGGCGCCAACATCACCGAAAACCGCCGCATGGTGGAATTGCTGAACTTCGCCGGCCCCAAGGTGGACATCGATCCGCGCCCCCCGGCCGAGATGATGGCCCAAGCCGTCGCCCTGGCCCAGGACTCCGACGTGGTCGTCGCCGTCTTGGGTGAAGCCGCCGAAATGTCGGGCGAAGCAGCGTCGCGCCTGGATATCGGCATCCCCGACAACCAACGCGACCTGTTGAAGGCCTTGGTCGCCACCGGCAAGCCGGTGGTTCTGGTGCTGATGCACGGCCGGCCGCTGACCCTGCCCTGGGAAAACGATCATGTCCCGGCCATCCTGGCCACTTGGTTCGGCGGCCATCAGGCCGGGCACGCCATCGCCGACCTGCTGTTCGGCGACAAGGTGCCGTCGGGCAAGCTGACCACGTCGTGGCCCCATCATGTGGGACAGGTGCCCATCCCCTATGACCGCGCCACCACCGGCCGTCCCGGCAACCCCAAGGAAGACCCCGGCAAGTACACCACGCGCTGCTATCTGGACGGGTCGTCCGAGCCGCTGTTCCCCTTTGGCTTCGGCCTGTCCTACACAAGCTTCGCCTATGGCGCCATCGTGGCCGACAAAACCGAATTGCAGGGCGACGAGGTGCTGACCGTCACCGTGCCGGTGACCAATGCCGGACGCGTCAGCGGTCAGGAAATCGTCCAGCTTTACCTGACCGACCCGGTGGCCAGCCGGGTGCGTCCGGCCAAGCAGTTGCGCGGCTACGTGAAACTGCCCCTGCAGCCGGGCGAGACCAAGACCGCCCGTTTCACCCTGACCACCGCCGATCTGGAATTCCATGACGGCCAGTTGAACCGCATCTGGGAACCGGGCCGCTTCGTCATCGGGGTGGGGCCCAATTCCCGTGATCTGCAAAGTCTGCAAATCCACTGGAGCCGTTGATAAAAAAAGGGGGCGGACCTATGGTCCGCCCCTTTAGTTTGCGGCTCGAGGGAGACAACCAGTCTGGGCGTGTCCAAGAACTGGCTCCGCCGGAGAGCCCACCGGCGAATTACAGCTTCTCGGCCAGTTCAGGCACCGCCTTGAACAGGTCGGCGACCAGTCCGTAATCGGCGACCTGGAAGATGGGGGCCTCTTCGTCCTTGTTGATGGCGACG
>MKVK01000033.1 GCA_001898825.1 Magnetospirillum sp. 64-120
ACCGATAGTGAACCAGTACCGTGAGGGAAAGGTGAAAAGCACCCCGATGAGGGGAGTGAAACAGTACCTGAAACCGGATGCCTACAAGCAGTGGGAGGGTCCTTGAGACCTGACCGCGTACCTCTTGCATAATGGGTCTGTGACTTAGTGTATCAAGCAAGCTTAAGCCGGTAGGTGTAGGCGCAGCGAAAGCGAGTCTGAATAGGGCGATTGAGTTTGATGCATTAGACCCGAAACCCGGTGATCTATGCATGACCAGGCTGAAGGTGGGGTAACACCCACTGGAGGGCCGAACCGATCAATGTTGAAAAATTGTCGGATGAGTTGTGCTTAGGGGTGAAAGGCCAATCAAACCGGGAAATAGCTGGTTCTCCGCGAAATCTATTGAGGTAGAGCGTCGAATGATTGCCGTTGGGGGTAGAGCACTGGATGGATGCGGGGGTCGCGAGATCTACCAATTCTAACCAAACTCCGAATACCAACGAGTCTAGTTCGGCAGACAGACGGCGGGTGCTAAGGTCCGTCGTCAAAAGGGAAACAGCCCTAACCTACAGCTAAGGTCCCCAAGTCATCACTAAGTGGGAAAGCATGTGGGATTTCCAAAACAACCAGGAGGTTGGCTTAGAAGCAGCCATCCTTTAAAGAAAGCGTAACAGCTCACTGGTCTAAATAAGAGATCCTGCGGCGAAGATGTAACGGGGCTAAAGTGATGCACCGAAGCTTAGGGTTCAGTCTTTGACTGAGCGGTAGCGGAGCGTTCCGTAGGCCGATGAAGCCATCTGGTAATGGGTGGTGGAGGTATCGGAAGTGCGAATGCAGACATGAGTAGCGATAAACAGTGTGAGATGCACTGTCGCCGAAATCCCAAGGGTTCCTGCTTAAAGCTAATCTGAGCAGGGTTAGTCGGCCCCTAAGACGAGCCCGAAGGGGGTAGTCGATGGGAACACGGTTAATATTCCGTGACCTGGAGGTGTGTGACGGATGGCGTAAATTGTCAGGCCTTATCGGATTGGTCCTGGCAGTGAAGTTGTCCCAGGAAATAGCCCCTCCATTATAGACCGTACCCTAAACCGACACAGGTGGGATGGTAGAGTATACCAAGGCGCTTGAGAGAAGTATCCTGAAGGAACTCGGCAAATTGCCTCCGTACCTTCGGAAGAAGGAGGCCCTGTCTTAAGGCAACTTTTGGCAGGGGGCACAGGCCAGGGGGTAGCGACTGTTTAGCAAAAACACAGGACTCTGCTAAGTCGGCTTCAAGACGACGTATAGGGTCTGACGCCTGCCCGGTGCCGGAAGGTTAAGAGGAGGAGTGCAAGCTCTGAATTGAAGCCCCGGTAAACGGCGGCCGTAACTATAACGGTCCTAAGGTAGCGAAATTCC
>MKVK01000034.1 GCA_001898825.1 Magnetospirillum sp. 64-120
GAGCGATACGAGGATATCCGCACCGCCATTCAGCGGGAAAAGAACCTCAAACACTGGCCGAGAGCTTGGAAGGTCAAGCTGATCCTGGCCGACAATCCAAACTGGGACGATCTCTACCAGCGGCTGGCGTAGCCGTGGATGGCCGGGTCAAGCCCGGCCATGACGAAACACACTTAGCCCCAACGGCTCTGAGCGATCCGGGCGCCTTTTTTGTTGGCGAAGCTGTGATCAAACCGCCTGTGGCGCCGGCAGGAAGCCGGCGGTGACGACGGCGCGGACCTTTTCGAAGGCCTTGACCTCGATCTGGCGGATGCGTTCACGGCTGACGCCGAAACGCTCGCCCAGTTCCTCCAGGGTCAGCGGGTTGTCGCGCAGACGGCGCTCGACGAAGATTTCCCGTTCGCGGTCGTTCAGGTGGTCCAGGGCGCCGGCGATCAGCTTGCGACCCTTGGACAATTCTTCGCGCTTGGCCAGACCGGTTTCCTGGTCATCCACCTCGTCAGGCAGCAATTCGATGATTTCGGTGCCGCTTTCGCCCACCGGGGTGTTCAGCGACGAATCGCGCCCGCCCATGCGGCGGTTCATGTTGACCACGTCGTTTTCGGAAACGCCCAATTCGGTGGCGATGGCAGTCACGTCGGCGGGCGCCAGTTCGACCTGATCCATCAGACGCAGCTTGGTCTTCACCTTGCGCAGGTTGAAGAACAGCTTTTTCTGTGCCGCCAGGGTGCCGATCTTGACCAGCGACCAGGAGTTCAGCACGAATTCGTTCAAGGACGCCTTGATCCACCACATGGCATAGGTGGCCAGACGGAAGCCGCGTTCGGGCTCGAACTTCTTCACCGCCCGCATCAGGCCCAGATTGCCTTCGGAAATCAGGTCGGCCATGGGCAGGCCGTAATGGCGGTATCCCATGGCGATCTTGGCCACCAGACGCAAATGGCTGGTGACGAGCTGGTGGGCGGCGTCGGTGTCCTCGTAATCGACCCAGCGCTTGGCAAGCATGTATTCCTGTTCCGGTTCCAGCACCGGAAAGTCGCGGATTTCGCGCATATACTTGATCAAGCCGGTATCGTCGGCGGCGATGGCGGGCACACGGGCTCGCATGGGCGGTCCTCCTTCAGAGCAACTCGTCGGTCCACCTTCAGCGGTCGGACCGTAAAAGCCGGCGACCCCAATTGGGCATCACCAACACGAACATTATGACAACGGCGATGATACAGGTCAATATCTCCGACCTTACAACTGTGTCATCTGACCGGAGCCCGTCATGAGCAAGCCCCGCCTGGTTCTCACCCGCCGCCTTCCCGCCCAGGTCGAGACGGAACTGGCCGAACGTTTCGAGCTTTTGACCAACGCCCCGGACGGCTTGCTGTCCAGCGCCGACATCATCGAACGGGTCCGCGCCCATCGGGCCGACGCCTTGCTGGTGACCCTGACCGAGCGCCTGGACGGCGATTTCTTCGCCGCCCTGCCCGACCACCTGCGGGTGATCTGCACCTATTCGGTGGGCACCAACCATCTGGACATCGACGCCGCCCGCGCCAAGGGGGTGGCCCTGGCCTTCACCCCGGAAGCGGTGACCGAGGCCACCGCCGACGTGGCGTTGCTGCTGTTGCTGGCCGCCTGCCGCCGCGCCCATGAATTCCAGGCTATTTTGCGCCAGGGCCGCTGGGGGGCGTGGAACGCCTGGGACAACCTGGGGTGGGACCCGGGCGGACAGGTCCTGGGGCTGGTGGGCATGGGCCGCATCGGACAGGCGGTGGCGCGGCGCGCCCGGGCCTTTGGCATGCACATCCATTATTTCCAGCGTAATCGCCTGGACGAAGCCCAAGAACAGGGGGCGGTGTACCATGCCAGCCTGGAATCGCTGTTCCGGGCCAGCCGCTTCGTGTCGCTGCACACGCCGACCACGCCGCAGACCAAGGGGTTCATCAATGCCGAAAGCCTGTCCTGGTTGCCCCCGGGCGCCATCTTCATCAACACCGCCCGTGGCGACCAGGTGAACGACGACGCGCTGGTCGCCGCCCTGCGAAACGGCAATCTGGCCGCCGCCGGCCTGGACGTCTTCGCCGGCGAACCCGATTTCGACCGCCGATATCTTGATATTCCCAACGCCTATCTGCTTCCGCATATCGGCACTTCGACCGAACAGACGCGCATCCGCATGGGCCGTGACGCCGCCGCCAACCTGTGCGCATTTTTCGAAAACAGATCAATGCCTTGGCCAATTTGATCGATTGAGAATTTTTTTACCGGATTGGCTCAACCAGGGCGCATCTTCGCTGGAACAAATTGTCACATCTATGATACCTATATCAGAAAGGTCATATACCTTTTGACAACCAAAGCCTGCCGGAAGCCGTCGTGAACGAATACAGCCCCCTCCCCCGCCGCCGCCTGCCCCGGAACGAACGTGAACGCCTGATCGTTGAAGAAGCCATCCGGTTTTTCGCGGAAGTCGGCTTTGAAGGTCAGACCCGCGCGCTGGCGTCGCGCCTGGGCGTCACCCAGCCGTTGTTGTATCGTTACTTCCCCGACAAGGAAGCCTTGATCGACCGGGTCTATTCGGAAGTCTTCGTCGGCGGTTGGGAAAAGGGCTGGAGCCAGCTTTTGGCGGACCGTTCGCGCCCGCTGAAGGATCGTCTGGTCGACCTTTACATCAGCTACACCCAAGCCAATTTCAGCTATGAACGGGTCCGCCTGTTCATGTTCGCCAGCCTGAAGGACCGCGACATCGCCAACCGCTATCTGGGCTTCATCCGCGAAGCCCTGTTCGAACCGCTGGTACAAGAAATCCGCCACGAAGCCCGCCTGAACTGCGAGCGTCCGGTGTCCGAACTGGAAGTGGAATGCGTCGCCGGCCTGCATGGCGCCATCGGCTATGTGGGCATGCGCCGCTGGATTTACGACACCCATTTGCCGGCCGAGATTTCCAAGGTGATCTCCAGCCTGATCACCACCTTCCTGCAGGGCGCCCCTTCGGCCTTCGCCGCCTTGGAATCCACCGACCCCTAGTCTTGTTTCTGCCGAAGCGGAAACATTACACGGCCCGTGCCGGGCGGCTCAAACGCCGCTTGGGATGAGATCGCATGTCCAGGTGAAGATGCTCTTAGGCCACCGCGTGGCGGGTGGCCTCGGCCACCTGCGGCAGGTCCTCGGCCAATTGGCGGCCGTCCTGCGCCTTGCCCCGGCGCAGGGCGTTCTCGATGTCGGCGGCTTTTTCCGCCAAACGCACATAGCCCAGATTGGCGGCGCTGCCCTTGATGGAATGGGCGGCCGACGCCGCCTTGGCGGTGTCGTCCCGGGCCAAGGCCGACAGCACGTCGTTCACCCGTTCCGACAGGGTCGAGATGAAATGGCCGCGAATTTCGTTCAGATAGTCTTCGCCCAAGGCATCCAACAAATCCTCGGTGACGCCGTGATCCACCAGGGGTCGGGACTCGGTCTTGGCCACTGAACGGCGCGGCCCCCAACACCCCAAAATGGTGCCCAAGCGTTGACGGTCCACCGGTTTGGAAAGAAAGTCGTTCATGCCGGCGGCAAGACAGGCGTCGCGGTCGGCTTCCATGGCGTTGGCGGTCATGGCGACGATGGTGATCCCCGACACGTCCCCCGGCAAGGCGCGTATGGCGCGGGCCGCGGTCAACCCGTCCATGTTGGGCATCTGCATGTCCATCAGCACCAGATCGTAATCACCTTGCTGGACCAGGGCCAAAGCCTCGGCCCCGTCATGGGCGACGTCGGCCCGGTGCCCCAGCTTGGTCAACAGCCCCACCGCCACCTGTTGGTTGATGGCGTTGTCCTCGGCCACCAGGATGCGCAGGGATTGGCAATCCCCCTGGGACGGCGGCGGCGGCTCGGCCTTGCCGACGGCCAAAGGTGCCAGGGCGTCGAGCAGGGACGCTTGCCGTAGCGGCGCCTCAAGCATGATGGGGCGCATGGCCAACAAAGTGTCGTCGGCCCGCAGGATGCTGAGCAGGTCATGGCCGCTGATCCCGGGCATGTCGGCCTGGATCAGGCAGGCGGCGAAGCCGGTCCCGTCCTTCGCCCTGTCGCGAGCCCGGGCCAGACCGGCCAGGGCGTCGGCGGCGCAGGTCACCAGCGCCCCCCAACCACCAAGCCATTGGCCCAGCGTGGCGCGCCAGGCTTCGTCGGCCACGACCACCAGAACCTCCAGCCCGATCAAGGGCTTGCCGAAATCGCTGGGCAATTGGGCATCGTCGCAATGGCGCAGCGGAATGCGGAACCAAAACGTGCTGCCCAGGCCGGCCATGCTGTCAAAGCCGATGCTGCCGCCAAAGGCTTCGACGATGCGGCTGCAGATGGCCAGGCCCAGCCCGGTGCCGCCGAACTTGCGGGCGGTCGAGGAATCCGCCTGGGTGAAGCGGTTGAACAATCGCGGCTTGGAATCGTCGGCGATGCCGATGCCGGTGTCGGTGATGCGGAACACCGCCTCGACGCTGTGGTCGTCCAGCGGCAACAATTCGACCGTCACGTCCACCCCACCCTTTTCGGTGAACTTGACGGCGTTGCCCGCCAGGTTCAGCAGCACCTGACGCAGACGGCCGGCATCGCCGACAAAGGCGCGGGCGCCGCCGCCGGACACGCTGAACGAGATGTCGATGCCTTTGTCGCGGGCGCGCGGGGCCAGGATGTCCACCACCCCTTCCACCAAGGGCGTCAGCAGGAACGGCGTTTCCTCGAATTCCAGCTTGCCAGCCTCCATCTTCGAGAAGTCCAAGATGTCGTTGATGATGGTCAGCAGGCTTTCCGCCGACACCCGGATGGTGTTGGTGAAATGGCTTTGTTCCGCACTCAGCGGCGTGTCCAGCAACAGGCTGGTCATGCCGATGATGCCGTTCATCGGGGTCCTGATTTCGTGGCTCATGGTGGCCAGGAAGTCGGACTTGGCCATGTTGGCCCGTTCCGCCGCCTGCTTGGCCTCGATCAGCGCCTGCTCGGTTTCCTTGCGTAGCGTGATGTCACGGAAAGCGTTGACCGAACCGGTCAGCTGACCGTTCTGCACCAGCGGCATGGACGCCACTTCCATGGCGATCATATGGCCGTCGCGATGGCTGAAGAATTCTTCGCCGCTATAGGGCTGGTTGCTGCTGACCGCCTTGAACACCGGACACTGGCTGATCGGCAGATGGTCGTTGACCGCGTGGGAATGGAAAAGTGCGTGGGCCTGATGACCGCGCATTTCGTCCTCGCGGTAGCCCAGCATGGCGCAGGCGGCGGGATTGGCCAGCACGATCAGGCCTTGGTTGTCCATGACGAACAGGCCGTCGGCCATGGTGTCGGTGATGGCCTTCAGGCTGGCCCGCTCGTGTTCCAGCGCCGACGACGAACGCTTGAGCCGTGCGAACAGCACGCAGGCGATCCCCAGCATGACGGTGGCCAGGACCAGCGAAACAAGGAATTCCCGGAAGATGTGCCCGGCCACCGGCGCCGGCGTGTACGAGATGACATAGCCGGCCAGGTGGCCATCCACGTCGTTGACCGCCAGGAACGACACCGCCTGGACCTGGGATCCGCTTTCGGCCTTGATGGTGAAGGTCTCGCCCATGGCCATGCGTTTGCCGACCACCGGCATGGCGGCCAGTTCGGCGTTCAGCGACTGGGCCAGGGGCGACAGCGGCGGCGGAGAATCGGCCAGACGGACGCCCGGATCCTCCACCAGGAAGTCGGGGCTGATGTCGGACGGCGCGTACAGGTTGGACTGGCTGGCGAACAGCACCTTCTCGACCACCTCGCGGCGGATGACGAAGGCGTATTCACGGCTGGAATCCAGTTCCGCCATGGCCGAGCGGATGGCCTTGAAGGTCAGGCTGGTCTCGACGCTGCCGATATGCTTTTCGCCGTGTTCGATGGGATGGACGAAACGAAACCCCGAAGCGACGCGCCCGGCTTCGAAACCTTGGGTGGCCCGCCGTTCCTGGTTGGCGATGCGCACCGAAGGGCGGATATCGAACAAGGGATCGCCGAAGCGGTCGGGCTGGTGAAAGCGCAGAAAAGACGTGCCGTCGGGCAGATGAAAATGCAATTGCCGCAAATTGCGTTGCTGCAGTTCCCGGTAAAGCGGGTACAGCATGCGGTACAGCCGGCCGCGCAGCAGCGCCTTTTCCGCATCGTCGGCTTGGCTGGCGCGTTCCATGATCTCGACCACTTCGGGCTTGTCCATCAGGTCGAAATAGGACAATTCCATGGCCAGCCGATACATCTGCAGGCTGGACCGATAGGCGGTTTCCAAAACCGCGGTGAAATGGTCGAAATATTGCTGTTCCTTGTCGTGCCGCACCGTGTTCAGGAACAGCACCACCAGGGCTTCCAACGCCAGGAAGACGACCAGAATTCGGCGCATTTCCAGCCCCTTTACCGCCCGAATCCCAACCTAGAAATTGCCCGTTTCGGGGATGTTCGCTTGCCGGCGCAGACGACGCAGGCCGTCATAGTCGCCGTCGAAGGCCGCGACCGCACCAAAGCGGATGTTGTCGCCCCAGCCCTTGATGGTGTCGCCCTCGGCAGCCACCAGGGCGTCGCGCAGTTGGTCCATGCGTTCCTTGGATACGGTCTTGGCGTTGGCCACCAGGGCGAAACCCGGCAACGGTCCCGATTCGGCGATCACCGCCAGTCCCATATGGGCATATTTCCGGCCGATGGCGGTCTTCAGGCCGCCCAGTTCGAACTCGCCACGGGTCACCGCCAGCGCCACTTCGTCGTGTTTGTCCAAGTAACGGTACAGGTTGTCGTCCAGCCTCGACCCGGCCTGGCGCAGCAAGCCGTCGGTGGACAGGAAGCCGCAGGTGGACAAAGGCTGGGTCAACGCCACCTTGTGCTTTTTCAGCCGCGACAGATCGGGCTTGGCGTCGGCGGGGGCGACGATGGCGCAGGTATAGGTGGCAGAACCCGACTTTTCCTTGAAATGGACCAAGGGCGTCGCCTGGGCCACCCGATCGCGCAAGGTCAGATAGGGCAACGGCCCCAAATAGGCCAGATCCAGCTTGCCGTCGGCGAATTTCTGCAAGATTTCGGCGTAGTCCGACGAATAATCGATGCGGATGTCGATTCCCGTCGTCTTTTCCAGATGAGCCAGCATGGGCTTGACCTGCTTGACCACGGTTTCCGGACTTTCCATGGGCAAGGGCGCAAAGGTCAGGCTTTCCGCCCGTGCCGAACCGCAAACGACAGCCGCCACCAGGGCCATCACCAGCCCACGCCCCGCATACATCATGTCCCATCACCCCGAAACGCTTACACGACTTTGCATATATCGCTTAAGCGTTAACAAGGTTTGCGTCCGAATTGAACCGACCATAAACAATGAGCCGGGTGACTTCCGGACAAAACAAAACCCGCCATCCGAAGATGGCGGGTTGTCCGGGTGAACCGTGTCCGGCCGCGCCGATTACAGCGGCGACAGCCCCAGGCGGCCGAACAGGCTTTTGTCGGTGCCGGGCGCCGCGTTCTTGGCGGTCAGCAGCTTGTGGCCGCAGAAGATGGAATTGGCCCCGGCCATGAAGCAAAGCGCCTGCATTTCCTCGCTCATGCCCTCGCGGCCGGCCGACAGGCGGACGAAGGACTTGGGCATCATGATGCGGGCGGCGGCGATGGTGCGGATGAAGTCGAAATTGTCCGGCTTCTCGGCGTTTTCCAAAGGCGTGCCGGGAATGGCGATCAGCAGGTTGATGGGCACGCTGTCGGGATGACGTTCCATGTTGGCGAGCGTCATCAGCATCTTGGCGCGGTCCTTGTTGGTCTCGCCCAGGCCGACGATGCCACCCGAACACACGTGCAGGCCGGCATCGCGCACCACGTCCAGGGTGTCCAGACGGTCCTGGAAGGTCCGGGTGGTGATGACTTCCTTATAATGTTCCGGGCTGGTGTCGATGTTGTGGTTGTAATAGTCCAGGCCGGCTTCCTTCAGGCGTTGGGCCTGCCACTTGTCCAACAGGCCGAAGGTGGCGCAGGTTTCCATGCCCAACGCCTTGACGCCTTCGATCATGGCCACCGCCACTTCGAAATCGTCGCCCTTGGGGCCGCGCCAGGCGGCACCCATGCAAAAGCGCGAGGCGCCTTCTTCCTTGGCCTGGCGGGCGGCTTCCACCACCTGTTCCACCGCCATCAGCTTTTCCTTTTCCAAGCCGGTGGCGTAATGGGCCGATTGCGGGCAATAGGTGCAATCCTCGGGGCACGAGCCGGTCTTGATGGAAATCAGCCGCGACACCTGGATCTTGTTGGCGTCGAAATTCGCCCGGTGCACCTGCTGGGCCTGGAACATCAGGTCCATGAACGGCATGGCGAAAAAGGCGCGAACTTCTTCCTCGCTCCAGTCATGGCGAAGGCGGTCGTCCTGGGGCTTGATCTGCGCAGCTGCGTTCACCTTGGCAATCTCCTTATTAACCCTGATGGAAGCGTGGTTTTTCGCCGCTTTCCGGGTGCGCAATGTAGAACCGCGAACACTGGCTTTGCAAGAAAACCGAATAGGCGCTAGAAGGTCGGCCATGCAAAATCTAGACGCCACCCTGTCCCGCGTGCTTGACGACCTGGCCCAAACCGGCCGGAAACGGTCATTGCGCGTCGTCCGCCACCTTCCCGCCGGGCGGTTGGTCAAGGACGGCCGGGAATTGCTGAATTTTTCGTCCAACGACTATCTGGGACTGGCGCAGCATCCGCTGCTGATCGCGCGCGCCGGCGAATGGGCGGAAAAATACGGTGCCGGATCGGCGGCGTCGCGGCTGGTCACCGGCCATACCGAGGCCTTCCAGCGGGTCGAGGAAAAGATCGCCGCCGCCAAGGGGGTGGAAGCGGCCCTGGTCTTCGCCAGCGGCTGGCAACTGAACGCCTCGGTGCTGCCGGCGCTGCTGGACCGCACCGTCTGGGGGGCCGAGCCGCTGGTCTTCGCCGACCGGCTGAACCATGCCAGCCTGATCATGGGCTGCCAATCGGCCGGGGTGAAGCAGAACCGCTTCCGCCACAACGACCTGACCCATCTCAAGGAATTGCTGGACCGCACCGGCCGGGTGGAAGGGCCGCGCTTCATCGTCACCGAATCGGTGTTTTCCATGGACGGCGACGCCCCCGACATCGACCAGCTGGTGGCTTTGGCCGAGGAATGGGACGCTTTTCTGTACCTGGACGAGGCCCACGCCACCGGGGTCTTGGGCACCAATGGGTTCGGCCTGTCGGTGGGCACCCATGTGGATCTGGCCATGGGCACGTTTTCCAAGGCCATGGGCGGCTTCGGCGCCTATGTGGCGGTGTCGCGGCAATTGAAGGATTTCCTGATCAACCGCGCCTCGGGGATGATCTATGCCACGGCGTTGCCGCCGGCGGTGCTGGGCGCCATGGACGCCGCCCTGGACCTGGTGCCCGGCATGGCCGCCGAACGCGCCCGCCTGCAGGACATGGCGGCCCGGCTGCGCGGCCGCCTGAACGATGCCGGGCTGGA
Source organism: Magnetospirillum sp. 64-120 (assembly GCA_001898825.1). GTDB lineage: Bacteria > Pseudomonadota > Alphaproteobacteria > Rhodospirillales > Magnetospirillaceae > Magnetospirillum. Next base: position 9,455 of record MKVK01000034.1, read on the forward strand.
CACCGGGCGGTCCACCACCCAGATCGTCCCGGTCATCCTGGGCGACGAGGACCGCACCTTGAAGGTGGCGGCCTTCCTTGAGGACAAGGGCTTCCTGGGCATCGCCATCCGCCCCCCCACCGTGCCGGTGGGCGGCAGCCGCATCCGTTTCGCCCTGTCGGCCCAGCACCGTCCCGAAGACGTGGAAAAACTGGCTGATTGTGTCATCGACGCCGTAAGGTCCATTCCATGAAAACGCTGGCCTTCGTCCACGGTTGGGGCTTCGACGCCCATTTCTGGCGCCCGGTTGCCGACCGGTTACCCGATTTCGCCCGTATCTTCGTGGATTTGGGCTTTCGTGCCGAACCCTTGCGCCCCGGCGCCAACAATCCCATCCTGGTCGGCCATTCCATGGGCTTCGCCTGGGCCTTGGCGGCATTCCCCAAGCCGTGGTCGGGCGCCATCGCCGTCAACGGCTTCGCCCGTTTCACCCGCGCCCAGGACTTCATCGCCGGCACGCCGCCGCGCAGCCTGGAACGCATGATCTCGCGCTTCGAGACCCACCCCCAGGACGTGGCCAAGGACTTCCTGACCCGGTGCGGCGTCGCCGACGCGGACGTGGAAAACATCCGCCCCGCCCCCATGGCCGAGGCGCTGAAATGGCTGGCCGAATGCGACGAACGCGCCACCATGGCGCAGTTGAACTGCCCGGTCATGGCCCTGGCCGGCACCCGCGACGCCATCGTCCCCGAAGCCATGAGCCGGGACAGCTTCGCCCCGCAAACCCTGACCCTGGTGGACGGCGCAGGCCACCTGCTGCCCTGGACCCATCCCGAATGGGTGGCGGGTCAGATCCGTAAATTCGCGGCCACCCTGGGATGAACCGCAAACAACAGGTGCGGGCGGCGTTTTCCGCCGCCACCCGCAGTTATGAAGCCGCTGCCCGCGCCCAGGCGATCAGCGCCGGCTTCCTGGCCGATCTGGTCGCCGCCCTGCCCCGTCCCACCGCCCCCAAGGTTTTGGAATTCGGTTGCGGGACCGGTTTGCTGACCCGGCGGCTTCATCCCCGCCTGGACGGCGATTGGCTGGTCAGCGACCTGTCGCCCGAGATGCTGAAAGCCGCAGAAAGCGCCCTGCCCGGTCCGCGATACCGGGTCATGGATGCCGAAAATCCCGATTTGGACGAACGCTTCGACCTGATCGTGTCCAACCTGGCGGCGCAATGGTTCGCCGATCTGCCCGCCGCCGCCACCAAGCTGGTGGGAATGCTCAATCCAGGCGGCCATCTGGTGTTTTCCACCCTGGCTTCCGGCTCGTTCCGCCAATGGCGAGATGCCCATCACTCCCTGGGCCTGGAAAGCGGCGTGCCGGATTTTCCCGACGTCGAAGCTCTGCCCCAGGCCCGCATCGTCGAACAGATTTTCGATCTGGAATACGCCGACGGCCGCGCCTTCGCCGCCGAGCTGAAGCATATCGGCGCCGGGACCCCGGCGCCGGGTCACGTGCCGCTTGGCGTCGGGCAGATGCGCCGGGTATTCCAAGCACTGGGAAGCCCGTGCGCCATGACCTATCATGTGGCTCACCTGATCATTTCCAAGGAGTAAGCCATGCGCGGGGTTTTCGTCACCGGCACCGACACCGGCATCGGCAAGACCCTGGTTTCGGCCTGGCTGACCCATCACTGGCGGGCCGAATACTGGAAGCCCCTCCAGACCGGCGCCACCGAGGATTCGGATTCCGACACCGTCGCCGCCTTGGCGCCCGGTGCCCGCATCCACCCCCCGGCCCATGTGTTCCAGGCACCGCTGTCCCCCCATGCCGCCGCCCGCCTGGAAGGCGCGGCCATCGCCCTGGATGGGTTGAAGCTGCCCGCGACCGATGGCCCCTTGGTGGTGGAAGGCGCCGGCGGCATCCTGGTGCCGCTGAACGACACCGCGCTGACCGTGGACTGGGTGGAAACTCTTGGCCTGCCGGTGCTGGTGGTGGCGCGGTCGGGCCTGGGGACCATCAACCACACGCTGCTGACCCTGGAAGCCCTGAAGCGCCGGCATGTTCCCATTCTGGGGGTGGTGATGAACGGCCCGCCCAATGCCGACAACCGTGCCGCCATCGAACATTTCGGCGGAACCCGCGTGCTGGCGGAAATCCCGCCCTTGCCCGAACCGGTCCGCATGGACACCCTGCCCCCACCCGCTTTTTCCTGCCCCGAGGTCTCCGCATGACCGACAACATCCTGGACCTTGATGCCAAGCATGTCTGGCACCCCTTCACCCAGGCGGCCACCGCCGCGCCGCCGCTGCACGCGGTCAGGGGCAAAGGCGCGGTGATCGAGACCGCCGACGGCAAGGCTTACCTGGATCTGGTGTCGTCGTGGTGGGTCAACCTGCACGGCCACGCCAACCCGGTGATCGCCCGCGCCGTGGCCGAACAGGCCGCCACCCTGGAACAGGCCATCTTCGCCGAGTTCACCCACGAACCCGCCGCCCGTCTGGCGGCACGGGTGTGCGAACAGTTGCCCGACGGATTGGACCGGGTGTTCTATTCCGACGACGGCTCCACCGCCGTGGAAGTGGCCATGAAGATGGCCCGTCAATATTGGGGCAATGTGGGCCAGGACCGCCGGGTCTATGTGGGCTTTGACGGCGGCTATCACGGCGACACCGTGGGCGCCATGTCGCTGGGCCGCACCTCGGGCTATTTCGGCGCCTGGGAAAACTTCATGTTCCCGGTGGAAATCGCCCCCTTCCCCGCCACCTGGATGGGCGACGACACCGTCGCCCTACGGGAATCCCAGGCGCTTGCCGCCTTGGACGCCATCCTGGAGCGCACCAAGGGGCAATTGGCCGCCATCATCATCGAACCCTTGGTGCAAGGCGCTTCCGGCATGCGCATGTGCCGGGTGGAATTCCTGCAGGCGGTGGCGGCACGGGCCAAAGCCGCCGGCACGCTGCTGATCCTGGACGAGGTGATGACCGGCTTCGGCCGCCTGGGCACCCCTTTCGCCTGCGTCAAGGCCGGCATCAATCCCGACATGGTCTGCCTGTCCAAGGGGCTGACCGGCGGCTTTCTGCCCATGGCGATGACGGTGACCAGTGAATCCCTCTATCAGGCGTTCCTGGGCAAGGACGTCACCCGCGCCTTCCTGCACGGCCATTCCTATACCGCCAACCCCTTGGGCTGCGCCGCCGGTCTGGCATCGCTGGACTTGCTGCTGTCGGCGGACTGCCAGGCCCGCATCCAAGCCATCGAGGCGGTCAACACCCTGCGTCTGGCCGAAGCGGCGCAATTGCCGGCGGCGTGCCGCCCGCGTCTGATGGGCACCATCGCCGCCTTCGACCTGGACAATGTGCCACCCGGCACCGCCGCCCAGCTGAAATTGGCGTTGCGCGAACGCGGCTTGCTGATGCGGCCCATGGGCGACGTTTTGTATGTTTTGCCGCCTTATTGCCTGGATGATGTTGCATTGCACAATGCATGGGATATCATCATCGACGAGGTTTCCAAGCTGCAAGGAGACGATCCGTGCTGCGAATCGAGGAAATCGTCGGCGCCATGGATGACGAATTCCGTTATTCCCTAGAAGCGCTGAGCGACGAAAGACTGGCCCAGTTGATGGCGGACAAGGCGGCGTTGCGCCGCCTGCGCCCGGTCGGGGTGTCCACCGCCGAGGCCCAGGCGATGATCGCCGCCATTCAGGACAAGCGGGCCCATCCGCCAGCCAAGCCCGCCGCCAAACCCCGTAAACCCCGCCCCCCGCGCAAACCCAAAGCGGTCCCCCCCGCCGAAGCGCCGCCCTTGGCCGCCGAGCCGGTCCCCCCCTTGGCCCTGCCGATCAGGCCGGAACCGCCCCGCCTGCCGACGCCAATCCCCCAAGGCCCCGCCATCCGCTTGGGGCCGCCCCCGTCTTCTGCCACGACGATCATCTTGGGGCCCCCGGCTCCACCGCCCATCGCGGAACCGACCGCCCCCGAACCGGCGGAAATACGGCGATCCGAGGGACGCCGCCATGCCCTGGTCCTGGCGCTGGTGATCCTGGTGTCGGGCTTTTTCCTGCTCCAATACGGCGGCTGACCCCCATCCTTATGGCATCCGGCGTCAGTCCATGTGCGTAAGCACCACCTATAGATTCATTTAATTTGATTTAAACATCTTTAAGTTGCATCATTCTCATGGATGCCCTGAATGGCACCGCAACAAGAATGGGAGATTTCCATGAGCGTTGGACCCGTTTCCGGCAATGGCATCGCCATTACCCTAAGCCCCGGCAAGACCGTGTTCTGGACCGTCACCGCCCAGGCCGCCTATAACCAGTTCGTCCAGCTGAAGGACGTCAACGGCACCGTCGTCTTCACCGCTACCGGCAGCGGCGGCACCGGCGGCACCCCCAAGCAGATCGGCAACGGCAGCTTCACCGTGCCCAACAACGCCAATTACACCTTGTATATCGGCACCAATAACGGCGCTCAGTGGAGCAGCGTGATCTGGGATGCCGATGCCCTGGTCAGCGGCGGCAGCATCTATTACGAGACCTTCAACTTCATTTCCGAAGATGGCGGCGGCACCGATTACAACGACAGCTGCACCACCTTGAGCTTCTTCAACTCTCTGGGTTGAACCATCGCAGCCGGCGGGCGAAACGCCCGCCGGTACAACTGACAATTCGCATGGCCGCCACCCAAAGTCGGTGTATCTTAAGGCCATGAAAATCCGCAAACCGTCCCGCCTGCTTCCCGCGTTGCTGGCCGCCGTGATTCTGGCCGGTGGCGCGGCCATCCTTTACGAACGCAACGCCGCCCGTCCGGTGGAACTGGTGTCCCCGCACCCAGGTCTGGCCGTCGAGGCCATCTATGCCACCGGCACGGTCGAGCCGCTGAACTGGGCCAAGATCGGCGCGGTGACCACCGGCCGCATCGCCGAAATCCTGGTGGAAGAAGGCGACAGCGTGCGCCTGGGCCAGCAACTGGCCCGCCTGGACGACCGCGAGGCCCGCGCCAAGGTGGCCGAACTGGAAGCCCGCGCCGCCTATTGGCGCGAAGAAATGAAACGTGCCGAGACCTTGGCGGCGCGCGGCATCCGCGCCCCCGAATCGGCGCAAAAGGCCAAAAGCGAATACGATCAGGCCGTCGCCGCCATCAACGCCGCCCGCCAACGTCGGGCCGATTTGCTGGTCACCGCCCCCATGGACGGAGTGGTGCTGCGCAAGGACGGCGAAACCGGCGAGGTGGTGAAGCCGGAAAACACCATTTTCTGGGTGGGCGAAGCGCGCCCCTTGCGGGTCACCGCCGATGTGGACGAAGAAGACATCGCCAAGGTGGCACCCGGCCAAAAGGTGCTGATCAAGGCGGATGCTTTCCCCGACCGTGCCCTGACCGGCCAAGTCGACCAGATCACCCCCAAGGGCGACCCGGTCAACAAGACCTTCCGGGTGCGCGTGGCTTTGCCCGACGACACGCCGCTGATGGTGGGCATGACCGCCGAGATCAACATCATCACCGCCGAAAAGCCGCAAGCACGGCTGATCCCGGCCAGTGCCGTCGGCAAGGACGACGTGCTGGTGGAAAAGGACGGCCGCGCCGAGACCCGTTCCGTCACCATCGGCATCCGTGGCCGTGATCAGGTCGAGATCGTGGACGGTCTGGCCGACGACGAACGGGTGGTGGCGTCGCCGCCCGCCGGACTGAAATCCGGCGACCGCATCAAGGCCAGGTAACCATGGCGACGCCGCTGGGACTGGCCATCGCCGCCCGCCATCTGTCGCACCGCCGCCGCCAGACGGTGACCTCGCTTCTGGGGGTGGCCCTGGGGGTGGCGTTCTTCATCGCCATCGCATCCATGATGCAGGGATTCCAGCAGGATTTCGTCAACCGCATCATCGATTCCTCGCCCCACGTCACCATCAAGGACGAATTCCGCACCCCGCCGCGTCAGCCGGTGGAAAACGTCTATCCCGATGCCGTCATCCAACTGCGCGGCCTGAAACCCCGGGACGAGGTCCGCGGCCTGCGCGGGGCACGCGCCATCATCGCCGCCCTGGAACAATTGCCCGGCCTGAAAGTGGCCCCCACGCTGGCAGGCAACGCGCTGTTGCGTTACGGCCCCAAGGATTCCTCGGTCAACGTCATCGGCATCGTCCCCGACAAGGAACGCCTGGTCACCAAGCTGGAAAAGGACCTGATCGCCGGCAAGTTGGAAGGCCTGTATACCGCCGCCAACGGCATCATCCTGGGCGAAGGCGTGGCCCAGAAAGCCGGCATCGGCATGGATGACCTGGTCACCGTGGTCAGCCCCGAAGGCGTGGTGCTGCGCATGAAGGTGGTGGGCATCTTCAGAAGCGGTCTGACGGTGACCGACAATTTCGACACCTACATGCTGATGAAGAAGGCCCAGGTGCTGCAGAACCGGCCCAACGTCATCAACCGGGTGCGCATCCGCATGGACGACGTGGAACAGGCGCAGCCCCTGGCCCGAAAGATCGAGGCACGCTTCGGCTATCGCACCGAAAGCTGGCAGGAACAGTCGTCCAACGTGCTGGGCATCTTCGTCATCCAGAACGTCATCATGTATTCCACCGTCGGCGCCATCCTGATCGTCGCCTGTTTCGGCATCTTCAACGTCATCTCCACCGTGGTGTTCGAAAAGACCAAGGATATCGGCATCCTGAAATCCATGGGATTCCGCGACGCCGACATCCGCCGCATCTTCGTCTACGAAGGTCTGATGGTGGGCTCCATCGGCGTGGTCATGGGCTGGGCCCTGGGCTTCGGACTGGTCGAATTCATGGGCAGCCTGCATTTCAAGATGGAAGGCTTCGTCCGCGCCGAAGGGCTGGTGCTGTACAAAAGCGCCAAGCATTACGTCATCAGCGGCGCCATGGGGTTGACCGCGTCCACCTTCGCCGCCTGGCTGCCGGCGCGCCGCGCCAGCCGCCTGAAGCCCGTCGACATCGTCCGGGGCGCCGCATGACCCCAGCCATTCCCATCCTGGAAGCGCGGCGGTTGACCCGCGAATTGCCCGGCCCAGTGCCGGTCACCTTGGTGCGCGACATCGACCTGACGGTAGCGGCGGGGGAGTTCGTCGCCATCACCGGCCCGTCGGGATCGGGCAAGTCGTCGCTGCTGTACCTGCTGGGCCTGCTGGACACCCCGTCTTCCGGTGACGTGCTGGTGGACGGCCTGCCCACCGTCGGCATCCCCGACAACCCCTTGGCCGATCTGCGTCTGTCGCGTTTCGGCTTCGTCTTTCAGTTCCATTTCCTGCTGCCGGAATTTTCCGCCCGCGACAACGTGGAAATCCCCATGCGGCGGCTGGGCCTGCTGGGCACTGGGGAAATCCGCGACCGTGCCGAATTCCTGTTGGAAACATTGGGATTGGCCGAACACGCCCACAAATTGCCCGAACAGATGTCGGGCGGCCAACGCCAGCGCGTCGCCGTGGCCCGTGCCTTGGCCAACGACCCCGCCATCATCCTGGCCGACGAACCCACCGGCAACCTGGACACCAAATCGGCGGAAAACGTGTTCTCGCTGTTCCGCCAACTGGCCAGCGACCAGGGCCGCGCCGTGGTGGTGGTCACCCACGACACCGAACTGGCCGCCCGCGCCGACCGCCGCATCCATCTGGTGGATGGCCGCATCGTCCCCTGACGCAATGCAGCAATGCTTCGGTATAGGGTGATTTTCAAAGGATAAGCTGCCATATAGCTCGGGCAACGGACTAAACCGTCCAGACGGTACAGTAAAGACCCGAGACCCATGATCCCGCCGACACGTTCCAATGTGACCAAAGACAAGATCGTCGATGCCGCCATGGCCATCGTGCGCGAACAAGGCGTCGCCAAGCTGACCCTGGACGCGGCGGCCAAGGTGGCGCAGGTGTCGAAAGGTGGCGTGCTGTACCATTTCAAAAGCAAGGACGACCTGATCCGCGCCATGGTGAGCCGCCTGATCGAATCCTGCGACGCACTGCACATGGAACATTACGAACGCGAGCCCGAAGGCCCCTATCGCTGGGCGCGAACGGTGGTCCACACCACCTTCGACCCGCGCGGGCCGTCCGACGACCCGATCAATTCGGCCCTGCTGGCCGCGGTCAGCGTCAACCCCGAACTGCTGGCCCCCATCCACGCCAAGTTCGCCGAATGGATCGAACGGGTCAGAAGCGACAGCCCCGACCCGGCCCGCGCCGCGCTGATCTGCATGGCCATGGACGGCTATATCTTCGAACGCATGTTGAAACTGCCCATTTGCGACCAGGAAGCCTGTGAAAGCATCAAGCAGGCGGCCCTGGATCTGCTGAAATGAACCTGACGGAGCCTTGATCATGAAATTCAAACGCATGGCCATCATGTTGACCGCCAGCGTCGTCGTCTTCGGTGGCGTCCTGGGCTTCGTCCAGTTCAAGCAGATGATGATCAAGCAGTACTTCGCCACCCTGCCCAAGCCGGTGATCCCGGTGACGGTGGAACCGGCCAAGGCCGAACAATGGCGCGACAGCGTCCAGGCGGTGGGCACCTTGGCCGCCGTCAACGGCGTCGATATCAGCGCGTCCAATTCCGGTCTGGTGGTGGACATCAGTTTCCAATCCGGCCAGGCGGTGAAAAAGGGCCAGATGCTGCTGCGTCTGGATTCCGACGTGGAAAAAGCCAGCTTGCGTTCGGCCCAGGCCGAAGCCGACCTGGCCCGCATCTCGGCCAACCGCCAGCGCCAGCTGGTCAAGTCCGACGCCGTCAGCCAGGCGGCGGTGGACAAGGCCGAGGCCGAACTGAAGGTCAAGGAAGCCCAGGTCGCCAGCCTGCGCGCCCAAATCGACAAGAAGCAGGTCCACGCCCCCTTCGACGGGGTTCTGGGGGTGCGCAAGGTCGACCTGGGCCAATTCATCCAGTCGGGGGAAGCCATCGTCAACCTGCAGGACCTGTCGGTGATGCTGGCCGATTTCTCGCTGTCGCAACGTGACCTGGAACTGGCCAGTGTCGGCCGTGCCATCCGCATGACCACCGATTCCTATCCCGGCCGGGTGTTCGAAGGCACCATCGCCGCCATCGAACCGCAGGTGGACGCCAAGACCGGCATGGTGCTGGCCCAGGCTCGCTTCCCCAACGCCGAAGGCAAGCTGCGCCCGGGCATGTTCGCCCGTATCGAAATCCTGCGCGACACCGCCGCCGACGTGGTCACCGTGCCGGTGGAAGCGGTGTCCTACAACCTGCACGGCGACGCCGTCTTCGTCATCGAAGACACGGCTGATGGTCCGCAAGCCGCCCGTCAGGTGGTGCAGCTGGGCGAACGCAAGGACGGCCGTGTCGTCATCCTGAAGGGCCTGGCCGCCGGCGCCAAGGTGGTCACCACCGGCCAGTTGAAGCTGGAACACGGCTCGAAGGTCCAAGTGGCGGGCACCGACCCGCTGAAGCAAGCGGCCAAGGCCGAATAGGAGCGGACGCATGTTCGACATCTTCATCAAGCGCCCGGTCCTGGCCAGCGTCATCAGCCTGCTGATCCTGTTCGTCGGCTTGCGGGCGCTGCTGATGCTGCCGGTGCGGCAATACCCGGAAATGAAGAACACGGTGATCACCGTGACCACCACCTATCCGGGCGCCGACGCCGAGCTGATCCAGGGCTTCATCACCCAGCCCTTGCAAAAGGCGGTGGCGACGTCCGCCGGCCTGGATTACCTGACCTCGTCCTCGGTGCAGGGCGCGTCCACCATCAAGGCCTATGTGCGGCTGAACGAAGACCCCGACGCCGCCATGACCGAGGTGATGAGCAAGGTCAACGAAGTGCGTTCGGTGCTGCCGCGCGGCATCAACGATCCGGTGCTGAAGAAAGAAACCGGCCAGACCTTCGCCTCGGCCTATCTGGCGTTTTCGTCCGACGTGCTCAGCCAGGAACAGATCACCGACTACGTCAACCGGGTGATCCAGCCGAAACTGGCCTCGGTCCCCGGTGTCGCCAACCCGGAAGTGTTCGGCGGCCAGAACTTTTCCATCCGCGTCTGGCTGGACCCGGAAAAGCTGGCGCAGCTGGGCCTGACCGCCGAGGACGTCAACGCCGCGCTGACGTCCAACAACTTCACCTCGGCGGCGGGGTCCACCAAGGGCGCCTATGACGTGGTGACCACCCAGGCCAAGACCGACCTCAACACCATCGCCGATTTCCGCAATCTGGTGGTTAAGAACGACGGCACCCGTCTGGTGCGTCTGTCCGACATCGGCGAAGTGTCCCTGGGCGCCCAGAACGACGAGATGGCGGTGTTCGCGTCGGGCAAGCGCGCCATCTTCGTCGGCGTCTTCACCACGCCTGAAGCCAATCCGCTGACGGTGATCAAGGAAATCCGCGAAAGCGCCCTGCCCGCCATCGAAAGCCAGCTGCCGCCCGGCCTGAAGGCGGAAATCGCCTATGATTCCACCGTGTTCATCCAGGCCGCCATCGACGAGGTGGTGAAAACCATCCTGGAAGCCGCCGTCATCGTGATGATCGTCATCTTCGCCTTCATGGGGTCTGTGCGTTCGGTGGCCATCCCCGTCATCACCGTGCCGCTGTCCTTGATCGGCGTGGCGTTGTTCCTGCTGGCTTTGGGCTTTTCCATCAACCTTTTGACCCTGTTGGCCATGGTGCTGGCCATCGGTCTGGTGGTGGACGACGCCATCGTGGTGGTGGAGAACGTCCATCGCCACATCGAGGAAGGGCTGTCGCCCTTCCAGGCCGCCATTGTCGGAACCCGTGAAATCGCCGGCCCGGTCATTTCCATGACCATCACCCTGGCCGCCGTTTACGCCCCCATCGCCTTCATGGGCGGGCTGACCGGATCGTTGTTCAAGGAATTCGCCCTGGCGCTTGCCGGTTCGGTGATCGTGTCGGGCATCATCGCCCTGACCCTGTCGCCGATGATGTGTTCCTTGATCCTGAAGCACGACGAGGACAAGAAGGGCCTGCCGGCCCGCATCGACGCCATCTTCGACGCGTTGCAGGGCAAGTACCGCCGCGTGCTGGCGGCGTCGCTGGCCGACCGCGCCACCACCCTGACTTTCGCCGGCATCGTCGTCGCCGTGCTGCCCCTGCTGTTCCTGGCGGTGCCCACCGAACTGGCTCCGGAAGAAGACCAGGGCGTGGTGTTCACCGCCTTTTCCGGCCCGGCTTCGGCCAACACCGAATACATGGAACTGTTCGCCAATCAGATCGACAATACGCTGAAGCAGTTCGACGAGGTTCAGGGCCGCTTCCTGATCGCCGGCATCGGTTCCATCAACCAGGGTTTCGGCGGCGCGGTGACCAAGCCGTGGGAAGACCGCAAGGCGTCCACCAAGGAACTGACACCCATGTTCCAGCAAAAGCTGGACGCCATCTCGGGGGTCAAGGCCTCGGTGTTCTCGCCCCCTGCCCTGCCCGGTTCCGATGGTCTGCCGGTGCAGTTCGTCGTCACCTCGACCGCCGATTACCGGGTGCTGAACGATTTGCAGGCGGAAATGATGCGCCGCGCCACGGCGTCGGGCATGTACGCCTTCATCGACAGCGACCTGAAATTCGAAAGCCCGCAGACGGTGGTCGACATCGATCGCGACAAGGCGGCGTCTTACGGCGTCACCATGCAGCAGATCGGCGAATCGCTGGCCACCATGACCGGCGGCAACTACGTCAACCTGGTCAACCTGCAGGGCCGGTCCTATCAGGTCATCCCGCAGGTGCCGCGTGACTTCCGCCTGGACCCGCGCCAGTTGGGCCGTTTCCACGTGCGCACCACCGACGGCGGCGCGGTGCCGCTGTCGTCTCTGGTCACCCTGAAGCAGGCGGTCAAGCCGGTGACGCTGAACCAGTTCAACCAGTTGAACAGCTTCACCATCAGCGCCTTCCCCATGCCCGGCACCACCTTGGGCCAGTCGCTGGCCACCCTGGAAGGCATCGCCAAGGAGGTGCTGCCGCAAGGTGCCACCTATGATTATGCCGGCCAGTCGCGCCAGTACATCCAGGAAGGCAACTCGCTGGCGGTGACCTTCGTCTTCGCCCTGGTCATCATCTTCCTGGTGCTGGCGGCGCAGTTCGAAAGCTTCCGCGATCCCCTGGTCATCATGGTCTCGGTGCCACTGTCGCTGTGCGGGGCGCTGATCCCCTTGGCCATCGGCGTCGCCACCATGAACATCTATACCCAGGTGGGGCTGATCACCCTGATCGGGCTGATCACCAAGCATGGCATCCTGATCTGCGAAGTGGCGCGCGAGCGTCAGGAACAGGAAGGATTGACCCGCATGCAGGCGGTTCAGGTGGCGGCCAGTCTTCGTCTGCGCCCCATCCTGATGACCACGGCGGCCATGGTCACCGGCCTGATCCCGCTGCTGCTGGCCAGCGGCGCGGGTGCGGCCAGCCGCTTCTCCATCGCCGTCGTCATCGTCGCCGGCATGAGCATCGGCACCTTGTTCACCTTGTTCGTGCTGCCGGTGATCTACACCTTCCTGGCCAGTGAACGCGGGCAATCCACCGATCCCCAAACCCACGGCCACGTGGCCGCCGAAGGGGCGGAATAGCAAAAAGGCGGAACCGAAAGGTTCCGCCTTTTTGATTTAATGGGACGTGCCGCTGGAATAGCTGATCTTGTTCCAGACGTTGTATTTGCCGATGGGGGCGTTCATGGGCAGGCGCTTTTCCTCGGCAAAAGTCTTGGCGTCCACCACGATGACGGCACCGTCCTTTTCCGACAGCGACAGCAACAGCTTCGATCCGTCCCGGTTGAATTCCACATGACGGGTCAGCCGTCCCGGCGCCGGACGGATGGTTTTGACGATTTCCAGCGTTCTGGTATCGATGATCTGCATGGCGTCCTTTTCCTTGCCCATGGAGACGTCGACCCAGGCATAGGGGCTGTTTTCATGGCCGCGCATGAAGAAGCCCGGCCCCAGGGTGGGGATGCGCTTGACGGTTTCCCAGGTCTGCATGTCGATGACGCTGACCATGGCTTCCTTCAGATGCGGCGTCGCCATCAACATGCGATCACCCTGCTTGAAGACGATGCCCGACCCCAGATGCGGCATGCCGCCCAGATCAAGGTCGGCCACCTTGCGCTTCAGGTCCAGGTCCACCACCATGCCCTTCTTGCCGTCGCGCGACGCCCCCATCACCCGTTCATAGGCGGGATCGAAGAAGAAATCGTCCAGATAGTCGGGGGTACGGATACGCAAAGCCTGGAACCGGCCGCCGGTGCTCACGCCTTCTTCCAGGCCCGGCTGGCGGGAATGGGCCAAGCCGTTGATCACCGGCCCGGCATCGTCGGCATAGGGGATTTCCCAAATCTCTTCCAGGTCGCGCAGCGCCACCACGAAGGAATGCCGGGGCGGCGCGGTATAGACCGCCGACACCCGGCTGGACTTGCCGTCGCCTTGCACCGGGATCACCTGCATCAGCGACAGGTCACGGGCGTCCAGCGCCACCAAAGTGTGGGGAAGAACATTGCCCACCATCAGGAAGCGGCCGTCATCGGAAACCGCCACGTTGCGGGTGTTGATGCCGACGCGGATTTCCGCCATCAGCTTGCCCGTCCACATGTCCACCTTGGACACCCAGCCATCACGCGACGCGAAATAGACGAAGCGGCCGTCAGGTGAATATTTAGCCCCACCATGCAGGGCGAACCGGCTTTGGAAGCGGTACAGCGGCTTCATGGCATCGCCATCGACGATAGAGACGTGATGGTCGCCGCCTTCCACCACGGTGAACAGGTTCAACGGATCGCCCTTGAACGGCGGCTTGCTCGGCAGGGTGGCGGGGTCGGTGACCCGTAGATGCGACGCCTTGATCTGGTCCGCCCCCCATTCGGGCAAGGCCGGCACCGGGGAATAGACGTATTTGACCAAGGCCTTGATCTGATCGCCGCTCAGTTGGTCCTTGAAGGCCGGCATCTGCGAGGCGTCACGGCCCTCGGCCACCACTTTCTCGGCCTCGGCCGGACGCAGACGGCCCAGGTTTTCCGGCAACAGGGCCGGGCCGATGGCGCCCAGGCGGTCGGCGCCATGACAGGCGGCGCAGGTTTCCGTGTAAAGGCGTTCGACGTTGTCGGCCAAGGCCGGGCCGGCCAGCAGCGCCAGGGCCAGCGGAAGCAGGCGTTTCATGCGACCTCCTTGTCGGTCAGATAGCAGCCGGGATCCTCGCCCCAGCGGTCGCCGCCGGCGCGGTCGGCCCGCACCCGGCTGTTACCGTTGCAGATATCCAAATGCCGGCACCCGCCGCAGCGTCCGGTCAACGCCCGTGGATGCGGGCGCAAGCCCGACAGAACCGGGGATTCGGGGTCGGACCACAGCTGCGAGAACGGAATTTTACGCACGTTGCCCAACCGTTCGTGCCACCACATGGTGTCGGGATGGACCCAGCCCAGGTTGTCGATGTTGGCGACGTTGACACCCGCCGCGTTGCCCCCCCATTGCCGCAGCTTGCCCTGGATGTGGGCCGCCTTGTCGGGCCAGCGCGCCGCCACCCAGGCCAGGAAATAGGGGCCGTCGGCATCGTTGTTGCCGGTGACGCATTCCACCTGCGGATGGGCGTGGGCGAAGTCGAACAACGTGTCCATGGCCCGGCGTGTCATGGCGAAACCAGCGTCTTCCGCCCGGTTGACGTTGCCGCGCCCGGCATAGTTCAGATGCGAGAAATAGAACTTCCCCACCCCTTCGTCGGCGGTCAGTTGCAGGATGTCGGCGAAGTGATGGGCGTTCTCGGCGGTCATGGTGAAGCGCAGGCCCACTTTGACGCCACGGTCCCGGCACAGCCGCAAGCCGTCCAAAGCCGCGTGGAAGGCGCCGGACTTGCCGCGAAAGGCGTCGTTGACGGCGCCGATGCCGTCCAGCGACACGCCGACATAATCGAAACCGGCGGCGGTGATGCGGTCGGCCAAGGGCACGGTGATCAAGGTGCCGTTGGACGACAGCGACACCGACGGGAAGCCCAAATCCTTGGCATAAGCGGCGATGTCAAAGATGTCGGGGCGCAGCAACGGCTCGCCGCCCGACAGGATCAGCGCCGGCACCTTGAAGGCGCGCAAATCGTCCATCACCGTGCGGATTTCGTCGAAACTAAGCTCGCCGGCGAAATCCTTGTCGGCCGAGGTGGAATAGCAATGCTTGCACAACAGGTTGCAGCGGCGGATCAGGTTCCAGATCACCACCGGGCCGGGCGGATTGCGCCGGGGCTGAACCGGACTGGGCGCGTCAAGCTCGCGCAGGAACTGGCTTAGGCGGAACATCCCCGTCCCCTTTCAGACGCAAACCGGTTTTCTTCAGGATGCGGGTTGAATAAAGCACCCGGTGCCCCCGGTTCATCCCCCCCAAAGCCTGGGCCGCACGGGCCACCAAATCGTCGGCGTCGTCCTTGCGACGCGCATGGATCATGGCGAACAGGTTGAACGGCCAGTCGGGCAACAGGCGCGGGCGTTCATAGCAATGGCTGACGAAGCCCAGGGAACACAACGCGGCCCCGGCGGCCGCCACGTCGTGGTCGGCCACGTCCCACACGGTCATGCCGTTCCAGGCATAGCCCAGGGCGTAATGGTTGGGCACCACACCGATGCGACGGATGACGCCGTTTTCCAGCATGACCTGGACCCGGCGACGTAATTCGGCCGCGTCGATCCCCACCTGTTGGGCCACCGCGTCATAGGGCCGTTCCACCAACGGCAAGCCGTCTTGGGTGGCGACGATGATGGCCCGGTCGGTGTCGTCCAGAATATGGGTCATGCCTCGAACTTCAGCCCGATGTGGAACTCGGTGAGCTTGGGCAGATCGTGCGCCACCAGACCGGTGCGGTCCTGGACTTCGGTCAAGACCCGGGCCACCCGTTCGCGGCTTTCGGCGGCGATGACGAACCACATGTTCAGACGGTGGTCGCGCTGGTAATTGTGCGCCACTTCCGGGAAGGAATTGACGATTTCCGCCACTTCGTCGAAGCGGTCGGCCGGCACTTCCATAGCCACCAGGGTGTTGTGGCCGCCGAAACGGTCGGCGTTGTACATGGGGCCGAAGCGCGACAACACGCCCTGTTCCTTCATCACCCGAATGCGGGTGATCAACTGTTCAGCGGTCAGTCCCAAAGCCTTGGCGGCATCGGCGAAAGGCGTCTCGGAAACTGGAAAGCCGCCCTGCAAGGCGTTGACGATGGCGCGGTCCATATCGTCCATGGCCCTACTCCGCCGCATGACGGTGCTGATAGCGCGCCCCGCATTGCTTGAAGCGCTTCAACGAAAACAAGGCCTGACGGGGATAATGGTCGACGCCTTCGCGGATCGCCATGCCAGCGATGGCGGCTTCGACCTCGGCGCGGTCCTTGCCGTGGACCATGGTGAACAGGTTGTACGGCCAGTCGGGCAACCGGCGCGGCCGGCGATAGCACAAAGTCACTTCGTCGCATTGCCCCAGACGCCGCCCCACCGCCGCCACCTGATCGTCGGGCACGTCCCACACCACCATGGCGTTGGCGCGATAGCCCAATTCGTGATGCCGCACGATGACCCCCAGACGGCGGATGACACCGCGGTCGCGCAAGGCGGCCAAAGTGGCGATGACGTCGCTTTCGTTCATCCCCACCACGGTTCCCAACCGGGCATAGGGCGAGGCGCACAAATCCAGCCCGCCGGAAAGCGCGCTGATCAGGGCCAGTTCGCGTTCGCTCACGTCCATTGCAATCCGAATCCCAGATCGATGTGGAAGTCTTCCAGCATGGGCAGGTCCAGAACCTGAAGGCCGGTGCGGCGGGAAATGTCGGCCAGCACCATGTCGATGCCGGCACGGTCGACACAGGCGACCACGAACCACAGGTTCAGGCGGTGCTCGCGCTGGTAATTGTGGTTGACCTCGGGGTAGTCGGTGACCAGCGCCGCCACCCGTTCCAGCCATTCGGGCGGCACCGCCATGGCGGCCAGCGTCGAGGCGCCGGCCACGTTGGGGCGCACCACGGCACCGACCCGGCTGACCGTGCCATGCTGACGCAAGCGGTCCAGGCGGGCGATGACTTCGTCCTCGGCGATGCCCAGTTGGCGGCCGATGGCGGCGAAGGGGCGCGGGTCCAGCGGCAAATCGTGCTGATATTCGTCGAGCAGACGCCGGTCGATCATGTCCATGGTCACAACCCCATGCGATGGGCGCGGGCGGTGAAGAAAATGCCCGACGGCTTGGCGGCCGGCATGTCGGCGACCTGTTCCAGGCTTTGGGTGTCCCAAACGGTGACCCGATCGGAATCGCGCGCCGACATCCAGACGCGTTCACCGCGCGGGGTGAATTCCATGTGCAGGATGGCCAGCCCCGGTTCCAGGGTCTTGATCACCTTCAGGCTGGGCACGTCCACCACCTGGACCAAGGCGTTGTCGGGCAGGGCGAAGTTGACCCACAGGCGCCGCCCACCCGGTTGCAGCATGGCGAAGACCGGCTGGCCGGCAACCGGCACCCGCCCCACTTCGCGCCAGGTGTTCATGTCCACCACCAGCACTTCGTGACGGCCGATGGCGGGCAGGAACGCCAGGTTGCCCGACGCCGCCCAGCCTTCCAGATGCGGCATCTTGTAGACCGGCAAGGGGTCTTGCCCCCGGCCGTAATGGTCCAGGATGCGGCGCACGCCCTGATCGGGGTTCCACAGATCCAGCATGGCGATGCCGTCCTCGCCGAACAGCCCGGCCATGTAATAGCGGCCGTCCTCGGTGACCAGGGCGTCATAGGGCTGCTTGCCGATGCCGTGGAACTTGCGCAGGCCCGGCTTGGCGCGGTCCTTCATGTCCAGCAGCCAGATCTCGCCCGCATCATAAAGCGAAAAGGCGAAGACGTTGCCCGGCGCGTCTTCCAGCCCGACAACCTTGGACGCCTTGCCGTCGGCACCGATGGCGGGGATGTCGGCCACCAGTTCCAAAGTGCCGGTGTCGAACACCTTGACGCCCCCTGGGGTGTAGTTGGCCACCGCCACCAAGGACCCGTCCTGCGAGATGGCGCCGCCGATGGAATTGCCCGACTGCACCACCCGGCCGACGATTTCGGCGCGCAACATGTCCACCTTGGTCAGGCCGCCATCGCGGCCGAAGACGAAGGCGAAGCGCTCGTCGCGGGAATAGACGATGGACGCATGGGACAAATCGCCCAGGCCGTCGATCGACGCCAAGGCGGTGGAATGGGTGGATTCCACCAGCTTCAGGCGCCCGTCGGCGCGCTCCACCACCAGACCCAAATCGCCGGTGGCCCGCAGGTTGGGGGCGCAGGCCCCCAGGCCCAGCAGAAGTGCGGCGCAAAGCAGTCGTTTCATGGTTTTTCCCCTTTCAGGCGACGCACCAGCCAGCGGGCGTCGGCTTCCGAAAGCATCATCTTCCACGGCGGCATGGGAGTTCCCGGCCGGCCTTCCAAAATGGTGTAAAGCAGGGTGTCGTCATCCTGGGCCCGCATGGCGTCCAGGGTCAGGGGCGAGCCCAAGCCGCCCTTCAAGGTCATGCCATGGCACGATCCGCAATCCTGGTTCAGCAACGAATCCAACTGCAGCTTTCGCGCCGCGTCGGGTTCCGACGCCCAGGCGGGCAAAGCCGCCAACAGAAAAAGCGCGGGCAGAGCCGCCAGCATCAGCAGGACGCACAGGCGTTTCATTGCGCCGCCTCGCGGTGCAACGGCTGGTTCTGGGGAAGCAGGACCATGCCGGCCACCTTGCCGATGATCAGCAGCGATGGCGGCTTGGGCTGCCAGCGTTCCATGTCGGCGGGCAGACCCGCCAAGGTGGTGAACAAGCTGCGCTGATCGGGCGTGGTGCCGCGCTCGATGATGGCAACGGGCGTCTTGCCGGGAAGACCCGCGCCCCGGAGCCCCCCGGCAAGACGTTCCGCGCTGGCTACCCCCATGTACACCACCAAGGTGCAATCGGGGTCGGCCAGCCGGACCCAATCGAAATCCAGTTCCCGGTCGTCCTGACGGTGACCGGTCAACAGCCGCAAACCTTGGGCCACCCCGCGATGGGTCAGCGGGATGCCGGCCATGGCGGCACAGCCGGCGGCGGCGGTGATGCCGGGCACCACTTCAAAGGCGATTCCGGCTTCGGCCAAGGCTTGGGCTTCCTCGCCGCCACGGCCGAAGATGAAGGGATCGCCGCCTTTCAGACGCACCACCTGGCGGCCGGCCAGCCCCAATTCCACCAAGATGGCGTTGATCTCGTGCTGGGGCACCGAATGCCGGCCGGTTTCCTTGCCGACGTCGATGCGATGGCATTTGGGCGGCAGCAGGTCCAGCACCGCGTCGGCCACCAAGCGGTCATAGACCGCCACCTCGGCCGAGGCTATCAGGCGGGCCGCCTTCAGCGTCAACAATTCCGGGTCGCCGGGACCGGCACCTACCAGAGTGACCTTGCCTGCCATGACCTGCTCCCCCTTTATGATCCGTCGTCACCCCCGCGACGGCGGGGGTGACGATCCGTCAGATCACGTCACTGCTTGGCTGCCTTGATCTCGACATCCGGGCCGGAAGCGCCCAGGCCCAGACGCATGTCCACCGACACGTGGTGGAAGCGGCCGGCCACATAGTCGTCATGCACGGCGAAGCCGACGGTGTAGGTCTTGCCGTCTTCCATGGCCACGTCGCCGGGCTGACCCGACTTCAGCTTGCGGCTCATGGTGACCACCCACTGGTCGCCTTCCTTCTTGCCGGTATAGGTGGCGCCGGCGTTTTCCTTCAGCACGCGCTCGGCCAGGATGTAGCCGTCTTCGGAAACGCCGCCCTTGCCGCTTTTGAAGCGCGACAGGTCCAGGAAGGTGCCGTCCTTCAACAGCGCATCCAGCTCGGCCTGGGGCTTGACCTTGTCCCAGCCGCCGCGCGGATCGTCCTTCAGGGAAATGGCGGTGCGGCTTTCCGGCAAGTACTTGGTGACATAGCCGTGGCTGGTGTCGATGCCCTTGGCGGCGCCGAGCGCGTCCTTCTTGGGCGCCGACGGCATGTCGCGGGCGTCGTGGTGGCAGCTGGACCAGCACCCCGACTGCTTGGCCTTGTCCACCTTGCCGCCGTCGATCATCATCGCCAGCTTGATTTCGTTGTCGGGGTCCATCTTGCCGCCATCGGCGAAGGGAACCGCGTTGTGCGGACCGGCCGGGAAGGCGAAGCGCATGTAAAGGGTGTCGGCGTCATAGGCCGCCTTGACGGAGAGCGGAATGGACGCCCGCTTGCCGGGGATGACCATGGTCTCGGCCTTTTGGCCGGTGACCATCTTCTTGCCCATGTCGGCGGTTTCTTCCGAATGGCAGCCGGCGCAATTGTCGCCCTTCTTGGTGAAGGACCGGGCGCCACCGTGGTCGGTGCCGGTCTGGATCCATTCGAACGAGGTCTGACCGGGATAGAACAGCACGGTCTTGGCCTCGGGCACCTTGGCCCAGTCGATAGTCTTGCCGGCGGCCAAGGCCGACCCTGCCCCCAGGGTCAAAGCGCAAGCGGCGACGGACAGAGTTTTAAGCGCGCTCCGATAGATCATCTTTCTCACTCCTTGGCGTTCTCTTCGTCTTCCAGGTCCTGATGCACCGGCTTGTGGGCGATTCCCTTGTGGCAATCGATGCAGGTCATCCCCTCTTCCTGGGCGTTTTCATGCTGTTTGCGCGCCCGCTGCTTCTGCTTTTCCGGATCCATCTGATCGAAAGCGTGGCAGTTGCGGCATTCGCGCGAGTCGCTGGCCTTCATGCGCGCCCATTCGCGCTTGGCCATCTCAAGCCGGTTGGCGTTGAATTTCTCGGGCGTGGAAACCGTGCCCATGAACTTGTGGTAAAGCTCGTTGGACGCCTGGATCTTGCGGGCCACCTTGTGCACCCAATCCTTGGGCACGTGGCAATCGGGACAAGCGGCGCGGACACCCGAACGATTGGTATAGTGAATGGTCTTCACATACTCTTGGTATACGTTGTCCTTCATTTCGTGGCACGAAATACAGAAGTCCAGCGTATTGGTGGCTTCCATGGCGGTGTTGAAAGCGCCCCAGAAGACGATGCCGCCGATGAAAATAACCGCCGCCCCGAACAGGGACGCCCCCAGTATTTTCATCTTGCCGAGCCGGCTGAACAATGACGGATTGGAAGCCATGGCGTTACCCCGAGGGTCTCCTCTTGGTCCAGCAACTGTCGGCGCTTGTAACACGCCCCCCTGGGCTGGAACTTGACGTTGGACAAACAGCGGATCAGCCAATCACGGCCGATGTCCGGACCCTATCCCCACTGCCGGGGTCAGCTTTGTGACCTTGGTCAATTTGCCGTCATCCACATGACTTCCTGATATACGCGCCCCATCACTTTTCAGACCGCCATTTGACTTTTGTTAAAGTCGGCGTTGGTCCATGCGCCCAAGGTGGCTCCACTCGATACGCTGAGCTCTCGGTTAGGGGGGAGCGGCGCATTCACTTCATCAAGTGGAGGATTAGGGATGTTGAAGGGACTGAGGAACGCCCTGTTGCTGTCGGCGCTGCCGATGGCCATGGCGACTGGCGCCTTCGCCAACGACACGGCCTTGACCGGAGCGACCAAGGACGCCGCCGCCAAGATCTACTTCGAACGCTGCGCCGGCTGCCACGGCGTGCTGCGCAAGGGTGCCACCGGCAAGAACCTTGAACCGGCCAGCACCACCAAGCTGGGCCAGACCCGCCTGGAAAAAATTCTGACCAACGGCACCGAAGGCGGCATGCCCAACTTCGACGACATCTTGACCAAGGACGAGATCAAGATGATGGCCACCTACATCCAGATGCCGCCGGACGCGCCGCCGGAATGGGGCATGCAGGCGATGAAGGGGTCGTGGAAAGTCGTCGTTCCGGTGGACAAGCGCCCCACCAAGAAGATGAACAACGTCAACCTGGACAACGTCTTCTCGGTCACGCTGCGTGACTCGGGCGAAGTGGCGCTGATCGACGGCGACACCAAGAAGATCTGGAACATCGTCAAGACCGGCTATGCCGTGCACATCTCGCGCCTGTCCTATTCGGGCCGCTATGTCTATGTCATCGGCCGCGACGGCAAGCTGGACATGATCGATCTGTGGATGGAAAAGCCGCAAGTGGTGGCCACCATCAAGACCGGCCTGGACGCCCGTTCGGTGGAAACCTCGAAGTTCAAGGGCTATGAAGACAAGTATGCGATCGCCGGTTCGTACTGGCCGCCGCAATACGTGATCATGGACGGCCTGACCCTGGAACCGCTGAAGATCGTTTCCACCCGTTCCAACACCATCGAAGGCGAATACCACCCGGAACCCCGCGTCGCTTCCATCGTGGCGTCGCAGATCAAGCCGGAATTCGTGGTGAACGTGAAGGAAACCGGCCTGATCAAGCTGGTGGACTACACCGACATCAAGAACTTGAAGGAAACCACCATCGAATCCGCCAAGTTCCTGCATGACGGCGGCTGGGATTCGTCCAAGCGTTACTTCCTGGTGGCCGCCAACGCGTCCAACAAGGTCGCCGTGGTCGACACCAAGGAAGGCAAGCTGGCCGCCCTGGTCGACACCAAGGCCAAGCCGCATCCGGGTCGTGGCGCCAATTTCGTCCATCCCAAGTTCGGCCCGGTCTGGGCCACCTCGCACCTGGGCGCCGACGTGATCACCCTGATCGGCACCGATCCGGAAGGTCACCCCGACCAAGCCTGGAAGGTGGTTCAGGAACTGCAGAACCATGGTTCCGGTTCGCTGTTCGTCAAAACCCATCCCAAGTCGCACAACCTGTGGGCCGACGCCCCCTTGATGCCCGACCGGGAAGCCGCCGAATCGGTGACCGTCTACGACATCAACAACCTGGACAAGGGCCCCGAGGTGATCAACGTCGCCAAGATGGCCGGCCTGCCGGAAAGCAAGGCGATCAAGCGCACCGTCCACGCCGAGTACAACGAAGCGGGTGACGAAGTGTGGTTCTCGCTGTGGGCCGGCAAGACCGAACCGTCGGCCATCGTCATCCTGGACGACAAGACCCGGAAGATGAAGGCGGTGATCAAGGATCCCAAGCTGATCACCCCGACCGGCAAGTTCAACGTGAAAAACACCCAGCACGACATCTATTAAGCCCGAGCGGCGTTTGAGCCGCCCGACACGGGCTAGTTTTAAAGTGTGTCCCTCCTTGCCCCCGGAGAGCCTGACTCTCCGGGGGTTTTTTCGTGCCTGACGAAAGTCAAGGGCACCCGCCGGCCAAAGCCTCACTCTGCCGCCACTGGGGTTTTGGGTTACGGGGGTAACCGAAATGCGCACCGAAGCCATCGCCACGCTAAGACGTCACCCCGTCTTCGCCACCGTGCCGGAAGCCGATCTGGCCGGTCTTTTGGACGCCCAGCCCGGCCGAACCATAGAGGCCGGCCAGGTGCTGTTCGACCAAGGTGACGACGCCACCCATCTTTACGTGCTGATGGACGGCCAGGTCGAACTGGCCATGAACCGCCCCGGCTGTCTGCCGGAAGTGCTGGCCCATCTGTCCGCCGGCATGGCGGTGGGCGCCGATTCCCTGATCCCCGGATCGCGCCACGCCGCCACCGCCCAATGTGTGCAGTCCGGCCGCGTCGCCGCCATCCGTGGCGACGCGCTGACCGCCTATCTGGACGACCATTTCGACCTGATGCTGGCGATGATCGCCGAAATGGCCGGCAGCCTGCACGGTCTGGTCAAGGAAATCACCGAACTGAAGCTGCAATCCACCACCGAACGGCTGGCCAGCTATTTGTGCGGTCTGGCCGCCGGCCACCAGGGCCGGGCGGTCGAGGTCAAGCTGCCTTTCGAAAAACGCCTGCTGGCCGAACGCCTGGGCATGGAGCCCGCCACCCTGTCGCGGTCCTTCGCCAAACTGCGCGAGATCGGCGTCGAATCGGGCCGTGGCGACCGGGTGCTGATCGCCGACCTGGAAAACCTGCGGGCGGTGGTGGAAGCACTGGACATGCAATGGGAGGGAGATCCGTCATGACCTGCCCGTGCCGTGTCCTGTGTCTGGTGCCCAAGCCCGAATGTTCAAAGGCCCAAGGCCAGTTGCCGCGCCATCGCGCCACCGGGCCGGCCTTGGCCAAGCAGGTGATGGCGTTGCCCTTGTTCAGCGGCCTGGACCACGACGTGCTGGAACGGTTGATGGCGGATTCCACCGCCCTGAACCTGGAACGGCGTTCGCTGCTGTTTTCCGCAGGCGCCCCCGCCGATTGCTTCTATATCGTGCTGGACGGTCAGGTGAAGCTGTCGGCGCTGACCCCCGACGGCCGCGAAAGCATCGTCGAAGTGTTCACCCCGGTGTCGTCCTTCGGGGA
The DNA here is from genome assembly GCA_001898825.1 of Magnetospirillum sp. 64-120. Taxonomy (GTDB): domain Bacteria; phylum Pseudomonadota; class Alphaproteobacteria; order Rhodospirillales; family Magnetospirillaceae; genus Magnetospirillum. The sequence goes on from MKVK01000034.1 coordinate 33,647, forward strand.
AGCCGCCATGCTGTCGGACAGCGTCTTCCCTTTGCATGCCGAGGTGATCGAGGACGCCACGTTGATCCGCGTCGGCCGCCGCGCCTTCGTCGCCACCTTGAAATCGGATCCGGTGGTGGGATACCGCATGCTGGCCGGCATGTGCCGCTGGCACCAGCGTCTGGCCTCGGAAATCCACCACCTGAAGCAGATTCCGCCATGGCAGCGCGTCGCCGAGTTCCTGTTGGCGCTGACCGACGCCCATGCCGGCCAGGCGGTGGTGTCCCTGCCCTTCAACAAGGAAATCCTGGCCAGCCGGGTCGGCATCAGGCGCGAAAGCCTGTCGCGCGTCCTGGCGCGTCTGCGCGACATGGGGGTCAGCACCGAAGGCAATTCGGTGCGTATCGACGACGTGGCGTCGCTTCGCCAACGCTGTAATGCCGCTCAGTAGGGCCTAAGCCGCATGCGATTGTGCCCCAGGCCGCAATATTCGTTGCACCGCAGTTCGATCTGATCGCCGGGAACCACCTCGATGTCCTGGACGTAGCCCGGCACCAACAACATTTCCGTCCCGTTCACCGCCACCGAATGCACGCCGTCCTGGGCCATGACGCGCAGGCGGTACCGTGCCTGCGGGTTCAGTTTCACATCCGGCCAGAACTCGAATTTGCGGGCCAGCAGCGGCACGTCGCCCGGCGGCGGCTCGACCCGCTCGCCCGCTTGGTATCGTGCGGCGAAAGATTCGGTTCGGGCGACGAAACCGGCGGCGTCGACCGCTTCGCCCAGGGGTTGCTCGGGACCGCGCCAGCCGGGCCACCACGCGACCAAGGCCAGGAAAGCCAGAGTGGCCACGACCAGCCTAATCATGGCGCACCAGCCGGGCCAGGACCTGGCCGACGAAAAGCACCCCACCCAAGACCGCCACCGCGCCCCCCAGTCCCACCACCCCCATGGACACCAGCTTGAAGACGCTGTCCAGGCCCTGTTCGGCCCCGGCGGTCTTGCGCGCCACCCCGGCCAGACCGGCCAGATAGAACCCCAAGGCGTGCAGCAACTGGCCGCCGCCATAAAGCCCGATCTGCCAGCGCGGCAGACGCGGCGACAGGATGGGGCGCCCCAGACGGGGCAGCAAAACGCAGATCACCAGCCCCATCAGCGCCACGTTCACGCCACCGATCATGGCGTGGTAATGGGACGGCGTGCGGGTGTCCCCCGCCCCCAGGGCGAAACCGGCGCCGCCGCCCAGGGCGAAAACCAGCCACGACGCCCCCAACGCCCCGCCGGCCAGCGAGCGCCAATCCGGCCTGCGTCCCGACGACACCAGCACATCCGCCGCCAGCAGCAGCGGCGGCAGCGGCAACATGAACCACAGCAGGTCGGTGTAGGCCTGGCGCCAGGCCAGCCCCTGCGGGTCGAAACGCAGTTCGACCACCACGGCCGAACTGGCGCCCACCGCCAACAGCGTAAAGGCCAGACGTGACAGCCTGGTGGGCTGATGGCCGCTCAGCCTTTGCCAGGCCACCATCACCAGCCCAGTGTTGACGAATTGCAGCACGTGGCCGCCCCCCCAGAACAGCCGTTCCAGACGAAAGGCCGGGTCCAGGTCGGCGGGCAGACGCCACGCCGCCAGGGCGAAACACCCCAGGGCCACCGCATAGCACCAGCCCACCGCCGCCAGCCCGGTTCCCGGGCGCCACAAGGCTGCCGCCACTCCGGCGCCGACCAGGGCAAGTCCGGCGAAGTACAGGGGATGGTCCAGAACCGGGACGTAATTATTCAAAGACGCCTCGCCCCAGCCGGCCAGGGTCACCGCCAGCATCAGCAATCCGCCGCCAGCACAAAGCCCCACCCCCGCCAGACCGGGCCAGGACAGACGGGCCGTGTCGGCCGCCAAAGCCGCCAGCATGGCCAACAGCCAGACCTGGAAGGAAAACACCACATGGGTGACCAGCGCCTTATGGAAAAACGCCGGCCCCGAGGGCAGATAATCCTGAACAACCGGCGTGCGCGCCAAGGCCAGCCCCAAAGCCAACCCCCCGGCGACGGCCAGGGCGGCGACGGCCAACAGCAACCACAGCCGCAGTTCCAACATGCGGAAGTGGTTTTGTTGCATGTGCATGGACTTGGCGGACAAATCGCGGCTCCCCATATTGAGCAATCATATGGCCTTGATGATTTCCGATTTCCAGTGCCGTGAGTTGAATTCATCCCATTCAATGAAGCACAACACTAGCCTATGTATTTCTTCTTCCGAACACCTGATCAAATACACAATCTTTATTAAAAGATTTCGAATTGTAACGAATTGTGAGCTTTCATTACTAATTGAAGAGAAAGTTTATAAGCTGTTTTTTCAAAGTCTCATTTGACAAGAGACCGACACCGTGGCCTTAATATCGGCAAAAGTAGATGGGTGGCCTGCGTAAACCGCATAACCCATCCCAAACCCCGCCTCTCCGCCGCAGCCACGGCGGGGTGCAAGGCGGGCCACACCGGGAGGCATGCATGGCTGACGATTACATCGTCGAGACAAAAAACCTGACCAAGGAATTCAAGGGATTCGTTGCCGTTTCCGACGTCAACCTGAAGGTCAAGCGCCACACCATCCATGCGCTGATCGGCCCCAACGGCGCCGGCAAGACGACATGCTTCAACCTGATCACCAAGTTCCTGCCGCTGTCGCGCGGCAGCATCTTGCTGAACGGCCGCGACATCACCAACACGGCGCCGGCCGACATCGCCCAGCTGGGCATGGTGCGCAGCTTCCAGATCTCGGCGGTGTTCGGTCACCTGACCGCCCTGGAAAACGTCCGCGTGGCGTTGCAACGGAAACTGGGCACGTCCTTTCATTTCTGGAAGTCGGACAAAAGCCTGGCCGAGTTGAACGACCGCGCCGAACAATTGCTGGAAGACGTGGGCGTGTTGGAATACCGCGACATCCCCGCCGGCGAGCTGTCCTATGGCAGGAAGCGCGCGCTCGAAATCGCCACCACCTTGGCGCTGGAACCGGAAATGCTGCTGCTCGACGAACCCATGGCCGGCATGGGCACCGAGGACGTGGCCCGCACCGCCGAGCTGATCCGCCGCGTCTCCAAGGACCGCACCATCCTGATGGTGGAACATAACCTGTCGGTGGTCGCCGATCTGTCGGACACCATCACCGTCTTGAAGCTGGGCAAGGTTCTGGCCGAAGGCCCGTACAGCGAAATCTCGCAAAATCCGGAAGTGATCGAGGCTTACATGGGACACGGAGTGGGCAGCCATGCGTAACGAATCCACCGCCCTGTTGAAGGTCGACGGACTCGAGGCCTGGTACGGCGAGTCCCATATCCTGCACGGCATGAACTTCGAGGTCCACAAGGGCGAGGTCGTCACCCTGCTGGGCCGCAACGGCGCCGGCAAGACCACCACCATGAAGTCGATCATGGGCATGGTCGGCAAGCGCAAGGGCTCGATTTCCTTCGAAGGCACCGAGACCATCAACTTGTCGTCCAACAAGATCGCCCGCCTCGGCGTCGCCCTGTGCCCCGAGGAACGCGGCATCTTCTCGTCCTTGAACGTCAAGGAAAACATGGTGCTGCCGCCCATCGTCAAGCCCGGCGGCCTGCCTTTGGCCGAAGTCTACGAACTGTTCCCGCGCCTTTTGGAACGCGGTTCCAGCCAGGGCACCAAGCTGTCGGGCGGCGAACAGCAGATGCTGGCCATCGCCCGAATCTTACGCACCGGCGCCAACATGCTGTTGCTGGACGAACCCACCGAAGGCCTGGCCCCGGTCATCGTCCAGCACATCGGCGACATCATCAGGAAGCTCAAGCAACGGGGCTTCACCATCTTGCTGGTGGAACAGAACTTCCACTTCGCCGCCACCGTCGCCGACCGCCATTACGTGGTCGAACACGGCCATGTCATCGACATGATCCCCAACGCCGAGCTGACCACCAACATGGACAAGCTCAAGGGGTATCTGGGCGTTTGACCGTCTTTACCAAGAAAACCGTGACCCAATAAATCCAACGGGAGGACATTCTATGTTGAAGAAAGCTTTGATCGGCGCCGTCGCCCTGACCGCTCTGACCGCCGCCCAGGCGAGCGCCCAGTATTCCGACAACAAGATCAAGATCGGCGTCCTGACCGACCTGTCGGGCACCTATTCGGATCTGGCCGGCAAGGGCGCCGTCGTCGCGGCCCAGATGGCGGTCGAGGATTTCGGCGGCAAGGTCAACGGCGTGCCGGTGGAAATCGTCTCCGCCGACCACCAGAACAAGGCCGACATCGCGTCCTCCATCGCGCGCAAGTGGTATGACGCCGAACAGGTCGACGCCATCGCCGAACTGGTGACCACCGCCGCCGCCATCGCCGTGCGTGAAGTGTCCAAGGAAAAGGGCAAGATCGACCTGGTGTCGGGTGCCGCTTCCACCGCGCTGACCAACGCCAAGTGCTCGGCCACCGGCTTCCACTGGACCTACGACACCGCCGCGCTGGCCAACGGCACCGCCAACGCCGTGGTCAAGAACGGTGGCAAGTCCTGGTACTTCCTGACCGCCGACTACGCCTTCGGCCACGACCTGCAGGCCCAGACCGAACGCGTGGTCAAGGCCAATGGCGGCGAAATCAAGGGTGCGGTGCGCCATCCGTTCCCCAACTCGGATTTCTCGTCCTTCCTGTTGCAGGCCCAGGCCTCGGGCGCCCAGATCATCGGTCTGGCCAATGCCGGCGCCGACACCATCAACGCCATCAAGCAGGCCAAGGAATTCGGCATCACCCAGGGCGGCCAGTCGCTGGCCGGCTTGCTGGTGTTCATCACCGACGTCCACTCGCTGGGCCTGGACACCGCCCAGGGCATGATGATGACCACCGGCTACTACTGGAACCGTGACGACGAAACCCGCGCCTGGTCCAAGCGTTGGTCGGCCAAGATGGATGGCAAGATGCCTTCCATGGTCCATGCCGGCACCTATTCGTCGGTCATGCACTACCTGAAGGCCCTGGCCGCCGCCAAGACCGACGACGGCATGAAGGTCGCCGACCAGATGCGCGCCCTGCCCATCAAGGACGCCTCGGGCTTCGCCGTCAACGGCAAGATCCGCGCCGACGGCCGCATGGTCCACGACATGTACCTGGCCCAGGTGAAGAAGCCGGCTGATTCCAAGGGTGCTTGGGACTATTACAACATCGTGCGCACCATCCCCGGCGACGACGCTTACCAGTCGCTGGCCGACAGCAAGTGCGATCTGGTCAAGAAGTAAGACCGGCCCGCGATCGGGGGGGCCGCCGGCCGGCGGCCCTTCCCTTCCGACACCGGCACTTTAGTCACGAAAGAGACCTAGCCACATGATGACCTTGTTCGGCATTCCCGCGGCCGCGCTTTTCGGCCAGTTGTTGCTGGGGCTGATCAACGGCGCCTTCTACGCCGTGCTCAGCCTGGGCCTGGCGTTGATCTTCGGCCTTTTGAACATCATCAACTTCTCGCACGGGGCCCAGTACATGGTGGGCGCCTTCGTCGCCTGGCTGGGGCTCACCTATCTGGGCGCCAACTACTGGGTGGCGCTGATCCTGGCCCCCCTGGTGGTCGCCGCCGTCGGCGTCGTGCTGGAACGCACCATGCTGTCGCGACTTTACAAGCTGGACCACCTGTACGGCCTGCTGCTGACCTTCGGTCTGGCGCTGATCATCGAAGGCGTGTTCCGCAACCTGTACGGCATTTCCGGCATCCCCTACGCGGTGCCCAAGGAACTGGCCGGCGGCTGGAACCTGGGCTTCATGTATCTGCCGATCTATCGCGCCTGGGTGGTCATCGCCTCGCTGGTGCTGTGCGTCGGCACCTGGCTGTTGATCGAAAAGACCAAGCTGGGCGCCTATTTGCGCGCCGCCACCGAAAATCCCGCCCTGGTGCAAGCCATGGGCATCAACGTCCCCATCATGATCACCCTGACCTATGGGTTCGGTGTCGCCTTGGCCGCCTTCGCCGGCGTGCTGGCCGCCCCCATCTATTCGGTCAACCCGCTGATGGGATCGAACCTGATCATCGTGGTGTTCGCCGTGGTGGTGATCGGCGGCATGGGCTCGATCATGGGCTCCATCGTCACCGGCTTCATGCTGGGCCTGCTGGAAGGCCTGACCAAGGTGATCTACCCCGAAGCGGCTTCCACCGTGATCTTCATGGTCATGGTCGTGGTGCTGCTGATCAAGCCCGCCGGCCTGTTCGGCAAGGGAGCCTGACCCCATGACCACGAATTCCGCCACCACCACCGCGACCCCGGCGACCAAGGGCATGTCCCGCCAGACCCTGTTCGTCGGCGTCCTGCTGGCGCTGGGCCTGATCGCACCCTTCGCCGTCTATCCGGTGTTCCTGATGAAGGGGCTGTGTTTCGCCCTGTTCGCCGCCGCCTTCAACCTGTTGCTGGGTTATGTCGGCCTGCTGTCCTTCGGGCACGCCATGTTCTTCGGCTGGTCGGCCTACATCACCGCCCACGCCGCCAAGGAATGGGGCCTGACCCCGGAAATCGCCGTCCTGCTGGGTACCTTCTGCGCCGCCGGCATGGGCGCCGTGGTCGGCTGGCTGGCCATCCGCCGCCAGGGCATCTATTTCGCCATGATCACCCTGGCCTTGGCCCAGTTGATGTACTTCGTGGCGCTGCAGGCCCCCTTCACCCATGGTGAGGACGGCATCCAGGGCGTGCCGCGCGGCCACCTGTTCGGGTTGATCGACCTGAACGAGACCATGAACATGTATTACTTCGTGTTCGGCGTCTTCGTGCTGGCCCTGTTCTTCCTGTACCGGGTGATCAACTCGCCCTTCGGCCAAGTGCTGAAGGCCATCCGCGACAACGAGCCGCGCGCTATCTCGCTGGGCTATCAGGTGCATCGCTACAAGCTGATCGCCTTCGTCATCTCGGCCGGCCTGTCGGGCATGGCCGGGTCGGTGAAAAGCCTGGTGTTCCAGTTGGCGTCCTTGACCGACGTGCACTGGCACGCCTCGGGCGAGGTGGTCCTGATGACCCTGTTGGGCGGCGTCGGCACCATCTTCGGCCCCACCGCCGGCGCCTATCTGGTGGTGACCATCCAGAACTACTTCGCCACGTTGGGATCGTGGGTGACCATCATCCAGGGCGTCATCTTCGTCGTCTGCGTGCTCGCCTTCCGTTCCGGCATCGTCGGCGTCCTGCGTCCGTTGCTGAAGAAGCGCGGCATCGAGGCCTAAGGAGACATCCATGTACAAGGACATCCTGGTTCACCTGGACGGCGGCCACCGTGACGCCATCCGCATCAAGGCGGCGGGCGAACTGGCCAAGCGTTTCGGCGGCCGGCTGACCGGCCTGTTCGCCCGCGCCGAAAACCAAGGTCTGGCGGTCATCGCCCGTCGCGGCTCGGAAGCTTTCGAGGCGGCGGCGGCGCAATCGGAACGCCAGTTCGCCGAAACCGTCAAGGATCTGGGCATCGTCACCCGCTGGTGGCGTCTGGCCCATGGCGAGCAAAGCCACGTCCTGGCCGAAACCGCCATCGCGGCGCGTTTCCACGATCTGGTCATCGTCGGCCAGCATCATGCCGACAAGGACGCCCCCGAGGACCTGATCGAGCAATTGGTCCTGCAGTCGGGCCGCCCGGTGCTGATCCTGCCGGCGGTGGACACCTATCCCACCATCGGCACCAATGTCATGGTGGCGTGGAACGGCGGCCGCGAGGCCAGCCGCGCCCTGCACGACGCCATGCCGTTGCTGGAAGGCGCCGGCACGGTGGAAATCGTCTCGGTCCGCGCCCAGCAGCGTTCGCCCGACGCGGTGCTGCCGCCCTTGAACATCGTCGAGCATCTGGCCCAGCACGGCGCCAAGGTGACCCGCGAAGTCCTGGCCGGCGAAGACATCGGCGTGATGGATCTGCTGTTGTCACGCACCTTCGACCAAGGGTGCGACCTGCTGGTCATGGGCGGCCATGGCGGCTATCACCTGCCCTTCTTCAAGGGCGCCGGCACCCGCCACATCCTGAAGCACATGACCCTGCCGGTGCTGATGAGTCATTAGGTTTCCTTGGTCCCGTGGCCGCCCCGCCAGCCCCACGGGACCAAGGTCGTTTTTCCTTCGCGCATGTGGCCGCCCCGCCAGTCCCACATGCACGAAGTCGTTTTTACGGTTGCCTTGAGACTTCCCCCGCGCCCACAAGGACGCGGGGGTTTTTCTTTCAGCCCTTGGCGCGCGCTTCCACCACCATCGAGGTGACGAATTGCTGCACCGGCTGGTTGGCCGCGTCCAGGGTCAGCACCTTGACCTTGACGATGCCGTAACCCGGCTTCGAGCGCATGGGACGCGATTCCAGGACTTCCGATTGCAGATGCAACACGTCTTCGGGCCGCACCGGACGGAACCAGCGCAATTCGTCGATGCCGGCACCGATGAAGCCATTGGCCGGCTGAAGTTCACCGGTGACAAATAATCGCATGGTGATACAGGCGGTTTGCCATCCGCTGGCCGCCAAACCCTGGAAAAAAGTATCCTTTGCCCCAACCTCATCCAGATGGAAGACTTGCGGATCCCAAAGAGCTGCAAATTCCTTGATGGATTCAGCGCTTAGGGAAAACTCGCCAGAACCGAATTTCTGTCCAGCACAAATATCCTCAAGATACAATTTGGTCATAATTCTGCCTCTAATCATGCGCTCACTTGGTTGTAATTAAGGGTCTCATAAAGGTCAATCTTGCTGGCCTACCCCCCTCCTTTCGACGGAGTTGGGAATTCCACATGGATGCGCACATCGATTGGGGTTAGCATGTTCCACTAAAAGCAATTGCCGACTGGGGGAGCAATGCGTCTTTTGGCATCCGCCGCGATATTGTTCACATGCGCCGCCGCGCCCGTTTGGGCGCAGGGCTCGCTGATGGATTTGGGGAAGGCCGTGCTGCAGCAGCAGGTGGGCGGCGCCACCACGGGCGGCACCGCCTCTGGCAGCCGCGGTTCGTCCCTGTCGGTCACCGACATCGCCGCCGGCCTGAAGGAAGCCTTGAAGACCGGCACCGGCAAGGTCACCGCCCAGTTGGGCGCCAAGGATGGCTTCAACGCCGATCCCACCGCCCACATCCCCCTGCCGCAATCCCTGCAAAAGGTGCAAAGCGGCTTGAAGATGGTGGGCATGTCGGGGCTGGCCGACGACCTGGAACTGCGCCTGAACCGCGCCGCCGAGGCCGCCACCCCCAAGGCCAAGCAAATTTTCTGGAATGCTTTGGAAAAGATGACCCTGGATGACGCCCGGGCCATCCTGAACGGCCCCCAGGACGCCGCCACCCAATATTTCCAACGGACCATGACCCCCGACCTGCGCAGCGCCATGCGCCCCGTCGTCGACCAAAGCGTCGCCCAGGCCGGCGCCGTCAAAAGCCTGGAATCGGTCACCGCCGCCGCCAAAGGCCTGGCGCCGGGCGTGGACGGCAAGGCCATGCTGACCGATCACGTCCTGGATTACGCGCTGTCGGGAATGTTCACCTATCTGGCCAAGGAAGAGGCGGACATCCGCCAGAACCCGGCCAAGCGGACCAGCGACATCCTGCGCAAGGTATTCTCCAACTGACTTGGAGCAAGAAATGAAGAAGCTTTTCGTCGCCGTTGCCGTCGTCCTGGTGCTGTTGATCGGCGCCGTGGTGGCGCTGCCGTCATTGGTTCCCGCCGACAAGATCAAGGACGAAGTGGTGGCCCAGGTGAAGGCCGCCACCGGCCGCGACCTGACCATCGCCGGTAAAGTCTCGGTGTCGGCCTTTCCCAGCCTGGGGGTCGAGGTCAACAACATCGCGCTGTCCAATCCGGCCGGCTTTTCCACCAAGGATCTGGTCCGCCTGGGCGCCCTTGACGTCAAGTTGAAGCTGATGCCCCTGCTGTCGGGCCGGGTCGAGGTGGATTCCTTCGTCCTGGTCGATCCGGTCATCACCTTGGAAGTGGACCGCAAGGGCAAGGCCAACTGGGTGTTCGACACCCCTGCCGCCAAACCGGCGGCCAAGGCCGAAACCGGCAAGGACGCCGCGCCATCGTCGTCTGGCGGCGGCGCTGGTCTGGGGGACGTCGTCTTGGGTGACGTACGCATCCAGAACGGCAAGCTGAGTTATATCGACGGCCCCGCCGGCACCCGCGAGGACGTGGACGGCATCAATCTGGCGGTCAGCCTGAAAAGCCTGGATGACCCGCTAACCGTCAAGGGCGCCCTGACCTGGCGGGCCAAGGCCATCGACCTGGGCCTGAACCTGGCCAAGCCCCGCGCCCTGATGGACGGCAAGACCAGCAACGCCGACATCATGGTCAATTCCGAAACCGTCAAGCTGAGCTTCAAGGGCGAAGCCAGCGGCGGCGCCGTTCCCGGCGCCAAGGGAGCCTTGGAACTGTCGGTGCCGTCCATCCGCAATCTGGTGCAATGGACCACCGGCAAGCCGTTGGCCATGGAAGGCAGCGGCCTGGGCCCGTTCTCGTTGACCGGTCAATTGGCCGCCCAGGGCGCCAAGGTGGCGTTGTCCCAGGCCAATATCGGCCTGGACGCCATCAAGGCCAAGGGCGACTTCAACGTCGACGCCAGCGGCAGCCGTCCGGCGCTGAAGGGCAAGCTGGACGTGGACGCCCTGGACCTGAACCCCTATCTGCCCCCGGAAAAGGCAGCGGGTCAGGGCGGCGGCTCGTCCCCCGCCCCAGCCCCCACCGGCAAGGCGGCCAAGTCCGACTGGTCCGACGACGCCATTGATGCTGCCGGCCTGAAGGCGGCGGATGTGGACTTCGCCTTGTCCTTGGGGTCGCTCACCGTCAAGAAGATCAAGGTGGGCAAAAGCGCCCTGCATGTGGTGCTGAACAATGGCCGCATGACCGCCGACCTGACCGAATTGGCGCTCTACAAGGGTGCCGGCAAGGGCCGGGTGGTCCTGGACGGCAGTCAGCCGGGCATCGGCCTGGACGCGTCCTTCAACCTGAAAGGCCTGCAGGCCGAACCCTTCCTGACCGACGCCGCCGACTTCACCCGGCTGGAAGGCACCGGCAATTTCGACATCCAAGTGGCCGGTCGGGGCCGCACCGAACGGCAACTGGTCTCCAGCCTGAACGGCAACGGGGCGGTCAGCTTCCTGAATGGTGCCATCAAGGGCATCAACCTGGCCGAGATGGTGCGTAATGTCGGTTCCGCCTTCACTGGCGGCGGCGGCTCGCAAAAGACCGATTTCGCCGAACTGGGCGGTACCTTCACCATCACCAACGGCATCGTCAAGAACCAGGACCTGGCCTTGAAGTCGCCGCTGCTGCGGGTCGAGGGCAAGGGAACCGTCGAGTTGCCGCCGCGTACCGTGCATTACCGCGTCGAGCCCAAGGCCGTCGCCAGCCTGGAAGGCCAGGGCGGCAAGGCCGACGTGGGCGGCATCCAGGTGCCGGTGATCGTCGAAGGCCCGTGGGACAACCTCAGCTATCGCCCCGACCTGGAAGCCATGCTGAAGGGTCAGGCCGGCAAGGCCGTCAACGACGCCATCGGCGGCAAGGCCGGCGGCTTGGGCGGTCTGTTGGGCGGCAGCGGCAGCAGCGGCTCGTCCGGGACCGACCAGCAAAAGACTTCTCCGCTACCCATCAATCCGGGTGGCTTGTTCGGACGTTGATCGTAGAAACCATCAAGGGAGTCATCGCTCATGAAAAAATTCCTGACCCGCGCCATCGCCGGCGCTGCCCTGCTGGGCCTGGGTGCCTGCGCCTCGAACTGGGACATCGACGGTGTCGCCGCCATGCAAAATCCCGGTGACGCCTTCACCAAGGCCTTGCAGACCCGTTACCTGGAGCGCGCCCGCTTCGAGAAGGGTGAATCCGACTGGTACGACGTCGCCTATTTCACCGAAAAGGCCCGTCAGGCCGGCACCGGCCTGGTCACCGCGCCCCAGCATCCCAGCGAACGTGGCCTGGCCGGCAACGCCGAGGTCAAGTCCGCCTATGAAAAGCTGATCGCCGCCCTGGCCACCACCGCCCCCAAGGACGCCCCCGATTCCTGCGCCCTGGCCCAGACCTGGTTCGACCATTGGATGGAACAGCTGCAAGAAGGCTTCCAGGCCGACCATATCGCCGAAGCCAAGTCCGGCTTCGACAAGGCCATGCCGCTGTGCGTCGCCAAGGTGGTGGTGAAGCCCACCCCGCAAAAGATGGTCCACACCTACGTGGTGTTCTTCGACCTGGGCAAGGCGACCCTTTCCAAGGAAGCCAAGAACACCCTGGCCATGGTCGCCAAGGACAACGAAACCTTCAAGCCCAGCACCATCTATCTGGCCGGCCACACCGACACCGTCGGCAGCGCCGCTTCCAACGAAAAGCTGGCGATCAAGCGCACCGAAACCGTGGCCAAGGAACTGGCCAACATGGGCATCGCCACCAAGACCCTGGACATGAAGTCGCTGGGTGAAACCATGCTGGCGGTCCCCACCAAGGACAACACCAGCGAAATGCGCAACCGCCGCGTCGAAATCCGCATGGAAAAGATGCAGTAAGCGCTAACGCCTTACTTTTGGGAAAAGGCGGGGGAAACCCCGCCTTTTTTCATGGCCGCCAGCCGGGCGGCGACGATGACCGCCAGGGCGGTGACGTTCATGGCCAGGGCATAGACGATGCTGGGCACCATCATCGCCGGCGATTGCAGCAAGGTGGCGGCGACGAAAATGCCCAAGGCGCCGTTCTGCAAGCCGGTTTCCAGCACCAAAGCCAGCCTTTCCTTGCCGCTCAGCCGCCCCAGGCGGGCCAGGACCAGGGCCGCCAGCATGGCGGCCACGTTCAGCGCCAAAGCCGGCGGCAGCACGTCGGCGGCATGGTCCATCATGGTCCGCCACTGGCTGGCGAAGGCGCCGACGACGATGAAGGCGAACAGCGCCGTGGCCAGATGGCGCGCCGCTTTTTCCAGGCGCGCCGCCACATGCGGCCAGCGGGCGTTGATCCCCATGGCGATGATCAGCGGCAGGGTGGCCACCGCGAACACCCCCAGCGTCATCTTGGCCACCGGCAGGTCCACCGGCGCCCCCTGCCCCCCCACATGCATCAAGGCGAAGTTGACCACCAAAGGCACGCTGAGGGCGCCCACGACACTGGTGATGGCGGTCAGGGACACCGCCAGGGCGGTGGCACCACCGGCCAGATGGGTCAGCAAGTTCGAGGTGATGCCGCCCGGACAGGCGGCCAGGATGATCAGGCCGACGGCGAAGTCGGCGGGCAGGTCGAACACCCCCACCACCGCCAAGGCCAAGGCGGGCAACGCCACCATCTGCGACACCAAGCCCAAGGCCATGGCCTTGGGCCGGGTGAACACCAAGGCGAAATCGGCCGGTTTCAGCGCCAGCCCCATGGCGAACATGATGAAGGCCAACCCCAGGGGCAGCAAAAGATCGGTGATCACAACGACACCCCCACCCCCAGCAGCACGGCCAACAGCAATTGATAGCGCGCGGTGCCGGCCAACAGCGCGTTGAACGCCGGACCACGCGGCGTGGTGGCGAAGGCCAGCAGCAGTTTCAAGGCCCAGGGCGCCGCCAGCAGGGTCAGCCACGCCCCGCCCGGCATGGCCGGAACCAACAGCAGCGGAAACGGTGCCAGCACGAAAACGGCATAGGCCAGTTTCGACGACTCGGTCCCCAGCCGGATGGCCAGGGTCCGGCGGCCGACCATGCGGTCGTGTTCCAGGTCGCGGTAATTGTTGGCCATCAGCACCCCTGCGGCAGGCAGCCCGATGGCGATCCCCAGGACAACCGACCGCCAGGACACCATGTCGGCCATCAGCCAGACGATGCCGCAGACGGCGCCTATGCCGAAAAAGGCGACGACGAAAACCTCGCCCAGCGGGGTATAGGCGATGGGGCGCGGTCCGCCCGAATAGCCCCAGCCGGCCACCAGCGACGCCGCCCCCAGGGCCAGGATGGGCCAGCCGCCCACGTATCCCAGGTACAGACCACCCAAGCCAGCCAAGGCGAAGCAGCACAGTGCCGCACGCCGCACCCGTTCGGGGCTGGCCCAGCCCAAAGCGGTGACCCGGGGCGGGCCTTGGCGCATGGGCTGGTCACCGCCGCGCAAGCTGTCGCCCAGATCGTTCCACAGATTGGTGCCGGCCTGGATCAACAAGGCCGCCAACAACGCCACCAATAGCGGCAGCGGACGGATGGCCGCGAACTCGGCCCAGGCCCAACCAGCCCCGGCGATGACCGGAGCGACGGCGATGGTCAAGGTGCGAGGCCGCATGGCCAGCATCCACAACCGCCAGCCGCTGGGCGGTTCGTCGGCGATACTGGAGGGCGGTGGCGGCTCGACCCGCGGTGATGACCCTTTGGGCGGGCCGGCTTCCACTCTCATGCCTTGGTTCCCCGATGCAGGCAGGCGATGCCGCCAGAGTAGTTCCGCCACCCCACATCGGTAAACCCGGCATCGTGCATGGCTGAAGCCAATTCAGCCTGGGCGGGGAAATTGCGGATCGAGTCGATCAGATAGCCATAGGCCGCCGGCTCGCCCGCCACCCACGCCCCCAGACGCGGAATGACCGTATAGGACCAGGCGTCGTAGAAGGGGGCGATCAACGGCCAGGGACGGGAAAACTCCAGGCACAGGAAACGACCGCCCGGACGCAGGACCCGGTGAATTTCGGCCAGGGCGGCGTGCAGAGAAGTGACGTTGCGCAGGCCGAAGGAAATAGTCAGCGCGTCCACCGAATGGCTGTCGAACGGCATGGATTCGGCGCTGCCTTCGACGAAGTCCACCGATGCCGGACATCGCCCCCGCCCCACCGCCATCATGCCGGGGCTGGGGTCGCAGACCACCACGCAGGCGCCGCTTTTCGCCATCAGCCGGGCGACGTCGCCGGTCCCGCCGGCCAGATCCACCACCCTTTCCCCGCGCTGGGCGTTGACGGCACGCGCCAGACCGCGCTTCCACAGGCGATGGATGCCGATCGACATGATGTCGTTCATCAGGTCGTAGCGGCCGGCAACCGCCTGGAACAGCGACCGGATGCGCCTTTCCCGTTCGTCGGCTTCGACGCTTTCCTTGCCGAATTGCCCGGACAGCGGATCGATCACGGAAGGTCGCCCCGGCGGAACAGGTGATAGCCCCAACCGGCGGCCCCCGTCCCCAAAGCCAACGGCCAGATCAGGGCGAAAGCCAGGTAACCACGCGCCCCCAATTCATCCAAGATGACGTAAGCGGCCGGCCCCAGCACCACCATCTGCGGATCGAACAGCAAGATGGCGGCGGTGCGGAAGGATTGCAACGGATTGGCCAGCGCGATGGCGACCACCGCTTCCAGCGGCAATTGCTCGCGCACCATGATGCCCAGCAAGATCAGGTCCAGGAACAACAGCAGCACCAGCCACAACAGGAAGGCGCCGGTCTGCGCCACGTCGGGTGAACGGGCGGCGGCGGAAATCAGCATGCCGAAGCCTAAGAAAGACCACGACAGCGACACCAAAAGCGCGGTGTAGACCATGAACAGGTCCCAGGGCACGCCGATTTCACTGTATTCCGACCACAACGCCGCGCCGCCCATGGCCAGGAACACCGGCAGGAACACCACGGTGAAGCGCCCCACCATCTTGCCCCAATACCACGCCGCCAGCCCGACGGGCAGCGACAGCATGTATTCGAACACCCCGGCCTCGCGGTCACCGGCCACGGAACGCACGGTGGTGATCAAGACGAAGATGGGCAGGATGGCGACGCATAGCTGGATATAGGTGACCAGCAGACGCGACAGACCGGTAAAGCCCAGGATGCGCGATTCGGTCAGGCCGAAGACGAACAGCAGCACGACGATGCCGCCGAACACCATGGAATAGAACAAAAACCACCGCGCCCGCAGGGATTCAGTGATGTCCAGACGGGCGGCGCGAAGAAAGGCGCGCATGGCTCAGCTCTCCTCGGTCTTGGTCACGCATTCGCTGGGGGCGCCCCGGCCGCGGATGGTCTTGGTCCAGGCGGCGTAGTCCAAGGCCCCCGGCCGCTGGTCGGGCACGGCACCGAAATTGTGGGCCATGGGCGACTTGCGGCCTTCCAGATACCAGGACGTCTTGGCGTCGATCCAACCGCCCATATCCGAGTTCCCCACCCAGAATTCGGTGGCCGGGTCGTCGACGAAGGATTGCTTGGCCAGCCACAGCACCGCGTCGCCGATATCGTCGAACTTCCACACCTTGCGCTTTTCCCCGCCCCGGATCTGGGCGGCGAAGCGCGGATCGTCGACGATCATGCCGCAATAGGCGCAGTTTTCCTTGCCCCAGCGCACTTCGGCCGGGCCGGTTCCCTTGTCGGAACAGGCCCCCAGCGAAAAGACGGCGACGGCGCCCGGCAACAGACCCAGCATCTGGCGACGGTTCATGCCACACATGGCTCGGCCTCCTTCAGTTCCAATCCGGCGACCAGGCCGGTATAGCGCGACAGCATACCCAGGAAACGCAGGCGGTCGGGGCCGTTGACCCAGCCTTGCCACTCCACCCCCGCCCCGCTGAATCCCCATTCGCCCAAGGCGCGGGCGAAGGCGGCGTCGGGGCGGTTCATGGTCAGGCGGCAGCTCAGACGGCTGGCCATGTCCACCTGATCGGCGACACGGTCGTCCAGCGCCACCTTGCCCATGTCCATTTCGATCACCCGGTTGACCAGCGACGCCACTTCATCCAGGCGATGGCTGGTGATCAGCATGACGCCGTCGTCGCGACGGTCGGCCAGCAGACGAAAGAACACGTGGCGGGCCTCGGGGTCCAGGTTGGCCGCCGGCTCGTCCATGATCAGCACGTCGCTGGGACGTCCCAGCGCCACGCCGATCAGCGTCTTCTGCTTCATGCCGCCCGACAGCTTGACGAAGGGCAGCTTGCGGATGCGGTCGTAATCCAGGCCCAGGGCTCCGATGACACGCACCATGTCCTGGGGATCGGATCGGCAAACCGAAGCGGCGAAGCCCAGCAATTCGCCCACCGGCATCTTCAAGGGCGGCGGGATCTGCGGCACGAAGCCGACACGGGCCAGCACCTGGGCGCGGTTGGCGCGGGGTTCCAGACCGTCCACCAGCACCTTGCCGTCATGGGTGTATTCCCCCAACAGGCAGCGGATCAGCGTGGTCTTGCCGGCACCGTTGGACCCCACCAAGGCGATGCGGTCGCCCTTGGCCAAGTCCAGGCAGACATTGTCCAGCACACGCGACTTCTTGAAGGTCTTGGTGACGTTGACGAAGGAAATCATCGGGCGGGCGCCCTCCCCTACAGCAGCTTGTCGAGACCCTTGACCTCGAATTTCAGCGAACCGGTGGGGCAGACGTCGACGCACAGACCGCACCGGGTACAATCGGCGCCGATGCCCTGATGCAGACTTGGCGCGAAACCCTTTTTGGTCACGTCCAGCACGTGGGGCACCAGACAGACCTTGCGGCACTCGCCTTCATGGTGGCAGTCCTGGGGCGTATAGGCGACCCGGAGCGGACTGACCGCGCCGACCACGGCATAGGTAATGCCGATGGGGCACATGTAGCGGCACCACAACCGCCTTGAGTAGAACACTTCCAAGACCAGCAGGAACACGACGATGGTCAAGGCCCAACTGGGTCCATAGATCATGGCGCGCGACACGATGCCGGTGGGCGAGATGGTCTCGAACACCGTGTAGCCCGACGCCAGGGCCGAGACCGCGAAGATCACGTACAGCACCACCCGGGTGCGCCGGTGCAGTTGGCGGTCCTTGACCAGCTTTTTCGCCGCCAGCTTCAAGTGCAGCATTTCAGCGATTTCGGCCAGCAGGTGATAGGGGCAGACCCAGGAACAGAACGACCGCCCCCCCAACAGCCACCACATGAACAACACCGTGCTGGTGCCGATGATCAGGTTGATCAGGATGGTCTTGAAGGCCAGCGTCACCTGCAGCGCCGAATTCAGGTCGGCGAAGTGGAAACCGATGACGCGGGACGCGGTCAGCGCCCCTTCGATCAGTTGGACGTCGAAATGATAGGACGCCACGAACAAAAGATTCACCACCAGCAGGGTCAGCCAGCGGCGGTTGCGCCAGGTGTGGACCTTGTGGGCGTCGTGGGTCTGGCGATTGATTTCGGCCCGTTGCTCGGGCGTCATCTTGCAAGCCCGCTTGGCCTCGTGCAGGGCCTGGGCCTCGGGCTCGTACTCGTCGGGGCGCGGCTTGGTCGGCTCGCGGCCCAACATGATGGCCAGCGACTGGATCAGGCTCATGACGGCCTCCATACGCTACGGGAATCGATGACGATGGATGCCGGCTCGGTGGGGCAGATCATCTCGCACATGCCGCAACCGACGCAGGATTGGCGGACTTCCGGGGTGCGCCGCTTGTCGGTGGGATCGGTGCTCATGGGCACCAGGGCGATGGCGCCTTCGATGGGACATTCGCGCACGCACAGGTCGCACAATTCCAGGTCATAGGGATGGTCGGCCACCAGGATAGGCTTCCAGCGGTCCACCGCCTCGTAACGGTGCAGACCGGGGAAATCGGCGCCGCGCGCTGCCCCCTTGAACCCCAGTCCCTGACGGGCCAGACAGGTGTCTGGCTTGTCCAGGCGGGCGACGCCCATGCGCACCTCTTCCTTCTTGGACAATTCGTGGGTCAGCGCCCCCGTCGGACAGGCCAGGATGCACTGCACCGCGTCGCAGGAAAAATCGCAGGCCTGGTCGCGGGCCGGAATATAAGGGGTGCCCATGCCGAAACCGTCCTTGAGGTCAGCCAGGACGATGGCTTCCACCGGACAGACCTGGACGCATTGGCCGCATTTGATGCAGGCCGCCAGGAAATCGTCCTCGGCGATGGCGCCGGGCGGACGCAGCCGCAAATCATGGGCGCGGGCCACCGGCAGCCAGCCGGCCAGCCCACCGCCCACCGCCATCCCCCCCAGCAGCATGGACCGCAGGAACTTGCGCCGCGCCTCTTGCTGCACATGGGCGGGCGGCGGCGGCCGCTTTGATGATTGGCTCATGGCTTTTTCTCCATTTTTTGCGCCAGACGGGGGTGTTCGTCCTCCAGCATCAGCTCGGGCTCGCTGAAAGGCGCCAGACGGTCCAGGAAGTCCAAGACCTCCAGCACCGGGGCGCCCTTGAAGAAGCGGGTGTTGGGAACGTCCATCCACACCCGGCCGGCGTAGTTCAGCACCCGGTGCGGCGTGTCGCCCACCCCGTCGCCGTCGCGGTCGAAGCCTTCGTAGCTGTCCCAGACATTGCCGTCCCACAGGTTCTTCTTGGCCGAGCCGCCGCCGAACACCGCCACCTCGGTCATGTTGGACGTCAGGGTGTTGGAGCGGAACTCGTTGCCGTGCCAGTCGTTCAGGAACGAGATGGCGATGTCGTTGAACGCGATGCGGTTGCCGGTGATGACGTTGACGGTGTCGGGCTGGAACGGCGAGACGTCCAGGAAGATGCCGTTGGCGCAATAGATGATTTCGTTGTTTTCGATGGTGATGGCGCTGGCTTCCTTCATGGAAATGCAGGTGCCCGTCGCCCCCACCGAATGCGAGATGACGTTGCGGCGAATGGTGTCGCCGCTGTCGTACATGGCGGAAATGCCCACTGAATTGTTGGTGAAGACGTTGTCTTCCACCAGATTGTCGGCGGCGAACATGAAATGCATGCCATAGCGCCCGCCGCTGGCATGGTTGCCGCGCACATGGTTGCGCTTGGAATACCACAGCACGAAATCGCGGCTGTCTTTCACCACGTTTTCTTCGATGCTGTTGTCGTCGGAATACCAAAGCCGGATGGAATCGCCGCGCAGCCCCAATTCAAGAGGCTTCGAGGTGATGTGGTTGCGCCGCACGATGTTGAAATAAGATTGCTGCAGGTCGATGCCGAACAGCGCGTCGTCGATGATGTTATCCTTGACCACGTTGTTGTTGCCGCGCACCTGGATGCCGGAATCCTCGGAATTGTGGTCTGAACCGGTCCCGGTCAGATGGAAGCCCTTGACGGTGGCGTTGTTGGCCTTGACCACCATGACCGTACCGGTGCCGCCGGCGTCGATGGTCACTTGGCCGGCACCATCCAGGCTGATGGTCTTGTTCACCTGCACATGGCCGACGTAATGGCCGGGCGGCACCACAATGCTGGCGCCGTCCGCGGCGGCGTCGATCAGGGACTGGATGACTTCCGCCGATTGCGGCGGGGGTTGCGGCGTGGGTCCGGCTGCCGCCATGCCCATGACCACCAGGGTCACGGACAAGGCGGCACCGGCGACGAACGCCCGGCGGCGCCAGGAGGAGGTTTGGGCCGCCATGACGACGTTCGTCAACATGACCACCCCTAGCGCAAGGACTTGCGCCGCAGCAGGGCGGCCAGAACCAGGATCAGGGCCGCGGCCAGCAGCAGGCCGAAACCGTAATGGGGATAGGAATAGGTCGAGAACTGGGCCACCTTGCCCTGGCCGAAGACGGTGGGCATGAACGGCTTGACGGTAAAGGCGCCCCAAGGATTCAGGTTGTGGCCGAACCACCAGAGCCAAGCTGAATAATCGACGACGAAGGCCACCGGAATGACAATGCCGGCGGACGGCAAAACCCACCAGAACGGCCCCTTGTAGAACATGAAGGCCAGCAGCATCAGGCCGGTCAGACCGAACAGATAGGGGGCGGCGGCGATTTCCAGGGTGGCGCCCTTCTCGATGGGTTCCATGCCGATGAAATGGTTGATGACGTTCATTTCATGGACGCAATCCAGCGCCTCGTCTTCATAGACGTCGGCGGTTGCCGGACGCGCCGAGCAGCCGTTGAACACGCCGTTGACGTGGAAATGGATGCGGACACCGTCGGGGAAGGTATGTTCGGGATAATTGGGGGCCTTCAGCGACACCCACCAGATGGGCGAGAAGTAAGCGGCACCGATCAGCAATCCGGCAATGATCGTCAGCGCCCGGAACGCAAGCGTCAGCTTGCCCTTGTCTTGGGTCTGCATGGCTTCCTCTTTTTTCATCCACCCCCGTCGCTCCCGCGAAAGCGGGAGCCCAGGGTGTGCGGCACTTACGTTCGAGGTGCGACTCCTGGATGCCCGCTTTCGCGGGCATGACGAGGAAACGGAAAGTTACTTGAAGTCAGGATTTTCCCAGCCCTTGGGACCGATCTTGTCGGCCGGCGGCTTGATGCGCGAGACGTAGTCCAGCACGGCGCTGGTGTCCTTGTCGGTGAAGCCCTGGATCTGCTTGACCATGTCCGGGTTGGCGTTGCGGCGCTTGCCTTCCTTGATCCACTGGTACTGACGCATCAGGTAGTTGTAGTGCTGGCCTTCCAAGCGCGGATAGTACTTTTCGTTGTCGCCTTCGCCGTGCTGGCCGTGGCAACGCACGCAATTTTCCTGGTACAGCTTCTTGCCGTGTTCCAGGTCGGTGCCAGGACCGACGCCGGGTTCCGGATTCATCTTCAGCGTCTGGATATAGGCGGCGACGTCGGCGATGGATTGCGGACCACCGATCTGGTCGGGCAGCGCGAAGGGATACATGGTCGGGTTGTCGCGGTTCAGCGCCCGGATGTCGGCCAGCTGCTTGATGATGACCTTGGGGTGCTGGCCGGCCAATTGCGGGAAGGTGCCGTCGGTCTGGCCCCAGCCTTCCGGCAGGTGGCAGGCGGCGCACACTTCGTAGACGTCGCGGCCGTTCTTCAGGTCGGGCTTCAGGTGCTCGGCCTCGTCCTTTTCACCGCCATTGGCGTTCCACTGGTAATCCTTGTCGCCCAGCAACTTGCCCTGGGCCGGCTTGTCCTTGGGCCCGGCGATCGCTGCGGTTCCCAAAGCGGCGGTGGTCACCAGGGCCACGGCCAAGGCCTTGAAAATGGTCTTCATCTGCGCTCTCCAAACAACTGTTCTTTAGATAAAACTTATACCCAGGCCCCCCGGCCTTACTTGACGTTGGCTAAGAAATCGGCGATCTGCGCCAGTTCCTCGTCCGTCACCAGATGCATCACCGGCTGCATGGAATTGGTCAGGCCGTTGGTGCGCGTGCTGGTCTTGATGTCGGTGGCCTGGCGGATCAGGTAGTCCTTGTCCTGGCCGGCCAGGAACGGATAGGTCTTCATGATCGGCTTGGCGCCGTCCTTGCCGTGGCAGGCGATGCAGGTCTTGGTCATGTAAAGCTTCTTGCCCGGATGGGCGGCATCACCCTTGCCGGCGATGGGACCCAGGCCGGCCAGGTAATCGGCCAAAGCCTGCATTTCCTCTTCGGTGACTTCTTCCAAGATGGGCTTCATGGTGTCGGGCGACAGGCCGTTGGCCCGCTTGCCCGCCTTGATGTCCTTCATCTGGTTGACCATGTAGGTGGCGTTCTGGCCGGCCAGTCGGGGATAGCCGGCTTCCAGCGGGGTCTTGGCGTCCTCGCCGTGGCAGGCGGTGCAGCCCTTGTCGGCAAAAAGCGCCTTGCCGTCGGCGGCAAGGGCCGGTGTGGCGGCGATCCCCCCCAGGACCACCAGCGCCGCCAGGGCGCGGGCTTTATTGACAATCATCAATCTCTCCTTGGCTTCTTAGTCAAAGGGGGCGGATTTCTCCGCCCCCCAGACCACGCGTTCTTACTGGAAACCTCGGGCTTACTTGACCTTCTTGGCCCCGTTTTGCTCGAGGAAGGTCTTGGCGCGCAGACCGATGTCGGCGGCCTTGACCTGGTATTGGAACCACTGTTCAGCCCACAGGAAGGCGTTGTGGAAATCGCCCTTGGCGGCGAAGTCTTCCGACTTGGCCTTGGCGCCGGCGGCGAAGTTCAACTGGTCTGTGGCGTCTTCCACCAGGGCGACCACAGGGGCGAAGTCCTTGTAGTTGACGCTGGTGATGTAGCCGACCACGCCGTCGATGACCTTTTGGGTTTCGACATTGGTCTTCACGCGGGTTTCATAGTCAGCCTTGGCGTAGGTCACGCCTTCCTTGGCCTTGACGTCGGTCGACTTGTAGCCGGCCGGCTGCACGATCATGTAACCCTGCATTTCCAGGTGCAGAGCCGAGCAGAACTCGGTGCAGTAGTACGGATAGACGCCGGCCTTGTTGGCCTTGAAGGTCGCCGAAGCGGTCTTGCCCGGTTCCAGCGACAGGTTGACGTTGTGCTTGGACACGGCGAAGCCGTGGGTTTCGTCCTGGGCACGTTCCAGGTTGGTCAGATGCACGGTGACTTCGTCGCCTTCGGTCACTTCGATGATTTCAGGCGTGATATGCGAGCGGATGACCGAACCGAAGACTTCCACCTTGCCGGGGCTGCGTTCGATGCGTTCCTTGCCGGCGCGGACGGCGGCCGGGTGCTTTTCCTCGGTGCGCGAGTCGGTGCCGTGCGGATAACGCACATGCGGCTTCAGCTTGTCGGCGGCGATGGCCACCGCATAGTGGGGTTCGCCCAAGGGCAGCGGCATGTCGTACAGCAGCTGCATCTTGTCGTTGGACGCGTCGATCAGCTGATGGTTCTGCGGATGCAGCGGGCCGACCGGGTTGAAGCGGTCGATGGCCAGCTTGTTCAGCGCCACCACGTACTTGCCGGCCGGATGGGCGCTGTCGCCTTCCATGGCCATCAAGTGACCGATGTTGTAGTGGATGGACACCTTGTCGATGACCTTGCCTTCACAGAAGTCCCACTTGGCCAGCATCGAGTCGACGTACAGCGAGGTGTAGGCCACGCAGGGCTTGGCGTCATACTGGGTATGAAGCGGGCCGAGGCCCAGTTCCACCTGCTTGTGGATGACACCCTTCATGTCGATGATCGGCACGCCGTATTCATCCTTGCCGGCGAAGTTGCCGGCCTTGATGGCGGCCTGGATCTTTTCGAACGAATAAACGGTGACGTGGCTGTCCAGCTTGCCCGACACGGTCAGCAGCTTGCCGTCCGGCGTGACGTCGACGCCGTGCGGCGACTTCGGTTCCGGGATCAGGAACAGCATGCCTTCCTTGACGGCGGTCGCCATCTCGATGACGGCGTGGCCGTTGATCTTCTTGAACTTGCCCGCCTTGAACAGTTCCTCGCCCTTCTTCCAGTTCACCACGTGCAGGAAGTCGGTGTCCTTGGCCGAGCAGCCGGCTTCGAACGGCGGACGGCCGCTTTCGATGCCACCCACATAGCGTTCGGAACAGAACGAGTTGGTGAACGACCAGCCATCCGACGGGCCCTTGCCGAAGTCGGACAGATCCTGGCTATAGGGCGGCAGTTCCACCGAGAACGAGTTTTCCGGCTCGATGCGGCCCTTTTCGCGGTTGAACTTCCAATAGGTCACCGCACCGCGATACTTTTCGTTGAACTGTTCCAGCGGCACGAACTCGCCACCCAGGGGGGCGGCGTATTGCGAAGCTTCGATGATGTAGTCGGTGTTGGGCGACACGAAGGCGCCGCCGTGTTCCGACTGCAGGATCGGGTTCTTCACGATCTGCTTGGTCTCGAAATCCTTCAGGTCGATGACCGCCAGACGGGGCGTGTTCTTGTCGTTGATGAACAGGAACTGACCGTCATAGTCGCCGTTGGTTTCCGAAATGGCCGGATGGTGGGTGTCGCCGAACTTGACCTCGCGGCCTTCGACGCTGGACCCTTCGGACAGAATCTTCTTGGATTCGTCGTCATAGCCATAGCCCTGCCAGGGCTCGGGGGTGAAGACGCCGATATACTTCAGGATGCGCATGGACGGGATGCCGTACACGATCACCTGGCCGCTTTGGCCACCCGACGAGAAGACGACGAATTCGTCGCGCTTGCCGGTGGGAGTGTAGGTCTTGGCGGCCGCCAGAACGTCTTTTTCGTTCAAGCCGCGGCGCTTCATCACATCCTGCAGGGATTCGGCGGCCAAGGCCTGGCTGACGGTCAGCACGCCAAAGGACACCGTGGCGAGCAGGCTCGCCATCTTCAAGCTACGTTTCATTTTTCCCCACCTTTTTCTGTTAAAAGGGGACAGAGCTACCCAAACACTTCGCCGACAAACATGCGCGTGCCGTGATGGACCAGCCGTGACCTTGGTCAAGTCGTGACGGCGCGCTTTCTGTTTCACTGCATCGAAACAGCAAGCGGATTGAGGAGAAGTGTGATGCTGCGACGACTTCTGGCCTTGGCGGCCAGCCTTGCGCTGATGGTTTCAACCCCGGTCTGGGCGCAGGAGTTCTCGGGCCGCTTCTTGCTGGAAACCCACGACGGCAAGCGCGTCAATGACGAAACCTTCCAGGGCAAGGTGCGGATGATGGCGTTTGGCTACACCTTCTGTCCCGACGTCTGCCCGACCGCCCTGTCCACCATGGCCGCCGCCCTGGATCTGTTGGGAAACAAAGCCGACCAGGTGGTGCCGCTGTTCGTCACCGTGGACCCCAAGCGCGACACCAAGGCGCAGTTGAAGGAATACATGTCGGCCTTCGGCCCGCGTTTCATCGGCCTGACCGGAACCCAGCAGATGACCGACGCCGCCGCCCGCGCTTTTCGGGTGCGCTACGAAATCCACCAACCCGACGGCGGCGATCCCGACCACTACACGGTGGACCATTCGGCCGGCATCTTCATCATGGACCGCCAGGGCCGTCTGGTGGTCAAAATGGGCCATCTGGCCACGGCCGACGAGGTGGCCGAGCGTTTGACCCAAGTCATTGAGGGGGAAAACCGATGATTCTTGACCGCCGCACCCTGTTGGCCGGCGGGCTGGCCTTGGCCGCACGACCCGCTTGGGCGGTCAGGGTGGCGCAAGGCCTGTTCGTCACCGAACCGGCACGCCCCTTGCCCGACATCGACATCCGCGACAACCAGAACCAGCCGGCCGGCGTGTCCACCTGGAAAGGCAAGCCGACCCTGGTCAACCTGTGGGCCAGCTGGTGCCTGCCCTGCGTCGCCGAACTGCCGGCGCTGGACCGTCTGAAACCGATCATCGAACCGGAAGGATTGCGGGTGGTCGCCTTGTGCCTGGATCGATCCGGCGCGGTCGGCGCGGTCAACACCTATGCCCGCCTGGGGATCAAGAACCTGGCCGTGTCGGTGGATTACCGGCGTCAGGCCGGAGAATCGTTCGGCGCCGCCGTTCTGCCCACCACCTTGTTGCTGGATTCCCAAGGCCGCGAGGTGGCGCGCTTCGTCGGCGGGGCCGCCTGGGACGGCCCGGAATCCTTGGCTTTGCTGCGTGCGTTGATCGCCGGCAAGCCCGTCACCGCGGACATGGCTCCGCCCCTGGTGCGGCCGACCAGCAATCCGTGAAGACCGTGCCGGGCGGTCACGTGACCGCCCGGCGTTTCAGCCTTAGTGCTTCATGTTGTTCGGCATCTGCTGCATGTGCTGCATGTGCTGGTTGGGGTCCATGCCCATGGGGGCGGCCATGGCGCCGATGCCGACGACCGGCACCGAGACCTTCACCTGACCGCCTTTTTCGAAGCTCAGGGTGACGTCGACCTTGTCGCCTTCCTTCAACGGCGCGTTCAAGTCGATGAACATGATGTGGTCGCCGCCCGGCTTCAGTTCGGCGGTGCCGCCGGCCGGTACGGCGATGGACTCGACCTTGCGCATGCGCATGATCTCGCCGTCCTTGATGTGGGTGTGCAGTTCCACGCTTTTCGAGACATTGGCGCTGGCGGCCACCAGCTTGTCGTCCTGCTTGCCGGTATTCTTGATGGTGACGAAGCCGGCCCCCGAATTGGCCACCTTGGGCGAGGCGCGGATGAAGGCGCCAGAGACCTCCAGATCGGCGGCCAGGGCCGGGAAAGCGAAAGCGATGGCAGCGGCGGCCAGCAGCAACTTCTTCATGGTTCAATCCTTTTGATCAACGAAAATGGGGCGCGACGGCGAACAGCGCCGTGACACGAACGAAGTGCGGATGTTTGGGAAGAAAAGCGGGGAAAGGCTTAAGCCGCCGGGGGCGCCCGCGCCTGGGACGGGCGGAAGCCTTCGCCGGGGACGAACGATTGGGCGCGTGCGGCCAAATCGACCCGAACCGCGCTCTCGGTGGGGAGAGTGAAGTGCTGGGGCGGAACGGCGCCATGGGCCAGTTGCGCCGCCTGACAGATCAGGCAGCAATCGTCATCGGTGTCGGAAGCTTGTCCGCCGGGCAGCGCAACCACTTTGGTGCCGCCCTGGACATGACAGATATAGACGCCCAGCGAACCGGACATGCCGACCAGCGAACCGGTTTCGCTGACCAGCGCCAGACCGGGCGTGGTGGAAGTGAACATGAAACCCAGCAAGGCCAGCAGAACGGTCAGGTGGCGGAACAGGCCGCCCCTTCTGAACATTCCAAGAATCTGGTTGCGCCAGGGATTCACGTCGTACTCCTTCACCCATCCAGGCTAGCCGCCGACCAAGACCATGGGTTTGATCATGATCAAGTTGGCGCCGTTCGGAACGGGGCAGGCCCAGCATCGCCCAGCCAAGACGCCCCGCGCAAGCTTCATTTGCTTTGCCCCGACGCAGCCCTAAGATGGAGCAAACCCGTCACCCCCTTGGAAGACCATGGCCACCACTCCCACTTTCGCCCTGCCCGCCACCTTCTTGGGCACCGCCTGCACCGACCCGGCCAGCCGTTTCCAGGTCGCCGGCATTCCCTTTGACATCGGCGTGACCAACCGCGCCGGCGCCCGCCAGGGTCCGGCCGCCATCCGTGCCGCCAGCCGCATGCTGGTGGACGGCGACAATCCCGCCACCTGGCGCGACCCGGCCCAGGCCGGCATCGCCGACATCGGCAACTTCGCCCTGGCGCTCGGCGACATCGCCGCCAGCCTGGAGTTGATCGAAGCCCAGGCGGCGACGTGCTCGCACCTGATCGCGCTGGGTGGCGACCACACCATCGCGCTTCCCTTGCTGCGCGCCCTGCGCCAGAAGGTGGGCCAGCCCCTGGCCCTGGTGCATTTCGACGCCCATGTGGACACCTGGCCCGATAATTTCGGCGCGGTCATCGCCCACGGATCGGTGTTTCATCACGCCATCACCGAAGGTTTGGTGGACCCAAGGCACATGGTGCAGATCGGCATCCGTTCGCCGGTGTCGCGCGACATCTGGCAATGGGGCGTCGATCAGGGCATCACCGTGCTGACGGCGGAAGACGTGCACATGTCCAATCCGCAGGCGGTATCCGACACCATCCGCCGGGTGGTGGGCGACCAACCGGCTTACCTGTCCTTTGACATCGACGCCCTGGACCCGGCCTTCGCCCCAGGCACCGGAACCCCGGAAGTGGGCGGTCTGCATTCCTGGCAGGCCATGGCCATCCTGAAGCGTCTGGGCGGATTGGACTGGCGCGGCATGGACGTGGTGGAAGTCCTGCCGGCCTGCGACGTGGCCGAGATCACCGCCCTGGCGGCGGCCACTGTAGCCTGGAACTATTTGTCAATTGTCACTTGAATGACACAGTCCATGTGGGTATAAGCTGACCCCAGACGCATGACGCACGTGCACACGGCCCTTGCTTATGGGCTAGCAACGACGGACGCGTCCTTTTTGGCGGAGAGTCGGTCATCAGTGGGCCGGCAGCCCCTTAAGGGAGGTGGACATGGTTGTTCCGGCCTGCGGAATGCCCCGGTTTCCTACACGCAAATCCAGTATGTGACGGCAATGCCGGGGCGCATCGCGCCTCGATGTGCATTGCCGTAACGTGCCGCCGCCCCCACGTTGGAATCATCGTCGTTCCGACGTGGAACTCAACGTCGTTCCGACGTGAGAAGCCGTTTTCCCGCCTCGTCGCGTGGAGGATTGCGTTATGACCCATATCCGTTCCCCATTCATGGCGCCCCGCGCCCGAAATCATCTGCAATCGCGCCGCATCCGTCTGGTGGACGAGGTGGTGGAAAGCCGTCGCCCCGATCTGCCGCTGTTCTGCCTGCGGCCGCAGGCTTTGCACGATTCGGCCCGCGCCTTCGTCACCGGCTTTCCCGGCACCGCCCTTTACGCGGTGAAGTGCAACCCCGACCCAATGGTGCTGCGCGGCCTGTGGGACGGCGGCATCCGCCATTTCGACTGCGCCTCGGCCGGCGAAGTGGAACTGGTGCGCCGCACCCTGCCCCGCGCCCAAATTCATTTCATGCACCCGATCAAGGCCCGCTCGGCCATCCGCGAGGCATGGGACCGTCACCACGTGCGCGACTTCGTCGTCGACAGCGCCGCCGAACTGGGCAAGGTGATCGAAGAAACCCGCCACCGCCCCGGCGCCTTGGGCATCGTCGTGCGTCTGGCCCTGCCCAAGGGCGGCGCCCGTCATGACCTGTCGGGCAAGTTCGGCGCCGCCCGCGACGAAGCGGTGTCGCTGCTGCGCATGGCGTCGGCCATGGCGTCCCGCGTCGGCATCAGTTTCCACGTGGGCAGCCAATGCTGCGATCCCGCCGCCTGGACCCGTGCCTTGGACATCGCCGGACACGTGCTGGCCGATTTCGGCCGCCCGGTGGATATCGTCGATGTGGGCGGCGGCTTTCCGGTCAGCTATCCCGACGTCACCCCGCCGCCCTTGGGCGACTTCTTCGCCGCCATCGCCGACGGTTTCGCCCGCCTGAACCTGCCCGCCACCACCCAGTTGTGGTGCGAGCCGGGCCGCGCCCTGGTGGCCGGGGCTCAGTCGCTGGTGGTGCGGGTCGAGGGCCGCCGCGGCGACCATCTGTTCATCAACGACGGCATCTATGGCGGGCTGTCGGATGCGGGCGTCCCCGCCTTCCGCTTTCCCTGCCGCCTGATCCGCGCCGGTGGCGCGTCCGCCGCGCCTTTGGTGCCTTTCGCCTTTTTCGGGCCGACCTGCGATTCAGCCGATCGCATGGAAGGCCCGTTCCTGCTGCCAGCCGACACCCGCGAGGGCGACTGGATCGAAATCGGACAGCTGGGCGCCTATGGCGCGTGCCTGCGCACCGGGTTCAACGGCTTCGACCGCGTCATGGCGGTGGAAGTGGACGACCCGCCCATGCTGTTCACCCCTGGCCTGACGCATTTCGCCCAGGCTGCCTGAACCCGCCGCCGCCCGTGGGAGCCGGGCGGCGCCGCGATATTGATCGGGGAGGTCTTTGCTTATGAGTAACCTTGTTTCCTTTGGCGGCAACGTCGTCATCATCGGATTTGGCAGCCTGGGCCCCGGCGTCTTGCCGTTGCTGCTGCGCCACTTCAACCTTGATGCGTCACGGGTGACCATCATCACCGCCGAGGAACGGGGACGCGACGTCGCCAACAAATATGGCGTCAAGTTCGTCATCGACCCGCTGACCCCGGACAATTACCGCGACATCCTGACGCCGCTGTTGAAGAAGGGCGACTTCCTGCTGAACGTGTCGGTGGACGTGTCTTCGGTGGCGTTGGTGGAACTGGCGTGGGAACTGGGCGCGTTCTATCTGGACACCTGCATCGAACCCTGGGCCGGCGGCTATACCGACCCCAACCTGTCGCCGTCGGAGCGTTCCAATTACGCGCTGCGCGACACCGCCTTGAAGCTGAAGGCGGCGGGCAAGCGCCCCACCGCCATCATGACCTGCGGCGCCAATCCTGGTCTGGTCAGCTTTTTCACCAAAAAGGCCCTGCTGGACATCGCGCGTGACACCGGCATCAACACGCCGCCGCCCGTCGATCGTCGCGGCTGGGCCGAACTGGCGGAAAAGCTGGGGGTGAAAACCATCCACATCGCCGAACGCGACACCCAGGTCGCGGCCAAGAAACCCAAGCAGGTTGACGAATTCGTCAACACCTGGTCCATCGACGGCTTTGTCGGCGAAGGCTGCCAGCCGGCCGAACTGGGCTGGGGCAGCCATGAACGCCACTTCCCCGCCGACGGACGCCGCCATCAGTTCGGCAGCGATTGCGCCATCTATCTGCTGCGCCCCGGCGCGTCCACCCAGGTCCGCACCTGGACCCCCACCGAAGGCCCCTTTCACGGCTATCTGATCACCCACAGCGAATCCATTTCCATCGCCGACTACTTCACCGTCAAAAGCGGCGACACGGTTCGTTACCGCCCCACCGTGCATTACGCCTACCATCCCTGCGACGACGCGGTGCTGTCGGTGCACGAACTGGCCGGCAAGACCTGGCAGCAGCAAAGCCGCCAGCGCCTGCTGATGGACGAGATCACCAGCGGCGTCGACGAATTGGGCGTGCTGCTGATGGGACACGCCAAGGGCGCTTATTGGTACGGGTCGCAATTGTCCATCACCGAGGCCCGCGAATTGTGCCCCCACAACAACGCCACCAGCATGCAGGTGACCGCCACCATCCTGGCCGGCATGGTGTGGGCGCTGGAAAACCCCGATCGCGGCATGGTCGAACCCGACGAAATGGATTTCGACCGCTGTCTGCAAGTGGCCATGCCCTATTTGGGCAAGGTGGTCGGCGTCTATACCGGCTGGACGCCGCTTGAAAAGCGTGGCGAATTGTTCCCGGAAGACATCGACGAAGACGACCCGTGGCAGTTCAAAAACTTCCGAGTGGTCTGACCACACAAACTTAAAGAGGGGCATATACTGCCCCTCTTTTCTTTAGTATGTCAGGCAAGTACCCGAGATTAAGCCCAAGTATCCAAATAATTTTTGTGTCTTAAGGTACTCACCTGATTGGCGCCCCCTTTGATCTCGTTCATTCTCCGCGCCATTCGGGGATGGGATTTCAAAGGATCAAGGTGACGACTATGTTGGTGACATGGAACGACGACTATACCCTGGGATACCGGGTTGTCGATGACGGCCATGCCCTGGTCATCGACGCCATCAACCGCCTGAACCGCGCCAACAGCCGCGCCCACCGCGACGGCGAGGTCGCCGGCCTGCTGCCGTTGCTGGAAAACCGCCTGACCCAGCAATTCGCCGAGGAAGAATCCTTCCTGCGCCTGCTGGGATCGCATAACCAGGACGAACACATCTTCGAACATCAGCACCTGCTGTCGGTCCTGTCCCACCTGCGCTTGCTGTTCGGCCGGGGCGAGGACGTGGCCGGGGCCTTGATGCTGAATCTGGTCTGCTATCTGGTGTCGCATCTGCGCGGCACCGATTGGGACGAATATGGCGGCGCCGGGACGCGCCGGGCCGCCTGAGCGGGCACCAGTTTCCGCCCCAATGTCAACACCCCTTTGGGAGCGGAAACGGGAGGGAGTCACGGGGGGCCGGACTCCCTCCTTGCCAACAAAAAAGCCCGGCGTCTGACGACGCCGGGCTTTTTCTTTGAAGGGGCGCCCCTTAGTGCAGGGCTTCGTACTTGGCCTGCAGCTGTTCCGGGGTTTCCTCGGTGCCGATGACGATGCAATCGGCCGGGCACACCAACTGGCACTGGGGCGTGTCTTCGGCGCCGACGCATTCGGTGCAGCGGTCTTCGTCAATCACATAGATGACGTCGCCGGCGGAAATGGCGGTGTTCGGGCAGACCGACACGCAGGCGTCGCAGCTGGTGCAATCTTCGGTGATCTTGAGCGACATTTGTTCCTCTCCTCGTTACCCCGTCGGCCATCCCAGGAAGCGTCACCGCCTCCCCCCTTGCGGGACAGCATCTCCGGCCCAAGCGTATAGCCATTGAGTCCCCCTATTGACAACGACATTCAGCAATCAATCAACCACATCTGACGCATGCCATAATTGCGCCCGGGCCACTGGACAGATAGAAAGGGAAGCATAGGGGAAGGGAGTAACCGTTTGCCGTGATCGCCGTCACCGGGACCATCGACAGCATCGAGGCCGTGCACGACGCCGTACGCCGCATGGAGGAAACGGCGGCGATCCGTTACGACCAACTGGCCGGCGCCGCCCAGCTGATGCAGGACAAGGACGCCGCCGCCACCCTTCATTCGCTGGCCGCCGCGGCACGCCGCCGCGCCCGCACCTATTCCGGCAGCGCGTCAAAGCCCGACCACCACCTGCCCCCCATGCCGCCGCTGTCCCCGGACGGCCTGGAAATCGGCGCCTGGCAGGTGATGGAAATGGCGCTGGACACCGAATACGCCATGCTGACCATGATCGAAGTGATCCTGGCCATGGCGGAAACCGACGAATCGCGTGCCGAAGCGCAAAAGTTGGCCGAACGCAAACGCCTGCACCTGATCGAGCTGGAAAGCCGCCAGGGCCGCCTGGACACCCCGGTCAGCGCTTAGGGTCAGGACTCATAACCAGTAGCTGACGGTGGCGGCGATGCAGACCGCCGCCATGAAGTTGACGGCGCGGCGATCATATCGGGTTGCGATCCTGCGGAAGTCCTTGAG
>MKVK01000035.1 GCA_001898825.1 Magnetospirillum sp. 64-120
GTTCCTTCAGGATGCCAATGATCTGTTCCTCGCTGAACCGGCTGCGCTTCATAAGTCCGTCTCCGTAGATGGCGGACTCTACCCAAATTTGGAGGAGTTTTCCGGTCTCAGGTCACATCCCCAACACGTTATCTGGTGCGCCTCGCCCCTGACCATGGCCTGGGCGCGGTCGGTCTTCCCGCTGGTGGCCGACTGCCCGGTGGGGCCAAGCGTCGAGGATCAGCTTGTTCATGGACCGATGCAGTGCGCCCGCACAGCTGCCCGCGCAGAAACGGGCGAACTGGCGACACTCTGCGGGGAATTGGAGCGCGGCGTGTTGGCCGCGACCAAACCTCGCGAGCAAGCCCTATGGGATGCGTTGGCGTGCGACCATCTACCGTTTCCCGATCAACCGCCCTGGATCAAGGGCGCGGTGGCCGGAACGGTCACATTGCACACGCAGTGCAGTGCCGCCGAGGTGATGGCCGCTGCACCGCGCTATCAGGGCATTGGTGATGCTGTGTTGGGGGCAATGACGCCGGGCACCGTCGCGTTGTCGTTCCTGCGTCGCCGCATTGGGCTACTGGCCGAGACCGAAGGCGTTGCCCCGCTGCTTGATCTGCTGATGGAGACCCACATGCTGATCGCCCACGCGAATGTCTGCTACATCAGCGAACCGCCGGTACTGATCGACGAACAGGGCGCGTATTACGTCGATGGCTGGGAATTGGGCTGCTGATGGCCGTTCTCTACCTTGATATCGACGGCCCATTGCTGCGATCCGCCGTGCCCGGCGCGGTGTGGAACGCGGGTTGGGAAGTCGCCCCGCACGCAGAGACGTTCCTGCGCTGGGCCATTGGCCGCCATACGCCGTTCTGGCTGACCAACCGCGACCGCTCGGGATCACATGCGGGCATCCTGCGAGCGTTCTGCGAATGCAGGAATTGGGATGATGCGCTTGAGCCGCTGTTGCTGCGAATAACGCCCCTCCGCTGGGACGCATCCAAGGCAGCGGCCATCGACATGCAGGCCGATTTCTATTGGATCGAAGACGATCCTGGCCCGTTCGACCGCATGCTATTGGAACAGCGGGGGCGGCGTGACCGCTGGATCGAGGCCAATACGGACGTGTTTCCCGATGCCCTGCCAGCGGTCATAGCCGTGATCGACGTTTTGACCGAACCAACGCCGAGTTAAGCCACGCGCTGATCTGCGCGGTCCAATATGGCCAGCAACCACGTTGCCTGCTTTAACGTCATGGTGTTTTTCCTGCGTTCCCGCAGTTGATAGTCCATGTCCATGAGGAACTTCGCCTCATTGGGTTTCAGCGATTGTGCGTGGTGCTTCATCCGATTCCATAATGCGCTGAGTACTTCCCGCTTTCCCTTATTGCTCAATGTCACGTGCATGTGTGTTGTCCTTGAATGGGTTTGACGCTCAACTGGCGTTGAGCGGCATCAGCTCAGCGCCATTCCAGCTCTGCTGGTCTGCGCTTTCACTGCTGCGATCTATGAAAAGCATCTGAATGAATTAATTGAACGAAGTGAACTGAACTGAACTGCATTTCCGGACAGTCACATTTCTCCCCCCGCTGACAGACTTCGGAAACCAAGACGCACGCGCGGTTGCGCGATACGTCCCCCGAGAACTTCAAAATCGAAATCGACATTGAAGCATCTGCCAGCGGGAGGAGAGGTAACGGTGTTTTCCGTCCAGTTGTGTAATTCGTTCCAGTTAAAGCGGCGCCCGAGTTTCTTTACCTATGGGAACGCCTCTCCAGGGCGGTTAAGCCCAGCGCGGTTATGCGGTTGTTCGCAAGCAGCTACGGGAATGCGTACACATGCATTCGCGTTAAGTCCGTTTCGGTGGCTTATTCCGTGTTGCGCTGACAGCGCTTACACGCCCTCATTGGCCGTAGCTTCAGCCGTCCATCACGTGACCCAGATGTCGGCCGATCCTTGATACACATGGGCCGCCGCCCGGTGGGTATTGCGCGTGTTGGGTCAGCGGGGTTCTCTTACTGTAGTTTCAGAGCAGCTCTTTGGTTTCTGTGTCGCAGCCCCTGGTGTGGACCCTATGTTGTGTGCCGTCTCCAGCACTATTGAATTTTAAGTGATCCGCAGTCAGATCGCCAAATTCGAAATCGTCTAAGGATGGCGGTTCTTTGCCGCAGCAAGGGTGCCAGCAATGGCCGCCTCGATGACTTCCTGTAACGTTGCTGGTTTCCTGTCGAAGCCCAGCGTGATGGTTCTCGATCTTTTCATGTTCCGCGCTCAATTGGGTTGCTGCGTGTGCAGTTATTTATGACGGGAGCGCATTATCGATATCGGGGGCTCACAGATACGCGGCAAAAAAAGGTTTGATATACTTTGTCTTATCCATGCTGCCGAAGACGCGTATCGCAAGGCCACCATTGCGCGTTCGCATGGCGAGATGGCTAACCACGCCTATTTGCCCGTCTGAAATGCCAACAATTTTCGACAAGGACATCCCCATCAAGAAAGTTTCCTCTTCCTTGGCATGAAGGACTAGCGTGCGCTGCGCGTTGGCGAACTCT
The DNA here is from genome assembly GCA_001898825.1 of Magnetospirillum sp. 64-120. Lineage (GTDB taxonomy): Bacteria > Pseudomonadota > Alphaproteobacteria > Rhodospirillales > Magnetospirillaceae > Magnetospirillum. The sequence goes on from MKVK01000035.1 coordinate 2,537, forward strand.
CTCCAAGCATCGGACTGAGGCTGCCAACCAGCAGGTATAAATTCTCCTTCAATTTCACAGAACACGTTGCCGGTATTTGCCCTGGCCGCACACCACGCCTCGTATTTGTCTCTATACAATTTTTTCCCGTCGCTGAGTTTCTGCGCAATGTATCGGTATTTTTCCTCCTGCGGGAGCGTATACGAAGCCGCTTCACCGGCAACGCGAGACCGCCGTTTTGCTATGTCGATACCAATGCTCAAGTTTGGGAGGCCCACCTTTTCCAGTATTGATCCAAAATTGAAGTTTGGCTTCGCTGTAGCAGATGTTTCTCCGCTTCTTTCAGCTTTGGTCGTTACCCCGCTGAGCACAAGTCCGTCTGCTTGTGCAACGAAGCTATCCAGTACGGCGTCATCTCGGTACATCACTTCTCTCATCGCAGTCCTGCGCATCAATGGGAGCGACATCAACTAAACCATGATGCGTCTACAGGCGTACGTCCATGCTTTTGAAGTTTTGCGAGTGCGATACGGGTACGGGAGGCGGCTGAGCCATAAATACGCTGCACCGACAGCATATTGGAGACGCACATGATCCTCATCGAAGCCCGCGACACTCTCATGGACCTTGGCCTGACCGATTCCCAACTGGACTTCTCTGCCCGGTGGCTCGGCAAGCAGCCGTCCTACATGTCCTGCGTGGTGGCGCGCGGCCAGGAACCCAGCGCCGAAGCCCTATTGGCGCTGGCCGGGCGTGTAACCCGCGAGGCCATGCAGATGCGCCGCGTGTTCCTGCATGCCGAGGCTGCTGCCCTGGATGCGCTGAGTGCCAAGGTGTGGAATGAACTGTTGTCACGCTACGCAGGGCAGCCCGAGGCGGTGTGACCCAAAATTTGGCGTGAACTTACATGAAGTAAGTTCGCGGGATGCCTCTGCGCCGTCCGGCAGCGCCCGTACAGTGCTCTACGGTTTGGCCATAGCTGCGCAGGCATGGGCGCGACAAGTCGTGTTGTTCGGGCTTTTATGGACGTAACTGGTGCCCAAAGCGAATGAAGCCAGCGAGATCACGCCGCCGTTATCCTGGTCGCATTTTTCACTGCTCGGGTCGCAACCATCCGGCTGGCCGTCAGGTTCCGCGCGGCCCGAAGATGATGATCGTGGCGCCCAGGACGCAAGCCGCTGCACCGATGGCGTCCCAGCGGTCGGGGCGGCTGCCTTCAACCGCCCACATCCATGCCAGTGACGAGAGGATGTAGATGCCGCCGTAGGCCGCGTAGGCCCGTCCTGCGAAATCGGCCTCGATGCGGGTCAGCGCCCAGGCGAACAGGGCGAGGCTGGCCATGCCGGGCACCAGCCACAGCGGCGTCTTGCCCAGGCGCAGCCAGGCCCAGAAGGCGAAGCAGCCACCGATCTCCACGAACGCGGCCAAGATATATGTCGGAATGGTCCACATGTCAGGAGGCCAGGGCGTCGATGATCCGGCACTCAGCCACGGTATCGGCGCAGCAATTGGTCATCTCGCGCAGTGCATCCCGCAATCGACCAAGTTCTTCGATCTTTCGCTCGACCTCGGCTAGGTGCTCCGATGCCATGTGGTCGGCATCCTGGCAGGGGTTCTCGGGATGCTCGGCCAATCGCAGCAGCGCCCGGATGGCCTCGATATTGAAACCGAGGTTCCGGCCATTGCGGATGAACGACAGGCGCCGCAGGTGCTCCGGCCCGTACTGGCGATAGCCCGCTGCCGTGCGGTCGGGTTCGGGCAACAGGCCGATGCGCTCGTAATAGCGGATGGTCTCGATGTTCACGCCGGTCGCCTTGCTGAGCGCGCCGATGTTCATGGGCTTCGATCCCGTCATTTCCTGCTTGACCCTGTAGCGACTACAGACCGCACCCTACCACCAAGATGCTTGAGGAGGTAGGTATGGGTGCAGGTTGTTGCAGCAGCGGATGCCATGGCCCGTCGAGCGAGGTGGCGCCCCGCTTCCGCAAGGCGCTGTGGGCGGCCTTGGTGATCAACGCCGGGATGTTCCTGGTTGAGATCGTGGCGGGCGTGGCGGCGGGGTCCTCGTCCTTGCAGGCCGACGCGCTCGACTTCTTCGGCGACGCCGCCAATTACGGCGTCAGCCTGTTCGTGCTGGGCATGAGCCTGCGCCATCGTGCGATGGCCTCGGTGCTGAAGGGCGCGACCATGGGCGCCTTCGGCCTGTGGGTCATCGGCAATACCGGCTACCACCTTCTGACCGGCACCGTGCCCGAGGCCGCCGTGATGGGCGCGGTCGGTATCGCCGCGCTGGTTGCCAACGTGGTGGTGGCGGTGATGCTCTATGCCTTCCGCGACGGCGACAGCAACATGCGCTCGGTGTGGATCTGCTCGCGCAACGATGCCATCGGCAATCTGGCCGTTCTCGGCGCCGCGAGCGGTGTGTTCGCCACCGGCAGCGGTTGGCCCGACTTTGCGGTGGCGGGCATCATGGCCGCCCTGGCTCTCTCGGGTGCCGCCCAGGTGCTGCGCCATGCCCTGGCAGAATTGAGATCGGTCGCGGTGGCCACCGAATGATTGCCTGGACCAACCTGCGCTGGCTCTGGCTGTCCGCTGCGGTGGCGTCGGCGGACCTGGGCCTGAAACGGGTCATGGAGAAGATGTTGGCCGAAGCGTCCATGGAGGTGCTGCCGGTCTTCAGCCTCGCCCTAGGCTACAATCGGGGCATCTCGTTCGGCATGCTCGCCGACCTAGGAGGCTGGCAGCGATGGCCGCTGATCATCCTCGCTCTCGCAATCGCCATGGGACTAGCCGTTTGGCTCGCGCGCCAGCCCGTGTCCGGTGAGACCGCCTCCAAGTCCGCCCTTGCCTTGGTCATCGGCGGCGCCATGGGCAATGCAGTGGACAGGATGGCCTTCGGGCACGTCACCGACTTCATTCAACTTCATTGGGGAGGCTGGGCTTGGCCGACCTTCAACTTTGCGGATGTGGCGATCAGCCTGGGCGCTATTCTTCTGGTGGCATCAAGCTCACGCCGCGAATCTGCTTGAACGGAACGGACTCGGCGTCGCCGTCAAGCGCTACGCGCGGCGGCGGAGGGGATGCCAGTGGATCATTCGTGGTTCGGGCGCCCAAGGGTGGCGATGACACGGCACTCCGCAACGGAAGTGCAGCCACAATCGACAATCTGCTCCAACCGTTCACGCAGCCGGTCGAGTTCGGCCATCTTGCGGGTGACTTCGACTAGATGCTGTCGTGCCAATTCCCTGGCATCGGTGCAGGGTTGGTCGGGATGTGCGGCGAGCGTCAACAACGCCTTGATCTCGTCGATGCCGAAGCCGAGGGCACGCCCATTGCGGATGAAGGCAAGCCTTTCGACCGCAATCCGGCCATAGGAGCGGTAACCTGCGGCGGTCGGTTCCGGGCGAGGCAGCAGCCCGATGCGCTCGTAGTAGCGGATTGTCTCAGCCTTCACGCCGCTGACCTGGGCAAGGCGACCTATCCCGATGCCGTCGACCGACTTCACCATGGTGGCTTGACCTTGTAGTTGCTACAGGGTGCATCTTATCACCAGGGCGTTTTCTATGTCATTGCCGAGCGACGGCCGAGTGGTCGCCGCTGGCGACACCCGCAGAGGAGGATCGCCATGCTATCCAAGACATTGATCGCATCGATGCTGGCCGTGTCGCTCGGCCTCGGCGCCGCCTATGCTCAATCGCAGCCTGGACCGAACCAGCCGCAGGGTGGCTGGGGCATGGGGCCTGGCATGATGAACCAGGGCATGATGAACCCCATGATGGGCCAAGGCATGATGGGACAGGGCATGATGCCCGGCATGATGATGGGCGGCGGCATGGGTCCGTGCGGCATGATGGGAACCATGGGTACGAGCGGATCGCCTTTGACTGTCGATCAGGTGAAACAGAATCTGGGGCAGTGGTTGGCATGGCAAGGCAACCCGCGCCTCAAGCTCGGCGCCGTGACGGAGCAGAAGGATGGGACCGTTACCGCCGACATCACCACCCAGGAAGGCTCCTTGGTGCAAAAGCTGGTGATCGACCGCACCCATGGCTGGATGCGGCAAGCGCCATAGGCTGGTCAATGGCACAAGTTGTGCGATACTCAAAACAGCCATGGCTGGGGGCTTTAGTCTCCCGCCAGGGCTGGCAGTTCCATTCCCGATATTGGGAATGTCTGCGCACCGGCATTCCCAATCTTGGGGTCGTGCCGATGGTGCTGGCGCGGGGATGTAGGTTGGATGAGCCGTAGGGCGCTCGCGGGCTTGGGTATCGTAGTGACCTTGCTGTTCGGCTTGTTCGGACAACAAGCCCTCGCCCTTTGTGTGTCCAGCGACCACCGTGCCGTCGAGGTGATGGGTCATGCACCTTGCGGTCCCGCGCTTCAGCCGGATGGCGACGAACTTACCTCTCAGCCGCGCTGCGATGACACCCCCGTTGGCGGTGCCATGGAGGTCACCCTCCAGCAGGGCAAGCAGGGTGCGAACCATGTCATTCAATTGCCGGGCAACGGTACTTCCTTCCTCCCCGCAAGCGCTTCAATGCCGAAGCCGCCTCGGATGGGCACCCCTACTCGGATGGTGACCGCCCATCTCGATCTGCGCCTCCGCTCTCGGCGCACCATCGTTCTCCTAATCTGAGATCGTGCCAAGGGGCGGGTGATCTCGCCTCCCCCTTGAGCATCTAACTGGGCGACCAGGCTGCCTCTCGATGGCGGCTCCCTGGTGTTCCGCGATCTTCGACCTATGACCATTCAAATCCGCAGGAGAACCTCCATGTCCCACTTTTCTCTGGGCATCCTGGCTATCACAGGCACGCTGGTCGCCAGCCTGCCGACCGCCTATGCCGACGATCTCAAGGTGGAATCGGCCTGGGCCAGGGCATCGGCAGGTCGCAATGGTGCCGCCTTTGTCACCGTCTTCAATGGCGGCAACGCACCCGACCGTCTCGTTGGCGTCGCATCCCCGGTCGCGCCGGATGTCATGGTCCATCGCTCGTTCGAGGAGGGCGGCACCATGAAGATGGAGCACATCGCCGCCACCCCCATCGACGCCGGACAGCGCATCGAAATGAAGCCGGGCGGCTTGCACATCATGCTGGTCAACCTGAAGCAGTCCCTGAAGAAGGGCGATCAATTCCCGCTGTCGTTGACCTTCGAGCGCGGCGGCACCAAGGAAACGACCGTCACAGTCTATGGCCCCGGCGCCATGGAACCGAAGTAGCCAGTGGATGACGACATGAACAAGACAAAGACGAAAAGGCGCCAGGGCGCCGTGGGCGCCGCCGCAGCGGCATCGACCTCGGTGGGCGCGGTGTTGGAGAATGAGGAGATATGGAAGCTCCTCTTTGCCGCATGGCTCATCGCGCTTGGATCGACCCTGAGCGTGCTGTTTATCGGCGAGATCATGGGCCAGACCCCGTGCGTGCTGTGCTGGTATCAGCGGGCTTTCATGTTCCCGCTGGCGGTGATCCTCGCCGTCGCCTGCTTTCGGACGGATGGCGCGGTATGGCGCTACGGCATGCCGCTGGCCGTCATCGGCGCCGCCATCGCCATCTGGCACACGCTGGTCTTCACCGGGGTGGCGCCAACCGCCCTGGAACCCTGCGGGCAAGGCCCGTCCTGCTCCAGTGAAAACATGACAATCCTCGGCGGATTGCCGCTCCCGCTTCTATCCGTTGGCGCGTTCGGCGCCATCGCCGTTCTTCTGCATCTCGTTCGGAAAGGGGTCAGCGCATGACCAGACGTACCCTCGTTATCCTGACGGCCGTCATCGCCGTCAGCGTGTTCGCCGCCGCTGGCATGTGGTTTACCGGCAAGGATGCCGACAAGAAGGCGGGAGCGACCGTGGCCGACGCCAGCTTGCTGGTGCGCCCGCATTCACCGAGCTTCGGCCCCAGGTCGGCGCCGGTCACAATCGTCGAGTTCTTCGACCCGGCCTGCGAGACCTGCCGGGCGTTCTACCCCGTGGTCAAACGGATCATGGGTGAGTTCCCCGGCCAGGTCCGCCTGGTGGTCCGCTACACCCCGCTGCACCAAGGTTCGGACGAGGTGGTTCGCCTGCTCGAAACCGCCCGCCTGCAACGGAAATTCGAGCCGGTGCTGGAAGCCATCCTGGAGGCCCAGCCGCAATGGGCCAGCCACAACGCGCCGCGCCTCGACAAGGCATGGGAAGCGGCAGCGGCGGCGGGCCTGGACGTAACCCGCGCACGCACTGCCCTGATGACACCAGAGGTCACGGCGGTCCTGGAACAGGATCGTAGCGACTCGGTGGCGGTCGGCGCGCAGAAGACGCCGACGTTCTTGGTGAACGGCAAGCACCTGCCGAGCTTCGGCGCCCAGCAGCTTTATGATCTCGTGGAGAGCGAGGTGCGCGCGGCTCGGGCCTTGAAGTCTTAGGGCACCCAAACCGCTCGCTTCGCAGAGCGTGGGCGACATAGCGCGCAAGAAGCTCGTCCGCATACGGACGTATCAGGTGACCACTCATGGCTCTGCCGTGCATGTCGCCACGCACGGCAGGGAGGACGCGTTACGCAGACTTGCCGGGCTTCTTGCGCGCGGCCAGCGCGGCCTTCATCGCCGCATCCAGCTCGCCCGCCTTCACGGCGTCGATGACGGTCTGGATCGTCGGCACCAGCTTGTCCTTGGTCCCGACCTCGATGGCGTTCTGGTCCTTGCCCAGCGCCAGGATCGTGTTGGCATAGCGGAGTTCGATGAACCACTTGCCACTCAGGTCGTGCCAGTACCAGGGGCGCAGGCGCTTCTCGCGCTCGACGGTGACAGTGGTGCCGCCTTCGCCCTTTTCCCGCACAATGCGGGTGGCCTTATAGGGGCGGCCTTCGGCAAGGGCGGTCGCCATTTCCAACTGCTCGGTAAGATGCGCGACCATGCGGTTGCGCATGCGCTCTTCCGGGGTCTCCTCGACCGGCTTGCGGGAGGCGTTGGCGAGCTTCAGCTTGGTCAGGGTGGACATTGGTCGTTCTCCGTGTGTTTCCGTTAACCACACGCTAGCGACCGATTTTCGGAAAATCTGCCGATTTATCTTTTCAAATCAGGTCCATAGACGCATGCGCCTCTGGTGCTGCAAAGTGCATTTGTCGAACTCTGGCGGCTGTTTCGTGGGCCAGATATGGCGAACTTACTTGATGTAAGCTCTGAATTCGGATGGTGTGAACGGGCAATGGTAGGGCTGCGCGGCCAGTGTGCTTATACACAGACAATACACATGCCCACGCAATCTTCTGTAAGCTATTGATATACAATATAAAAATGAACTATACGGTTAATTACCAGCAGACCGAACGCGGTGGTTGGGAGGAAAAATCAAGGACTTAGCGGATACGCAATTGATCCGCGTCGTGCCGCCGTGGGGGCTTCGGCCCTGTTGATCTGGTCCGAACCGCCTGATCCATCGTGATGTAAAGTTGACAAGGAAACTTTTCTATTATAGTTTCCTTGTCAGCTTTATGGAGGGGCTATGTCTGCTGTCTCTGATCTGGCCAGCCATACGGGGTACCTGCTGCGCATGGTGTCGAACGCCGTGTCCCAGCGGTTCGCACGTAAACTTGCTGGTGAAGATGTGACCGTGGCGGAATGGGCTATGCTTCGTTCGCTCTATGGCAGCGGGGCCATTGCTCCGTCGGCCTTGGCCGAAAAGATGGGGATGACCAAAGGGGCGATCAGCAAGCTGGCTGACCGTCTGCACGAGAAGGGCTTGATCAGCCGTACCGGCAACCCGGAGGATCGGCGCGGTCACAGCCTGTCGCTTTCGACGGCGGGCGCGATGAAGGTTCCTTTGCTGGCCGGGTTTGCCGACGACAATGACGCGGCTTTCTTCGCTGTCCTGAGCGCTGAAGAGCACGAGCGGTTGCGCGATTTGCTCCGCACGTTAATCGTCAAGAACGGGCTGTCGACCGTACCCGTCGACTGACCTTCCGCCACTTAAGGAAAGGTACTGCGCATGGACGCGGAACGGATTGCCATTGCCAAAGCCTGTCTCGATGCCGCGCATGACGGGAGCTTGAGCTTTCCTGAAATCGTCGGCACGCTTATCGACACGGGTTTCGAAGGGTATTTGGTCGATTATCGGCGCAACAAACAGATGTTCTATCTGCCGGATGGTGACGCCGTGGAACTTGATATGCCGCCTTCAATTGGCGCGGTCGCGGCCGCGTTCGATGCCGCCGGGGTGGAATCGCTGGTCCGGTGGGCGCAGGCCAATACCCCCGACTACAACTATTCCGCCTTCTGCACGTCGGCGAAGGCCGCGGGGTGCGCCGGTTATCTCGTCTCGTTCCTGGGGCGCCGCGTGGTCTATTTCGGCCGTACGGCCGAAACCCATGTCGAGTTGTTCCCGCAGTGAACCTTACCGTCTTGCTCTCCGCGTGATAGGCGATCAGTCCGCAGCAAGGACACGATTGCGTCCCTGGTTCTTGGCGCGATAAAGCGCTTGGTCGACCCGGGAAATGATCGCCTCGATGCTTTCGCCGGGCTGATGGACGGCGATACCGAAGCTGGCACTTTGGTTGCCGGCGGTCGGAAATACGTGTTCGGCGATATGGCCACGCAAATTTTCCGCCAGCGCCACCAGACCTGGGCCATCGGTTTCGGGGCAGACGATCAGGAATTCCTCTCCGCCCCAACGGCCGACGGTGTCGGTGGCCCGCACCGATGTGGACAAGATATTGGCGGTCTGCACCAGGACGACGTCGCCGACCGGGTGACCAAAGCTGTCGTTGATCCGTTTGAAATGGTCGATATCCAGCAAGATCAGGCCAAAGGGGCGACCGCTGCGTTCTTGGCGCAGGTGTTCGCTGGCCAGGACCTGGTCCAGTTTGGTACGGTTATAGATGCCGGTCAGCCGGTCGGTGACCGAAATCCGCTGTAATTCGTGATTTTTTTGCTCAAGTTCGCGGGTGCGCTCGGCGACCTGATGTTCCAGGTGCTCGGCGTGTTGGCGCAATTGCTCGTAGGATGCCTTGATCTCTAACGTCATGCCGTTGAAGGCCTGGGTCAGTTCGCCCAGTTCGTCGCGGGCCACCACTTCGACGCATCCGTCGTAGTGGCGTTGCTTGATCCTGCCGACGCCGGCGATCAACAGGCGCAATTGCCGGGTCTGCCCCAGGGCGAACCACGTCGCCACGATCCCCACCAAGGCTGCCAGGATCAGCGCCATGACGACCACGGAGGACCGGGCGTCGGCGCCGCTGCGGAAGATCTGGCCGGCGACCTCGTCACGCAAGGACACCAATTGGCGTTCCGGCACGACCATTCCCAGGTAAAGGGAATCCTTGACGATCTCGGCCCCTTTGCCGGTCCACAGGTTGAACGAGGTCACCCGCCGCAGGGCCAGCAGGAATGTCTGTCCCGTGTCATCCTGGAAGCGATGGACGGCGAAGCCGTTGGTGTCGTTGATGGCCAGGAACGCCTCGCGCAGGGTCGGGTGCTGACTTTCGGCCAATTTGAAAAAGCTTTGGGTGACGCCGTGCTCGGCCTTCTGGCCGGTGGCTTTTTGCAGACCCAGGATGGCTCCCCAGTGATCCTTCAACCCCAGGACGTTGCCGTCGCTTTGCATCAAAAAGGAAAAGCCGCCGGTTTCGGTTTCCTCTTCCACCAGTTCGATCAGGTTGGAGACGTTGTAGTCCAGAGCCGCGGCCCCCGCATTCTGGGTGCGGTCCCGGTTCCACAGAGGGGCGAAGAAGGTCACCATCAGCCCGGTGCCGCCGGCATCCTCGTAAAGCGGTGTCAGCGTCACCTCGTCGCGTGGTCCGGGGGGGCGGTTCGCCGGGTCGGTCAGCCAGCCCTGCCAGCCCTCGATGATGCCGGGGAAGAAGAAATCCCACCAATTGGCGGTATTGTGACCGGCATATTTCTCGTCGAAGATCGCCGGCATTTGCGCCCAGGGGTTCATCACCATGACCGGGGTGGCCTTTGGTCCGGTGACGTATAGCCAGCCTTTCTTCAGGCCGTTTTGTCCGACCGCGTGCAACAGCGGCTTCATCGGAGTCATGCTGTCGGTGAAGACCCGGGTCTCTGGGGTCAGTTGGCCTGACGGGTCAAGAAGATAACCCCAGATGCTCATGCTGACGCCGAAAGGACCATCCTTGTGATTGGCCCAATGTCCCTTTTGATTGTATTCGAAGTCGTTGTGCAGCAAGGGGATGGTCTGCAGTTCCCCACCCAGCGCCGCCAATGGCGGTTCGTCGATGATCCGCTGGGCCGAACCGCGGACGATGTTCAGTTCGTTGCGGATGGCTTCCAGTCTTAGGGCCACCTTGGCCGCCCCGTCGCCGGTGCGGCTGTTCAGGTAGTGGCGATACATGCTTTCCAGGCTCTGCTCGGTCAGCCTGGCCGAGGCCTGCGACAGCGACTCGATCCGCGCTGTGCCCAGGGTAATCAGCAAGATGGCGAAGCACAGCAGCGGCGCGACGGCGAGAACGATGACCTTCAGGGTAAAACTGGTTTTCGGCATCCCGCGCGTCCTTGGCCCTCATGTTGGGATGGACTATGTCCTTGGGTTGCATGCCATGGCTATATGTTATTCAATCTTGGGGCGAATGAACGCCAAAAATCGGCGATGTTCGTGGGATTGCCCCTAGCCGTGCTGGCGCAGCAACCCCACCAGGCTGTTGAATTTATGATGCAGGCTGTCGGTTTCGCTGGCCACCTGGGTGGTCAGGTGCTTGACCTCTTCCGCTGAATGCTCGGTGGTGTCGACGCTGCCCTTGACCACGGTGATGGTGCTGGCGACGGCGGCGACGCCATCGGACGCCTGCTGGATCGAGCGCGAGATTTCGGCGGTGGCGCAGTTCTGTTCTTCCACCGCCGAGGCGATGGACGTGGCCAATTCGCTGATCTGGCCGACGATGCGGTCGATGCCGACGATGGCCTGGGTGGCGCTGTCCGAGCCCCGTTGGATGGCATCCACCTGGGATTGGATCTGTTCGGTGGCCTTGGCGGTTTGGTTGGCCAGGGCCTTGACCTCTCCGGCGACCACGGCGAAGCCCTTGCCGGCTTCGCCGGCGCGCGCCGCCTCGATGGTGGCGTTCAGCGCCAACAGGTTGGTCTGGCTGGCGATCTGTTGGATCAGCAGCACGATCTCGCCGATGCTTTGGGCGGCGTTGGTCAACTCGTGCACGGTGTCGCGCGACAGACGGGCTTCCTCGACCGCCTGGTTCGACACGTTGGCCATGGACGTCACCACCTGGCTGATCTCGCCGATGGAGGCCAGCAACTGGGTGGTCGCCGAAGCGATGGTCTGGACGTTGGCGGCGGCCTGTTCGGCGGCGTTGTTGACGTCGCGCGAGCCGTCGGAAGCTTCTTGCGCCAGTTGCGCCAGCCCGTCCGAGGTGCTGTGCAGCGCCCCGATATGGTGGTGCACCGACACCATCAGCGCGTCCACCTGGGTGGCGAAGTCTTCCAGCCGGGCGTCGGTCTGGCGTCGGGCTTCGGCCTGGGCCACATGCTCGGCGTTGACGGCGGCTTCGGCGGCGCGGGCGGCCTGGGCGTTCAGGCGCAGGGTTTCCAGCGCCTGGCCGATGCGGCCGATTTCGTCGCGGCGGTTCACATGGGGAATGGTCACGTCCAGATCATTGTCGGCCAGACGGCTGATGGTCTGGGTCATGTCCATCAGGGCGCTGACTACCCGGCGGTTGAAGATGATGGTGATGCCCACCAGCAGCGAGGCCAGCACCGCCAGCATGCCCAGCGCCAGCGCCAGGCGTGCGTTCAGGCGGGACAATTGCTGGTCGCTGACGCCGACGGCGCGCTCGATGAAGGCGTCGCGCAAATTGGCGATGACGGCGAAATTGGCGACGCTGATCTTGCGGAATTGCGCAGGCGTGACCGGATAGTCCTTTTGTTCGCGCGACGCGTCGGCGGCGGCCTGGATCATTGACTGCAATTCGCCGAACACCCGGTTCTTGACCTCGTCAAGCTTGGTTTTGACCTCGGGGCCGGAATCCAGGTAGCTGCTCTGGTTGGTGATACTGTCCCAGATTTGGGCGACCTGGCCGTCGAAATGGGCGTGACGTTCCGCCTGGGTCGGCGTCATCGGCTTGTTGGTGCCGATGATGGTCATCAAGGTGGTGTTGCGTTGGCCGGCGACGTTGCGCAAGTTCGCTGCCGCATGGGCCAGGACCACGTAGTCGCCGGCGATGCCGTCCAGGCGGTTGATTTCCTGCAACAGGGACGTGCCGTGTTCGATGACGCCGTCGCCGACGGCGAAGTTGGCGGTCATCCATTGCTTGTCGATGCCGTTGGGACGGTCCGCCTTGGACTGTTCCAGTGCCGCCAGCATGGGGCGGCGGGCTTGATTGAGCTTGTCGCGGAGTTCGGCCATCACCCGTTGCGAGGCTTCTGGCAACACCGCCATGGCCTGTTCGAAGGCTTGATCCGACGCCTTGCGCAATCCGGCCAACTGGGCGGCGGTTTCAGCGGAGACCGCGCCATCAGCGGTCAGCGCCAGATTATGGCCGCCGCGTTCCAGGCTGACCTGTTCGGACAGACGCAGCAAAGCGCCCTGGCCGATCACCAATTGCCGCGCCACCAAGACGTCGTTGCGGCTGCCGAGCGCGTCGAAAACCATGCCTAAAGCCGAGGCCATGGCCATGGCGGCGATGCCGGCCATGCACAGGAAAAAGAAGTGCCGGATTTTCATCTTTCGCTCCTGGGGGGCTTGGCGAAGTTTTGCTCATTACGGTTATTGTGCGCCTCTTGCGGGAAGAGGCAATGAGTAATAGGCATCCAGGGGCAGGCGGTTAAGCTCCGTCGTCCAGAACCTCGCGCAGGCTGACGCCCAGGGCGGCGCGGCCGTCCTGGCGGGCCTTGTCCACCAGGGCTTGGGCCCGCTGGTTCCAGGCGATGTCGCCGGGCAGGATTTCCACGGCCAGCTCCATGTCCAGGGCGGCGACCAGATCGGCCAGGCTGACGGTTTCCAGGTCGCGGGCCAGCACGACGCGGCGGCGAATGGTCGGCGCGGTGAAGCCGGTGGCGTGCAGCCGCGCCAGCAGGCGGAACAGTTCCCGTTCGCCGGCCGACGTCCGCGCCAGCAATTGCCGCCTTGTGGCGCCGCCCTGGCCGGCGCGGGACACGTCGCGCAGGATGGACAGGATTTCCAAGGCCAAGGTCAGGCGGCGACCGGGCCGCGACGGGCCGTGGCCCAGATGGTGACCGGACCGCCATTCTGGCAACGCCGCAGTGATCTCGGCGCCGATCAGCACCGCCAGCCACGACAGCCAGGTCCAGGTCAGGAACACCGGCAGCACCGCCACCGCCCCGTACAGGCTGGCATAGGTGCGTGACGAGGTGATGTACAGCCCGAAACCCCAGCGCAACAGCGCGAAAAGCAGGGCGGCGACGATGGCCCCCAAGGCGGCGTCGCGGATCGCCACCCGGCGGTTGGGGATGGCCGAGAACATGACGGCAAAGGCGGCCCAGGTCAGGATGGTGGGGACCGGCAGCGCCAGGAACGGGGTCGCCGCCTTGGCCACCGACCAGCGGGTCAGGGCGGTGACATAGCCCTGCAGCGACAGCGCCGCCCCCATCAGCAGCGGCCCCAGGGTCAGCGCCGTCCAGTAAACCAACAATTTGGACAGCGCCGAGCGCGCCTTGGCGACGCGGAAGATGGCGTTCATGGTGCCTTCGATGGTCACCAGCAACATGATGGCGGTGATCACCAGGGACAGGATGCCGATGGCCGACAACCGCCCGGCATTGTCGATGAAACGGTTGATCTGCAATTGCACCACGTCGCCGATGGATGGCGCGAAGGTGCGGAAGGCCCAGGACACCAGATCCTGGCGCACGGTGTCGAAAGCCGGGAAGGCGGCCAGCATGGCAAGCGCGATGGCCATCAACGGCACCAGCGACAAAAGCGAGGTGTAGGTCAGCGACCCGGCCATGCGGCTGACGCCGTCTTCGCGGCCGCGGCGGACGGCAAAGCGCAGGAACTCGGCGATTTGTCGTGATTTCAGCCGTGCAGGCATGCAGACGCTTCCCCCCTTTTGCGCGGCACCACGTTTCGTGTAGGATGCCCGCCGCCTTCGCAGGCCACAAGACAACATTGCGTAAAGAGAGGACCAGCATGACCGCTCCGACTCCGTTGATGGCCGGCAAGAAGGGTTTGATCATGGGCGTCGCCAACGACCGCTCGATCGCCTGGGGCATCGCCAAGGCCTGCCGTGCCCAAGGGGCCGAACTGGCCTTCACCTATCTGGGCGAAGCCCTGGAAAAGCGCGTGCGCCCGTTGGCGGAAAGCGTGGGCTCGGACATCGTCCTGCCTTGCGACGTCGGTGACGAGGCTTCCATCGACGCCGTGTTCGAGGCGCTGAAAGCCAAGTGGGGCAAGCTGGACTTCGTCGTCCACGCCATCGGCTATTCCGACAAGGAACAGCTGCGCGGCCGCTATGCCGACACCACGCTGGAGAATTTCCAGAACACCATGCACATCTCGGTGTTCTCGTTCACCTCGGTGGCCCGTCGTGCCGCCGATATGATGCCCGATGGCGGCTCGCTGCTGACCCTGACTTATTACGGCGCCGAGCGCGTCATGCCGCACTACAACGTCATGGGCGTGGCCAAGGCGGCGCTGGAAGCCAGCGTGCGCTATCTGGCCGTCGACCTGGGCAAGCAGGGCATCCGCGTCAATTCCATGTCGGCCGGTCCGATGAAGACCCTGGCGGCGTCCGGCATCGGCGATTTCCGCTATATCCTGAAGTGGAACGAATACAACAGCCCGCTGAAGCGTAACACCACCTTGGAAGACGTGGGCGGCGCCGGCCTGTACCTGCTGTCCGACCTGTCCTCGGGCGTCACCGGCGAATGCCATCACGTGGATAGCGGCTATCACGTGGTCGGCATGAAGGCGGTGGACGCCCCCGACATCACCGTGTCCAAGGACTGACGCATGTCGGGAAACGGTTTCGGCCACACCTTCCGCTTCACCACTTTCGGCGAATCCCACGGCCCCGCCATCGGTTGCGTGATCGATGGCGTGCCGCCGCTGCTGAAGCTGTCGGAAGCGGACATCCAGCCCTGGCTGGATCAAAGGAAGCCCGGCCAGAACCGTTTCATGACCCAACGCCAGGAAGCCGATCAGGTCCGCATCCTGTCGGGCGTGTTCGACGGCGTCACCACCGGAACCTCCATCGGTCTGCTGATCGAGAACACCGACCAGCGGTCCAAGGATTACGGCGACATCAAGGACACCTATCGTCCCGGTCACGCCGACTGGGTCTATGAGCAGAAATACGGCATCCGCGACTATCGCGGCGGCGGACGGTCCAGCGCGCGGGAAACCGCCATGCGGGTGGCCGCCGGCGCGGTGGCGCGCCGGGTGCTGGACGCCCTGGCGCCGGGGATCGTCATCCGTGGCGCCCTGGTGCAGATGGGCCCCAACGCCATCGATCCCGGCCGTTGGGACTGGGACCAGCGTCAGGCCAATCCGTTCTGGTGCCCCGATGCCGAAACCGTGCCGGTGTGGGAAAAGTTCCTGGACGGCGTGCGCAAAGCCGGTTCCAGCACCGGCGGCGTGGTCGAGGTGGTGGCGTCCGGCGTGCCGGTGGGCCTGGGGGCGCCGGTCTATGACAAGCTGGACGCCGATCTGGCCAAGGCGATGATGAGCATCAACGCCGTCAAGGGCGTGGAAATCGGCGCTGGTTTCCTGGCGGCTTCGCTGTCGGGCGAAGACAATGCCGACGAGATGCGCATGGGGCCTGACGGTCAGGTGCAGTTCCTGTCCAACAATGCCGGCGGCATCCTGGGCGGCATCTCCACCGGCCAGGACATCGTGCTGCGCATGGCCATCAAGCCGACCAGTTCCATCCTGATCCCCAAGAAAAGCGTCGACCGTCAGGGCAACGAGATCGAGGTGATCACCAAGGGCCGCCACGACCCTTGCGTCGCCATCCGCGCCGTGCCGGTGGCCGAAGCCATGATGGCGGTCACCCTGGCCGACCATTTGCTGCGCCACCGGGCGCAATGCGGTTGACCGGACCGTCCCCTCGGCGGATGATCAACCGTTGATGGACATGTCTTCCGGATCGCCGTGCAAGAAAACCAGGCCCCCGCGCTAAGCCCTTCCCGCCAGCGCCGCGTCGTGCGTCCGCTGGTGGCGCTGGCGTTCCTGCTGGTTGTGGTGATGGAGATCCTGCTGGTCTTTCATCTGTGGCGTGGCCATGGGCGCGCCGAAGCCGACGCCCTGCTGGTGGGGTCCAGTCTTGGCCAGGCGGTGGAACAGCACGTGGCCGGGCAACTGCGCGGAATCGACACCTTGCTGGACGAAGCCGGGGTCATCGTCCAGGCCGGCCACCAACATACCCCCAGCGTCGTCGACCACCTGCATGAACGGCTGACCGCCTTTCCGGAACTCAGTTCCTTGGTCCTGGTCACCGGCACGGGCGGACAAAGCGTCCTGGTGGGGGGGCAATCCTTGCCGCAGGCTTATTTGACCTGGCTGCAGGAAAATTTGCACAGCTCCGGCGCCAGGCTGCTGGTCGCCCCGCCGCTTCCGGCGGAAGGGCGTAAGCTGTTGGTGGCCCGGCTGTTCAGTTGGGCCGGCCGGCCGGCGGCGTTGGCCACCTTGTTGGACGCGGATTCCCTGGCGGAATATCTGCAAAGCGTACAGGTGGCCGAAACCCGGCGTTTGTCCGTGGTTCACGATTCCGGGGCGGTGGCCGCCCAGGTTCCCGACCAAAGCACGGCCTTCGGCTGGCCGGCCGGTGACGCCGCGCAGCCTTTAAGGGTGGTGCTTCCGGTCGAGAATTCGAACCTGTCCGTCCATGTGGACATGGACCAGGACCGGGCCTTCGCCATCTGGCGGGTCAACGCCGGCTTGCAATTGGTCCTGCTGATGGCGTTCTGCGTGGTGCTTTACTACTGGGCGCGACGCAACGACCGGGCCTGGCGCGATTTGGTGTCCATCCGCGACGGCCTGGAAGAGATGGTCGAACGGCGCGGCGTCGAATTGCAAAAAGCCCGCGAGCAGTTGGAGCGCCGGGTCCGGCAGGTGAGCGCCGCCAACCGGGAACTGCGCCGCCTGTCCATGGTCACCGCCCATCACCTGCAGGAACCGTTGCGGCCTTTGGTCAGCTACAGCCAGATCCTGGCCCGGGTGGTGGGGGCGCGTGACGCGGTGGCCAGCGGCCTTCTTGACCGCCTGATCATGGGCGGCAAGGACATGAAGAACCTGCTGAAGGGGTTTCAGAAGCGGGTCGCCGACCTGTCCATCGACGCCCCCGCCGAGATGGCCGACCTGCACATGGCGGTTCAGCGGGCCATGGTGGACGCCGGGGTGGAAATCCCCATCCGTGTGGCTGAACTGCCGGCGGTGGCGGTGGAGCACGTCCCCTGTGCCGAGGTGCTGGTCCAGGTGTTCCGCGCCTTGTCGGGATTGGGGGCGGCCGAAATCGCCGTCAGCGCCGCGCAACGGCTTCAGGGGTGGGGGGTCAATTTGGTGGCCATCGGTCCCCTGATTCCCGATGCGGAATCCTCGGTGGCGGTGCGGGTCTGCGTCTCGCTGGCCAGCCTGAACGGGATGCAGCTGTCGTTTTTAGGCCAGGGCTTCGAGTTGGCCCTGGAGACGGCCGAGGTGAAGGCGGCCGCGCAGGTGGGGACGACGGCGCTGCCGCCCGCCAAGACCGTCCGCCGGGCGCGCATCCAGGCCTTGGGGCTGATTTTCCTGCTGGCGGCGGTGGTCGCGTGGCAGGTTGACCGGGAACGGGCGGCGGCCATCGCCGCGTCGCAGGTTCTGACCCGCAGCGTCGCCAATTCCATCGACCAGCAGATTTCCGGGTCCGTGCGCGGCATCGACGGCATCTTGGCCGAAGTGGCCGAGGCTTTTCAGGCCGGCGCCACCAAATCCTTGGCCTTTTCCACCCGGATGGAAGCCGTCCTGCGGGCTTATCCCGAAATCAACTTCATCGGTATGATCGACGCGCAAGGGGTGCTGGACCCGGCCACGTGGCCGCCCCTGCCGCTTCCCAACCAAGAAATCAGGGTCGAGGATCGCAGCTATTTCCAAAAAGCCCGGCGCCAGGGGCACGATGCCATCGTCGTCGGAGATCCCAGCATGGGCCGGCTGACCCATGGCCGGGCCTGGCATCTGGCGCGCCCCCTGCACAACGCCCGGGGCGACTTCGTCGGCCTGGTGCTGGCCAACGTCAATCCCGACCATTACGCCCGTTTCCTGGACCGGGTGCTGCTGGACGTGAACGGCGGCACGGCGCTGATCGGCTCCAACGGCTTGATGATCGCCCGCGCCCCGGCCCATGCGCAGAAATTCGGCATGGACATTTCCAGTTCGGATCTGTTCACCCAATGGCTTCCGCAATCCCCCAACGGCAGCGCCCATCTGGTGTCAAAGGCCGACGGCAACGACAAGTATCTGGCCTATCGGACGCTGTCGCCTTACCCGCTGGTGGTGACGTCGGCGGTGTCGAACAACAAGGCGTTGGGCGATTGGCGGCGGCAGGCCGGGTTCAGCGTCACCGTGGCGGCGCTGTTGTCGCTGGCGCTGTTCGCCCTGGCTTGGCGTTCCGATCGCGGCATGCGCCGTATCCAGCGTCAGCATGCGGCGTTGAAGGACGAGGTGGATCGCCGCATCGAGGGGCTTGAAGCGGCCCGCGCGCAATCCGACGCCCGAGCCGCCAGTCTGGAACGGCTGAACGAGCAGTTGCACGATGTCCTGGCGGTCATCACCACCCAGATGGACGTGCCGTTGACGACACTGCGGCGCGACGTCGGGGACTTGCGGGATCGGCTGCGGGATTGCGGCCTTGGCACGGAAGGCGAGGAATTGGGCTATGTGGCCAGCGCGGTGGGGCGGTTGTCGGCGCTGCTGCGGGACTTCCAGCATTTCGTTTCGGTCATCGGGGCGACGCCCCGCTTGGGGCCGCTGGACCTGAACGCCTTGGCCCGATTGGTCGCCGACAGCATGGACCGGCGTTTCGGCAGCGGTTTGTTGCTGCTGCGCATCGAGCCCATGCCGGAAATCGTCGCCGACGCCACCTTGCTGACCGAATTGCTGGATCAGCTGTTCAGTAACGCCATCGCCTATCGCGGCCGCGACGAGGCGGTGACCGTCAGCCTGCGGCTGGTGCGACGGAACCAGGATTGGTTGTTGCAGGTTTCCGACGACGGTCCGGGGCTGCCGCCGGGGATGATCCGCCACGACCCCCAGGCCTTCGAGACCGGTTTCGGGCAAGCGGCCGATTCCACCGGAATCGGCCTGGCCATCTGCCGGGTCATCGCCCAGGCCCATGGCGGCGAGATATGGCTGAACAACGGCGTCGATGGCGGTGCCGAGGTCAACGTGTCGCTGTCCGGCCGGCCAGGAATTTAGTTCTTGTCGATCCGGGCATAGGTCCGGCCGTCCCAGTACAGGAACTGGGTGCCGGTATCCAAGGTGCGCCAGCCCTGGCGGATTTCGTCGGTGGCGAACAAGGTGTCCTCGTCGCCCCAGGACCAGCCGATGGCCCGCCAACCCTTGTCGGTCCAGCTGGCGACCACCAGGGGAAAGCCTTGTTCGGCTTCCCATCCGGCCTTGGTCAGCATCACCACCAATTCAGAACGGTTGTCGCCGTCCAGGTCGAAGCGGCCGAAGCGCAGGGATTCGCGGCCGAAGGAATCCGAACCCTGGGTTTCGAAATAAGGCTTCCAGTGGGTTTTGACCAGCGCGACCACGTCGTCCTGTCCCTGGGCGGGCAGGGGCAGCATGGCGATTTGCCCCACGGGCACGGGAGCCGGCGCCTGCGCCGAGGCGGCAAGCGGGGTCAAAAACAAGGTCAGGGCGACAAGGGCATGTGCGTGGCGCATGATCGACGCCGAAGATAGGAACGGCGGCGGCGGGCGTCAACGTGTCAAATTGTTCCGGGGCAAGCATGTGTGCTATGCTTGGTCCGGGCGCTTAATACGGGATCAGAACGATGCCGGTCGATCAGATCAACTTGACCGCCACGGCGCGGGCTTCTTTGACCACCCAGCAAAGTTTGGCCGCCAGCACGGCGAAGCATTCGCAGAACCTGTCCACCGGGAAAAAGGTCAGCCGCGTCACCGACGACGCGGTGGCGTTTTACGCCGCCCGCGCCCTGACCGAACGGTCGTCCGATCTGGGGGGCGTCAAGGATTCGGTGGGCCAGGGGATTTCCACCATCAACGCGGCACAGGTCGGCGCCGACAGCGTCAACACCCTGGTCGGTCAGCTGAAAGGTCTGGCCACCGCGGCTTTGTCCACTACCGACGCCACCGAGAGGGCATCCCTGGCCAGCCAGTACAATCAGACCCTGGGGCAAGTGGATTCCCTGGTCCAGGACGCCAGCTATGGCGGGATCAACCTGCTGTCGTCGTCTTCGTCGTCGCTGACCGTGTCGTTGGGCAAATCCAGCGGTGATTCCCTGACCGTTTCGCCCCAGGACCTCGGCTCGTCGTCGTTGGGCTTGTCGGCGGTGGCCGCCGATGGCAGCGGTTTTTCGACCGGCACCCTGGCGGCCCTGGACAGCGCCACCCAGACCGTCAATTCCGCCCAGGCCAATTTGGGGGCCAGTGTCAGCGCTCTGACCATCCGCGCCGAAGCGGCCCAAAATCAGGCCAACATCGCCACGGAAGGGGCGGCCAAGCTGACCGAGGCCAATCTGAACGAGGAAGGCGCCTCGTTGCTGGCGGCGCGGACCCGCAGCCAGTTGGCCCGTGTCGGCCAAAGCGTCTCGCAGCAACAGCAATCGGCCCTGTTGACCCTGTTCAAATGATCCGAAAGCCCCCCGATCCTTATGGCGCCTATGGCATGGCGCAAGGATCGGCCTTGTCGTTGCGTCAGGCCGATTCCTTGGCCTTTACCCGCGCCGCCAATCTTTTGGAGCAAGCCGCCCGCGATGGTGACCGCGTCCAGCGCGAGGCGGCACTGAAACGCAATCAACTGCTTTGGACCCAGGTCCAGCGCCTGCTGGCCCCTGACAGCCACCCCATGCCGGTCAAGCTGCGTGCCGACATGCTGAGCCTGTCGGCTTTCGTCGACCGACAGACATTGACGGCCCTGGTCAGCGGAGACCCGGCCGATATCCGGCCCTTGGTGGACATCGACCGGCAGGTGGCGGCGGGGCTGATGGAATAGGGGGGATATATTTTTTCGCCGAAAATCACACTTAAATCAGTGTTTATTATAAAATAAAAAACGTTATATGCGGTAAAATAGTGTTGAAATTGGCTTCGGCGGTGCGATATAGAGTCACACAGATGTAAAACATGCGAGCGCTAAAATGAGCCTGCTGAACTCCGCCCTGATCGAACTGGACCCCGAAACCGTCAACACCCTTGTGGCCAGCGGCGAAGCCGTGTTGGTGGACGTGCGCGAGGACGAGGAATACGCCGAGGAACACATCGCCGGTTCGCTGCTTTACCCCATGAGCGATTTCGAAGTGGACAAGTGGCCCAGCTTCCCGGGCAAGAAGGTGATCATCTCGTGCCTGGGCGGCGTGCGTTCGGCGGCCATCGGCAACAAGCTGATCGGCGCCGGCCATGGTTGGGTCAGCCACATGAAGGGCGGCTTGAACGCCTGGAAGGATGCCGGCCTGCCCACCATCGTGCAGGAATGATCCCCGCTTCACCTTGACCGGGGCGGGGGTGGCGCTTACACAAGGGGTGCCCCCATTCCTGCAAAGGTGGTTGTGATGCGTCGCCTGGGCCGTTTTTTCCTTGTCACCTTGGCCGGCATCGGCCTGTTCGTGGTTTTGGCCGTCGGCGGCGGTATCTGGGCCTATTCGGCCATGGGCGACAAGATCGAGCCGCGCCTGCCCAGTTCCATGGTGTTGAGTCTGGACCTGGAAGCGCGGTTCCGCGAAGCCCCCTCTTCCGATCCTTTCGCCGCGTTTTCCGGTAAACGCGCCTATGTCACCCGCCAAGTGGTGGCCGCCATCGACGCTGCTTCCGCCGATCCCAAGGTCAAGGGGCTGTTCGCCACCGTCGGCGGCGGCATGACGCTGGCCACCGCACAGGAACTGCGCGACGCCGTCAGCCGTTTCAAGGCCAGCGGCAAGCCGGCGGTGGCTTTCGCCGAAACCATGGGCGAGGGCGGCAACGGCACGGTGGATTACTACCTGTCCACCGCCTTCTCGCAAATCTGGCTGCAGCCTTCGGGCGAATTGGGGCTGGTGGGTTTTTCCGCCGAAACCCCCTTCGTCAAGGGCGCGCTGGACATGCTGGGCATCCGGCCGCAGATGGCCGGGCGCAAGGAATACAAATCCGCCATCGAGACCTTCACCGAGACCGCCTACACGGCGCCGCATCGCGAATCCATGGAGGCGCTGCTGGAATCGTGGGCCGGCCAAGCCGTCGCCGGTATCGCCCAGGGCCGGCATATGGGCGAGGACAAGGCCAAGGCCCTGTTCGGCAAGGGGCCGTTCCTGGCCGCCGAAGCGTTGTCCGCCGGTCTGGTCGACCATCTGGGCTATCGCGATCAGGCGCTGCAGGCGGCGGGCGGCAGCGGCAAGAAGGGCGAATTGGTGGACGTGGCCGCCTATGGCGCCCATTTGCCCCGGGGCGAGGGCACCAAGGTGGCGGTGATCACCGGGTCGGGGGCGATCATGCGCGGTGGCGACGACAACGGCTTTGGCGACGACGACAATTTTGCCGCCGCCGTGGTCGCCCAGGCCTTCCGCGACGCCATCGACGACCCCAAGGTCAAGGCCATCCTGTTCCGGGTCAATTCTCCCGGCGGGTCCTATGTGGCGTCGGACACCATCTGGCACGAAGTGGGCCGGGCGCGGGCCGCCGGCAAGAAAGTGGTGGTGTCCATGGCCGGCATGGCGGCTTCGGGCGGTTATTTCGTGTCCATGGGGGCGGATCGGGTGGTGGCGCAGCCGGCCACCATCACCGGTTCCATCGGGGTGTTTTCCGGCAAGATGGTGCTGGCCGACCTGTGGCCCAAGCTGGGAATCACCTGGGACGGGGCCAAGCGCGGCGACAACGCCGACATGATGAGCGCCAACAAGGCGTTCTCGCCCCAGGAATGGGACCGCCTGAATCGCCAGCTTGACGCCATCTACGCCGATTTCACCACCAAGGCGGCCAAGGGCCGCGACATGGCCCCCGAGCGGTTGGAAGAACTGGCCAAGGGCCGTATCTGGACCGGCGCCGACGCCCAGGCCCGTGGACTGGTGGACGCCCTGGGCGGCTGGGACGTGGCCCAGGCGCAGCTGCGCGACCTGCTGAAGCTGGCCCCCGATGCCGCTCTGGACCTGGAATCCTATCCCAAGCCGCTGCCGCCGTGGCGCAAGTTGGCCAAGATGTTGGGCGGTTCGGGCGGTGGCCTGACCGAGGACGAAGGGGTGCGCACCTTGCTGCGGGCGGCCAAGGTGATGGCGCCGCTGACCCGCCAGATGGAAGCCGTTTCGCCCCAGGCCGGGGAATTGCGCCTGCCGCCGGGAAGCGCACCATGAGCGACGCCGCGCCCAAGACCGTGGTGATCACCGGCGCCAGCCGGGGCATCGGCCATTCCATCGCCCGGCGTTTCCTGGCCGAAGGCTGGCGCATCATCACCTGTGCGCGGGCCGAAGCGCCGCCCGAGTGCAAGCGCGACAAGAACTGGGTGCACCACGTCCCCACCGATCTGGCCGACCCGGCCAGCACCCAGGCTTTCGTGGTGGAAGCCAACCGCTTTTTGGACGGCGCGCCGTTGCATGCGCTGGTCAACAATGCCGGCATTTCGCCCAAGACGCCGTACAAGGAACGGCTGGGGGTTCTGAACGGTCCCATCGACGGCTGGAAAGAAGTGTTCGAGCTGAATTTCTTCGCGCCCTTGCGTCTGGCCCGCGGTTTCGCCAGCGCGCTGCACAAGGGCAAGGGGGCGGTGGTCAACATCACCTCCATCGCCGGCCATTACGTCCATCCCTTCGCCGGTTCGGCCTATTCCACCTCAAAGGCGGCATTGTCTGGCCTGACCCGCGAAATGGCCGCCGAACTGGCGCAATTGGGGGTGCGCGTCAACGCGGTGGCGCCGGGCGAGATCAGCACGGCGATGATTTCGGCGGAATACGAAGCCTTGGTGCCGCGTATCCCCCTGGACCGCATGGGCAGCCCGGAAGACGTGGCCGGCACGGTGTTCCGGCTGTGCGGCGACGATTTCGCCTATGTCACCGGCTCGGAAATTTTCGTCACCGGCGGGCAGCATCTTTATTGATTTCGGGGAAAAGTCCCTCGGCTGCGCCTCGGTGTACTTTGCCCCGGGATGAGGATGCAACCTCGTGCTCAAGCAAGCTTTCCGCGCGAGGTTCGGTTGGTTCCCATGGGCGAAACTCGCCCGTTACTGAAGACCGAGTTTCAATGCTTCGCCCAGCAGGCGGAATTCGGCCTTGCGCGGGCTGGACGGGCGCCAGGCCAGGCCGATACCGCGTGATCCGGCGTTCTGCACCGGGCGGGTGACCACTTCGGTACCGGCCAGGATGCCGCAGCGTGTGGCCATTTCCGGCAGCAGCGTTACCCCCAGCCCATTGGCCACCATCTGCACCAAGGTGGCGAGCGAGGTCCCCAAGACGCCTTCGCCGCGGGCCGGGCCGGGCAGGTGGCAGGCGGACAGCGCGTGGTCGCGCAGGCAATGGCCTTCTTCCAGCAGCAGCAGGTCCTGGCCGATCAGATCGGCTGGGGTCAGGCTGTCGCGTTGGGCCAGCGGATGGGTGGCCGGGCAGGCCAGGACGAAGGAATCCTCGCCGATGGTCAGGGTCTCGATTTCCGGCGACGCCCAGGGCAGGGCGATCAGCGCCACATCCAGGTCGCCGGCGCTCAGGCGCTCCAGCAACCGGGCGGTCAAATCCTCGCGCAGGTAAAGGCGCAGATGAGGATATTGCCGGCGCAGCGCCGGCAGGGCCTGGGGCAGCAGATAGGGCGCGATGGTGGGAATGACCCCCAGGCGCAGCGGTCCCGACAGCGCGTCGGTGGAGGCGGCGGCCAGATCGGCGATATCCTCGGCGCCGCGCAGCACCGAACGCGCCCGTTCCACCACCTCTTCCCCCAACGGCGTCAGCATGACCTTGCGTTTGGTGCGTTCCACCAAGGTAACGCCCAGGATGGTTTCCAGTTCCTGCAATCCCGCCGAAAGCGTCGATTGGGTGGCCAGACAGGCCTCGGCGGCACGACCGAAATGCAGATGCTCGGCCAAGGCGGTCAGGTAACGCAACTGGCGCAGGGTGGGAAGCGGGCGCATATGAATCGACTCCATCGATGGCAGAGATAAAAATAACTCGTTGGATCGATGAATGGAAGGGGGCTAGGGTCCCTTCATCGCCGCTGTGGCGGACCTCCCGCTTCCGTCCCCCCTTCCCTCCCGAAGGAAGCGGGAGGTCATCGAAATAGAATTATTCCAATCAGGTCCCGTGGACCGTTTAAACCGAAGGGTGTAGGGTTTTCAGACACCCCGCTGAAAGGAGCCCGTCATGGCCAAGAACAAAGCCGTCAACATCGAGACGATCGATATCGGTATCGAGGAAAAGACCCGGATCAAGATCGGCGAAGGCCTGTCGCGGCTGCTGGCGGATACCTACACGCTGTATCTGAAGACCCACAATTTCCATTGGAACGTCACCGGGCCGATGTTCAACACCCTGCACCTGATGTTCGAGGCGCAGTACAACGAACTGGCGCTCGCCGTCGACCTGATCGCCGAACGCATCCGCGCTTTGGGCCTGCCGGCGCCGGGCACCTATGCCGCCTTCGCCAAGCTGACGGTGCTGAAGGAAGAAGACGGCGTGCCGAACGCGGAAGACATGATCCGCATCCTGGTCAAGGACCAGGAAGCGGTGGCGCGCACCGCCCGGTCCATCTTCCCGCTGGTGGACGACGCCAACGACCAGCCCAGCGCCGATCTGTTGACCCAGCGCATGCAGGTCCACGAAAAGACCGCCTGGATGCTGCGCGCCTTGTTGGGCTGATCCAGCCGACAAAAAAGGCGGAGCCGAGAGGCTCCGCCTTTTCTTTTTAAGGTCCCGTGGACCTTATTTCTTCAGGTAATCCTTGGCCAGCACCTCGGCGATCTGAACGGCGTTCAGCGCCGCGCCCTTGCGCAGGTTGTCGGACACGCACCAGAAGGACAGGCCGTTGGCGATGGTCGGGTCCTTGCGGATGCGGCTGACGAAGACGGCGTCTTCGCCGACGCATTCGATGGGGGTGACGTAACCGCCGGGTTCGCGACGGTCAACCACCACCACGCCGGGCGCGTTGTCCAGGGCTTCCAGGGCGGCCTTTTCGCTGACCGGGTTCTCGAATTCCACGTTGACGCATTCGGAATGGCCGACGAACACCGGCACGCGCACGCAGGTGGCGTGGACGTTGATGGATTCGTCCAAGATCTTCTTGGTTTCCACCACCATCTTCCATTCTTCCTTGGTCGAGCCGTCTTCCATGAAGACGTCGATCTGCGGGATCAGGTTGAAGGCGATGGGCTTGGGGAACTTCACCGGCTCGCGCTGGTCGTTGACGAACACCCCTCGGGTCTGTTCGAACAATTCGTCCATGGCTTCCTTGCCGCCGCCCGACACCGACTGATAGGTGCTGACCACCACGCGCTTGATCTTGCCCAAGGCGTGCAGCGGCTTCAGGGCGACGACCATCTGGATGGTCGAGCAGTTGGGATTGGCGATGATGCCCTTCTTGGTATAGCCGGCGATGGCTTCGGGGTTCACTTCGGGGACCACCAGCGGCACGTCGGGATCCATGCGGAAGTGCGAGGTGTTGTCCACCACCACGCAGCCGGCGGCGGCGGCGCGCGGGCTGTGCTCGGCCGAAACCTTGGCGCCCGGCGACGACAGGGCGATGTCCCAGCCCTTGAAGTCGAAGGTGGCCAGGTCCTTGCACTTCAGCACCTTGTCGTCACCGAAGGCGACTTCCTTGCCCACCGAACGCGACGACGCCAGGGCGACGACGTCGTCCACCGGGAAGTTGCGGTCGACCAGGGTCTGCATCATCTCGCGGCCCACATTGCCGGTGGCTCCGATCACTGCAACCTTGTAACCCATGTGTAATCTCCGTTCCTTCAATCGAAGCCCGAAAGCCGTGCCCGGGGTGCTTTCGCATGCGAAAAAGCCCGCGGGGTCGTCCGCGGGCCTTTTTCGTGTGAATACGACGAACCGGCCCGCTTACGCGGTGGTCTTAGTACCGGTTTTAGTGGTGGCGACAAAGAACGCCGCCCGGGCCGTCGGGCCAGGGACGCGGGGCAGGGCAGCAAGGCTGTGCCGGTTCCGCATGGGGTTCTCCATCAAACCGGGCACATTTAGCGCAAAGGATGGGGGGAATGCAAGGGAATCAGAAGGTTTCCGAATTGGTCACCTCGACCGCCTGCCACACCATGCCCAAGACCCGGTCGATTTCTTCCAAGGTGGCGTCGTCGGGCAGGAAGGGGATGGGCATGTCGATGCCTTCTTCTTCCAGCAGGTCGCGGGCGCGCCCCACATAGAAGTCGCGGTATTCGGCGGTGGTGCGGAAGCGGGCGTTGAAGGCGCGGTCGGCCTCTTGACGCAATTCCATCAATTGCGTCTGCTCGGCTTCGGTCAGCAGCCCCTCGTGGCTCAGCAATTCCGCTTGGCGGGCCTTGGCCGCTTCCAGGCGTTCCTGCCAGTGGGGGTCGTAATGGGGCATCAGCCGGACGGTGGCGCCCATGGCTTTCTCCTCGCTCATCCTTCTTTGGAAGGATAGGCCGAGCGCCGGGCGATGTCACCCCCTTGTGGATGGCCGGTTCAGTCCCCGTCTTCGTCTTCGTCCAGGCCGCCGCGGTCGATGACGGCGACCAGGCGGCCGGCCCCCAACTTGTCGCTGCCATCCAGCTCCATGGCCTTGGCCAGTGCGGCGCGGCCTTCTTCCATGCGGCCCAGGCGGACCAGGCAATAGCCATAGGCGATCAGCGCCTGCAGGAACAGGCGCGGCCACGGCTCGATCTCGTCGAAGCCGGCGTGGTGGCCGGATACCAGGCGCCAGTCATGGGGCAGTTGCAGCCTTTTCGCAGCCATTTCCAGGACTGAAAAGGCATGGGGCAGGGCTTCTTGCAGGCGGTGGCGGTAGAAATAGAACTTGTAGGCGCCGATGCGGGTGGCCAAAGCCTCGGGGGCCAGCATCAGGGCGTGCTGCACGTGGGCTTCGGCCACGTGTTCATCGTGCCAGTCGATGCCAGCGGCGATCAGCGCCTTGCGGGCGGGGTGGGGAAGGTCCAGCGGCAAGCCTGCGACATTCTCGAACATGGGCTCGAGGTCTCCGGTAATGGCATGGCGGACGCAGATGTTTTAACGTGTTTTGGGGGCGGCGTCGATTCTTGCTTGACGGGCGTGATGACTCATCCCTATAAACGCGCCTTCGAATTTTGTACTTGAACTCTTGATCTGACAGGTTTGATCCATGGCCCATCATCAGTCGGCTAAGAAGCGCATTCGCCAGACCGAGCGTCGCACCGAAGTCAATCGCGCTCGCGTCAGCCGTATCCGCAACTTCGTCAAGAAGGTCGAGCTCGCCATCAATGGCGGCAACGCCGAAGAAGCCAAGGCCGCCTTCGCTGCTGCCCAGCCCGAACTGATCAAGGGCGTCCAGGCCGGCGTGCTGCACAAGAACACCGCCTCGCGCAAGGTCAGCCGTCTGGCTGCCCGCGTCAAGGACATGAAGCCGCTGGTCTAAGACCTGGCTGATCCAAGCGGATTCAAAAGGCCGCGCCCGGCTTCGGGCGCGGCCTTTTGTCGTGCCGAAAGCCAAGGTTGGGTGGATTCCTGTCCGGAATCAAAAGCAAGGGAAAAATTTTCGCTGTTCTTGTTCCGGTCCCGTTGTTTTGAATCGGGGGCGTCGTTAGAGTCCGTGCTCGCTTGGGTCGAGGCTAGAAAAACCCAAGACTCTATTTAAAATTTGAAGTATTTGCGTCGGCGTTGTCGGGAGCTTTATTTAATTCCTGATTTCAGTATTGGTGCGAAGTTGATCTTGTCGGCAAATTTGTTGATATTTTGTTGTGTTTTTGTGTTCAGCCTTTTCATGAGCGTCTGCTGCGTTGTGGGATTCCGGCTTTGGGGGTTGGATATCCCGGATCGGCGCAGCAAGCCGAGTCCGGCAGGAAAGCGGGGCTTGGCTTTATTCGGGGAGGGGAGCAAGGTGTCTTCATCATGTCCGTGTCCGCAACATGGGATGATGTCCGCGCCAAGTTTTCGTCGGGCGGTCATTGTCGGGATTCCAGTGTTCGGGGACATGCGATGATTAGTGCCGAATGGGATAAGGTCAAAGGACGCCTGCGCGACGAGGTGGGCGACGCCGCCTATCGGTCGTGGCTGCGCCCGATCACCCTGCATCAGGTCGCCGATGGCGAAGTGCGCCTGGGCCTGCCCACCCGCTTCATGCGCGACTGGGTCGCCACCCATTACGGCGAACGTATCCGTGCCCTGTGGGGGGCCGAGAACCCGGCGGTCCGCGTGGTCGACATCATCGTCGCCAACGGCCGCGTCGCCGAGGTGCCTGCCGCCCCCGCCGCTGCCGCGCCCGTCGCCGCCGCCGTACCGCAGGCCGCCGCCGCCCGTCCGCGGGTGGTGTCCGCCGCCGCTCCGTGCGCGCCCTCGGACCAGGACGAACTGGGCGCCCAGCTGGACCCGCGCTTCACCTTCAAGAATTTCGTGGTCGGCAAGCCCAACGAATTCGCCTATGCCGCCGCCCAGCGCGTGGCCGAAGCGACGGCTGTGTCGTTCAATCCGCTGTTCCTGTATGGCGGCGTCGGCCTGGGCAAGACCCATCTGATGCACGCCATCGCCCATCACATCCGCGAGCACAATCCCGCCCGTCGGGTGCTGTACCTGTCGGCGGAAAAGTTCATGTACCGCTTCATCCGGGCTTTGCGCAGCCAGGACACCATGAGCTTCAAGGAACAGTTCCGGTCGGTGGACGTGCTGATGGTGGACGACGTGCAGTTCATCGCCGGCAAGGACGCCACCCAGGAAGAGTTTTTCCACACCTTCAACGCCTTGGTGGACCAGGGGCGCCAGATCGTCATCTCGGCCGACAAAAGTCCCAGCGATCTGGAAGGCATGGAGGACCGGCTGCGCTCGCGGTTGAATTCCGGCCTGGTGGCCGACCTGCACGCCACCACCTATGAATTGCGTCTGGGCATCCTGCATTCCAAGGCCGAACAGCTGGGCGCCGTGGTGCCCCAGAAGGTGATGGAGTTCCTGGCCCACAAGATCGCCAGCAACGTGCGCGAACTGGAAGGGGCGCTGAACCGCGTCATCGCCCATTCGCAGCTGGTGGGCCGCGCCATCACCCTGGAAAGCACCCAGGACGTGCTGCACGACCTGTTGAAGGCGTCGGATCGCCGGATCACCATCGAAGAGATCCAAAAGCGCGTCGCCGAGCATTTCAACATCAAGCTGGCGGAAATGTCGTCGGCCCGGCGTTCGCGTCAGGTGGCGCGTCCCCGTCAGGTGGCCATGTATCTGGCCAAGCAGCTGACCAGCCGGTCTTTGCCGGAAATCGGCAGCAAGTTCGGCGGCCGCGACCACACCACCGTCATGCATGCGGTGAAGAAGGTGGAAGAGCTGCGCTCGTCCGACCAGGGATTCTCGGAAGACGTGGAATTGCTGCGTCGCATGCTGCAGGGCTGACCGGTGGCGGGCGGCGCTTCGTCCAGCGCGATCCGCGCCCACGAGCACCTGCGCCAAGCCGTCCAAGCCCGCGACAGCGGTCGTCTGGGCGACGCTGAAAACCATTGCCGGCGTTGCCTGGAACTGGCTCCCGACGACCGCAACGCCTTGCGGCTGCTGTCGGTGGTGTTGTTGGGCACCAACCGTCCGGCCGACGCTGTGGCGCCGCTGGATCGTCTGGCTGCTTTGCTGCCGACGGCTGAAAACCTGCGGTTTCTCGGCTCGGCCCTGCTGAGTGCGGGGCAGCCCGGGCGGGCGGCCGAGGTGCTGGATCGGGCGGCGGTCCTGGCCCCCGATGATCCGGCATTGATGGAAGCCCGGGCCGGCGCCCTGCTGGAAGTCAGTCGCTACGCCGAGGCGGCGGCCTTGGCGCACCGCCTGCCCAACAGCGTCAATGCCCGTTTCATCGAAGGCAGCGCCCTGCTGCTGATGGGGGATTACGCCGCCGCCGTCACCGTGCTGCAAAGCCTGCTGGCGATCCGGCCCAATCATTCCTTCGCCTTGAATTCCCTGGCCCAGGCTCTTTACACCCTGGGCCGGATGGACGAAGCCGAGCAGGCTTGGCAGGGCAGCCTGCGGGCCGATCCCAACAACATGAAGGCGCGGGCCGGATTGGGGTTGATGTATCTGGCCCGGGGGCGTTTCGCCGAAGGTTGGGACCTGACCCGTTGGCGTAACAGCGCCACCCAGCGTCCCGACATTCCCGTGCGCCGTCTGCCCGACCGGTTGGATGGCCATCACGTGCTGGTGGTGCGCGAACAGGGGCTGGGCGACGAATTGTTCCTGATGCGCTTCGTCGAACGTCTGGCGGCGCGCGGCTGTCAGGTCACCTATGCCACCAATCCCAAATTGGCGTCCTTGTTGGAACGGTTGCCGTTCCTGGCGCAGGTGCAGGCGGGGGTGATCGAGGTTTCCGCCGATCTGGTGATATGGCCGGGAGACCTGCCCTGGCTGCTGGACGAGCCCGGCCCGCTGCCGTCCATCCACTTGCAGCCCCAGGCCCATCGCGTCGCCGAGATGCGCCGGATTCTGGCCGATTTTGGGCCGCCGCCTTATGTGGGGCTGACCTGGCGGGCGGGGATCGCCGGCTTCAACCTGTTGTCGAAATCGGTGCCGCTGGATGATTTTGCCCGGGCCTTGTCCGGGGTGGATTTCCGCCCGGTGGTGCTGCAGCGTGGACCACAGGATGGCGAAGTGGCGGCGTTGCGCGACACCTTGGGGCGCCCGGTGCTGGACGTGTCGGCGTTGAACGAAGACCTGGAGGGCATGCTGGCGTTGTTGTCGGTGCTGGACGACCAGGTGGCGGTCAGCAACACCAACATCCATCTGACCGCCGCCTTGGGCAAAACTGCCCGCCTGTTGCTGCCCGACCCGCCGGAATTCCGCTGGATGGCGGCGGGCGATACCTCGCCCTGGTTCCCCGGCTTCCCACTTTACCGCCACCATCCCCACCACGGCTGGAAGCCCGCCTTGGAATGCCTGGGGGACAGCCTGAAACAAGACCTGAAAGCGCTTTGACCCCTTTGGCGGTTGCGATATACTGCCGGGCCATTTACGAGGGGTCCGTCCAAAGCCATGAAGCTGACCATCGAGCGCTCGCAGCTGCTGAAGTCCTTGGCCCATGTGCAAAGCGTCGTCGAACGCCGCAACACCATTCCGATCCTGTCCAACGTCAAGTTGGAAGGCCGGCCCGGCAGCCTTAGCCTGAACGCCACCGACATGGATCTCGACATCGTCGAGACCGTGACCGCCGACGTGTCGCGCCCCGGCGCCACCACGGCGCCGGCCCACACGCTCTATGAAATCGTGCGCAAGCTGCCCGACGGCAGTCAGGTGGAAATCGACTTCGACGCCGACAGCGGTCTGCTGACCCTGCGTTCGGGCCGGTCGAAGTTCTCGCTGTCCTGCCTGCCGGTGGAAGACTTCCCGGTGCTGTCCGGCGGCGAGCTGCCGTTCACCTTCACCGTCACCGCCGCCGAGTTGAAGGCGTTGGTCGACCGCACCCGTTTCGCCATCTCGACCGAAGAAACCCGTTATTACCTGAACGGCATCTACCTGCATGCCGCCACCGGTGCCTCGGGCGAGGTGCTGCGCGCGGTGGCCACCGACGGCCATCGTCTGGCCCGGGTCGAAGTCACCCTGCCGGAAGGGGCCGCCGGCATGCCGGGCGTCATCGTGCCGCGCAAGACCGTCCAGGAAATGCGCAAGCTGATCGACGAGACCGAGGGCGAAGTCACCGTGTCGCTGTCGGAAACCAAGCTGCGCTTCGCCTTTGGCGACGCGGTGCTGACCAGCAAGCTGATCGACGGCACCTTCCCCGATTACGAACGGGTCATCCCCGCCGACAACGACAAGCAGATGCTGGTGGACGTGAAGTCCTTCTCGCAGGCGGTGGACCGCGTTTCGGCCATTTCCACCGAAAAAAGCCGCGCCATCAAGCTGGCCTTGGAAAAGGGCACGGTGACCCTGTCGGCGTCCAGCCCGGAAAACGGCTCGGCCACCGAAGAGATCGAGGCCCAATACGAGTCCATCCCGCTGGAGATCGGCTTCAACTCGCGTTACCTGCTGGATATCCTGGGCCAGGTGGAAGGGGATGTCGCCACCTTCTCGATGGCTGACGCCGCCAGCCCCACCGTGGTGCGTGACGGGGTGAATGCCGGCGCCATCTATGTGCTGATGCCCATGCGGGTGTGACCGGCACGGTCGTGAGCGTTCCGGCCCCGTCGCCGCGTCTGGCGGTTCGCCGCCTGACCTTGGCCGATTTTCGCTGTTACGCTCGTCTGCGTCTTGACACAGATTCCCGCCCGGTGGTGTTGACCGGACCCAACGGGGCCGGCAAGACCAATCTGCTCGAGGCGCTTTCCTTCCTGGCGCCGGGCCGGGGCATGCGGCGGGCGTCCTTGGCCGATTTGGCCCGCCAGGGCAGCGGGGCGCTGACCTGGGGGGTGGCGGCGGTTCTGGACGGTCCCATGGGCCGGGTGGAAATCGGCACTGGCCGGGAACAAGGTGCGGAACGCCGGGCCATCCGGGTCGACGGTCAGCCGGCCAAGGCCCAGATGCTGGCCGGTCTAGTGTCGGCGCTGTGGCTGACCCCGGCCATGGACCGGTTGTTTATCGAAGGGGCCAGCGGTCGGCGCCGGTTTCTGGACCGCTTGGTTCTGGGCCAGGACGAAGGCCATGCCAGTCGTTCGGGGGCTTACGAGCACGCCATGCGCGAACGCTCGCGGTTGTTGCGGGCCGGCAATGCCGATGGCCGCTGGCTGGGCGCATTAGAGGAAACCATGGCAAGGCACGGCGCCGCCATGGCGCGGGCCAGGGTGAACGCGGTGGCGCGGTTGGACCATGCCTGCCGTCAAGGGGTGGGGGTGTTTCCCGCCGCCCATCTGTCGCTGGCCGGCGAGGTCGAGGAATGGTTGTCGCAGCGCCCCGATTCGGACGCGGCGGCAGACGAGGCCGAGGAACGCCTGCGGGCCGCTTTCTTACGCGCGCGGGCGCGCGATGCGGCGGCCGGGGCGGCGACATTGGGGCCGCACCGCACCGATTTGTCGGTGCGGCATGGCGGCAAGGATTTGCCGGCCGGGCAATGCTCGACCGGCGAACAAAAAGCGGTTCTGGTGTCCATCGTCCTGGCCCAGGCCCGTGTGAGGACCGAAATCGGCGGCCAGGCGCCGCTTTTGTTGTTGGACGAGGTGGTGGCGCATCTGGACGAAACCCGCCGCCGCGCCTTGTTCGACGAACTGGCGGGGCTCAATGCCCAAAGCTGGATGACCGGCACCGACGACGCCTTGTTCGACGGTTTCGGAGAGAGGGCACAGTTTTTCCGGGTGGCCGACGCCATGGTCCACCCACAAGCGTAAGGAAGCATCATGACCGAGTCCGTCAATCCCAACCCCACCGCAGAAGAATACGGCGCCGATTCCATCAAGGTTTTGCGCGGCCTGGATGCGGTGCGCAAGCGGCCGGGCATGTATATCGGCGACACCGACGACGGGTCGGGTCTGCACCACATGGTCTATGAAGTGGTGGACAACGCCATCGACGAAGCCTTGGCCGGTTATGCCAACCTGGTGGAAGTGGTGCTGAATGCCGACGGTTCGTGCACGGTGCGCGACAACGGCCGCGGCATCCCCACCGACATCCACAAGGAAGAAGGCGTCTCGGCCGCCGAGGTCATCATGACCCAGCTGCATGCCGGCGGGAAGTTCGACCAGAATTCCTACAAGGTGTCGGGCGGCCTGCACGGCGTCGGCGTGTCGGTGGTCAACGCGCTGTCGGAATTCCTGGACCTGCGCATCTGGCGTTCCGGCAAGGAACACACCATGCGCTTCCATATGGGCGATGCTGTGGCGCCGTTAAAGGTGGTGGGCGATTGCGGCGACAAGTCGGGCACCGAGGTGACCTTCCTGCCCAGCACCGCTATCTTCACCAAGGTGGAATTCGACTTTTCCACCCTGGAACATCGCTTGCGCGAGCTGGCCTTCCTGAATTCCGGCGTGCGTCTGTGGCTGCGTGATCAGCGTCACCCCGAAGAAGTGGTGACCGAACTGCATTACGAAGGCGGCATCGAAGCCTTTGTCCGCTATCTCGACCGCTCGAAGACCGCGCTGCACGAGCCGCCGATCGCGGTGTCGGGCGAAAAGGACGGCATCACCGTGGAAGTGGCGATGGAATGGACCGACAGCTACCACGAAAGTCAGCTGTGCTTCACCAACAACATTCCGCAGCGTGACGGCGGCACCCATCTGGCTGGCTTCCGTGCTGCCCTGACGCGCACCATCAACACCTATGCCAACGATTCCGGTATCGCCAAGAAGGAAAAGGTGAACCTTTCCGGCGACGACATGCGCGAGGGGCTTACCTGCGTGCTGTCGGTCAAGGTGCCCGACCCCAAGTTCAGCAGCCAGACCAAGGACAAGCTGGTGTCGTCCGAGGTGCGTCCGGTGGTGGAAAACATCGTCGGCGAAAAGCTGGCCGAATGGTTCGAGGAACATCCCCAGGAAGCCCGCAAGGTGGTGACCAAGGTTGTCGAAGCCGCCGCCGCCCGCGAAGCCGCCCGCAAGGCCCGCGAACTGACCCGGCGCAAGGGCGTGCTGGACATCGCGACATTGCCCGGCAAGCTGGCCGATTGCCAGGAACGCGATCCGGCCCTGTCCGAATTGTTCATCGTCGAGGGTGACTCGGCCGGTGGGTCCGCCAAGCAAGGCCGCAACCGCGCCAACCAGGCCATCTTGCCGTTGAAGGGTAAGATCCTGAACGTGGAACGCGCCCGCTTCGACAAGATGCTGTCGTCGGCTGAAATCGGCACCCTGATCGCAGCGCTGGGCACCGGTATCGGGCGTGAGGACTTCAACATCGAAAAGACCCGCTACCACAAAATCATCATCATGACCGACGCCGACGTCGACGGCTCGCATATCCGGACCCTGCTGTTGACCTTCTTCTTCCGCCAGATGCCCGACATCATCGAAAAGGGCTATCTGTACATCGCCCAGCCGCCGCTTTATCGCGCCAAGCGCGGTCAGTCGGAAGTCTATCTGAAGGACGAACGGGCGATGGAGGAATACCTGCTGGATGGCGGCTTGGGGGACGCGGTGCTGCGCTTGGCCACGGGCGCCCAGGTGGGCGGCGCCGACCTGCGCGCCTTGGCCGAAACCGCCCGCAATGTGCGCAATCTGGTGCAGCCCTTGACCCGCCGGGCGCCCATGAAGCTGATCGAACAGGCCGCCATCGCCGGCGCCCTGAACGCGACCCTGCTGACCGACGGCACCGCTGGCCAAGCCATGGCCGACGCTTTGGCGGCGCGTCTGAACGCGCTGGAAACCACCCTGGAACAGGGCTGGAGCGGTCAGTGGGCGGAAGGCGAGGGGCTGTTCTTCAGCCGCACGCTGCGCGGCGTCACCGAAACCCACGGCCTGGACGCCGCCATCCTGCGATCCCAAGAAGCCCGCAAGCTGGCGGAAATGGCCGTGACTTTGCGCGAAACCTTCAACGAACCGGCGACCATGCTGGCCAAGGACAAGGAAACCCGCATCGACGGTCCGGTGGCCCTGGTCTCGGCCATCATGGAACAGGGCAAGAAGGGCATTTCGATCCAGCGCTATAAGGGCCTGGGCGAAATGAACCCTGAACAGTTGTGGGAAACCACCCTGGACCCGCAGGCCCGCTCGCTGCTGCAGGTCAAGGTCGCCCATGTGGACGAGGCGGAAGAGGTGTTCTCGACCCTGATGGGCGACGTCGTCGAACCCCGCCGCGACTTTATCCAGACCAACGCGTTGAAGGTGTCGAACCTGGACGTGTGATGAGGAGTTGTGTGTCGGGTGACGCATAAAGCGCAAACGCGACACGTAATGTGCAAAATCTTGACACTTAAAATGCAAACGTGCCTTAGGGATAAATGTCGCCGTATTGAAAATTGAACTTTCAAACTCTACTTTTGGCGGTGGTCAGGGGGCGATTGGGGGAAGAGCATGAAGGGTGATCAAGCTGGCTGCTGGATTGACGAGGTGACAAAAAATGAGATTGTCTCTCTGCTCAGAGAGGCGAGAAATATAATTCGAACGCGGCCTGACAATGGTGGGGCATCAGGCAATATTGGCCGTATTGAGGATGTGCTGTCGAAGCTGGGGGCTGCAGACCGAAAAATCTGCCCTTAACCATCTGAGCAGGTTCATAGGAAAGCCTAATGGGACAATTGCCAGACCTTCAGAGCCTGATCGCCGACGAGCTAAAGAAGGACAAACCAGATTGGCGACTCGTTGAACGTCTCAGCCGAGATGCGGTGGATGCCGATCCAAACTCCGTGCGCTTCAGTGTTGATGCAGGGCACATTCAGCGCCTTGGCTTCGAACTCGTGGCGAAGCAGGAAACAGCCTTAGCGGAGCTTATTAAGAACTGCTACGACGCAGACGCAACCCAAGTCAGCGTCCTCTTCAGTAATCACGACAAACCAGGCGGCACCCTGGTCATTGAAGACAATGGCATGGGAATGAACCATGACGTCGTGCGCGATGCTTGGATGAGAATTTCCACGACCAGCAAGCGTGATAGTCCTGTATCTCCTCGCTATGGCAGGGTGCGAGCTGGCAAGAAAGGCATCGGACGGTTTGCTGTCCAGCGGCTGGGAACGAAGTTAATCCTTGAAACTGAAGTGGCCGGGAAGCCCTATGGACTAAGGGTTAAATTCGACTGGGACACCCAATTTCTGCCTGGGCGACACCTCCATGAGGTGTTCAGCGAAGTTGACGAGTATGACAAACCCATCGACGGCGAGCGGACCCGCCTTTCGATTTTTGGGCTTAGGGAAGGTTGGTCCGAGCCGACAATGCAGAGGGTCTGGAAAGCAGTCCTCTTATTGCAGCCGCCATTCCCCGTCTCTCGGGCACACCCTTTATTAGCCGTTGGCCACCAACAAGATCCAGGCTTTGAAGTCACAATCAATGGTTTATCAAGCCGCAAACAGCGTACAAATCTATCTATCGAGACGAGTTTTCTCGACCACGCAATCGCTGAAATTCGTGGACATATAGACGAGCATGGCAACGCCTATGTTCGCGTTGTATCGAAAAAACTATCTCTCGATGAACGACAAACTTATGAAGAACGCCTGCTGGCTACGGGGCCTTTAACATTCTCAGTCAAGTATTTTATCTATTCTCCGGATGCGCTGTCTGGCCTTAGCTTTGCGACAGCCACAGAAATGGCCAAAAACTTCGCTGGCGTGCGAATCTATAGGGACGGCTTCCGCGTTCTCCCATACGGAGAGCCGGCCGATGATTGGCTCGGGTTTGATCGGGATGCTGGCCGGCGACAAGTCATTGTGCCCAGCAATAATAGGAATTTCTTTGGGCAGATTGAGCTGAGCAGTAACGAGAATCCTTTATTTGAGGAGACAAGCAGCCGAGAAGGCTTAATTGAAAATGAAGTGTTTGAAGATCTCCGTAGTTTTGTTCGCTATAGCTTGGAGTGGGCGATTTTACGGGTGGCATCTATTCGT
Organism: Magnetospirillum sp. 64-120; assembly: GCA_001898825.1. Classification (GTDB taxonomy): domain Bacteria; phylum Pseudomonadota; class Alphaproteobacteria; order Rhodospirillales; family Magnetospirillaceae; genus Magnetospirillum. The sequence continues at coordinate 41,132 of MKVK01000035.1, forward strand.
GGCAGGAAAACTACCGCTAGTCAGAAGGACTATGTTTCAAAAGCCAGGCCTCGCAAGCCTTCGCAAATATTAGGAAATCTTCTCGAAAGCATTGGTTCTTCGCAGGCTGCGCACGGCGGCTCAGCCTCCACCAAAGATTCTACAGCATCTCTTCCGCCAGCAACCCTCGCGGCCTTTGCCTCGGCTCGAGAAGAGGCGGAGAACTACGAGAAGGAAGTCGAAGAGCAGCGGGCGGCCTCTCTTAAGTACGAAGAAATGCTGAGAATCCTCGCCTCGCTGGGCCTCTCCATCACCGTCTTTGGACATGAGATCAAGGGAATCAGGAGTTCTGTGGCTGCGCATATATCCGCGCTAGAAGAGGAGATTTCGATCCTAAGTGATCTTAAGGGCGAAGCTCCACTGACGGATCTCGTATCCGGTCTGAAGCTTGCCACAGGTCGCATGTTTGATCTTGGTGGCTACATCGCTGGCTTGATGTCGAGCACAGAAAGCCGAGAGCTGAGGAGCCTGTCTGTCAGTGGCTCGATTGAGCGGTTCATCGGGCAATTCCAGCAATATATGGACCGCCAGGCAATTGAATTTACCTCGGACATTGAGCCCTTGGGGCTAAGAACTACTGCCATGCATGCGAGTGAGATTGATTCGGTTCTGCTGAATTTCCTCACAAACTCCATTAAATCGATGAAGAAAGCAAACTCTCATCCTCGTCGCATCAGAGTCTTTGCTCGGGAGGATGGCGAATACGTCTTACTTGGCTTTGAGGACAACGGCGCAGGCGTCTCCCCCGAGATTGAAGAGAGAATTTTCGAGCCGTTCTACACAACAACCATGGGACTTGAGGACGACGATGTCGCGGGGCCTGGTACAGGGCTTGGGTTGAAAATAGTTTCTGATATAGCGAATAGCTATGGCGGGTATGTTTCCCTTGGCACGCCAAGCACGGGATACACCTGCAGCTTTGAATTCCGCATTTTGTCCGCTCACGCGGCGAGGGAGGCGTAATGGGGTACAAAGGGTTTTACGTCGACGACTCGCTGACTGACCAGATCTTCGCCCGCCGGCTCTCAACGAGGGACAACGAAGGACTAACGCTTTCTTTCAAACCTGTGAAGGAGGCTGCGGATCTTGCGGATGAAATATTTGAAGCTCATCCAGACTTGGTCGCCCTGGACTTCCGGCTCGATGAAAATTTAGCTGAGACAAATCTGCGCCATGCCTATAAGGGCAGCGGGCTTGCTCAGCTTCTACGAGACAGAGCTGCAGTTGAGCCACAATGGGACTTTCCAATCGTCCTTGTCTCAAACGAACAGAAATATCATAAATATTATCGCCCTGATGGGACGGCGCACGACCTCTTTGACCGGGCCTACTTCAAAGAGAATGTTTCAGAAGACAGTACTGAAGCTCGCCGAGAGCTGTTGTCATTGTGCGAAGGTTACGAAGCTCTAAAGGCAATTTGGTCCAGCGGCGACCGATTGAGCGTTTTCGGGCTCACCGACAAGGAACGTCATGTGGTGAACGTCCAGGAATTACGCTTGGCGTTAGAGGATGCCGCGGCCCCCCATATCGCGGCCAGGATTATTCTGCGCGACATCATCGACAGGACTGGCATTTTGCTCTCCGATGGCGAAGTTGCCGCCCGACTCGGGATTAGCCCCAATCAAATCAGTTTAGTCACACCGATGCTGACGGCTAATGACATTCCGTACAATGGCGTGTTCGGAGCGGGTTGGAGGAGATGGTGGGCACATCGATTTGACGATTGGGCCGAGGAATATTTTAAGCGTCGACCGACAAGCCTCACGGCCGCCGAACGCGCCCGCATTATAAGCGAAAAGGAAGGGCTGGAGGTTGAGGCAGCAAAATCTCCATGGAACGACTCTTCAGATGAGAAAGTGGCGTTTTCTTGTGCCTGCTGTGGGAGGCCTACAGAGATTCGTCATTCTCTGACTGCCTTCGACCCGCGTGTACCTCGATTTGGGCAGCGTAAGCGGATCTGTTGGGACTGCATTCAGGCGGACCGGATGGGTAATGGCCCCGCAGCGCTCAAGATTGACGAAATCGATGCGAATTTTGTCGATGAGGTGAGGGAAAGGGCCACTCGTGACTAGAAAGGCCGCACCCTCGCCCACTTTGCCGGAAGTAAGCATTTCTGCTGGAGAGATGGCCAACGCGATTCGAGTGGTTTCCCGAAAGCTTCTCGACAAGGATCTGATCTCACAAGAAGGTTATTGCACGCTTCTGCGAGAAGCGGGTTCATTGGACAAACGGCGCGGTGAAACGACTTGGCATTTGGAAATTGATCGAGACGATGCCGTTCGTTTTCGAGAGATAACGGATGAGCTGGGCCGCCCGGTTACGCCCTATCTTTTGTGCGCAATTCGAGTGGAGCAGGGGCAACACAGTAGGCCACCCTTTGCTAGGCTGGATTTAGCTATCGAGATGCTCGATGAGCGCCGTGCCCCTGTCGCCAGATGGCACCTCGATCTAGCGAATCAGAAATCTGACAGCATGCAGCCAGGTCCAATGATCCATCTGCAATATGGCGGTCACTTCCCAGGGCACCGAGAAAAAGATCACCCCCTAGAGGTGCCGCGCTGGTGCCACCCCCCCATGGAAATCGTGCTTTTTTGCGAGGTCATTGCAGCCAACTTCTACCCGAGGGCTTGGGAGGAGCTTCGGGAGGACGCCACTTGGTGCAGCGCCGTCGCGCTAGGGCAAAAGCTCTGCTACACGGCTTACCTAAAGCGGATGCTTCAGGGGTTGTCTGTCAGCAGCAAGACCCTGCTGCATTCCATGTGGGCTTCCGAATGGGCGCTATGCCCCTGAGGCGTAACGAGTTGTTCTGCGGAGCTCCCTAACCAAATGAAGAGCTAACTCAAAAGCGGCAGATATTCCTTTTCCGCCCTTTATCTTGTGAATGATAAGGCGATCTGCTTTAGCGCGTGCCTGAACAATATTGCCTGATCGCAGCAGACCATCGATCTCCGTGAAGGTCTTCTCAATCGCCGCCGGATCGATCTTTTTCGGCATTAGGATTGAAATTCGTTCAGCTTCTCGTGGTTCATGCTTAAGAACGCCTGATCCATAGCGGCGGCCCACGAACTCGGCCGACAGCTGCGAAAAGCTCGTCAAAAGGGAGATGACGAGCAGCTTGCGAGTGACGTTGTCCACACCTTCTGAGAAGAAAGCCCTGTGTATTGTGTTGGTGCAGTGTATTCGCGCCTCATTGAGGACGAGCCTGGGGCCATCATGGTTCATGACGGACAAGAATGCATCTGGCACCTTGGCATCAGCCGGCGCATGCCAAATCAGACGTTTCTTGAACGTGCTGATATTCTCCCTTTGCTCGGCCGGGAATGAATCCAGATACTTCCTGAGGGCGCTGCCGATCGGGGGTAGCTCTTTCGTACTGATAAGGTGCCCTTTTCCCCCAATCTCCATAAATGACGCGTGATCCGCCATGGAGAAAGATGCGCCCTTCGCCGCCTTGAACTTCCCTAGGACAGGTTGGGTATCAGCCTCCCCTAGTCCGTGGTTTTCTCGGTCCCGCTCGCTGAGCACAAAAAATGTATTCGCACCCGTCACCAAACCAATATTGGTTGTGAGGTAGTCTCCGAGAGACCGGCAATCCGATCGTTCGCAGATTTGGTTGAATATTGTGGCGACACATTGCTCAATCACGAAAAATGAGGGGCGTGCATCGAGAGGGCGGCCAACACTCGCACCAGAATCCCAGTTATCGACAATCGTCTTTAATTCATCGACGGACGAGGCATCTATGAATCGAATTGTCGTAGTGGAGTCATCGTCTTTTTTGTCCCGCGCGAGCAAGATCACCGTTTCTTCCTCAGTCCCTTCCTCTTTGAAAAATCTCTGGTGCATGAGTACGCAGAGGACGCTTGCGAAGGACTGAGCGAGGTAATTGCGTACCCCAACTGCATAATCGGCTTGCAGGAAGGAACCTGGGAGCACCCATGCCATGCGCCCCCCAGAAGCAACGAAGGACACAGCGTGAACCACAAAATGCGCCCATAGACTTGCGCGGCCACCAACAGGGGCTCCAACGGCGGCCGCACGATCTGCAAGCTCTACGCGACGTTTGGATGGAATTGCCTGGTAAGGAATGTAGGGTGGGTTCCCAACCGTAGCTTCAAAAAACTGCCCCCAATTCGTGTCTGGAGTTAGGTCGAGAAAGTCTTCTTGCAGGAAATTATCAGTATCGACGTAGGGGCCGAGCACATCCACTAGGAATGAGAAGGCGGCTTGGTCAACGTCTGACCCGAAAATTTGACGCTTTGGGTCCGCACAGCCCAGGAACTCTAACCGTTTGCGTGCTGCGGCGAGAAATCCACATCGACCAAAGCTTGGCTCGAGAACCTTGTCCGTTGGCTTGCGGACTGCCCAATCCGTCAGGACAGTGCTAAGGTTCTCGGGTGTATAAAACGCCCCAAGTCGCTTTTGCTCAGAAGTAGGAACGGCAAGGCTCTTGACCGGTATCATTCGGAAGGTGACTTGAGGATGAAGAGGGGGTGAGGTACGCTGTAAGCGTGTTCAAAAGCCCCCCCTTCCCCCGCTAGAGGCGAGGTGGCGGGTATTTTGTGCCAGCTCTGCATCCATGCCCTCTCTCAACAAAAATAGATTGCATTTTTATCTGCCTGACGTTTAGGCGTCAACGCTCTTAAGGATGCTCAATAGCTCACCTTCTAGGTATTCCCTCTTCGAGAATCTCGGACGAAATGTAGGCTTGCAACTGGGGTGAGGTCAGGGTGGTGTCGTTATGTTGGATGGTAAATTGATAATCCTGAAGGACTGCCGTCCCCAACGAGGTGAGCCCTAAAGGAGCCAGTAGCTCTAAGAGCTTTCGCGCGGACACAATGTCTAATGTCAATAGCCAAAATCTCCTGAAAAACGGCGACTGAAAAGCAATCTCCTTGATCTCTCGATTTAAGTGAGCATGAGTGGGGGTGAGGGGAAGGGCGAGTGGATAAAAACCGTCCACAAATTCGATCCCAAAATCCTTCACTCCTACAGCCACCGCAAACGGTGTGAAGTAGGTGAAGCGGTATTCGCGGGAGAGGCGGACGTCACCTTCGCCGCAAAGCTTTCTGACGTCCTTTTTTAGAGCGTCCCAGCAGGCTTCGTGGAATGCCGTGGGGAAGGGCTTGTGCGGCTTGCCTATAGGCTTCGCGGCAGGGGCAACCAATGTGCTACCGAACGGATCCTGATTCAGATATCCTGGCAGCGGGCGACCAGAGGCCTCGCGGTATATGAGGTCAATGGCCTTCTGTGTCAGCGAGCCGTCAGCGACGGCGCCGGCGATCTCCAGCGCTTTTTCGGGCGCCACCTTGTGCAGGCGAGCGAACAACTCGAGTTTGGAGAATTGCGCGGTGTTGCCATCCAGGCACTCGCAGAACTTCAGATTCGGATGGGCTTGGTCGAACTCAGCCAGGAAGATGCGCACGGCGGACATGCGGCGCAGGACCGCCGGCGCATAGCGCGAGGCCTTTGCCGCTTCCTCGATGAAGCTGACCGATAGCTTACCTCGGCGTCCCCCGACGTCGCTGTCGCGCACCTGGTCCAGGATCTCGGCGATTCGCTGCCACCCCTCGGCGGTGTCGCGGGCTTTCTTCAGTGCGGCAAGCGCTTCCTCTGCTGTCATTCCCATCCTTTCGTTCAGGCGAGGATAGTAGCGGTGGCGTGGCGATGTAAGCAAGCCACGTTGGCGTTGACGTCATCATCTAGTTGTGTAAAGTTTACATCGATGTGACTTTCTCGGGGTTGCGGCAATGCTGCTTCGTATGACAGAAGGTGCCAGAGCCCGTCGGGTCATCACCCGCAGCCCCACCCGCACCGTAGGCCGGTTCCCCAGCCTCAAGGCCGGGCGGTCGATCCATTGGGAATCGCAGCTTGAGCGGGACTTCGTGTACCTGCTGGAATTCGATCCGGCCGTGCTGGACTACCGCGAGCAGCCGGAGACCATCCGCCTCACCGTCGATGACAAGCCTCGTCGCTACACGCCGGACTTCCTGGTTCGGACCGCCTCCCTGATGGTGGTTTACGAGGTCAAGCCGGCGGACAAGGCTGCCCATCCCGACATGGTGGAGCTGTTCGCCGCGGCGGCGGACCATTACGCAGGCCGGGGCATGCGGCACCAGGTGGTCACCGAGGCCGACATCCGCATCCGGCCATACCTCGACAACGTCGCCCTGCTGCTGCGCTATCGCAGCCACCCCGTTGATGCCGACATCGAGGCCCGGATCCTCGATCGCCTCGCCTTCGAGCCCGCATCCCTGGGGGAACTGGTCGCCTCGCTCGCTCCCCATGCCGATATGGCCGAGGTGCTGGCGTTGCTGGCCAACCATCGGCTGGCCGCCGATCTGGCCCGCCGGCTGGATCGGGGTGCCGTGATCCGGCTGCCCGGGGAGGGCTGACCCATGCCGTCGCTCGCCCTTGCCCGCAACCAGCGTGTCTGGATCGACGACGCCATGCACGAGGTGCGCGGCCGCGCCGTCGGCGAGGTCGTCCACCTGGAAAGGGTGCGCGACGGCGAAATGCGCATCGTCACCCATCGGGAATTGGCCGAGCTGATCTGCGCCGACAAGGCCAAGCTGGTGGCGGTCGAGGGCACCGGGCGCGAGCCGCGGATTGTCGAGCACAACCTGGAAAAGGACATCGCCGCCCTGCCGCCCAAGGTGCGGATGGAGTTGGATCGACGGCGGGAGTATTTGAAGGCCGTCGAGGAAGGCGGCGTGCTGACGCTGACCGAGCGGTCGCTGTCGGGGCTGGTCCGCCAGGTGGCCGAGAAGATCGGCGATGCCAAGCCGCCGCACTGGACCACCATCTACCGCTGGATCAGCCGGCTGCGCAGGGCGTCGGGCGACATCCGGGCGGTCATTCCCGCCTTCGACCGCCGAGGCAACCGCACGCGGCGCCTGGACACCGAGGTCATCCGGTTGATCGACGAGGGTATCGACCGGCGGTTCATGCAGCGGGAGCAGCCGCCGGCGCGGGCCGCCCATGATTACGTCGTCCGCATGGTCGACGACCTCAACCAGGTCAACCCGCCCGAGCGCAAACTGCGGCTGCCCAGCCTGCGCTCCATCTACCGCGCCATCGCCCGCCTCGACGATTACGAAGTCACTTTGCGGCGCTTCGGCAAGCGGATTGCCGATCTGAAATACCATGTCGTCCGTGAGGCTCCGAAGCCCACCCGGCCCTTGGAGCGGGTGGAGATGGACCACACCAAGCTGGACCTGATGGTCCTGGACGACGCCGTCGGCACGCTGCGCGGCCGGCCGTGGCTGACCCTGGCGGTCGACGTCTACACCCGCATGCCGGTCGGCTTTCACCTGGGCTTCAGCGATCCCAGCGCCAACACCGTCGTCTCGTGCCTGCTGCACGCCATCCGACCGAAGACCTACGTGGCCGAACGCTATCCGGACATCAAGCACACATGGGACTGCTACGGCGTGCCCGAGACGCTGGTGGTCGACAACGGCCGCGACTTCCACTCGACCGACTTCGAGATCGCCTGCCTGCAATTGGGCATCCAGGTGCAGCACACGCCCCGCAAGTCGCCGTGGATGAAGGGCACGGTCGAGCGCTATTTCGGCCAGTTGAACCAGGGCCTGATCCATTCGCAGCCGGGGACCACCTTCTCGAACATCGCCGCCCGCGGCGACTATGATCCGAAGAAGAACGGCGTCATCACCTTCTCGCTGCTGGTCGAGCTGATCCATCAGTGGATCATCGACGTCTACGCCCGCAGTGAGCATCGGGGCATCTCGGACCTGCCGGGCGAGCGATGGAAGGCCGGGGTGAAGGAATATCCGGTGCGGCTGCCGGCCAAGGCCGCCGACCTGGACGTCGTGCTGTGGCAAACGGAAACCTGCACGGTCAACCCGTACGGCATCGTCGTAGACCAGATCATCTACAACAGCGAGGATCTGGGTGACCTGCGCCGTGTGCACGGCGGCAAGCTGCGGACCACCGTCAAGATCGATCCCGAGGAAATGGGCGACATCCTGGTGCTCGATCCGGCCAAGGGGGCGTTCTTCCGGGTGCCGGCGGTCAGCCAGGGCTATGCACGCGGCCTGACCCGGTGGCAGCACAAGGTGATCCTGGCCGAGGCCAAGCGGAACACCCAGGCGAAGATCGACATCGTCCATCTGGCGCGGACCCGCGAAACGTTGTTGGAAAAGGCCCGCGAGGCGCGGAACGCCAAGAAGGGGACGAAGTTCTCGGCCCGGGTCGCCCGTTTCGTTGGCATCGACAGCCGCCCGCACACCAAGCCTGTGGAAGCGCCGCCGCCCCCTGCTCCTGAGCCCGCACCAGAGCCATCGGCCGCGCCGCACCCGCCATCCCATGACGATGACGATTGGGGCGGCAGCTACGACCTTCCGCCCCGGAGATGAGCATGGATGCCGATCCCCACCAGCTGACCGAGAAGCTCTTCATCCACCATCCCCGCATGCGCCAGGCGCAGCGGATGATGGAGCGCTGCCGCACATGGTCCCAGGGCGCCCAGGAACCCTATTGCCTGTTGGTGATCGGTCCGACCGGCGTCGGCAAGACCACCCTCATCAAGGATTACCTCAAGAACAATCCCCGCATCGACACGGACGTGGCCACCACCATCCCGGTGCTGGACGCCATCATCCCCGCGCCGGCGAGCATGAAGGGCATGGCCGTCGAGCTGCTGACCAAGCTGGGCGACCCCATGGCCCAGCGCGGCACCCTGAACCAGCAGACCTGGCGCCTGCGCAAGCTGCTGCAGGCCTGCGGCGTTCAGTTGATCGTGCTCGACGAGTTCAACCACTTCATCGACCGCGACAACGAACGGGTCCTGCGCACTGTCGCCGACTGGCTGAAGGTGCTGATCGACACCACCGGCATTCCCGTGGTGTTGGTGGGCACGCCCAACTCCCGTTCGGTGCTGGATGCCAACGAGCAGCTGCGCCGCCGCTTCGGCACCCAGGAGCGGCTGGAACCGTTCCGTTGGGAAGGCGATGGCCGCGATCATTTTCGGCGCTTCCTGAAGGAGGTGGACGAGCGCCTGCCGCTGCCCGAACGATCCGATCTGGACGGCCCGGATATGGCCTTCCGCTTCTTCTGCGCCAGCGCCGGCACCATCGCCCCGGTCATGAAGATCGTGCGCAAGGCCGCCCACCTTGCCCTGGATGCCGGCATGGCCCGCCTGGAGCTGCCGCTGCTGGCCCGCGCCTTTGCTGAGGATCCCGGTGATCCGGATGGGCCCAATCCCTTCGTGGGCGCGTTGCCCGGCAAGGTCGTCGCCCCGTCGGCACCGCCCCAGCCGGCGGTCAGCAAGCGCCTGAAGGGCAAGGGCGGCAACGAGATGCCGAGCTTCGCCGCGTCATGACCGACCGCCTGCTGCACCGCCCGAAGCCCATCGAGGGAGAGAGCTTCGAGGGATACCTGCTCCGGATCGCCGAAGCCAACGGCTATGCCAGCGGCCGCTGGGTCACCGAACTGGCGGGCATCGCGGGTCGGGTTTCGTGCGTCGCGGGCGACGTCGTTGGGCTGGCAAAGCTGCTTGGCCATGACGTGGCGGATTTCGACATTATGCGCTATCTGCCGTCCCCCTGGGCGGGAAAGCGGCGGATCAACCTGTTCAACGGCCGGCCGGTCAACCGGATGGCCATCAATCTCGACCGTCCCCGAGTGTGCCCCGCCTGCCTCAAGGACGGCTCCCATCTGAGGATGGCGTGGGACCTGGCGCCGACGGCAATCTGCCCCGACCATGGCACCATTCTGCTGGATGCCTGTCCGTCCTGCGGCAAGGCCATCTCCTGGAACCGCAGTCATGTCTGCCTGTGCCATCAGTGCGGCCACGATCTCCGGGATGCCGAGGCGTCACCGGCACCGGCACCGGCGAACGCGGTTCGCCTGACGCGGTTGCTGTTGGCCAAGGCTGGGTTGGCCGAGGATGGGGGCGACGGATTTCCGGTCGAGGTGCGCGCCCTGCCGCTCGCCGATCTTATCCAGCTGACCTTGTTGCTCGGCTCGGCCGGCATCGGTTTGCCGTCCGGGGCTGGGCACTGGCCGTGCGCCCGGCTGTCGGCCGCGGAGATGGCGGGACTGGTCGATGCGGCGGCCACGGTTCTGGCCGGCTGGCCGGACGCCTTCCATGCCCTCCTGGACAAGCGCCGTGAAGGTGCGGCCCCGGGGCGAACCGGATTGGAGGGGGATTTCGGTCGGTTCTATGCGGCCCTGTACCGGGATCTGCGCGGCCCCAACCTGGACTTTGTCCGGACCGCCCTCGAGCATTATGCCACCGGACGTTGGTCAGGCGGCGTGCTGACGCGGCGGAACCGCCGCTTCCAGGAGGCCAATCAGCACTCCAGCCGCTTCGCCAGTCGCGCCGAGGCGTCGCGCCGCCTGCGCGTGCGCCCGGAGACCGTGGACGACCTGCTGAATGCCGGCATCCTCGACGGGATCGTCCACCGGGCCGGCAGCCGCCGCGCCATCCTGGTCGACCGCGAGGCGATGACCGAACGCATGACCGGCCTGATCGAGCTGCAGGAGGTCTGCCGCCTGCTGCGGGTCTCCAAGGCTCCCGCCAAGGATCTGATCGCCGCCGGGCACCTCAAGCCTGTCGCGCTCAGTACCCGGCGGGCACCCCGTATCCGCTATCGCCGCACCGAGGTCGAGGAATTGCTGGCCGCCGTGCAGGGCGACGCCCCGGTGCAGGCGGACCGGGGCGGCTTCATCTCGCTGGCCGGCGCACTTCGCCGTCTGTCCTTCCATCATCTGGGGCTGGCCGATCTCGTGGGAGAAATCCTTGCCGGCACCGTCACGGTGCGGGCTTTGCTGGACGGCAAACAGGGCCTGGCAGCTTGCCTCTTCGACGAAGGTGAAATCCTCACCTTGGTGAACCGGCACAAGGTCGCCCGTGGGGACGCCCTGACCATCCCCGAGGCCGCCGAGCGCCTGCAGATGAAGCAGCAAGTCGCCTACCAACTGGTGAAGGCGGGGTTGTGGCCGGTGACCCGTGCCTGGGAAAGCGGCCGCGCCGTCCGCCTAGTGCCGGCCGAAGCACTGGCGGAATTCAAACGGGATTACATCGCCGCCGCCGAGCTCGCCCACTCGGTCGGCACATCCGCGCGCAGCCTGATCGAGGCGCTGGATGCCCAAGGGGTGAAGCCGATCACCGGCCCCGGTGTGGACGACGGGCGGCAGTACTTCTTCGTGCGCGTGCCGGCCGAGCATGCTGCGGCGCGGACTGTGTTTCCGCTTGGAGAGGCAGCCAGCTTCTGATTCAGGGGGCTTATTCCGGCATCGCCGCGCCGATCAGGTGAGTTCCCTTGACGTCCATCCCGTTCTTCAGCATCGGCCATGTCACATTGTCTTGGGTGGTGCCGAAAACCACCAACGTCGCTTTCTCCGGATCGTGGGCATGGCGGCGAATCTCGATGGTCGATGCCATCATGCTGGGATTGTAGCTGGGAGATACGCAGGCCATTTCCTTATGCTTGGTCAGATCGCAGAGGAACTGCCGTTCGCCGGTGATGACCAGATAGCGGCCGTCCGCCCCCTTCTTGAAATTGTCCACTCCCAGCCGACCGCTGACCTGCACCTGAAATCGTGGCGGGAATTGGTTGGAAAGTTGCTTGGTGTTGGTGATCCACATGCCTCCACCGATCGCCACGACGACGGCAAGGCCAACGGTGACCCACTGCATCTTTCCAAGCATGGGCACCTCCCTCAGCTTGCTTGCGACGATCCGTCGTGCGCCGCGTTGATCCGCACGGTGTAGATCAGCGGCTTGCCCCGGAATGCCTTGCTCAGCAGGTTCAGCACGCCGACGCCCAGACGCAGCATCACCAGCACGGCGGCGCCACCCATGAAGATCTCTGGCTTCCCGGCCAGATAGGCGATCCCCGCCAGGACGACCGCCGCCAAAGCCAGCAATGCGTTGAACTGTCCAATCCACATCTCTTGCGACTCCCGTCATTCATGAGGGCTGCCAGGACGGTTTCGGCCGTCGGCAACTCACTATGCAGTCTGCATATTGAATGACATTCAATAATTGTCGCAAGAATTGAATGTGGTTCACTGTCGCAATCAACTTCCTCCCGGTATCGCTGGTGTTGGGGGAGGATGAGCCCGTGGTACCACTGAGGACAATCTTCGGAGCGAATGTGCGGCAGCTGCGCCGTCAGCGTGGGCTGTCTCAAGCTACGCTTGCTGAGCAGGCTGACATCTCTATCGACATGGTGGGGCGCATCGAGCGTGGGCAGGCATCGCCGTCCTTCGACACTGTCGAGGCGATCGCTGCCGTCCTCTCTGTGTCGGCAACGGCCCTGGTCGCCGGGGGCGATGCTCTGCTGGACACGTCCAATCCTCGTGGCAACGCTGTTCAACGTATCAATGGACAGTTGGCCCGAGCCTCGGATGCCCAACTGGAATTGATCGAGCGGCTAATCGCTGCAGCCCTGGAGAAGAACGCCTGAAATCAGTCGATCAAAACGTCGCTGTACAGCCTGCTCCGCTGACTCCACCAGCGGCGGATCACCTCATGAAAGCGCGAAACAGGCAGCTTGAAGCGCCTTTTGATTCCGTAGCTCAGCCAGATCGGAAGTGCTCGGTCCGGTTGGTGGATGACGTCGAGAGCGCCATCGGCATCAAGGAGCCAGAACTTGAACGGGCCGATTCCGATCGTGCCGATGGCCATCCGGTCGGGAGTGGGCAAGCTTAGCCGCTCGATGGTTGCCCGGATGGGCACATCCGCGATTCGGAACAGGAACACGCGGTTCTTGCCTTCGGATGCCCAATAGAGCGGTAGCGGATGAAGTTGAGCGTAGCGCGCAGGATCATGGTGTTCGGGGTCGTTAATGTCTTCGGCCAGTTCGACCGACATCGGCGCGTCATCGTAGTAGCTCTTATGGTTGGCCACGGTGCCACTGGCGACCTGCCATGGATCCACCAATTCGGGTTCCTCGACCCTGGTGGCAGAAGATCCGCCGCCATGCGCCCACCAGTTCCAGAGTCCCAACTGGATCAGCACCCATGTGTGCGGCCACGTCGCGGAAGCAAGCTCGATACGGCGGCCTCGCTTCTTTTCATGACCATTCATGCGGGCGTCGTCCCACTCTTTCGCCAGCACCAGGGCGCGGCAATGTTGCCGGAGCATGTCGCAATGGATGATTGGCCTCATTGCCTCTCCTCATCCTCCGGTCAATTTCCAGAGTGAGATCGTCCCTTGGCCGATGATGTTGTCCAGCATCTGCATGACCACGCCTGCAGCAATGAAGACGAAGCCCGACCGGTGCAGGTGATGGCGGACGACTTCGAGATCGTCGCTACGCCAAGTCTTTTGTTCCTGCCTTAACTGCCATCGATCCAGCCAGTTGTTCGGCTTGTGGGACCAACACAACAAGAGAAGTGCGATCGTGATCATGCTCATGCCACATATGACGAGGGCTGAAACACGCCAAATTTCAAATGTTCTGGCGTGCGAGAGCCCTATGATAATTCCGAAGGCACCGAGGAATGTGATGGCCATCCATTGGAGAACCATTGGGATGGTGAATATCGGCGATCCCTGCATCAGGTATTTGTTGACGTCATTGTTGCGTTCATCGACCCATGTGCGCAGCTTAACCTCGGACAAGCTGCCACAATATGCACGATAAGCGCCAGCCAAGGTCGCAAGCATCCCGATGTTACCGAGGCTAGTTATCTTGTCGGCATAATTGGAGATCGTGTCGATCACAATCTATATCTCCCGTTTTGCTCTGTCGTAACTCGAGTAAGTTGGCCATATCACAAATCGTATTTCGCTAAATATTCTTGGTAGCTCGAATACGCCGGGTATCCTTTGCTCTTATTATTCTTGGCGATCGATGTCCTGTCGATGCGTTTTTGCAGATAACCCATAACGGCTTCAGCCTTGGAGACAGGCAGTTTCTGCCACACCGCGCCAAATTCTTTATCGATGTTCTTGCGGATGGCACCGTGACTGAACTTGCGTGTCGTATGCGGGTCCTTGCTGGCAAATTCATTGTAGCGCTGGATCAGATGCTCGATGTAGCGGACCAGTTGCTGATCAGCTCCAATGGTTCCTGCGAGAGGGGTGTAATAAATCCTCTTTGCAGGGGGGCGAATGTTCACGGTTTTGGCGCCGTTGAAGATGATGTCGCCAGAAACACGCTCTACTGAGAAGTTCTGGGCATAGAATTGTAGGATCATTTTGGCGATCGCTGTGTCGCCAGCCTGCTCGGAACGGCCGAAGCTGAGTTCATGAGCCTGTTTCATCCTGCGGAGCTCTTCAGCCGGGTATTGCTCTGGCTGTGAGTCCACCAGCTTATGATGGTCTCCGCAAAGGAGAATCAGGTTGTCGTAAGCGTTTCGCTCTTTGTCGGTTTGCGTAGAATCGTACCTGGGGCCACCCGGGCTTCGCGCATTGATGTGGCAAACTTCCACCATAATCGTTCCCGAGCTGCGCTCGATTACGTGGCGGCCGCAACCTGGGTAGGTACAGAACTCGCCGGATTGGGCGAACAGGCGCTTGATTGTTGTTTGGGTCGGATTGGCCAAGGTGCCTCCTGGTGGGAATCGAGTCGATGAATTCCTAAAAGGTGTGCATCATCTGTAGAAAATTATTATTGAGGCATGCTGTGGTGTCCAGGTTGCACTTTTTATCCCTGAGATTTTCCCGTCAGCAGGTCCGTCAATCACCCAGAAATGATCGCGTTAGGTATAAAATCACATCCCTTTCCGTGTGCAAAACCACAGCTAATCGAGAAGCACAATGCCCGCCAACAATGATGTCCGAGAGTATCTGAACCACTACTTGTCTCCGGAGATGGAGACCGACTATGCCGTTATGCTCACCGGTCCCTGGGGTGCCGGGAAAACGCATTTCATCAAGAGCTATTTCAAATCTCATGATGACAATGCGAAAACCAAAGACCCGCTTAATGATTCCAGGTATCTCTACGCCAGCTTGTACGGCGTGCGGTCTACGGCGGAAATAACGGATCAATTTTTCACGCAAGCCAATCCCGCGATGGGCTCGAAAATCGGACGGCTGATTGGCTCAGTATTGTCGCGAGGCTTAAACGGATATGCCGGAACGGAAGTCACACAGGGGGCCGGCGCGATCATCAAAGATCTGGTGACTCGGCTGGACGGCAAGGTGCTGGTCTTCGACGACCTTGAGCGCTGCGCTATGCAGCTGGTTGATGTTATGGGTTTCATCAACGCTTATGTGGAACATGACGGACTGAAAGTGATCGTCATCGCCAATGAGGATGACATTCCGGCAGCACAGCAGGACGAGTATTTCCGTAAGAAAGAAAAGCTGGTGGGCAAGACGCTTCGAGTGGCGTCCGATCCCAAGATGGTGCTGGAGAGCATCGTTTCGAAGTTAACCCATGCCAAGGTGCGGGAAACCATCGAGCGTGACGAGTCCGCTTTGCTGCGGACATTTGCCGCATCAGGACGGCTGAACTTCCGAAGCCTGCGCGCCGTGCTGTTCGACTACCAGCGCCTCGTCTCGGTCTCGGACCCCCGCTTGGCCGAAGCGCCTCCGGCAATGAGTGCGCTGCTCCTCTTGATGATCGCCATCGGTATGGAGTTTCGCGGCGGCGGGCTTTCGGGAGCAGATATCGCCTCTCTTGAAGATAACATGCGCAGGCGTTATTTCGGTTTGGGCAAAGACAAACCGTCAGCCGACGTCATGAAAGCCGGGCAGCTTGCCGAGACCTACTCGAATGTTCTGTGGCGGGATTGGGTAGTTCCGCCAGAGATCCTTGCAAAACTGTTCGAAACGGGTCTGATTGATATCGCTATTACCAACGAACACCTTGCTCGGCACCCTTTGGTGGTGGGGTATGCCGAGACTCCCGCTTGGCGTCAGTTGTGGTCTTGGGCGGATTTACCCCGTTCCCAGTATTTGCGGGCACGTGACCAACTTATCGCAGAGTTACGGGAGCATGCGCTGACACATCCCGGTGTTATTCTGCACGCTGCTGGGATCGTTCTCGGCGCGGCAGGGTTTGACGACTACATGCTGGGCGCTGATGTGGATGTGGTTGGCTATTTCAAGAGCTACGTCGAACACATTCAATCTCGGGGACTGTTGGAACCTGAGCGTGATCTGTTCGGGTATTCGGGTGGGGCCTATGCTGGATTGGGCTATGGATCTCACGAAACACCCGAATTCAAAGCCATCCTATCAGCAGTCCGTAGCGCCACTTTTGCCGCTTTCGCGGAACGCATGCGTCTGGCAGCCCCTAGCTTTTTTGACCGACTGAAAGCGGATTCGGAAGCCTGTTCGCTACTGCATAAATATCGTTCCGATGGTGGTTTTGCCGACGCAGCTATCCTTCATCACATCGATGTCGATGCGTTTGCGCATTTTGCTGTCCGCGATTGGGTGGTGAACGGCCAGTTGCTATCCAGTATGGTCGCCCGCTACGAAGGTGATCGGCGGCAAGGGGAGCTGGCCGATGAGCATGCTTGGTTGGATGCCTTGCGTACCCGGCTGGATGCTCTATCCGCCACAGCGGAACCTCCGCACAAAGCACTGATCGAGCGAAGAATTGGGTACTATTTCGGCGAAATTGGCAGCGCCGTGAATGACACCAAGGCGTACTTGGCTGCGTGTCGTTCAGATGCAGTCGATTAGACATGGAGTTTGTAACGGCCCTTGTCGGCAGATTTGTAGTGCCCCCCTGAACCGGATCAATCAGGGGAACAGGTCACCAGAGCAAATGAAGGATGGCGTCGGCTACCTGATGGATCGTGACAGGGTCGTGTCCGGCTATCGCGCCGTGCTCAAGCACACCGAGCAGGCTCTGGATGAGCTGAGATTTCATGTGGGATGATTTGCTGTCGGCTGCGAACAGCTGAAGGACGTCTTGGTAAGGGGGCACAATGGGGCGATCAGAGAGCGTTATCTCGCTGGTGCAATTGGCCCCGGAGCAATTTCCTGCTTCATCACAACTGCACGGTTACGCCGAAGATCTCGCCAATATCCTCAACGAGGACGAGGAACTTGGGTTCGCGCTAGGGCGGACCAAGCATGCCCCTAAGGAAACCGCCCAGACCGTTCTCGCGCATGCCCGAAAGTGGTGCGTCAAGCACGACGCCATCTTCTTCGCGATCGTTAACGACCAGCGGGTGGCAATCGGAACCATCAGCCTGAGCCACATGGATCTGCAAAGCAGGACCGCGAGCACCGGCTACTGGATCGGGACACGCTTCCAGGGGCGCGGCTACGGAGGGGCGGCCTTCCGTAATGTGGTTGCGTTCGCCCGGACACTTGGCGTCCGTTTACTATCCGGGCAGATCGGGGCCGCCAATCATGCATCCCGACAAATCTGGGAGCGCAATGGCGCAGAGATAGTGCGCGACGGCACCACGCTGAAGGCCTCTCTCCTCATTGAACCGTAGGCGAACGGGTCGTTTCCAGTCGCATCCCCGCCAATTTGTTCCGCATATGTTCTTGACAGGGGTGTGAGGAATATATACCTTCATGGCGCTGGATTGCTGCCAGCCCCTGGAATGGAGATGTGCCCCAATGTCCTGGTTCAAGCTGAAGGAGCCCATGGGCTCGAGTTATCGCGTCGACCCTGTCGACATCAAGAACACCAAGCGTGCGCTGAACGTGCTTGGCTATTACAGCGTCCCATCCCATCGCGGCATCGACGATTGGACCGATGACGCGATGTTCGATGGCATCCGTCGCTTTCAGAAGGCCAATGGCCTGAAGGTGGACGGATTTATGCGCCCGGGCGGCCCCACCGAACTGGCTTTCAATCGACTCATCCAACGCCAGTCCGTGGGTTCGCCCCGCTTCGCCAATATCGGCGACATCGAGCGGGCGAGCATGTGTGCCTGTACGGCGAGCGACGACAATCCGTGGGGCTCCGGCCCCGACGACGATCTGCGCTTCTGAACCTGGAGAATGAACGGCCTGGTCAACGAGGAACACATGAACCGCGATGCATCCGATGGCATCATCGCCATCCCTCAGTCCGAGGGGCTGTTCCTCATAGGACGGCGTTCACAAAAGGCAGTCTTCTTCCCCCTGGGGGTGAGCGTGCTTCTGCGGGACGCGATCAAAGCGGACTCCCCCGAACCTCCACTTTGGCTTCGCGAAGCCATGGACGCGGTCGGGGTCACTTCTGGCTTACCTGGTACGTGGCGCCGTTCCATCTGTATGAGGGAGCGACCGGAATTCGGGTTCAAGCGCGTCGCGTGGGAAATCACGCAGCGCTGCAACTTCCGTTGTGTCCACTGCTATCTCGATAACAAGACCAAGGGTGGATTGCCGCTTGAGCAGAGACTGAGGATTCTCGACAAGATCGAGCGCGCCGGCTGTCTGTGGCTGCAAATGACCGGCGGCGAGGTCCTTGCCGATCCGTTGTTCGGTGACACCTACAAGGCCGCGCATGAGCGAGGGTTACAGGTTTCGATTTCCACCAATGGTGCCCTGTTGACCCGCTGGATGGAACTCTTCCGGAAACTTCCGCCCCGACGGATCACGATGAGCCTCTATGGCGCCTCGCCGGATACCTATGCGGCGATGACCGGGGCGTGCGGCGATCACTTCGCCACCATCATCACTGGCCTGGATGCCGTGATCTCGGCGCAGATCCCCGTACGGGTTTCGATCATTGCCGCGACCCCAAATGTCCACGAGGTGGACACCATGGAGGGGATGATGCGGGAACGAGGGGTGGAATACCACACCTACTGGAACCTAACTCCAACCCTAGCGGGGAAGCGGCATCCAACCGAAATCGCGGTGAAGAATCGTCGGGCTGCGACCTTCTTCCAGGAAAAAACGTCCTGTGCCGGCGGCATTTCATCACTGCATGTTCACGCCTCCGGCCGCGCGAGTCCTTGCAAGCTTCTGCCGCACATCTCAGTGGATTTGCTCAACGAAGACCTGAGCAGGTTGAGCCGACTTTGCCATCACCCCGGCGCCAAGCCGGTCGGACCTGGCTGCGAAAAATGCGCGTCATCGGCCAATTGCGTCACCTGCGCCCCCGTCTACGCGCTCCACAAGAAGGCGGGCCACATTCCAAGGAATGTCTGCAGCTTCCGGCCGATGGCCGATGAAGGCGGGTGTGGTGGCGCCCGCCATTGAGCCGGCGTCTTTGCGGGTTATGGGTCAATGGGTGCGGTATTTTTGCACTATTTGGGTGAACGCCTTTGCAGGATACCGGTCCGGCCATCTACTAAGATCAAGGACTTAACTGACGCCGCTTTGCACGTTATCTGTCACCTGACATTGTGAGATTCCGTAATTCCTGCGGAATCGTCAGATAAAATGAGGACGGTAGTGCTGCCGTCCTCATTTTCATTTATGGGTTGTCATGGATAGTTTGCTCGCGGCGAGGACTCGATGGACGAGGTTGAGCAGCTAATTTCCTTGAAGTTCCAGGACAGCCCACGGGCCAGTGCGGCTCTCATCGAACTTTGGCAAGGATTCAAGGCCAGCGGTCTCGCCGACCGCATCTTCGTCCCCGAGATCACCAACGGCGACGAAGGAAAATTCTGGTCGCGCGTCTGGGAGATGATCCTCTATCGGGAGCTTATCCGTGCGGGGCACCTGCCAGTCTCGGCTGATCGCGGCCCGGATTTCGGCATCACACTCTCTGGTCGACGCATGTGGTTCGAGGCAGTGTGCCCGGCGCCAACCAACCTGGATGAGGATTGGCTTCGGCCCGTAGAGCCTGGAGAGTTCCGGGTCCGCAGCTTCCCGCACCAAGAGATCACACTCCGGTTGACCGCCGCGATCAGTGCCAAGAGCGCCAAGCTGGACCGTTACCTCGGCAGCGGCATCGTCGGGGAAGGCGACGGATACGTGATCTGCGTCAACAGCGGCCAGCTGTCCGAATTCCCGGAGTATTACGGGGTCAGTGGCGCGCCCCTCATTGCCGAGGCTGTCTTTCCCATCGGCCCTGTTGCAATTCCGTTTAATCGGAACGGTGACCGGCTGGGCGAACCCTATGTCTCGACCAGGCCCAGCATCATCAACCACAACGGCCAGCCGGTTCCAACCACGAGTTTTCTGGACAGAGCCTTCGCTGGCGTCAGCGCGGTGATGGCATTCGCGTCGCGCTTTCCGTCAGAAGACATGCGCCCGGTCATCGTCCACAACCCGTTCGCTCGCGTGCCACTGCCGGTCGGCTTCTTTCCTGGCGGCCTGGACTACGTGGCCGAGATGGATGGTCACAGCATGACGCTGAGGCCTGCTACCGCGTAGCCACCGTCATGGCCTCCGTCACGCCTCCAACAACAACCAGGCAGGGCTGGGCGAGAACGCCGAGATCGGTGGTCCAGCCACTGTGCAGCAGGGCGGCCCCCAGCAGGCTCATACAATTGGTTTCGCCGATGGCACTGACGGCAGACGTAGCCCCCCGGGCGCCTCGCTCGAAGGCGTCGATGGCCGCACGCGCCGAGTCGATCCGCACGGTGTAGATCAGCGGCTTGCCCCGGAAAGCCTTGCTCAGCAGGTTCAGCACGCCGACACCCAGGCGCAGCACCACCAGCACGGCCGCGCCGCCCATGAAGATCTCCGGTTTTCCGGTGAGATAGGCGATCCCCGCCAGGGCGACCGCCGCCAAAGCCAGCAATGCGTTGAATTGTCCAATCCACATTCGCCCTCTCCCTGCTTGGATGAAACTCCGGCCGGCGACCGTAAACACCGCGTTCACTCGGTGAAATTGAAAATCGCACCGAGCACACGCGGTGGTCAAGGCCCATTGCCCGGCGGACACTCCGGGTATGGACAAGAAACACCGATTCGGAACCCAGCTCCGCGCTATCCGGAAGCAGCGCGGCCTTACCCAGGAGCAGTTGGCCGAACTCATCGACCGCTCCGTCGATGCCGTCTCCAACATGGAGCGCGGCATCAGCCTGCCGAGCTACGAAACGCTCGGGCGATTGGCCGACAAGCTGGGCGTGCCCATGCGGGAGTTGATGGAAGCGGTGGAAGGCGACAGCGCCGCGGATCCGGAGCGGGTAGAGTTGGAGGCGCGCCTCACGGTTTTGGCGCGGTCCCTGGATAAGCGCGACCTTCGGATTGCCCTCGATCAGATGGCCGCCCTCCATAAACACGGCCGCCGGTAGACGGCAACGACTCGCAGAGGTGGTGGATTTCGGACGGCTTGACCAAAGTTGACCAAAATCTTCGGCTAACCCCTTGAAGCCGAGTCGTTTTTTGGCTCAACCAAAACGATTCCGCTTGCGTGCGTTCCCGTTTCGATTCCAAGATGACGCTGAGGTAAGACTGTCAGACAGATGAACGCGAACGACATCAGCCACGATATCAGCTCCCCCTACGAGGTCGCCCTCGAGGCCGCCCTTTCGGATCTGGAAAGGGCGCGGGCATGCGAATGCCATGCGCAAGAGCGCCTGTCTGCGGCGGAAGCGCACGTGGCTGAGTTGACGCATCTGGTGCAGACGCTGGTGGCTGTTCTCCCCCAAGACCGTAAGTCGCTTTATCTGCAGCGTCTCGCCAGCATTGGGGCCGTCAAGCCGATAACCACGCGGGGTGGGGAGGTTTTCGATAAGGTGATCGATCTCTTCAGCCGGCGCCCGCGCAAGGAATGGACGGCCTCCGAGGTCCAGGCAGCCTTGGCAGAAACCGGGGTCAGACCCGACCAGAAGGCGGTCTACAACGTGCTCAATTATCTGGCCAGATCAGGCCGGCTGAAGCGCATCGGCAGGGGGCATTACCTGGTTGTCGACGTGGGGGTGACGTTCCAGGTCGGACATGATCTGGATGATGCGGATGCGCATGGAGGGGGCTGCATGGAAAGTTAAAGGCCAGGTGGACTGGTCCTCCACCTGGCCTTCACTGAGACGCCGTCGTGACGGTACGAGTGCTTCTGTCGCGACTTTTCCCGGCACTTTCAACGATCTCGGCGTGCAATCTGAGATTCTATCAGAAGTGTCTCTGGGGGCAAGGTCAAAATAGCACTCACCACCTTTGGTGACGGAGGGTGCAGTGAGCGATCTGCCCGAACCGCCGCCTGGCCAGGTGTGGATTTGCCGCCCGTACATCACCGTACGGGGCCGCCGGATCTATGCCGCAGCCTACGGCAAACGGGCCTTCTGCTTTCTTGTGAACGCTTAAGGTCCAGGGGGGTGAGGTGGGCGACCATCTCACCCAACCTAGGCGGATCCATTCAAAGATCTAGCAACGAAAACAACCCCTTTCTTTCTTGGAAATGGGCGGGTGGTCGCGTGCGCCCCTGCCTCAGGAGACATGCAATGGCTGACGTTCAAATTCTGTGCATCAACAAGTTGCCGCGTGATGACACCCATCATGGGATCACCCATCTCGGTGGCAATGGTTGGAAATGGACCCGGGCTGAGGTGATCGCCTCCATCAACGCGGGCACCAACACCTTCTACACGATGGCTGCCGGCAAGCGCGCCAACGTGGGGGTGAACCGCAATGAGTATGGGGAGTACCTGCAGACCTACGCCGACGGGTACTGGAACAATAACCTGCTGGCCCTGCCGGAGTGCGTGGGCTGAAGAGCATTTAGCCGCGGGGCGTATAAGGCCTCGCGGCAACCAACCACTCAGCCAATGCTCGGTAGTCGAATGGATGCCTAGCGACGATGCGGCATTGGGTTTGGAGGTAGATGGCGATGGAAAATACGATGTTCGCATTTGGGCCAATTGTTGTTGCCGGTTTTGCACTTCTCGGGCTTGCGATGCTAGTCGGGCGATATGGTCCAGTTGTGCTTCGGTCAATTCCAAAGTGGGTCTATGGATCTCTGGTTCTTGCCATGATTGCCGGGCTTCTGCTGATGATGCAGGCCTCGTATGATCGGCTGGAAGCTCGAGGCATGAAGGCTGCGTGCCAAAACTTTGGATCTTGTGTGGCATTCGTGTTCCAGAACGCCGATGCAGTTCGCGTCTGGCCTTTGGAGATGATCGTTCGCGCACCTGATATCCAGTAATTGATGCGGGGCCGCATTGCGGCCCCGCTTTCGTGTCTCGGTGAAGGTTGCTCGATTGTGGCGACTGCCCTATCGTTCCCTACGGTTGTATAGCGGGAGGTTGGAATGCGGACGGCTGTCGTGGGGGCTGCGATCCTTGGTGCCGCCCTTTGTCTGGGGCTCACTCCCGGTTCCAGCAATTCATTGGCCTCCGAACCTGGGTTGGAGACTGGGTCGCGTACTAATAACGCAGATTCCGAGTCGCGCCGCGAATGGTTCCCCAAATGGGGAAAAGCCTGGGCGGTAAAAGATTGTCCGGCGGTTCAACGGTATTTGGCTGAAGGCCTGAATTTTGCCGATCCCTTGGCGCACGAGCTTTCCGGAATCATGATCATCACCGGCACCTGCGGCGACGGAACGGTTGGCCGTGCGGCCGAGCACTTCCTGACGGCGGCAAAGCAGGGGCGGGAGCGGTCCATGCTGTTGCTTGCCAAACTCTATGCATTAGGTGACGGCGTCCCTGTAAATGAACCCGAGGCGCACCGGTGGGCGCAGAAAGCAATTTTGGGGTGGGTCGATGGCGCCCCCACAGATCGGCGCGAACGGCTGACCTCGGCCATGCAGCAGGATGTTCCAGCATTGATCCAAGACGAGTTCGATCAGATCGAAGCCCTGCTGGACGCTCCCATAGAGAGCAGGATTTCGACGGCTTCTCAGATCGAGAGTGGGCAGCCCCCATTTTTTGCCGACCCGCAGCGGGCCTGTCTTTGGCGCCTCAGTACCGCCAAGATTGACGCTGTGGGCGCCCAGTTCGCCCTTGCTGTCCAGTTGTTGGAAGGACGTGGGGTGGCGGTCAACGAGGTCGCAGGAATAGGCTGGCTCCATCGGGCCGCGTCGGCCGGAAATCCGCAAGCACAGTCGAGGCTGGGGACAGTATTGACGAAAGGCGAGTTCGGAGTGCGCAAAGATTTCCACGCCGCCTATCGATGGTTGACGCGCGCGAAGGCGGCGGGAATTGATGTTGATACCGCACTGGCCGAGGCGGCATCCCATTTGAAGCCTGATGCTGTTGCATTCCTCGCTAAGAGCGCGTTCGAAGTCACCCCGCCGGCACCAAAGACTAAGTCTTATCGACGCACAAAGGAGTGCGAGTAGGTGTCGGGAGATGCCCCGGACCGGCGCCATGCCTGATCCGGGGAGAAAAGGATAGGCTAGACCATCGGGCCAGCATCTCCAGGGGCGCCCCTTCCGCAGCCGGACTCGAACTCATCGGCTGCTGCATCAGCTGCGCTGGCAGCTTCATCCAAGGCTGATTCGAGTTCCTGCTTGCGGGAGAGAACTTCTTGACGCTCCTTTTCCAAGGCGGATCGTTTCGGAATAACTTCGTTGTGGTAATATTCCATCGCGGCATTCGTTGCCTCCACTACTCCCCGAATCATTCCCATTGCGGGGAAGATACGAAAAAGATACCGGAGATCTTTCGGGATTTTGCCGACATCGTAATCCCCTTTCCCTTGAAGCGCCAATTCGACCATCAACTCCTCAATATCTTGTTTTTGCTGATTGAGATCTTCGATGTCGGCTTCAATGCTTTGAAGAAGGGTTTCCTCCGCGGATAGCTTGTCCCGGAGCTCCAGCATTGCCGCCTGCTTCTCCTCAAAAGCCGCTTTTAGCCGTTCGCATTCCTCGTTCTCGTCCCCCTCATCTGGCTTATCGTCCGGCTGGTGACCTGAGACCGGAAAACTCCTCCAAATTTGGGTAGAGTCCGCCATCTACGGAGACGGACTTATGAAGCGCAGCCGGTTCAGCGAGGAACAGATCATTGGCAT
>MKVK01000036.1 GCA_001898825.1 Magnetospirillum sp. 64-120
GCGACGCAAGCAGGGCTGGGGCATGCCCCAGCCCTGCTTGCCATCACCACCCGTTTCGGGCATCAAAACCACACCGGACTCCACCCATAACTGGAGGAAACTTCGGTCTCAGGTCATGCCTTCGGGCTTCCCGATTCCCCCACCCAAAAGACCATATTAGGATGGAAGGCGGAGTCATCGCTCCACCTTTACTATTGTGGAGATACCGTCATGCGGGTTTTGGCTGTTCTCGTCGGGCTTTATGGTCTTGTCCATGCGGTGCCTCTCTCCGCACAGCCCGTGCAGGATTGCACCCCTCCCGCAGTTAAAGACGGCATTGATCGGGGAATGCCTTGCTACCAGCATCCCCCCGCCCTTGGCGTTGAAACCCAGGTGCGTTTCGCCCGTGGTTCAGCGGTCGTGACGGGCGAGGCGAGGCCCAAGCAATCCTTGACCGTCAGGCCGAGGTCTTGTCGCGCAATGCGTCATTGCAGGTGACGCTTTACGGCCACACCGATCCCGATGAAGACGAAGCCATCGCCCTTAAGCGGGCCGAAGCCGTAAGTGATTATCTTCTGTCCAGGGGAGTCGCTCTGGCAACGCTTGCGGTCAGCAGCCGTGGGCATCGCGCCATGATCGCCACCACGCCGACCGAAGCGGCTTTCGCCGCCATGCGAGTCGTGACCACCGAGCCGAGAATGGGGCGGTAATCTGCTCGCGGCATGGAATACAGTCTACTTTCTTTGCGTGACTTGAAGCCGGTGTACGAACCTACGCATGTGCGAGTTCGGCAGGGCTTGGGCGCGTGTTCGCGAAATAGCGCGAATTTCCAATGTGTTGGATTTATCCAATAGATCGGCGCTATGATCGGCAATGCGCCGTCATAGCAAGTAAAAATATCAAGTCTAATCAAGTCGATAAGGTTGTTTTATGATCGGCAATTACGACAACGAACCTGTTGAACGCATCGAGCCGTGCCGTATCGAGGCCATTCCCGAGCGCGTCGCCGACTTGATCGCCGACCTTTCCGCCGATCGCGGCAACTGGAAAACCGCCTGCCCAAGGCCTCCGCCGTCGCCTTGGCGGATTTGGTGCGGGCCATGAACACCTTCTACTCCAACCGCATTGAAGGCCACAACACCCCCCTGCGCGAGACCGAGCGGGCCATGGCCCAGGATTTCGACGCCGGCCAGGACAAGCGCAACCTGCAACTGGAAGCCCGCGCCCATATGCGGGTGTAGGCCGAAATCGACCGCTTGCACCATCAGGGCGCCTTGCTGTGCCCGACCTCGGCCCCGTTCATCCAGTGGCTGCATGCCGAATTCTATCGCGACATGCCCGAGGATTTGCGGCGGATCGCGGCGGGGGGAGTCTCGTTCCTGATGGAGCCGGGCGCATTTCGCTCTGCCGCCCATGACCTAGGTCCTGTTGACAAAGGCCGGTAGCCATAGCTTTGCGGCAGCCAGATGCAGGAAGCCGAGGAAGGATTTGGCAGTTTTGTCGTAACGGGTGGCGACGCGGCGGAACTGCTTGAGGCGGTTGAACGTGCGCTCAATGCGGTTGCGGTCCTTGTATTGCAGGAAGTTGCATGCAATCGGCAGAGAGCGATTGGACCGGGGCGGGATGGCCGGCAGGATGCCGTGGAAAAGCAGGTTCTCGCGCACGGCGTCGCCGTCATAGCCCTTGTCGGCCAGCAACATGTGCGGGGTGGCGACTGGCAGCGCCATCAAGTCTTCGACCGCCTGATAGTCTGAGACTTCGCCGCCGGTCAGCTTGAAGCCAAGAGGGTGTCCCTGACCGTCTGCGCGGGCGTGGATTTTGCTCGTAAAGCCGCCGCGGCTTCGACCAAAGCCCTCCTTATGAGTCCCCCTTTTGCGCCAGCGGCTTGGCTGTGCCCTCGGACAATGGTGCTGTCGATCATGTGCTGCCAATCGTCGGTCAGTCCGAGATCGACCAACGTTTCCAGCAAGGCATCCCACACGCCTTGTTCGGCCCAGCGGCGGAACCGGACATAGACCGAGTTCCACTTGCCGTAGCGCTCGTGCATGTCGCGCCACGGGCAGCCGACCCGAAGCACGTAAAGCATGCCGTTGATGAAGCGCCGATTGTCATGGGAAGGGCGGCAACCGCGCCCCCGTTCGGCAGGCAGCAATTCCCCGATGATCACCCATTCCTCGTCCGTCAGATCGCCACGCATGCCACTGGTCTCCGCAAAGACCAGTGTTGAATCATGTCCGAGCGAGTTTGGGAATCCACTTTGTCAACAGGACCTACGCAACCGCCTGGGTCCCTGCCGGGTCCCTGACGCTGCATTCGCCGCGCCTCATCACCCTTCAGCGAGCCGTGACCGGCGTTCGCCCTGGTGAGCGGGTGATCTTCCTCAATCGCTGTTCCTTCGATCTTCGCTGGGACAATCTGTACGTCCAGGGACGTCAGGAGGCCCGAGAAGCCGTAGCCAAATACCGGGCTTCGCCTGGGATCGTCGCCACTCCGTAACCACCAAGGCTCGGGCATGGGTCGCTTTTGTGTCGCAAGGCATGAACGCAATCCCGTGTTCGGGCTGTTTTTTTAGGTCACCCACCGCCCCCGAGGAGAGGCCCGCATTTCTGGGGCTATCTGTTGCATATGAAGACTAAGTCAAAGTTATGACTGCATTGCTGCTATGTAATGGAGGTTCTGTGACTTCGTATGGTCAAGTCACTGTGCTAAATATATCTGCCATCATTCTTTACTGATGCAAGCTCATGTGCAATCACTTCATCATCATTATTCGATGTGGTGAGCTATTTCCGTTGTGTCTTTCCATACTGCTTTCACGCATGACGATCTGAACGCCATCCAGGCGGTTTTTGCTTCGGCCATCAGTCAGGGGGTGGGCGAGAACTGGGAGCGGCACAAGGCCGAAGACGACCTCGCGGACATCATGACCCTTTGTGACCACGAAGGGGCGGGGCTGTGGAGCTTCTCCCGCGAGATGGGCGTTTACGTCAGCTTGAAGCCCACCGCCGGGCGGACGCTGTCCGCAGTGATGCCCGATTGCATCCTGTCCGCGATCACCCGCTCCCAGTCCCGCACCCGCTGCTTTGGGTGATGCGGGCCATGGGTGCGACATGAGCAAGGGCACATTCAAGCATGTCCAGGGACTGGACGGGGACCAGAAGCGCACCGCCACCCGTCACGACTACCCGAATGTTTTTCGGGGAGATCGCGCCCCCACCCACACCATGATTTCCGAGGGTGGCCTGTACGACAAGGTGCTGTCGGCTCACAAGGTCAACCCGAAGGCCCATGAGTTCCGCAAGTGGGTGGCCGACGTGGTGCTGCCCGCGATCCGCAAGGACGGGGCGTACATCATGGGAGAAGAGAAGGTGGCGACCGGCGAAATGTCCGAGGACGAACTGATCCTGAAGGCGGTCGGCATCTTGCAGCGCAAGGTCGAGCGCCTGACCGCCGAGCGGGACGCCCTGGCCGGGGGACCATCGAACAGGAACTGAACCTGATCACCGTGGACGAGTTCCGTGCCCTGATAGGCCGCGAGTTCAGGGGCGAGGCCGTTTGCCCAGCGGGTCCAAACGTGTGGGGGCAGTGTGTGGGGGAATGGAATTTGATGGTTCAGCTAAGTGGCTGATTTTTCAGGTGCTTTCTGACCTGAAAAAGGAGTGGCGGAGGGAGCGGGATTCGAACCCGCGCTAAGGGTTAACCCCCTAGGACGGTTTAGCAAACCGTTGGTTTCAGCCACTCACCCATCCCTCCGCAGGAATGTATCACAAAGGGGGTCGCTAACACCCCCGTGGCTGGACGGACGTTTCTAACGACTTGTTTTCGATTGGTCAACTGTGAAACCGTAAGAAATAAGTCGATTGACGTGGGGAAGTTGGCCTTGGCATAGTGGTTGCCATGATGACTGCGAAATTCGCCCTGCTGCTGCTGACCTGCCCGGTGTCGTGAACCGCGACGACGCCGGGGATCATGCTTGCGGCGTCCACATCAGCGAATTTCCCGAGAGCGTCATGAAGTCCCCCAATTCCGTTTTCTTGATCCGCCGTGCTCCTGTCGCGTCCATCGATCGACTGCGACTAATGGGCGGTCGCCGGCCCTGACGCTTTCCGCGCGCCCGGCGACCGTGACAATTTCCGCGCGGTCCCCCATATGCAGACACGATCAAGACAAGGATGAACCGGCCATGATGACCGCCGCTTCCCACAAGTACCGCCCCTATCCCACCATGCGCATGGCGCAGCGCCGCTGGCCCGACGCGGTGATTTCGGTGCCGCCGCAATGGTGTTCCGTCGATTTGCGCGACGGCAACCAGGCGCTGATCGACCCCATGGACACCCATCGCAAGATGCGGTTGTGGAACACCTTGGTGAAGATGGGCTTCAAGCAGATCGAGGTGGGCTTTCCCGCCGCGTCGCAGACCGATTACGACTTCATCCGCCATCTGATCGACGGCGGGCACATTCCCGATGACGTCACCATCCAGATCCTGACCCAGGCCCGCCAGGACTTGATCGCCAAAAGCTTCGAGGCGTTGGAAGGGGCGAAGAACGTCATCGTCCACCTGTACAACTCGACGTCCGAGGTGCAGCGCCGGGTGGTGTTCGGCTTCGACCGCCAGGGCTGCATCGACCTGGCTTTGGCCGGGACCCGCTGGGTGCGGGAATTGTCGGCCAAGCGCCAAGGCGGCGAGGTCACCTTCCAGTACAGCCCGGAAAGCTTCACCGGCACCGAGCCCGATTTCGCCCTGGCCATCGTCGAGGCGGTGGCGGCGGCATGGGGCGCGGCCCCCGACCGCAAGATGATCGTCAATTTGCCGGCGACGGTGGAGATGAGCACGCCCAACATCTATGCCGACGTGGTGGAATGGTTCTGCGCGACGGTGAAGGGGCGCGAGAACCTGATCATTTCCGTCCATCCCCACAACGACCGTGGCACCGGCGTGGCCGCCGCCGAACTGGCGGTGATGGCTGGGGCCGACCGGGTGGAAGGCACGTTGTTCGGCAATGGCGAGCGCACCGGCAACGTCGACGTCTGCACCTTGGCCTTGAACCTGTTCACCCAGGGCGTCGATCCCGGGCTGGATTTGTCCGACATCGATTCCATCCGTCGGGTGGCCGAGGAATGCACCGGCTTGCCGGTCCATCAACGCCATCCCTATGCCGGGGAACTGGTCTACACTGCTTTTTCCGGCTCGCACCAGGACGCCATCAACAAGGGCTTCAAGGCCCGCGACAAGGCCAATTCGCCGGTCTGGGAAGTGCCTTATCTGCCCATCGACCCGGCCGATGTCGGACGCTCTTACGAAGCGGTGATCCGCATCAACAGCCAGTCGGGCAAGGGCGGCGTCGCCTTCGTGCTGGAACGCGACCACGGTTTGGAATTGCCCAAGGCCTTTCAGGCCGAATTTTCCAAGGTGGTTCAAGACCATGCCGACCGCGAGGGTCGGGAATTGGCGCCTGACGAAATCTGGACTTTCTTCCAGCGCACCTATTTGGGCGAAGGCCGTATCCAGGTGGCCGATTACTCGACCGTGCCGGTGGGCAAGGGGCAACGTGCCTTGACCGCCACCTTGGTGGTGGACGGTAAGGAGCGCATCGTCCAAGGCATCGGCGCCGGTCCGGTGGACGCTTTCGTCCATGCCTTGGAAAAGGATCTGGGCATGATGGTCAAGGTCAAGGACTACCACGAGCACGCCATCGGCCAGGGCTCGGAAGCCCAAGCCGCGTCCTATGTGGCCTTGGCGGGCAAGGATGGCGGCGTGGTCCACGGCGCCGCGCTGGATGCGTCGGTGACCATGGCGGCGCTGAAGGCCATCGCCAGTGCGCTCAATCGGGCGGGGTGAAGAAGAAAGGCGAAGAGGGGGACCTCTTCGCCTTTTCTATCAGAACTGGCTGACCACCCAATAGGTGGCGGCCGAGATGATGCCGGCGGCGGGGATGGTGAAGATCCAGGCCCAGACGATGCTGCCGGCCAGTCCCCAGCGCACCGCCGACTGGCGTTTGACGGCGCCGACGCCGACGATGGAGCCGGTGATGGTGTGGGTGGTGGACACCGGGATGCCCAGCCAGGTGGCGCCGAACAGGGTCATGGCGCCGGCGGTTTCGGCGCAGAAGCCCTGGAAGGGGCGCAAATCGGTGATCTTCGAACCCATGGTCTTGACGATGCGCCAGCCGCCCATCAGGGTGCCCAGGCCCATGGCCGCCTGGGCGGAAAGAACCACCCACAACGGCACGTGGAAGGTCTCGCCCAGATAGCCTTGGCTGTACAACAGCACGGCGATGATGCCCATGGTCTTTTGCGCGTCGTTGCCGCCATGGCCCAGGGAGTAAAGGGCGGCGGACAGCAATTGCAGGTGGCGGAACCCTTTGTCCACCATGAACGGGGTGGCGCGGCGCAATACCCACGACAGGGTGATCATCACCGACACCGCCAGGGCGAATCCCACCAGCGGCGAGCCGACGATGGCGACGGCGGTCTTGTTGAAACCGCCCCAGGCCAAGCCCGACAGGCCGGCCTTGACCAGTGCGGCGCCGGCCAAGCCACCGATCAGGGCGTGCGACGACGACGACGGCAGGCCCAGATACCAGGTGATCAGGTTCCAGCTGATGGCGCCGGCCAATGCGGACACGATGATGATGGGGTCGATGACGTCGGGCTGGACGATGCCGCGGCCCACCGTGTCGGCCACATGCAGGCCGAAGAACAGGAAGGCGATGAAGTTGAAGAACGCCGCCCACGCCACCGCCCATTTGGGCGGCAGCACCCGTGTCGAGACCACGGTGGCGATGGAATTCGCCGCGTCGTGCAGGCCGTTGATGAAATCGAAGAACAGCGCGACGGCGATGATCGCCACCAGGGCGGGGAGCGCGAGCGTGGCTTCCATCACACGTGATCCAGGACGATGCCTTCGATCAGGTCGGCGACGTCGTCGCAGCGGTCGGTGACCGTCTCCAACAGGTCGTAGACTTCCTTCTTGCCGATGAAGGCGATGGTGTCGGGATTTTCGGCGATCAGTTCCGCCAGGGCCTGACGCAGCAGGCGGTCGCCTTCGCTTTCGATCTTGCCGACGTGTTCGCACAGCGAGTTGATCTGGGCGACGTTGTTGTTGATGTTGTCCAGCAGCGGGATGACCTGGACCAGCAGCTTGGCGCTGGCTTCGATCATGGCGGCCAGTTCGATCATGCGCGGGCCGAATGCTTCCAGGCGATACAGCATGGCGTGCTGGGCCACGTCCTCGATCAGGTCGACGGCGTCATCGAGCGC
The DNA here is from genome assembly GCA_001898825.1 of Magnetospirillum sp. 64-120. Taxonomy (GTDB): domain Bacteria; phylum Pseudomonadota; class Alphaproteobacteria; order Rhodospirillales; family Magnetospirillaceae; genus Magnetospirillum. Next base: position 7,243 of record MKVK01000036.1, read on the forward strand.
GGTGGTCAGCGCGTGGATGTCGGAACGGTCGAACGGCGTGATGAAGGCGCGGTGCAGGGCGACCAAGGTTTCCTTGGCGATGGAATCGGCCTTGCTTTCGATGGTGCACACCTGCGCGAAGCGGTTTTCACGTTCGCCGGCCGGGGCCTGCATCATCGCCGTAAGGGCGACGGCGGCGTCGGCGATGCATTGTGCGTGCGCGGTGAAATATTCGACGAAACGCTCTTCCTTGGGCATCAGCGAGCGCAGGAATTTCAAAGCCATGGGGACCCCATTCTTTTGTAACGGAAGTGTCATACACCGATGGCCGCGCCCGAGTCCATTGCGGAAGTCACGCAATGTGCGCAAGGGCGGGATTCAAACCCAGTGGGCGCCGAAATCCAGCAAGGTTTTGATCAGCCCTGCCTCGGTGACGGTCATGGCCGCTTCGCCGGGGGTGAACCACCGGCGCTCGCGTTGGCCCTTTTCCGGCCAATCGTCCACCTGCTTTTTTACCTTCAGCAGATAGACCTTGATGGTGCAGGGCAGTTCGTGGCCGTTCTTCAGGCGCTTGGTGCTGGAAAAATGGCAGAACGCATCCTTGACCACGGTGCCGACGATGCCGGCTTCCTCGAAGGCTTCGGCGGCGGCCACCTCGTGCGCCTTCAGGCGCTTTTCCGGGCGCCCTTTCGGCAGGATCCAGCGCTTGGTCTCGCGCGAGGTCACCAGCAGCACCTCGGCATGACCATCGACTACCCGATAGGGCAGGGCGGCATATTGGACCAAGGTTTTGGCTGGACTCACGGCATTGACCTGGGAAACGGAAACGAAGGGGGCTTTTGTTACATTTTTATGACAGCCGTCAAGGGTTTTGCGACGGCAATAAGTAAAGAAAAAGGCGGGCTATAAGCCCGCCTTGGAATTTCCATTATCGCGTCAACGCTGCGAAATCGCAATTCCTCCGTTGGTCGGAGGATCAGATGCCCATGATCCACGCGCCCAGGCCGATGGATCCGACCAGCGCCACGGTGCCGGCGCACAAAATACCCAGGCCCAGAACCAGGGCGGTGACTTCGGAACGGAACGAGGAAGCGGCGGCGGTCATGACACTCTCCATCAGGACAAATCCAGGATGAGGGACATGATGACCGCCCGAACGGGTGGGCGCTTTGATTTTGGTCACGTGGGCCGGGCAAAAACAAACCCCGATGACCTGCGTCATCGGGGTTTGTGTCGGCTATTCCTTGAACTTCTTGGCGATCAGTTCGTTCAGCATGCCGGGATTGGCCTTGCCTTGCGTCGCCTTCATCACCTGGCCGACGAACCAGCCCATCAGCTTGTCCTTGCCGGCCTTGACCTCGGCCACCTTGTCGGGGTTGGCGGCGAACACTTCGTCGATGGCCTTTTCGATGGCCCCGGTGTCGGTGACCTGCTTCAGGCCCTTTTCCTCGACGATGGTTGCCGGATCCTTGCCCGATTCCACCATGAAGATGAACACGTCCTTGGCCAGACGGGTGGAAATGGTGCCGTCCTTGATCAGGTCGATCATACGCCCCAGGTTCTCGGCGCTCACCGGCGGATTGGTCCAGGTGTATTTGGCGTCGGAATTCATGGTGGCGAAGAAGTCGCCCATAACCCAGTTGGCGGCGGTCTTGCCGTCGCGGCCCTTGGCGACGCCTTCGAAGAACTCGGCCGCTTCCTTTTCGGCGACCATGACGCCGGCGTCGTAGGCGTTCAGGCCGTATTCGGCCATGAAGCGGGCCTTCTTCTCGTCCGGCAGTTCCGGCAGGGTCGCCTTGATGCTGTCCACCAGATCCTGCGACACCACCAGCGGCAGCAGGTCGGGATCGGGGAAATAGCGGTAATCGTGGGCGTGTTCCTTGCTGCGCATGGAACGGGTTTCGCCCTTGACCGAATCGAACAGACGGGTTTCCTGCTTGATCTCGCCGCCGTTTTCATAGACGTCGATGTGGCGCCGGGCCTCGTATTCGATGGCCTGCTGGACGAAGCGGATGGAATTGACGTTCTTGATCTCGCAGCGGGTACGCAGCTCGGTCGAGCCCACCGGACGCACCGAGACGTTGGCGTCGCAGCGCATGCTGCCTTCCTGCATGTTGCCGTCGCAGGTGCCCAGGTAACGCAGGATGGTGCGCAGCTTGGTCAGGTAGGCGCCGGCTTCTTCCGGGGACCGCATGTCGGGCTTGGACACGATTTCCATCAACGCCACGCCGGACCGGTTCAGGTCGATATAGGACTTGGACGGGTGCATGTCGTGGATGGACTTGCCGGCGTCCTGTTCCAGGTGTAGGCGTTCGATGCCGATGGCCCGCGTCGAGCCGTCGGGCAGGTCGATCAAAAGCGTGCCTTCGCCGACGATGGGCATGTCGTACTGGCTGATCTGATAGCCCTGGGGCAGATCGGCGTAGAAATAGTTCTTACGCGCGAAGACGCTGGTCAGGTTGATCTGGGCCTTCAGGCCCAGGCCGGTGCGCACCGCCTGTTCGACGCACTTTTCGTTGATCACCGGCAGCATGCCGGGAAAGCCGGCGTCGACAAAGCTGACCTGATCGTTGGGCTCGGCGCCGAAAGCGGTGGCCGCACCCGAAAACAGCTTGGCGTTGGAAATGACCTGGGCGTGCACTTCCAGACCGATGACGATTTCCCAATCGCCGGTATCACCCTGAATGATCATCACACACCCTCCGGAGTGGCAGTGAAGCCGGCGGCGGATTCCATCACGCCGGCCACCTTGAACACGGTTTCCTCGTCGAACGGACGACCGATCAGTTGCAGACCCAGGGGCAGGCCGGCGGCGTCAAGGCCGGCGGGCAACGACAGGCCGGGCAGGCCGGCAAGGCTGGTGGGGATGGTGAACACGTCGTTCAGCCACATGGTCACCGGATCGTCGGTGTTCTCGTCCATGCCGAAAGCAGCCGACGGCGCGGTGGGGGTCAAGATGACGTCGACGGTCTCGAACGCCTTCTTGAAGTCGTCGGCGATCAGACGGCGGACCTTCTGCGCCTTGGAATAATAGGCGTCGTAATAGCCGGCCGACAGCACATAGGTGCCGATCATGATACGGCGGCGCACTTCCGAGCCGAAACCGGCGGCGCGGGTCTTCTTGTACATGTCGTCCAGGCTGCTGCCTTCGACGCGCAGGCCGAAGCGCACGCCGTCATAGCGGGCCAGGTTCGACGACGCCTCGGCCGGGGCGACGATGTAATAGGTCGGCAGGGCGTATTTGGTGTGCGGCAGGGTGATTTCCACCGGGGTGGCGCCGGCGGCCTTCAGCCACTCGATGCCCTGTTCCCACACCTTCTGGATTTCGTCGGACAGGCCGTCGGGGCGGTATTCCTTGGGAATGCCCACCTTCAGGCCGCGGATGTCGCCGGTCAGCGCCGCTTCGAAATTGGGCACGGCCATGGGGGCCGAGGTGCTGTCCTTGGGATCGTGCCCGGCCATGGCGCCCAGCATGATGGCGCAGTCGCGCACGTCGCGCGCCATCGGCCCGGCCTGATCCAGCGAGCTGGCGAAGGCGACGACGCCCCAGCGCGAGCAACGGCCATAGGTCGGCTTGATGCCGGTGATGCCGCAGAAGGCGGCGGGCTGGCGGATGGAACCGCCGGTGTCGGTGCCGGTGGCGCCCATGGCGATGCGGGCGGCGACAGCCGCCGCCGAACCGCCCGACGAGCCGCCGGGGACCAGCTTCTTGGCCGGGTCCGCCTTGGACTTCCAGGGGTTGGTGACCTTGCCGTAATAGCTGGTCATGTTGGACGAACCCATGGCGAATTCGTCCAGGTTCAGCTTGCCCAGCATCACCGAACCGGCATCCAGCAGTTTGCCCGAAACAGTGGATTCATACTGCGGCTTGAAGCCTTCCAGGATGCGGCTGGCTGCCGTGGTCTGGACATTCTTGGTGCAGAACAGATCCTTGATGCCCAGCGGAATGCCTTCCAGGGCGCCGGCCTGTCCGGCCTGGCGGCGCAAATCGGACGCCTTGGCCTGTTCGCGGGCCAGATCGGGGGTCTCGACGATATAGGCGCCTAAGTTCCGCTTGGCCGCCATGGCCTGGATATGGGCCTCGGTCAGCTCGACGGCGGTGAACTCGCCCTTGGCCATCTTGTCGCGGGCCTGGGCGATGGTCAGTTTGGTCAGTTCGCTCATTATTCCACCACCTTGGGAACGGTGAAGAAGCCGCCCTGGTCTTCGATGACGCCATCAGGGGCGTTGGCCAGCACAGCGGCGAACTGGCCGCCGTCGGTGACCACGTCGGCCCGCATGGGAAGGGTGAGGTCGGCAACCGATGACATGGGCGGCACACCGTCGGTGTTCACCTCGGCCAGTTGTTCGACGAAATGAAGGATGCCGGAAAGTTCGCCGGCCAGATGATCGAGTTCCTCGTCGCGGACCTCGATGCGGGCCAGTTCGGCGATGGCGCGGACGGCAGCTTTGTCCAGGGACATGCGGTGATGGTCTCCGTAAGCCAGAGCAAGAAGTCTTGCATTTGGATGAAGTTGGCCGGACGTTAGCACCCGCACCCGCCAAGAGCAACCCCAGCAAGGGCTTGAGCCCCGGTCATGAGCAGCTTCGAATATCGTTTGCAGCGGATCCCCCAGGGCGTGGTCGTCCTGGACGCCGACCGCCGCGTCGTCAGCGCCAACCAATTGGCGCGGCGCATGCTGGAAGGCCAAGGCGCCGCCCACGGCGTCGCCGTGCTGGGCACGCCCATCTTGGACCTGCATCCGCCCATGGTGCGGCCCAAGGTGCAGTGGTTGCTGGATCAGGCGCTTTCCCAGCCGGATCAGCCGGCCTCGATGGCCATGACCTTGCCCATGGGGACGTTGGTGGCGCGGGTGTCGCTGATGGAGGGTGTGGGCGACCCCGGCTATTGCCTGGTGTTCCATCTGGTGGAAGCGCTGCCCCAGGCCCCGGCCGAGCCGCTGCTGAAGCTGCCGTTGGATTCGCGCCATGGCGTGCGCTTGCTGGACGTGTCGCTGGCCGCCGCGTTCCGGGCTGAACGGCATTATTCGCGGGTGATCGCCACCGACGGTTCCGTCCATCCCTGCACCATGGGCTTCGCCGAGCTGATCGGGCGCTTGGACCCGGTGACTTTCGTCCAGGTGCATCGCTCGTGGATCGTCAATCTGCGCCGGGCCAAGGCGGTGGAACGCCAGGACGGGCAATGGCGCATCGTTCTGGACGTGCCCGACGCCGAAGCGGTGCCGGTCAGCCGTGGCAAGGTGGAACTACTGCGCAGCCGTTTGGCGGTGTGACGCAATTCGTGCGGCCAGGATGCATTTGGGGAAAACCCAAATGCCGTTGGCGTGGCGACGGTTGAGGACCGGGGGGCTGTTGGACAAGCTGTCATGGCTGCCGCCGAACAGCCCAAGGTAACCGACATCATGACCCAGATGACCCCTCCCGACCGTTACGTCAGCTTCGGCGGCATCGATTGTGAAGGCCACGCCAAGACGGTGATCGAACACGTGCTGGCCATCGTTTCCGACCCCGCCAAGTCCAACGCGCTGTGGGACCGCTTCATGGTGCGGCTGGCCGAGGCCGGCAAGGTGGGGTTCCGCAAGGCCGACGAATTGTGCCTGGCCTGCAGCCACACCTATTACATCGAGGAATTGTTCGAGGAACACGGCGACGAAGCCGGCCTGCTGGCCCTGCGGGCGCTGGAAGACGAGTGCTGTTAGGCATTTGAAGCTTGCACCCAGGGGCGGGGCGGAGTTCACTGGCGTCATGCCCTTGCTTGAACCCGCCCAACTGCCCGCCGCCCTGCCGCGTCACGCCCGTCTGATGGGGCTGGACCTGGGGACCAAGACCATCGGTCTGGCCCTTTCCGACGTGCGGCTGTCCATCGCCTCGCCCTTCGATACCATCCGCCGCACCAAGTTCACCAAGGACGCCGAGGCGTTGTTCGCCTTCGTCGATAAGCAAGAGGTGGGCGGTCTGGTGCTGGGACTGCCGGTGGAAATGGACGGCACCCAAGGCGCACGCTGCCAGTCGACGCGGGCCTTCGTGCGCAACCTGCTGGCCTTGCGTGACCTGCCGGTGGCGTTGTGGGACGAAAGGCTGTCCACGGCGGCCGTCACCCGCACCCTGTTGGAAGCCGATTCCAGCCGCGCCAAACGGGCCCAGGTGGTGGACAAGATGGCCGCCGCCTACATCCTGCAAGGGTGCCTGGATTTCCTGGCGGCTCAGGCCGCGGCCGGCTGACCCCATTCCCGCCACAGCATGGCGCTGGTGGTTTCCACCGCTGCCGCCACCAAGGGTGACAATCCCGCCGAAAACGGGATCTGGCGCAATGCCACCACGCCCAAAATCTCGGTGGCCGGCGGTTCGGGCAGCAGGCGGCGCATGCTGGCCAGGATGGCGGCGACACCTGCGCCCAGGGGGCCTTGGGGGTCGGCGGGGACTTGGTCGTCGCTGAGCCGCAGCACCTGACCCGGCTGGCCCAGCGTACGGTCCAGGCTGGTCACCAGGATGGCGTGACGGCATTGCCGCAGCAGGTCCAGCACCCCGCCTTCAGTGGCGTCCAACAGGCGAACACCGTCGGGCCAGCGGCGCGACGCCAGCCTTCTGTGCACGGCGGGGCCGAAGCCGTCATCGGCGTGCAGCATGTTCCCCAGGCAAATCAGCCCGATCACCATGATCAGCGTGTCGATCCATAACGAAAGTTCATGGGTGGAACCATAGCACGAGGTTTGGCCCGGACAGGAACCAGAAAGCTGTTTATCGCTGATGGCATAAAGTGTGCGTATTTTCTTGATTCCATCCCCGGCCCAGAGGTAAATTTTCCGTTACGAAGACCGTCCACCACATCCGGGGTGAGGCGGCTTTTTTTTTAGGGGAGGGGAAGGATGCTTGCCTGGGAGCATGGCTACAAGATCGGCCAATGGGAGATGGATGCCGAGCATCTGATTCTGTTTTCGCTGCTTAATCAGTTGGATATCAACATCAACGCCGATCTGGCGGAAGAATGCGTCCATGACGTGCTGACGGCTCTGGACGCCTATATCGACTATCATTTCGCCCATGAAGAGGCGTTGATGAAGGCCTGGGGCTATCCCGGTCTGGATCAGCACGCGGCCCTGCACCACCAGTTCATGGTGGAAATCTCGCGGCTGCGTCAGTCCATCGATTCCGAAGACATCTTGCGCGGCGCGTTGAAGGTGCGCGGTTTCGTCCTTGAGTGGTTGTTGAACCACATCATGGAAACCGACGTGGAATACGCCCGGTTCATCGCCGAAAAGGCCAAGAAAACCAGCGCTTAGGTCTTCAACTTCCGATCAGCGAAGGAGGGCGCCGCCGCCATGCGCGTCACCGAGCAAGAACGTGCGTTCCTGCACGAACTGCATTCCATCAAGAAGGACCCGCTGGGCAAGCGGGTGATCCACTTCTGCATCTCGAATTCGCCGGCCAAGACCGATGTGTCGCGCCGTGTGGAAAGTGCGAAGCACTTCATCAACAAAAGCTTCTCGCGTTCGCCCTATTGCAAGGTGTTTCCGGCCCATAACGGCGACCTGTTCGTCGCCTATTCCCACGTCACCGTGTCGGAAGTGGTGGGCGTCTGCGCCAAGGTGGAAAAGCTGTTCCTGGAAGGCGAGCCCATGGCGGCCCGCAATCCTTATGGCGAATACGGCTTCTACAAGATCGCCGACGCCACCAAGGAACTGGACGTGGTGTTCCATGCCTTCAAGGCGATCATCGCCGACGGCGCGCCGCAGGAAGCCCAGGCGCTGAAAAAACCCATGAGCGCCGAAAACTTGAACTTCCTGTCGGAAAAGCTGCGCAGCATCGACCTCAGGCACTGCATCTTCAACCAGCCGGTCTATTTCGTCGGCGACAAGGTGCCGTCCATCGAATTCCTGGAATTCTTCGTTTCCGTCAAGCAGATCGAGGACAATTTCCTGCCCGACATCAGCCTGACCGGCTCGCCCTGGCTGTTCCAGGCGCTGAAGGAAGATCTGGACCGCGCCACGCTGCGCACCATGGCCCGCGAAATCCCCGAATACCGGCACAAGGCGTTCAGCGTCAACCTGACCCTGGCCACCGCGTCGTCCAGGGATTTCATCCAGTTCTACGAGGCGCTGCCCGGTCGTCTGTCGGGGCGCATCGTCATCGAAGTGCACAAGACCGATGTGTTGCAGCACATGAACCTGTACCGGCAGGTTCGGCAGCAGACCCAGAACATGGGGTTGAAATTGTGCATCGACGGAGTCGACTGGCGCGATTTCCAGATGTTGAACCTGGGGCGGATGACGCCGGATTTCGTCAAGATCAACTGGTGCGACAGCCTGTTGTCACCGGCGGAAGAGGATCTGTCCCATCTGGTTTCCGGCCTGAAGGGGTTGAATGGTCACAGCCAAGCGGTGATGACCCGTTGCGACAATCCCAAAGCTTTTGTTGTCGCCAAGGGGCTGGGGATCAAGTATGTCCAAGGCCGCTTGGCCGATCAGTTCTTTAAAAGCGGCATGCAATTACAATAATCTGCGTCAAGTCCGAGCGGCGATTGAACGGCCCGGCGCGGGCCATGTTAAAAGCCTTGTCTTGTTTCCGTTTTGGCGGAAACTGGACTAAGGCCCATCATCGGCTGACGGTTGCCCCCGACCGCGCCACCGCGTAATGTGCGCACGGGGGAGACAGGATATTGATGCGCAACGCTTGGACCTTCATCGCAGGTTTGATGTTCGCCGGCTTCGTCATGCTGTGGTCGGCGCCGGCGGCTGTTTTGATGATGGTGCTGGCCGCCAGCGGCGGGCACGTCAACCTGTTCCATGCCTTTTCCGGGGAATCCCTGTTCGGCGCGCGCGAGGTTGACGGCCGGCTGGAAGCCCGCATGGTCAACGTGACCTTCCGCCCCATGATGCTGGTTTTGCCCGGCGACCCGCGCCCCCGCCGTTTGCTGTTGCGTCTGGAAGTGATGGATTCCGATGTGTTCGACGGTTCCAACCAGGGCTTGGGGCGCGTGCGTCTGGATGCCTGGCCGTTGGACCAGTCGGTGGACCTGATGCATCCGCCGCTTTACACCCTGGTGGTGCCGGGCCGTCAGGCCCTGCTGGACGACAGCGGCATGATGAACGTGGCCAACGGTAACCGCCACAGCGCCTATTCGCTGTCGTCGGGGCAATGGCTGTTCGATTATGACGGCACCTTCGCCAGCTTCGCCATCGAAGGCGAGCAGCGGCGTTATCTGGCCGCCGCCGCCGCCGATGACGAGATGCCCCCCGGTTCGGTGGCGGTGGTCAGCTATGCCGGGCCACAGGGCCTGATCACCCGTCTGCTGGTGACCTCGCCCGACACCACTCGGGCCCGACTGCTGCGCACCTCGGTGTCGTTGATCCGTCCCACCGTTCGCGTTGATCCGGCAGGCGGGCGCTGGGTCGATCTGGCCATGCCGGCGGGAACCATTCGGGTCCCCATGCTGGGCGACACCTTGGACATTCGCCGTGCCGAAGTGCCGGTGGGATTGGCGCTCGCCGAATTCAAAAGCTGGAAATAAGCGGGGTATAGGCCCCTAAGCCCGCGCGGCGCCCGAGCGGGCCGTAGAGATATTACCCGACGATCAACGCGGCGGCGGCGGCGCGGGCGTGGTCGGTGACGTTTTCGCCCGACAGCATGCGGGCGATTTCCTCGGTGCGTTCGCCGGCGGACAGTTGCGCCACGCTGGTGGCGACGCGGCCGGTTTCCACCTCGGTCTTGGCGACGCGGTAATGCTGGGCGCCCCGTGCCGCCACCTGCGGCGAATGGGTGACCACCAGGACCTGGACGTCCTTGCCCAAACGGCCCAGACGTTCGCCGACGGCCGCCGCGACGGCGCCGCCGATGCCGGAATCCACTTCGTCGAACACCATGGTCGGCGTGCTGGAGCTTTGCGCCAGCACCACTTTCAGGGCCAGCATGAAGCGCGACAATTCGCCGCCCGACGCCACCTTGCCCAGTGACGCGGGCGGATTGCCGGGATTGGTGGCGACCAGGAAGGCCACCTTGTCCAGGCCTTCCGGCCCCCAGTCGTCTTCCTCGCCGGGGGTGACGCTGGTGACGAACCGGGCCTTGTCCAGCTTCAGCGGCGGCAGTTCGGCGGCCACCGCCGTATCCAGGCGGGCGGCGGCTTCGGTTCTGGCCTTGGACAGGGTGCGGGCGGCTTCCATATAGGTGGCGCGGGCCGCCTGTTCAGCCTTGGCCAGCTTGCCCAGGTCGTCGCCGCTGCCGTCCAAAGCCGCCAGTTGGCTTGCCAGTTCGACTTGCAACGCCGCCAGGCTGTCCACGTCGGTGCCGTGCTTGCGGGCGGTGGCGCGCAGGGCGAACAAGCGTTCCTCGGCCTTTTCCAAGGCACGCGGGTCCAGGTCGATTTCGCCCGACACCCGTTCCAGCAGGCTGGTCGCTTCGGCGGCTTCCTGAGCGGCGCGGTCCAGGGCGGCGATCACCGGGTCCAGCTTGCCTTCGGCCTTTTCGGCCACCCGTTCCAGGATGCGCTGCGCCGATTGCAGCGAGGCCTCGACATCGCCCTTGGCGGAAAGCGCCGTCTGGGCGGCGTTCATGGCCTCGATCAGCTTTTCCGAATGCTGCATCATCGCCCGGGCCGCGGCCAGTTCGGCTTCCTCGCCCGGACGGGGGGCCAGGGCCTGCAATTCGTCATGGGCGTGGCGCAGGTTCTCTTCGTCGGCACGGGCGCGTTTCAGCGCTTCTTCCGCCTGGGCGCGGGTCTTGGCGGCTTCGCGCCAGGCGCTCCAGGCCGCCTTGACGGCACCACGCCGTTCCCCCAGACCGGCGAAGGCGTCCAGCACCGGCAGGTGGGTGCTGTCATCCAACAGGCCATGGCTTTCGAACTGGCCGTGGATTTCCACCAATTCGTCGCCCACCTTGCGCAACAGCCCGACGCTGACCGCCTGATCGTTGACATAAGCCCGTGACCGGCCGTCGGTGGTAACCACCCGGCGCAGCACCAAGGGGCCGTCCTGGGCTTCCACATCCTGGGCCGACAGCAACACGCGGGCGGGGTGAAAGGGCGGCGGGTCGAATTCGGCGATCACCGTCAGCTGGTTGGCGCCGTGGCGCACCAGACCGGAATCGGCCCGAGCCCCCAGTGTCAGGGACAGTGAGTCCAGCAAGATGGACTTGCCGGCGCCGGTTTCGCCAGTGAACACCGACAGACCGGAAGCGAATTCCAGGTCCAGCTTTTCGATCAGGACGACGTCGCGGATCGACAGCGAAGCCAGCATGGGGCGATCACCACAACCAGCCGAACCAGCCCGACGATTGCGGTTCCGCTGTCGCCTTGGCGCCCTTGCCGGAACCCAACATCGAGAAGGTGTCTTCGTACCACTCGCTGCCCGGGAAGTTGTGGCCCAGGACCGCCGCCGTCTTCTTGGCTTCGTCGTCAAGCCCCAGGGTCAGATAGATTTCCACCATGCGGTGCAGGGCTTCCGGCACGTGGCTGGTGGTCTGGAACTGCTCGACCACCACCTTGTAGCGGTTCAGCGCGGCCAGCCATTGGTCGCGCTGCTGATAATAGCGGCCGATGTTCATTTCCTTGCCGGCCAGGTGGTCACGGGTCAGGTCGACCTTCAGCTTGGCGTCGCGGGCATAAGAACTGGCCGGATAGCGGTCCACCACTTCCTGCAGCGACTTCAGCGCCATTTCGGTCATCTTCTGGTCGCGGGCCACGTCGGTGATCTGCTCGTAATAGCAAAGCCCCTTCAGGTAATAGGCGTAGGGCGCGTCCTTGTTGCCGGGGTGCAACTGGATGAAGCGGTCCAGCGCCACCAGGGAATCGGCGTATTTGTTCCGTTCGTACAGAACATAGGCCGCCATCAGCTGCGCCTTGGTGGCCCAGGCCGAATAAGGGTGCTGGCGCTCGACCTCGTCAAAGGATTGGGCGGCTTTGTAATATTCGCCCTTTTCGACCAGGTCCATGGCTTCGTTGTAAAGCTCCTCGACCGGGCGTTCGACGTATTCGTCTTTCTTGTCGGAACACGCCGACAGCATGGCGGCGGTGATCAGGACGGTTCCGACGAACGAGCGGGAGACGGTAAAGCGCGACATGGATACCCTTGGGCCTGAAGTCTTGGTCGGGACTATAGCACGGCCCTGTGCCAGGGGAAGAGAGCGAGCATAAAAAACCCCCGCGAACCAGTGGCCGCGGGGGAGTTTCGTTCGTTCAGGAATATTAAAGGCGGAGGATCAACCGTTGACCACCAGCTTGTCGGGGGCGGCCAGGGCCAGACCCTGGGCCGCGGCCGAGCCGGCGGCGATAGAGGTATAGGCCCAGGCGGTCTGGTCGGCGAACAGGCTGCGCAGCAACAGGTTGTTGAGCGCGTGGCCCGAGCGCACGCCGTCATAAATGCCCAAGATGGGGGCGCCGGCCAGCGACAGGTCGCCGACGGCGTCCAGGATCTTGTGGCGGACGAATTCGTCGCCATAGCGCAGACCGTCGTCGTTCAGCACGCGCGAGCCGGTGCTGTCGATGACCACCGCGTTGTCCAGCGAGCCGCCACGGGCCAGGCCGTTGGCGCGCAGGTAAGCGACTTCGTGTTCGAAACCGAAGGTGCGCGCCCGGCTGATTTCCGCCTTGAAGGCGCCCTTGGTCAGCGCCACCGAGAAATCCTGCTGGCCGATGGCGGCGGACGCGAAGTCGATGTGGAAATTCAGGCGGAAGCCGCCGGCGGACGGCGACAGGGTGGCCGACTTGTCGCCGTCGGTGACGGTGACGCGCTTCAACACCCGGATGGCCTGACGCGGCGCGTCCTGCTCGACGGTGCCGGCGCATTCGATCAGGAACAGGAAGGGGGCGGCCGATCCGTCCATCACCGGCACTTCCGGGCCGTTGATTTCGATGACGCAATTGTCGATGCCCATGCCGGACAGGGCTGACAGCAGATGTTCGACGGTGCCGACCTGGACACCGGCGTCGTTGACCAGGCAGGTGTTCATGCGGGTGTCGCCGACGTTCGACCACAAAGCGGGAACGATGGCGCCACGACCGGCGATGTCGGTGCGGCGAAAGCTGATGCCGGAATTGGCGGGGGCGGGTTGCAGGACCATGGTGACCTTGGCGCCGGAATGCAGGCCGACGCCCGAACATCCAATGGCAGTCTTCAAGGTACGCTGGCGGAGAACATTGGTTTCGGCGGAAGAGTTGAAGGCGGCAACCATGTCGGTCTTGTTGATCTTCACGATTAAAGTCCCTTCCTCGTCGGATGCTTCCCTGATGACCTTTTGTCATCCTTCCCGGCATCCGGCCCAATTCGATGGTTAACTTCTACCGCTGGGGGGACAAGCGCTCAAATCAATCATTATTTCGTTTTGTTACATGGTTCGCGTCGCGGCTGAAAGAAAGCGGGACCCGCCCGCGAACGGCCGGGCCCCGAAGTTGGTAACACTTTGAAAAATCAGCGCGAAGTCAAAAAGTCCTTAGTTGGCCTGGCGGCGCAGGAACGCCGGAATGTCCAGGTTTTCACCACCTCGGGCCACGCTGGGTTCGCTGCGGGTCGCAGGCGCCCCCATGCGCTGGGCCGGTTGCGGCGCCGCCATCGGGGTCTCGTGACGGGGTTCGGGGCGAGGTTCCTGACGCTGCTGGGGCGCCGGCTGCGGGGCGGCACGACGGCCCAAAAGACCGAACAGGCCACCGGCGCGGCGGGGTTCCTCGACCTGACGCTGCGGTTCCGGATGACGCTGGGGCTGCGGCTGGCGGTGCTGCGGCGCGGCGGCCACCGAAGCCGACGACAGCGGAGCCGCTTGCGGGACGTCCAGACCTTCGGCGATGTGGCTGACCGCCTGGGTCAGGTGGCTCATGTCATGGTCGGCGCGGAAATCCGCTTCGATGGACGACGGGGCCGGGCGGTCCAGGATGGGGTCCAGACGCAGCTGGGTCTCCATGCGGGGGGCGGTCTCGGCCTGAGCACGTTCCATGGCTGGCGGGGCCATCACCGGCTGGGCGACGGCCGGTTGGGCCATGCGCAACTGGGCGTTCACCGCCGGCTGGGCGGCCGTGGCGACGGCGGCGGCCGGGGCGGTCATGGCACGGGCCGCCATGGTCGGCTCGGCGGCAGTCTGGGCGACGGCGGTCGCCGGGGCGGCGGCGGCGCTGACCACGGTCGGGCGGAAGTTGCCGCCCTGGCCGACGGCGACCCGGGTCTGGGGCTGCGGCTGGGTCTGGCTGACGCTGACCATGGTGGGCTTGGGCTGGGCGGCGGCTTCGCTGGCGATGCCGGTGGCGACCACGGAAACCCGCATCTTGCCGTTCAACGCCTCGTCGAAGGTGGAACCGAAGATGATGTTGGCGTCGGGGTCCACTTCGTCGCGGATGCGGTTGGCGGCTTCGTCGGCTTCGAACAGGGTCATGTCCATGCCGCCGGTGATATTGATCAAGACGCCCTTGGCGCCCTTCATGCTGGCGTCATCCAGCAGCGGGTTGGAAATGGCGGCTTCGGCGGCTTCGATGGCGCGCTTGTCGCCTTCGGCCTCTCCGGTGCCCATCATCGCCTTGCCCATTTCGCTCATCACCGTGCGGATGTCGGCGAAGTCCAGGTTGATCAGGCCGGGCTTGATCATCAGGTCGGTGACGCCGCGCACGCCCGAATACAGCACGTCGTCGGCCATCTTGAAGGCGTCGGCGAAAGTGGTGCGCTCGGTGGCGATGCGGAACAGGTTCTGGTTGGGGATGATGATCAAGGTGTCGACGTACTGCGACAGCTCCTCGATAGCCGCTTCGGCGGTGCGCATGCGGTGCGCGCCTTCGAAGTGGAACGGCTTGGTCACCACGCCAACGGTCAGGATGCCCTGGTCGCGGGCGGCCCGGGCGATCACCGGAGCAGCACCCGAACCGGTGCCGCCGCCCATGCCGGCGGTGATGAACACCATGTTGGCGCCGGTGATCTGGCCGATCACTTCCTCAAGGCTTTCCTCGGCGGCGGCGCGGCCGATCTCGGGGCGGGAGCCGGCACCCAGGCCCTGGGTGGCGATGGTGCCCAGCTGAATGCGCCGTTCAGTGCGCGAATGATTGATGGCCTGGGCATCGGTGTTGGCGACGATGAACTCGACGCCTTCCAGATGCATGGCGATCATGTTGTTGACGGCGTTGCCGCCAGCACCGCCGACGCCGACGACGGTGATCTTGGGCTTCAGGTCCTGTGGATTACCGGGCAGAAAGTTGAGCATTGGTACCTCCGCGCTGTTTCGGCCTTTTGGCCTATTGAACCTTAGAAATTCCTTTTAAGCCAGGAGCTGACGCGGCCCCAGCCGCTGCCCCCGCTGTGCTCTTGGACGGCTTTCTTGCCGGCCTTGGCCACGGGCTGGTGCGCCATGGCGTAACGGATCAGTCCGGCACAGGTGGAAAAGGCCGGACCATTGGTGGATTCGGGCAGGCCGTGCAGGCCGACCGGGCGGCCCAGGCGGACCTGCTTGTCCAGCACCAGGCCGGCCAGATCGCGCACGCCCTGCATCTGGCTGGCGCCGCCGGTCAGCACCACGCGGCGGCCGGCCATCTTGTCGAAGCCGCTTTTTTCCAGATGCGAGCGCACCAGTTCCAGCGTCTCTTCCAGACGCGGCTGGATGATCTGGATCAGCATGGAACGCGGCACCGAATTGGACGCGGCGTCTTCGTCCTCGCCCACCAGCGGCACCTTCAGCATTTCGCGGTCGTCGGCGGGGGACGGAATGGCGCTGCCGTAAAGCGTCTTCATGCGCTCGGCATAGTTCAAGGGCGTCGACAGGCCGCGGGCGATGTCGTTGGTGACGTGGTAGCCGCCCACCGGGATGACGTCGGTGTGCACCAGCTGTCCGCCGACGAACACGGCGATCGAGGTGGTGCCGCCGCCCATGTCGATGCAGGTGACGCCCAGTTCCTTTTCGTCCTCGACCAGACAGGCCAGGCCGGCGGCGAAGGGGCTGACCACCCGGGCTTCGATGTCCAGATGGCAGCGGTGCACCACGGTCATCAGGTTGCGCACCGGGCCGACGGCGGCGGAAATCACGTGGATGGCCACGCCCAGGCGTTCGCCGTACATGCCGCGCGGGTCGCGGATGCCTTCGTTGCCGTCGATGGTGTAGTCCACCGGAATGGCGTGGATCAGGTCGCGGTCGGCGCTTTCGTGATGGGCGCGGCCGTGATCCAGCATGCGGCGGATGTCGGCTTCGTTGACCGCGTGGCCGTTCATGGCCACTTCCACCTTGACGTTGGTGGAGCCCGGCGCGCCCCCCGACAGGTTGACCACCACCGCCTTGACCCGCTCGCCGGCCATGTCCTCGGCGGCGTCCACCGAGGCGCGGATGGAATGTTCCAGTTCTTCCAGGTCGACCACGGCGCCGGCCCGCATGCCGCGCGCCACCTGATGGCCGATGCCGACGATGCGCGGGTGGCCGTCTTCCTGGACGCGCGCCAGGAAGCAGCACACCTTGGTGCTTCCCACATCCAGCGCGGCGATCAGTCCGTTGCGCATGCTCATCAGGCTCCGTTGTCCTTGCGGCCTTTGCCGGGTTCGGGCGGGGCCGAGGCGCGCTCGGTCTTCAACACCATGCGGTCGGGGACGCGCAGGTCGACCATGCGCACCTGACGGGCAGACAGGCCTTGGGCGCGTTCCAGGTCGGCCAGGCGGTGCCAGGCGTCCTTGGCGTCGTCTTCCGGCAGGCGCACTTCCAGGCCGTCCTGGGCGTCGTCCAGCATCAGGTTCCAGCGGCGGTTGCCCACATGGATGGCGGCCTTGACGCGGGGGGCCAGGCTGGGTTCGCTGGCCAGCATGGCCAGCAGTTCGTCAGCCCGCGAATTGGCGCCGTCGCCGACCACCAGGGGCAGGCCTTCATAGCCGGCGATGGTGCCGGGAATGACCTGACCGGTCTTGTCCACCAGCACGTGGTGGCCGTTGTTCTGCCAGATGGCGATGGGCTGGCGTTCGACGATGGCGATGTGCACCTGATCGGGCAGGCGCCGTTCCACCGCCGCGACCTTGACCGAAGGCAGGGCTTCCAGACGGTCCTTCACCTGTTCCAGGTCGACCGCCAGGATGGGGCTGCCATGGGTGGCGCCCAAGGCGGTGGCCAACTGGTCCATGGGGGTGCGGCCGCGGCCGGTGATGGTGATCTGGTCGATGCGGAACCCCAGACGGGCGGTGGAGTCCATCACCGAGGCGATGGCGGTCTGGGTGGTGCGTTGGATGATGCCCGAATGCCAGACGACGGCGCTGCCGACCACGATGGTGGTCATGGCGATGCCGGCCGCCGACAGCTTTTGCAAGGGCGTGAAGTCGAAACGCGGCAGCGGCAGGCGGCGGCGCGTTTTCTTGGGCTTGCTGTCGGGGCGGCCTTCGGCGCGCACGTCGCGCTTGTCCTTGGCCGGTTTGGCGGCACGGCGCGGGCGCGACAGCCGGGGCACTTCCACGGTGTCGGCGGTGGTGGCCGGCGTCAGCCGGTCTTCGGCGGTGATGATGATGTCGCTGTCGCTCATGCGTCACACTCCGCTTGTTCGACCATCCAGCGCACCAGTTCGGGGAAGCTGATGCCGCAATGGGACGCGATGTCGGGGACCAACGAGGTGGCGGTCATCCCCGGCTGGGTGTTCACTTCCAGGATCACCAGACGCGACCGGCCGGGTTGGGTGTCGTCGTAACGCAGGTCGGCGCGCGACACGCCCCGGCAGCCCAGCACCTTGTGGGCCTCGACCGCCAGCCGGCAGGCCTCGGCGTAGATGTCGGCGGGAACCGGGGCCGGCATGATGTGCTTGGACCCGCCCGGCGCGTATTTGGCGTCGTAATCGTAAAAGCCGCGTTCCGAAGTGATTTCCAGGCAACCCAGGGCGCGGTCGCCCATCACGGCGACGGTCAGTTCACGTCCCGGCACGAATTCTTCCACCAGCACGTGGTCGGCCTGGAACGGCCATTCGCCCAACGGGTCGCGGTTGTCGCCCGGCTTCAGGATGTAGACGCCGACGGAAGACCCTTCGTTGACCGGCTTGACCACGAAGGGGCGTTCCATGGGGTCGGCGCCGCCCTGGTCGCGGCGTACCACCACGCCCTTGGCCACCGGCAGGCCGGCCTGGGCGAACAACTGACGGGAAAACGCCTTGTCCATGGCTGCGGCGCTGGCCAGCAGGCCGGAATGGGTGTAGGGCACGCCCATCAGGTTCAGCAAGCCCTGGACGCAGCCATCCTCGCCGAAGCGGCCGTGCAGCGCGTTGAACACCACGTCGGGCTTGCTGGCGGCGATGTCCTGGCACAGCTTGGCCACGTCGGCGCCGACATCGACGGTTTCGACCGCGAAGCCGGCCTGGACCAGCGCCTTGGCGGCGGCGGCACCCGAACGAAGCGAGACTTCGCGTTCGGACGAGATGCCCCCCATCAGGACGGTGACGCGGCTCATGGCTTGGCTCCTTCGATGCCGATGCGGCGGATTTCCCATTCCAGGGTGACACCGCTGGTTTCCAGGACCCGGCGGCGCACTTCCTCGCCCAGATTCTCGATGTCGGCGGCGGTGGCGTCGCCCAGGTTCAGCAAGAAATTGCAGTGCTTTTCCGACACCTGGGCGCCGCCGATGACCAAGCCGCGGCAGCCGGCCTTGTCGATCAGTTCCCAAGCCTTCATGCCGTCCGGATTGGCGAAGGTGGAGCCGCCGGTGCGCACCCGGGTGGGTTGGCTGTCTTCGCGTGCCTGCTTGATGTCGGCCATCTTTTGGGCGATGGCGGTCCCGGCGCCGCGCTTGCCCTGCAGGGTGGCGGACAGGAAAATGTAGTCTTCCGGGCTGCCGCAATGGCGATAGCTCATGTCCAGATCGGCCAGCGTCAGCAACTGGGTGGTGCCGTCGCGGTCGATGGCGGTGGCCGACAGCGTCACGTCCTTCATCTCGCCGCCGAAGGCGCCGGCATTCATGCGCAGCGCGCCGCCGATGGTGCCGGGCACGCCGGACAGGAATTCCAGCCCGGAAAGCCCGTGTTCCTGGGCGGTCAGCGCCACGTTCAGGTCCAGCGCGCCGGCTCCGGCGGTGACGATGTCGTCCATCACGTCGATTTGCGCGAAGGCGCCGCCCAGGCGGATGACCACGCCCTGGACCCCGCCGTCGCGCACCAAAAGGTTGGAACCGACGCCGATGACGGTGACCGTCACCTCGGCCGGCAGTTCCACCAGGAACTCGGCCAGGTCGTCCACGTCGGCAGGACGGAACAGCACTTCGGCGTTGCCGCCGACGCGGAACCAGGTCAGCCCGCCCAAAGGCGCGTCCACGGTCAGGCGACCGCGCGTCTTCGGCAGCGACTTGATCCAGGAATTCCGCGGGGCTGCGTTCATTACTCGGCTCCTCCCTTGGCGGGCAGGGCTTCCAGTTGCGCCGGCAGGGCATGGGCCCATTGGGTGATGTTGCCGGCGCCCAGGCAGACCACCATGTCGCCGCTGGCGGCCAGGTCGTTCACCATGCCGGCCAAGGCGGACGCGTCGGACAGCGCCAGCACCTGACGGTGGCCGTGTTCCTGCAGACCGGTGACCAGGGAATCGCGGTCGGCGCCGGGGATGGGTTGTTCGCCGGCGGCGTAGACGTCGGCGACGATCACCGTGTCGGCGTCGTTGAAGCAGGTGCAGAACTCGGCGAACAGCGACGACAGGCGCGAATAACGGTGCGGCTGCACCACGGCGACGACGTTGCCGGTGGTGGCGGAGCGCGCCGCCTTCAACACGGCGGCGATTTCGACGGGGTGATGGCCGTAATCGTCGATGACGGTGATGCCCTTGGCTTCGCCGGTCTTGGTGAAGCGGCGCTTGACCCCGCTGAAATTGCCCAAGGCCTTCCTGACCACGTCGTTGGTCAGGGCCAGTTCGTTGGCGCAGGCGATGGCGGCCAGCGAGTTCTGGACGTTGTGTTCGCCGTACATGGGCAGGCGTACGTCGTCGATGATGCGGGTCTTGCCGGTGATGCGGTCGGTGATGACCACGTCATAGCGGGCGCCGCCGGGGCCGATTTTCACGTTGGTGGCGCGAATCATCGCCTGGGGGCTGAAGCCGTAGGTGACGATCTTGCGGTCGGGCACGCGGGCGATCAGCGCCTGGACTTCCGGGTGGTCGATGCAGCAGGCGGCGAAGCCATAGAACGGGATGTTTTCCACGAAGGTGCGGAAGGCGTCGCGCAACTTGTCGAAGGTCCCGTAATGGTCCATGTGTTCGGGGTCGATGTTGGTCACCACCACGGCGGTGGCCGGCAGCTTGGTGAAGGTGCCGTCGGACTCGTCGGCTTCCACCACCATCCAGTCGCCGGCGCCCAGACGGGCATTGGTGCCATAGGCGTTGATGATGCCGCCATTGATGATGGTGGGGTCCATGCCGGCGGCGTCCAGCATGGCGGACACCAAGGTGGTGGTGGTGGTCTTGCCATGGGTGCCGCCGACGGCGATGGCCGACTTCAGGCGCATCAACTCGGCCAGCATTTCGGCGCGGCGGACGACGGGGACCATCTTGGAGCGGGCGGCCACCACTTCCGGGTTGTCGGCCTTGACCGCCGACGACACCACGACGACGCGGGCCTGATCCAGGTTTTCGGCCCGGTGGCCGATCTGCACGGTGACGCCCAGCTTGCGCAAACGTTCGACGTTGTAATTGTCGGCGATGTCCGAGCCCTGGACGGTATAGCCCAAATTGACCAGGATTTCGGCGATGCCCGACATGCCGATACCGCCGATGCCGACGAAATGGATGGCGCCGATGGAAAGCGGCATGGTTCTCATGAGCGGGACTCCTGGACTTGGGCGGTTTCGGCCACCAGATCGGCAAGGCGGGCGGCGGCGTCGGGGCGGCCGGCGTTCTTGGCGCATTGGGCGGCCCGGGCCAACGTTTCGGCTTGGGCGAACAAGGACTGCAGACGCGCCGCCAAGGCGGTGGCGGTGAAGCCGGTCTGCGGCATCAGCCAACCGCCGCCGGCTTCGTCCAGTGCCCGGGCGTTGGCGGTCTGGTGGTCGTCGATGGCGTGCGGATAGGGCACC
Source organism: Magnetospirillum sp. 64-120 (assembly GCA_001898825.1). Classification (GTDB taxonomy): domain Bacteria; phylum Pseudomonadota; class Alphaproteobacteria; order Rhodospirillales; family Magnetospirillaceae; genus Magnetospirillum. Next base: position 28,178 of record MKVK01000036.1, read on the forward strand.
AGGATGGCCGGACGGCCCAGCGTGGTCAGTTCCGCCATGGTCGACGCGCCGGATCGGGCGATGACCAGATGAGCGGCGGCCAGACGCGCCGGGATGTCGGCGAAGAAGCTGTCCAGGATGGCGGTGATCGGGCTGGCGGCATAGGCGGCGCGCACGGCTTCCAGATCTTCCGGGCGGCATTGCTGGGAAATGTGGATGCGGGCCTGCAGTTCGGCCGGCAGACTGGTCAGGGCGGCGGGGATCACTTCCGACAGCACCTTGGCCCCTTGGCTGCCACCCAACACCACCAGATTGATGGGACCGGTGTGGTCCAGGACGGGATAGGGGGTGGCGCCCAGGGCCTGGACGCCGGCCCGCACCGGCATGCCGGTGTGGCGCAGCTTGTCCTGGCAGCTTTCCGCCACATGGGCGATCTGAGGATAGGAAATGGCGATGACGCGGGCCTTGGACGCCAACAGACGGTTGGCGCGGCCCAGAACGCCGTTCTGTTCGTGGATGATGGTGGGGATGCCCAAGGAGGCGGCGGCCACCATGGTCGGCACGCTGGCATAGCCGCCGAAGCCCACCACCACGGCGGGGCGTTCCTTCTTCAGGATGGCGCGGGCCTGCAGCACGCCGAAGCCCAGTTCCAGAACGGCGCGGGCTCGGGCCATCAGGCCACGCCCGGCGATGCCGCCGGCGCTGATGCGGAAGGTCTCCAGCGTCCCCAAGGTGCCGCCGTAATTCTGGCCGCGCTTGTCGGTGACCAGACCCAGGCGCCAGCCGCGATTGATCAGCTCGGCCGCCAGGGCCTCGGCCGGGAAGACGTGGCCGCCGGTTCCGCCGGCCGCCAGCAGGGCGAAGGGCTTGGTCATTGTTCAAGCTCCTCGTGGCCGTAACGCTTGCGGGTCAGCGCCAGCACCATGCCCATGCCCAAGGCCAGGGCCAGCATGGACGAACCGCCATAGGAAATGAACGGCAAGGTCATGCCCTTGGTCGGCATCAGGCGCAGGGTGGACGCCATGTTGATGATGGCCTGCAGGCCGAACTGCACCAGCAGGCCGGCGGCGGCCAACACCACGAACAGATTGTCGTCGCGCATCAGGCGGGAAAAACCGCGCAGCACGATGAAGGCGAACAACACCAGCACGAACAGGCACAGCGCGATGCCGAATTCCTCGCCGGCCACCGCCATGATGAAGTCGGTGTGGGCGTCAGGCAGGATCAGCTTGATGCGGCCTTCGCCGGGACCGCGTCCCAACAGCCCCCCGGCCTTGAAGGCGTTCAGCGCGGTGGTCACCTGGAAGGCGCCGTCGCCCGACGGGTCCAGGAAACGGTCGACGCGTTGCTGCACGTGGCTGAACATGAAATAGGCGCCGACACCGCCCAACACCGCCATGACGCCGCCGGCCACCACCAGGATCATCGGCAAGCCGGCCAGGAAGAACTGGACGCCGAAAATGGCGGTGACCACCAGGGTCTGGCCGACGTCGGGCTGCTTCAGCAGCAGCACGGCGACCACGGCATAAAGGAAGCAGGCGATGGCCTTGCCGGGGAAGCCGGGGTTCAGGCGTCCTTCGGCGAACATCCAGGCGGCGGCGATGGCGAAGCAGGGCTTGGCGAATTCGCTGGGCTGCACGGTGATGCCGGCCAGTGACAGCCAGCGGGTCGAGCCCTTGATTTCCGGGGCGAACAGCAGGACCGCGACCAACAGCACCACCGAGCCGCAATAGCCCAGAACGCCCAGGCGGCGCACCTGGCGCGGCGATAGCAGCGACACCCCCAACATCACGCCCACCGCCGGAACCAGAAAGACGAACTGGCGGCGGATGAAGTGGAAGGAATCGGCGCCGATGCGGTCGGCCACCGCCGGGCTGGCGGCCATGGTCAGCAACACGCCGATGGCCACCAGCGCCAGTACGGCGGCGATGGTCCAGCGGTCGACGGTCCACCACCAGCGGCCAATGGTCGAAGTGTCGGTGCGGCCCAGGCTCATTTCAGCCCCCCCACCAGTTCACGGAAGACGTCGCCGCGATGTTCGAAGCTTTTGAACTGGTCCCACGAGGCGCAGGCCGGCGACAACAGCACCACCTCGCCCGATTGGGCGCGGGCAGCGGCGGCCTGGACGGCGTTTTCCAAGGTGCCGCATTGGGTATAGGGGACCTTGCCGTCCAAAGTGGCGGCGAAAGCCTGGGCGGCGTCACCGATCAGATAGGCGTGGGCAATGCGGTCGAAATACTTTTCCAGGGACGCGATGCCGCCTTCCTTAGCCTGGCCGCCGATGATCCAGTGGATATGGTCGTAACAGATCAGGGCGACTTCGCTGGCTTCGGCGTTGGTGGCCTTGGAATCGTTGACATAGCGCACGCCGTTCACCGTGCCGACCCATTCCTGGCGGTGGGCCAGGCCGGGATAGCTGGCGATGCCGGCGGCGATGGCGTGGGCTTCGACCCCCAAGGCGCGGGCCAGGGCAAAGCCAGCGCAGGCGTTCTGCCAGTTGTGACGGCCGGGCAAGGTTTGGATGGCGGTCAGGTCGAAGATTTCGCAGCCGTCTTCCAGCAACACGCCCTGGGGGGCGGACACGCCGTGATCCAGCGCCTGCTTGACGGAAATGGCGACGTGACGACGGCCGGCGCCCAGCAGCCAGTCGGCGATACCCCGGGTGGGGGCGTCGTCCAGGCCGATGACGGCGGTGCCGTCGGCGGCGATCAGGTCGTACAGGCGGCGCTTGGCGGCGACATAGCCGTCCATGCCGCCATGGCGTCCCAGATGGTCCGGCGTGATGTTCAGCAACACCCCGGCCCGGGCCCGCAAGGATCGGGTCAGTTCCAGCTGATAGGACGACAGTTCCAGCACGTAGACGCCGTCATGGCCCAGATCGGGCAGGTCCAGGGCGGCGGTGCCCAGGTTGCCGCCGGCGGCGACCGGGATGCCGGCGCTTTTCAGGATATGGGCGCACAAAGTGGTGGTGGTGGACTTGCCGTTGGTGCCCGAAATCACCACGAACTGGGCGTCCGGCTTGGCAAGGGCCAGCAATTCCACGTCGCAGACCAGATCGATGCCGGCGGCGCGGGCGGCGACGGCCAGGGCGTGGGGTTGGGGATGGGTGTGGGGGATGCCGGGGCTCCACACCAGCAGGTCCAGCGTGGACACGTCCAAACCAGCAGGATCGGTCAGCACGATGCCTTCGGCCAGGGCGGCGGCGCGGGCCTTTTCGTTGTCGTCCCAGGCGGTGACGCGGGCACCGCTGGCCGCAAGCGCGCGAATGGTGGCGGTCCCGGATTTACCCAGGCCCATCACCATCACGTTCTTGTCGGCAAGGAAGGGGACGAGGATCATGATCGGCCTACCGCAGTTTCAGGGTGGACAGGCCGACCAGCGCCAGGATGCCGGCGATGATCCAGAACCGGATGACCACGGTGGGTTCGGCCCAGCCCTTCTTTTCGAAGTGGTGGTGCAGCGGCGCCATGCGGAACACCCGCTTGCCGGTCAGCTTGAAGCTGGCCACCTGAACGATCACCGACACGGTTTCCAAGACGAACAGGCCGCCGACGATGGCCAGCACCAATTCATGCTTGGTCACCACCGAGATGGCGCCCAAGGCGCCGCCCAGGGACAAGGAACCGGTGTCGCCCATGAACACCATGGCGGGCGGCGCGTTGAACCACAGGAAACCCAGGCCGGCGCCGACCAGGGCGCCGCAGAACACCGCCAGTTCGCCCGACCCCGGCACGTAATGGATCTGCAGGTAATTGGCGAAGACGGCATGGCCGACCAGATAGGAAATCAGCGCGAAGACGCCGGCGGCGATCATTACCGGCACGATGGCCAGACCGTCCAGGCCGTCGGTCAGGTTGACGGCGTTGCTGGCCCCGATGATGACGAAGACGGCGAAGGGCACGAAGAACCAGCCCAGCTGGATCAGCAGGCTTTTCAGGAACGGCACCGCCAGGGTACCGGCCAGGGGTTCGCGCTGGATGGCGTAGACCCAAGCCGCGGCGATCAGGGCGATGACGATCTGGCCGGCCAGCTTCAATTTGCCGGGCAGGCCCTTGGGGTTCTTCTTCGACACCTTCAGGAAGTCGTCCAAAAACCCCAACAGGCCGTAACCCAGGGTGACCAGCAGGACGATCCAGACGTAATGGCTGCGCAGGTCGGCCCACAGCAGGGTGGCGACGGCGAGCGCGATCAGGATCAGGAAACCGCCCATGGTGGGGGTTCCCTTCTTGGTCAAAAGGTGGCTTTCCGGGCCGTCGGCGCGGATGGGCTGCCCCTGCTTTTGCCATTGGCGCAGCCAGCGGATCAGGCCCGGGCCGATGACGAAGGCGACGACCAGCGCCGTCAGCACCGCGCCGCCGGTGCGGAAGGTCAGGTACTTGAAGAGGTTGAACAAAGCAACCTCGTCAGCCAGGGGATAAAGCAGGTTGTAGAGCATGTTTCCCCGTCACCCTTCCAACAAAGTCTTGACCACCACCGCCATGCGCGAGCCGGCGGAACCCTTGACGACGACCACGTCACCAGCGCGGACGACATCCTTGATCATCGCCGCCAATTCCGTCGAATTCGCGGCATGCACGCCACGCCGCCCCTGGGGCAGCGCGTCATGCAGGTTCTTCATCAGCGGGCCGGCCGTGCACACCAGATCGGTGCCCCACAGGGCGGCGGCTTCCGCCAGATTGGCATGGAGCGCGGGGGCGGAATCGCCCAGTTCCAGCATGTCGCCCAGCACCGCGACCCGACGCCCGCCCTTGCCCGGTCGCGCCGCAGCCAGGGTGGACAAGGCCGCCTTCATGGAAACCGGGCTGGCGTTGTAGCTTTCGTCGATGACTTCCACCATGCCGGACTTCCACACCACCTGATGGCGTTCGCCGCGACCCTTGGGCGGGCGCATGGCGGCCAGGCTGTGGGCGGCCTTGACCTCGTCGCCGCCCAGCGCGCCCGTGGCCAGCACGATGGCCAGCGAGTTCATCCCCCAATGCAGGCCGGGAACGCCGACCCGATAGGCGATGGCATGGTCGTGCAGCAGGGCGAAGACGGCGGTGTCCTCGGGATCGACGGCGCAGTCCAGCATGCGGGCGTCGGCGTCGATATGGCTGCCGAAGCTTTGGATATGCTTGACGCCCGCCGCCTTGGCGGCGGTGGCCAAACGGCGGAAGTGACGGTTGTCGCGGGGCAGAATGGCGTGGCCGCCGGCTTCGATGCCGGTGAAGATTTCCGCCTTGGCGTCGGCGATTTCCTCGGTGCTGGCGAAGAACGCCGAATGCACCGCTTCGATGGTGGTGACGATGGCGGCGTGGGGGCGCACCATCTTGGACAGCGGCGTCAATTCGCCCGCATGGTTCATGCCCAGTTCGAACACCCCAAAGGCGCAATCGGCGGGCATGCGGGCCAGGGACAGCGGCACGCCCCAATGATTGTTGAAGCTGCCCACCGAATAATGGGTCTTGCCCTGGGCCGACAGCGCCAGGGCGGCCATTTCCTTGGACCCGGTCTTGCCCACCGAACCGGTGATGGCGAGGATGCGGGCCTTGGTGCGGGCCCGGGCGGCGACGCCCAGATCCTGCAGGCCGGTCATGGTGTCGGCCACCTGCAGCAGGGGCAAACCGTCGCAGCCTTCGGGGACCTTGTGCACCAGGGCGGCGGCCGCTCCGGCTTCGATGGCGGCCTTCACATGGTCATGGCCGTCATGGTTGGGGCCGGCCAGCGCGATGAACAGATCGCCCGGATTGATGCTGCGAGAATCGATGGAAACGCCGCTGGCGCTCCAGTCGGCGGCACCCGACAGGGTGCCCTGGGTGGCGGCTTCGGCTTCCTTTGCGGTCCACAGGGTCATGCCGCACCTCCGGCCGCCTTGCGGCATTCCTCGGCGTCGTCGAAGGGCAGGATCTGGTCGCCGACGATCTGGCCGCTTTCATGACCCTTGCCGGCCACCACCAGCAGGTCGCCGGCCTTCAGCAGCGACACCGCATGGGTGATGGCGTCACGGCGGTCGGCGATTTCCACGGCGCCCTTGGCCTGGGCCAGGATGGCGGCGCGGATGGGGGCGGCGGCTTCGGTGCGCGGATTGTCGTCGGTGACGATGACCTGATCAGCCAGCTTGGCGGCGATGGCGCCCATTTGCGGGCGCTTGCCGGGGTCGCGGTCGCCGCCGCAGCCGAACACCACCACCAACTTGCCGGTGGCGTGGGGACGCAAAGCCTTCAGCACGGTTTCCAGGGCGTCGGGGGTATGGGCGTAATCGACGAAAATGGGGGCGCCGTTGTAGTCGGCCACTTTTTGCAGACGGCCGGGGATTTCCGTCAGGCTTTCCATGGCTTCCACGGCGGCATGGGCGTTGCCGCCGCAGCCGATGACCAGACCCAGGGCGGCCAGGGCGTTGGCGGCCTGGAAAGAACCGGCCAGCGGCAGGCGGACGCTGGCGGCTTGGCCCAGGACGTCCAGGTCCAGCACCTGCCCATGGGCATCGGGGCGGATGTTCTTCAGTGCCAGTTCAGCGCCGGCAAAGCCGAAGCGCAGCAGACGGCGGACCCCGGCAGCCTTTTCCACCTCTGCCGCGACATCGGAATCGGCGTTGATGACGGCGACGCCGTCGGCGGGCAGCAATTCGCTGAACAGCCGCAGCTTGGCCGCCAGATAGGCCACCATGTCGCCGTGGTAATCCAGATGGTCGCGGGTCAGGTTGGTGAAGGCGGCGGCCTGCAGACGCACGCCGTCCAGACGGAACTGGTCCAAACCGTGGCTGGACGCTTCCATGGCGGCATGGTCGATGCCGGCATCGGCCAGTTCGGCCAAGGTGGCGTGCAGGTCGGCGGGATCGGGGGTGGTCAGGCTGGGACGCGGGGCGAAGCCTTGGGCGACCAGCCCCAAGGTCCCCAGGGACGCAGCGGCGAAGCCCATGCTTTCCCACATCTGACGGGTGAAGTTCACCGTCGAGGTCTTGCCGTTGGTGCCGGTGACGGCAGCCATCAGCCGGGGCTGGCGGGCAAAGAAGGCGGCCGCCGCCAGGGCATAGGCGCGGCGCGGTTCGGCATCGGTGACCAGCACCGCCGCGCCGGTATCCACCTGGGTGCCGGCGGGGGCCAGGATGACGGTGGCGCCTTGGGCCACCGCCTGGGCGATGAAGGCGCGCCCGTCGGCCTTGGCGCCGGGCAGGGCGGCGAACAGCATGCCGGGGGCGACTTTGCGCGAATCGCAGGTCACGCCAGTGATGGTCGCGATCAGTTCAGCGAGCTTGGGCGACATCGTTGCCTCCCTTGGCGGTGCTGACCTTGGCGGATTGCTGTCCGTCGGCCGTCGGCTTGGGGGCGATGCCCAGCATGGGGGCGATCTGGGCGATGATGCGGCCGGCCGTGGGCGCGGCGTTCCAGCCGGCGGTGATGAAGCCATAGGTTTCCTTGGTGCCCTGGGGCTCGTCCACCATGGCAAGGACCACATAGCGCGGATTGTCCATGGGGAACCCGGCGATGAAGGACGACAGCACCGCCTTTTTCTTGTAGCCGCCGGCAGCGGCCTTTTCAGCGGTGCCGGTCTTGCCGCCAACCTCGTATCCGGGGACGTCGGCCTTCTTGCCGGTGCCTTCGGTGACCACCATGCGCATCAGCTGGCGCATCTGGACCGAGGTCTTGGGCTTCAGCACCATTTCGCCGGGAACCGGTTGCTCGGCGGCGCGATGCACCAAGGTCAGGGGATGGAAGATCCCGCCATTGACCAAAGCGATGGCGCCGGACACCAACTGCACCGGGGTCACCGACAAGCCGTGGCCGAAGGAAATGGTCACCGTGTTGATGTCGCGCCACGGATTGGGCACCATCGGAGAGCCCACTTCCGGCAGTTCCAGGCTGGGAGTGTGCAGCATGCCCATGCGGGCCATGAACTGACGCTGGAAGTCGGTGCCGGCGTCGAGCGCCATGCGGGCCGAGCCGATGTTGGACGAATGGATCAGGATTTCCGGAACGGTCAGCCAGCGGTTCAGGGCATGGTCGTCATGGATGGTGTGGCTGCCGAACTTCAGCGGCTTGGTGGCGTCGAAGCTGGAATTCAGGTTGATGCGGCCGGTTTCCAACGCCATGGCGGTGTTGAACAGCTTGAAGGTCGAGCCCATTTCATAGGCGCCCTTGGTGGCGCGGTTGAACATGGCTTCCGACGTGCCGGCCGGCGGGTCGTTGGGGTCGAAATCGGGCAGGCTGACCATGGCCAGCAATTCGCCGGTCTGCACGTCGGCCACCATGCCGGTAGCGCCCAGCGCGTTGAACTGGGTCACCGCTTTTTGCAACTCGGCGCGCACCACCGTCTGGATGCCCAGGTCGATGGACAGGGCCAGCGGCTCGGACTGGCTGGTCAGGCGGTTTTCGAAGAAACGTTCGACTCCGGCGATGCCCTTGTTGTCGATGTCGGTCATGCCGACCACATGGGCGACCAGGTTGCCGTGGGGATAGACCCGGCGTTCGCCTTTTTCGAAATGCAGACCGGGAACGCCCAGGGCGTTGACGTCGTATTGCTGGCGCGGCGTCAGGTTGCGGCGCAGATAGACGAAGGTCTTGCCGGCGGCTAGGCGGGCGTGGACGTCCTCGGCATCCATGTCGGGCAGGATGGAGGCCAGTTTGCGGGCGGCGTCGGCCAGGTCGACGCGGGCTTCGGCCATCTCGCCGGGGCGTGCGTACAGCGACACGGTGGGCAGGCTGGATGCCAGCATCGAGCCGTTGCGGTCGGTGATGTCGGCCCGGGCCATTTCCAGTTCTTCGGTGCGCGCCGTGGGCAGGGCCCGGGGCTTGGCCGGGTTGGCATCCAACACGGCGACGTCGACCATACGGGCGCCGATGACCCCGAAGATACCCAGGAAAACCACGGCGGTGACCAGCAGGCGGGTGCGGCCGGTTTCCAACGCGCGTGAACGCACCCCGTCCAAACGCAACGCACCCGGCGTGTTCTGCAGGTCTTCGCCGGGATGAAGTCCAGGATTGTGCTGGGGGCGGTGAAACAAGCTCATCGCATGCCCCCGGCAGACGGGGGGCGGGTCTCGGCCACCGAAGGCGCGGCGGGACGCGCCGCCGGCGGCTTGGGGGCGGCGGCGACGGCGGTGTTGCCGTGAACGGGGCCCAAGGCCTGCAAGGTGGTGACCTGACCGGGGCCCATCACCTTCATGTCCAGGTACTTTTCCGACAACAGCTTCAGGCGCGCCGGATCATTCAGGAAGCTCCACTCGGCCTTCAGCACGTGGATGGCTTCCTGGTTGGTCTGGATCTGGCGGTTCAGGTCGGCCAGATGGGCTTCTTGTTCCTTGACCTCGTGCTTGACGAAGTAAAGGCCGATGCCGACGACGCCGGCAGCCATGGCGGACAGGATGGTCCCGATCAGGCCGCGCATCATGACGCGTCTCCGTTGGTCCAGGCCGGCGCCGAGGTCCGCAGGGCGGCCCGCAGCTTGGCCGAGCGGGCGCGGGGATTGGCGCGGGTTTCCGCTTCGCTGGGCGCGATGGCCTTGCGGCTGATCAGCTTGAACGTGGGCGCCGGTCCCACATGGGCGCTGGGCAGGTGGCGCGACGGCGCCGGCATGTCGCCGGAACGCTTTTTCAGGAAGCTTTTCACCACCCGGTCTTCCAGGGAATGGAAGGTCACCACCGCCAGCCGTCCGCCCGGGGCCAGCAGGCGCTCGGCCGCTTCCAGCCCGCGTTCCAGCTCGCCCAGTTCGTCGTTCACGTGAATGCGCAGCGCCTGGAAGGTGCGGGTGGCCGGGTCGATGCCGTCGCCCGACTTCCTGACGGCACCGCGGACCACGTTGGCCAGTTGCAGGGTGCGGCTGAAGGGGGTGTCGGTGCGGGCCTCGACGATGGCGCGGGCGACACGGCGGGCGAAGCGTTCCTCGCCCAGGTGATAGATGATGTCGGCCAATTCGGCTTCGGACGCGCTGTTGACCACGTCGGCGGCGGACGGGCCATTCTGTTCCATGCGCATGTCCAAGGGACCGTCCTTGGCGAAGGAAAAGCCGCGTTCGGCCTGGTCGATCTGCATCGAGGAAACGCCGATATCCAGCGCGATGCCGTCCACCCGGGCGACCCCGGCCTGGGGCAGCAGGCGGTCCATGTCACCGTAACGGCCTTCCAGCATGGTGAAGCGGCCCTGGCTTTCGCCGGCCAAAGCATTTCCGGTGACCACCGCCGAAGGATCACGGTCGATGCCGAACACCCGGCAGGGGGCGGCGGCCAGGATGGCACGGGTATAGCCGCCGGCGCCGAAGGTGCCGTCCACCATGATTTCGTCCGCGGCCGGCGCCAGGACGGCGACCACTTCGGTCAGCAGCACCGAAACATGGGGGGGGGATTCCGAGTCCCGGGGGCGGGGGGCGTCAACCATCATGCGCCTCCGGTCTTAGGCTTCAGCGGCAGGGTCGGGCGGTTCTTCAGGGCGCGGGAACGGATTTCGGCTTCCATGGCCTTGTAGGCCTCGGGCTGCCAGATCTGGAAGGTCTGGCCCTTGCCGACGAAGGCGGCGTTTTCCGACAGGCCGGCATGGTCGATCAAATCCTCGGGCAGCAGGATTCGACCTTCAGGGTCCCAGGACAGCTGGCGGGCGTCGGCGAAGATCAGGGCCGAGATGTCTTCTTGTTCAGGCGAGAAGGCGTCGAAGGATTGGGTGCTGTCGGACAGGCGTTCCATGAAGTCCATGCCGCAACCTTCGACGCAAGCGGCGGTGAACGAACGATAGGCGATGATTCCCTGGAAGGACTGTGCGGACAAGGTCGCGCGAAAGGTCGCCGGGACCGACACGCGTCCCTTGCGATCAACCTTGTTCACGAAAGTGGAGAGGAAGAGTCCCATCCCCCGTGTCGCCCTTGCCGAATTGTGCCCATTCCCCAGGTCCCCCCTCCGCTGACGCAATTCGCCCGAAGATCGTCTCGCAGTGGGTGTTTATGGGATAGCATGGGTAATCATGGGCGTCAATGGTATTGGCTAGTAAAAACATGGTTCAGAATGGTTGTTGGCAAATCAATCCAGGTTTTCTCAAAGTACTAGAAGAACGCCAGATAACGCATTGATTCATCTGCACGAATCGGCGTCAAAAGGTAAATGAACGGTAAATTTGTTTGCAGATTGTTCTCAAAAGCCCGGATGGGCCCGATGCGCTGGGCGCATGGGATGGCATGGGGCTGCAATGGGCTGAGAACTGCGTCAGATGGCCTGTAAGCCGGGTTCTGTCCCATGGTTTCCCATGGTGGCGACCATTCATCTGGGACGTTCGTTGCCGAACGCCTCACGCGACCGACCCGGGCGACGACGCGAAAGCGCGTTTCATCCGGCCAAAAGGCCGGAAAGTGTCGCCCCTATTTGGTCTTGCTCCCGGTGGGGTTTGCCGTGCCGTCCCCGTTGCCGGGTCCGCGGTGCGCTCTTACCGCACCCTTTCACCCTTACCGCTGCGGACAGCGGCGGTTTGCTTTCTGTGGCACTTTCCCTAGGGTCGCCCCCGCCGGACGTTATCCGGCACCGTGCTTCCGTGGAGCCCGGACTTTCCTCCCCGCGATTGCTCGCGAAGCGGCCGCCCGGCCATCTGACGCGGCCGCATGGTGGCGGCTTGGGGCGGGCGCGTCAAGGATGACGTGTTCATAGTAAAAAATGAAAATTTTATGCAATTTGCGGCAGTGATTATTTGTCTTCTTATCGGGTCGTCACCCGATAGTGCGTTTTATCGGGCAGGTGATTCACGGATCGTATTGGGGTGTGAAAGTAAAAGGGCCGGCTCCGCTTGCGCGGACCGGCCCTTCGGTCGCGTTGACAGGGCTCTTAACCGAACAGCTTGTCGATTTCGTCCTGGCTGATGCCCTGGTTTTCCAGGGCGGGACCGTTCAGCAGCTTGGAATCGTCGTCGCGATGGTCGTCCGCTTGCTTGGGGACGATCTCGGCGATGTTGTCCGGACCCCAGATGTCGATCATGGCGTTGACGCGCGACTCGATGTATTTCAGCGTTTTCACCACCTTGGTGATGCGCTGGCCGGTAATGTCCTGGAAGTTGCAGGCCTCGAACATGGTGATGACCGATTCGTTGATGTCCTCGGCCAGACGCTTCACATAGGCGTCGTCACCGTGGGACGCGATTTCGCTGGTCAGGCTTTCGATCTTTTCCGCGGCTTCCAGAATGGACTGGGTGGCGCCTTCGGTGGCTTCGACGATGGCGTCCAGTTCGAAGGTCACCGCCAGGATGCGGTCTTCCTCGGAATCCTTGGGGCGCAGGGCGGCGATTTCCTGTTTGGTCTGCTCGATGCAGACGGCCAGGGCACGCAGCTCGGTCTTCAGCATGGACACTTCGGCCTGCTTCTGGCTGACCATTTCGTCCAGGCCGGCAGCCTGGGCGGAAGGCGGCGGGGCTTCCTCGCCGCGCATGGCGTGTTCCAGGTTGCGGATGTCGCTGCGGATTTCGTTCAGGACCCGCAGCACCTCGTCGTTGGACGGGCCGCCGATCGCGGCGACGGCGGCTTGTCCGCCTTTGACCGCTTGTGCCTTCAGGCGCTGGATCTCTGCGGTAAACAGTTTGCGTTCGGTCATCATTCGGGACGCGCCCTCCCCCCCGTGATCTTTCAAAGTGTCATGGCCCCGCCGCCGTCCCCCGAACCCCCACGGGTTTCAGCAGCCTCGATCCAAGGGCGATAGGCCAGATCAGCCCTTAGTATATGGTCCGAAAGCCATCTTTTCAGAAAAGTCAGCACTTCGTCATCAAGAACTTGACGTTCCCCGGCCAGCCAGCGGTCGCGGACGGCGCGAACCTTGTTTTCCAGTTCACGGTGGTTCTGAATGTGGGTGGCCCGTTCGGGATAGCCGATGCGTTCCATCAAAAGCTCTTCCCGGTGGAAATGGTGCTCCACGTATTCAGCCAGCACATTCAGCACGCTGCACAGCACGTCGCGGCTTTGGCCGGTTTCCATGGCGTCATGCAGCTGGTTGACCAGATTGATCAGGATGCGATGATCGGAATCGATCATGGCGCTGCCGACGCTGTAAGCCTCGCTCCAAGCCAGGACCACCATGTTCACCCCCTTCGTCACCCTTGATCAATAACACTGGCCGGGTGTTTGTTACAAGCGGGGGCCGGCGGCGGACGTGTTACAATGACACAAGAATATGCACAGGCGGGAGGCCGGTTTGAAACATTGGCGGCTGGGCACTTTCAATCTGGAAAACCTGGACGACCGCGCCGGGGAAGACGGTGGGTTCGAGGATCGTCTGGCGGTTCTGCGGCCCCAGCTGCGCCGCTTGCGGGCCGACGTGCTGTGCCTGCAGGAAGTCAACGCCCACACTCTTGACGGCAAAAGCGGCCCCCGGGTTCCGGTCGGCCTGGAGCGCCTGTTGGAAGGCACCGAATACGCCCGCTATCGCCGGGTGATCAGCATGAACCGGGGCGGCCATCGTCCGTCGGACCATCACAATCTGGTCATCTTGTCGCGCTTTCCCATCCTGTCCCATGGTCAGGTCTGGCACGATCTGGTGCCGGCGCCGTCCATCCGGGCGGTGACCGCCAAGCCGGCTTGCGATCAGGGGCAGCCGGTGGAATGGGATCGGCCCATCCTGCACGCCTGCCTGGATCTGGGGCATGGCAAGGTGGTCCAGGTGGTCAACGTCCATCTGCGGGCGCCGCGCGCCGCCTGGCTGCCGGGGCAAAAGACCGAACATGGCCGCTGGCTCAGCGTCGGCGGTTGGGCGGAAGGGTTTTATCTGGCGGCGGTGAAGCGGGCCGGCCAGGCGCTGGAAGCCCGTCTGCTGGTGGAAAAGATGTTCGACGCCGACACCCAGGCCCGGCTGGTGGTGTGTGGTGACTTCAACTGCGACGACCGCGAATCGCCCTTGCGCACCTTGATGGGCGACGAAGAAGACACCGGCAACGGCCATCTGGCGGCGCGCATGCTGGTGCCGGCGGAGCGGTCGGTATCGGAAAGCCAGCGTTACTCGGTGATCCATCATGGCCGCAAGGTGATGCTGGACCACATCTTGCTGTCACGGCCGCTTTTGGGCGACCTGATCGGCTGCGAGGTTCACAACGAAGCCCTGGGGGACGAACTGGTCAGCCCGGCCCGCATCTGGCAGCCCCCCGACAGCTATCACGCCCCGATGGTGGCGGAATTTTCCTGAGGGCCGGGCCAGCGGCCGAAGGTGACCAGGTAGCGCTGCAGGTTGCTTTGCAGGAAACGCTTGTCGGGACGGCTGTCCAAAAGCGCATGAATGCGTTCGAAGCGATCCATGTCGCCCGGCACGCGGCAGTGCTCGGCGTGGTTGGGATAGGCTTCCCCGCAGAACCGGCATGTATGCTCCATGGTCAACCCCCGTCGCATGTGATCGCGGGATCATCTTACGCCGGGACCATGTCCGCGCTGCAATGCGACAGAGGGGTGGTGCTGCGGCGCAAAAGAGGGGGGCGAGTCCGAACGAACTAGACCGCCTGCGCCATTTGGCACAGGGTCGGTGCGTAACGGCTGTCTTCGGCCCGGATGTGGTGTACCAGCCAATCGGCCAGGAAGCCGTGCAGTTCGGCGGCCACCACGGCACAAGGGTCGCGGTCGTAGGCCTGTTCCAGGGTGCGGACGTGCTCGGCCATGATGCGGTGCGACTGGCGGTGGGCGTCCAGGTCCTGGTAGCCGGCTTCCTCCATCAGGCGTTCTTCTTCGCCGAAATGGTAGAACACATAGCGGATCAGCTCGCCCAGGACCATGCCGGTGACCTGGCGTGAATCGCCCAAGGTCACGGCGCCGCCCAGTTGGTTCAGCAATTCGATCAGACGACGGTGATGGGCGTCCAGGTGGTCGACGCCGACGCTGAGGTTGGCGCTCCAGGTGACGATTTGCGGGGCCTGATCCATGTGTTTCCCCCATGATGGCGGTAGAGGTCGCGATGCCATTCTTTTTGTGTGGTCATCATAGCATGACGCAGTGCGGCAAAACCAATATTCGGTTGGCAATGCTGGGTTGATGCAGCCATGCGGCGGCCACTGGTCAGAGGCCGGGAAGGGGTGTAAACCCAAGAAGACCAGGATGGAGGGGCGGGATGATCGCGACGGTCTGGTTGCGGGGGACGTTGAGCACCGAGCCGCTGGCGCCTCGGCGGGCATATTTTTATCGGCTGGCGCTGGTGGCGGCCATCTTGTGCTTCACCGCCCTGACGGCCATCGACACCATTCCCGGAATCTGGGGTGACAGCTTCGGCCTGACCCGCCTGCTGGGGCACGCCTGCCTGGGTTTCCTGGGGGTGGACTACCTGATGCGGGTGGCGTTGGCGTTCGCCGGCGACAGCGGCTTGGCCGGTCTGGCCGGCTATGCGTTCGGCGCTTACGGGGTGTTCGACCTGTTGGCTTTCGCGCCTGTGCTGGTCGGGGCATTGTTGGGCTGGCCCCACGACGTGGAAACCGTTTTCGGCATCCTGGGTTTCCTGAAGCTGGCCCGTTATTCCCCGGCGCTGGAAACCTTGGGCGCGGTGCTGATGGCCGAATTGCGCCCACTGGCTTCGGCCATGTTCATCATGGCGCTGCTGGTGCTGATGACGTCGACGGTGCTTTATTTCGTCGAACGCGACATCAATCCCGGCATGGCCAGTATCCCGCAAGCCATGTGGTGGAGCGTGGTCACCCTGGCCACCCTGGGATACGGCGACGTGGTGCCGGTCAGCGCCCTGGGCAAGGTCCTGGGCACCGGGGTGGCGGTGCTGGGCCTGGGCATGTTCGCCCTGCCGGCGTCGATCCTGGCCTCGGGCTTCACCGAGGAAATGCGGCGCCAGAACTTCGTCAACACCTGGCATCTGGTGGCCAAGGTGCCGTTCTTCGCCGCGTTGCAGGCCACCCAGATCGCCCAACTGGCGGCGCTGCTGAAGCTGGTCCGGGTGATCAAGGGCGAAAACGTCGTGCGCGCCGGGGACGAAGGCGACTGCATGTACTTCATTGTTTCCGGCCAGGTCGAGGTCAGCGGTCCGGCCGGCACCTTCATCCTGAAGGGGGGCGACTTCTTCGGTGAAATCGCCCTGTTGGAACGTCGGCCACGCACTGCTACTGTCCGCGCCCTGAGCCGCTGTCAGTTGCTGGTCCTGGATGCGCGGGACTTCCAGCAATTCACCGCCAGTTCGCCGGAAATCCTGGAATCCATCCGCCGCACCGCCCAGTCGCGCCTGACCTTGAACAAAGAGTCTGCTCAATGAGCGAACCGAAACTGAAAGCCAAGTTGTTCATCCATGCCGCCATCCGCCAGTGCAGCCTGCGCTTCCAGCAGGCGGTGGTGGCCAGGAAAGGCGACGACGACAGCGGCACCATCTTGGTGCGGGTGATCGAAGGACGCGACCGCAACCGCGTCTATACCCAGGTCCGCGACATCCAGGGGCGGTTGGGCTGGATGTGCGCCACCGGCGCGGAGGCGGTGGACGACCAGCGGGCCGAGGCCTATGTGACCCGCGCCTGTGCCGTCGATTCCGATTCATGGGTGCTGGACGTGGAAAGCCCCGACGGCAAGGTTGCGTTCCTGGAGCCCTTGTTCAGCGCTTGAATCCTTGCGCGGCGCTGAAAATCGTATAGAACCGTGCGCCGTATTCGCCCTTCGTTGCGCAAAGGAAAGCACATGTCCCGTCGCCTGATTTCTTCCGGCTCGCCCTTCGAGGAAGTGGCCGGCTATTCCCGCGCCGTCGTCCAGGATCCTTGGGTGTTCGTGTCCGGCACCTCGGGCTTCAAGGATGGCCAGATTTCCGACAGCGAAGTCGAACAGGCCGATCAGGCGCTGCAGACCATCAAGGCGGCCCTGGAACAGGGCGGCGCCACCATGGCCGACGTGGTCCGGGTCGTCGTCTATGTGACCGACGCCGCGTTCTTCCAGACCGTCGGCCCGGTGCTGGGCAAGTATTTCAAGGCCACCAAGCCGGCCAACACCACCATCGTCTGCGGTCTGGTCGACCCGCGCATGAAGGTGGAGATCGAGGTCACCGCCCTTAAGGCGTGATTTCTGGTGATGTGAAAAGCCCCGCCGTCCCAGGGATCGGCGGGGCTTTTTATTTGCGCCGCCCCAGGGCCACCCACAGGCGGTGCGGCACCATCAGCGGCTCGCCGGGAAAGCGCGAATCCATCATCCGGCCCACGTCCTGGTCGAAATCGTGGATCAATTGCGGCGACAGACGGCCGGCGATGCCCACGGTGGCGCGCAGCCGCGCCCGCCATTCCTGGCGGGCATGGGGGGCGGCCACGTCGTTGGAAAAGCTTTCCAGGTTTTCAAAGCCGGCGACCGCCATGTCGCCCAGCCATTGCGGATAGATGCCGGTGCCGCCGCCCATGGGCCAGACCGGGTTCCACTTGCGGATCAGATCCTCGGCCGCCGCCACCACGTTGCCGGGCAAGGGCAGCCAGTCGAAATGGCAGATGGCCAAAGCGCCGCCGGGCTTGGTCAGCCGCGCCATTTCGGCGGCGGTGCGGCGGCGGTCCAGCCAGTGCCAGCACTGGCCGGCGATCACGCCGTCAAAGCTGGCGGTGTCCAGGCCGCTTTGTTCGGCGCTGGCGTGGACGAAGCTGACATCCAGCCCGGCGCAGTTTTCCCGCGCCAGATCCAGTTGCGCTTCCGAGCTGTCCAAGGCGGTGACCTTGCAGCCGGCTTGGGCGAACATCTTCGCCAGGTCGCCCTGGCCGCAGCCCAGGTCCAGGATGTGGCTGCCGGCCAGGCCAAAGCCCAAGGCCTGCAGCCGGTCGCGCAATTGCGTCGGAAAACCTGCGCGATAGGCGCTGAACGTGGCGGCGTCCTGGCCCGGATCAAGTAACATCCCCAAACATCTCCCACTTTAGTCGGGCGTATACCGAAACGACCATAACCGGTTGGTGAGGGTTTGTCATAGCATATGAGCGCGGTTAGCATAAGTTGCCCACATGGATGGAGACAGGGAACATGCCCACGATCTTGATTACCGGCGCCAACCGCGGCCTGGGGCTTGAGTTTGCCCGTCAATACGCCGCCGCCGGCTGGCGGGTTCTGGCCACGGTGCGTGACCCGTTGTCGGGCAAGGCGGTTTCCGATGCCGGGGCCGAGGTCTATGTGGCCGACGTCGCCGACCTTTCCACCCTGACGCGGCTGAAGGCGGCCTTGGCGGGCACCAGCCTGGACATCGTCTTGAACAATGCCGGCATCTATGGCGAAAACCAAAGCTTCGGCGCGGTGGATGCCGACGGCTTCATCAAGGTCATGCGGGTTAACGCCCTGGCGCCCCTGCAGGTGGCCGAAATCTTCGCCGATCTGGTGCCGGCGGGCGGCATCGTCGCCGCCATTTCGTCGAAGATGGGATCGGTGGCGGAAAACACCTCGGGCGGTTTCTACGCCTATCGGGCGTCCAAGGCCGCGTTGAACATGGTGGTCAAAAGCCTGTCCCTGGATTTGGCGGCCCGTCAGATCGCGGTGGTGGCGCTGTCGCCGGGCTGGGTGCAGACCGATATGGGCGGCCCCAACGCCCCCTTGACCCCGCCCCAGGCGGTGGCCGGCATGAAGGCGGTGCTGGATAAAGTAAATCTAACCGACAGCGGCAAGTTCTTCCATTTCGACGGCAGCGAAGTGTCGTGGTAGGACGGATGGCATGAGCAAGCAGATCGACTTCTATTTCGACTTCTCGTCGCCCTATGCCTATTTCGCCGCTGGCGAAATCGAGCGGATCGCGGTGGAAACCGGGGCCGCATGCAATTGGGTGCCCATCCTGCTGGGGCCGGCCTTCAAGGCGTCCGGCAACGCGCTGCTGATCACCCAGCCGCTGAAGGGCGCCTATAGCCGCCACGACTGGGACCGGATCGGGCGGATGACCGGCATCCCCTATGCCTTTCCCGATCCCTTCCCGGTGGCCACCATCGCCGCCGCTCGGCTGTTCTGGTGGCTGCAGTCCCAGGATGCGGTTGCCGCCAAGACCTTCGCCCGCGCCGTCTTCGCCGCCTATTTCGCCCACAGCCGCAATATCGGTGACAAGGCGGTGGTGGCGGATGTGGCCGCCGAATGCGGCCATGACCGCGCCGCCGCCCTGGCCGCCATGGACGACCCGGAATTCAAGGCCCGCTGCAAGGACGAAACCGACCGGGCCATCGCCAAGGGGGTGTTCGGTTCGCCCTTCTTCATGGTGGACGGCGAGGGATTTTGGGGTTCGGACCGCCTGCCCATGGTCCGGCGCTGGCTGGAAACCGGGGGCTGGTAGGACGCCCGGGATTGCGCCCGACGCCCCAAGGGTATAATGCTGGGGGAAGTCCGTATCCGCCGCCCAGGAGTGTTTCCCTTGCCCTTGCTGATCGATCTCAAGCCTGGTGAAAAAGTCATCATCAACGGCGCCGTCATCGAAAATGCCGGAGCCAACACCAAGCTCAGGATTCACAACGAATCCAATATCCTGCGGCAAAAGGAAATCCTGACCAACGACGACATCGCGACGCCGGCCGCAAGGGTCTATTTCTGTCTGCAATGCGCCTATATCTTTCCGGACAAGCGCGACCATTACCTGACGCTGTTCACCCATTATCTGGTGGAATATCTGGAAGCCTGCCCGTCGGCGGTGGATATCGGCCAGGAAATCCGCGACGAACTGGCGGCGGGCCTTTACTACAAGGCGCTGAAGTCGTCGCGCAAGCTGCTGAAGCACGAATCCGAGGTGCTGACCAAGCTGGAGCAGGCGGCCGAGCAATGGAGTGCGAAGCTGGGCGACACCCCGGCCCGCGACGACAGCGCCGGCTGATCGGCACCCGTTGGTGAAAATCAAAACCCCGCCGGGATCAATCCTTGGCGGGGTTTTTGCTGACGGTCAGCCGCGCGGCGTGGTCTTTCGTTAGCCGCGCGGCGGCCGGGGATGCCATTCCGCCAGTTTATGGCGGCCTTCCGCCGACATCTTGGTGGCCGCGTCCACCAGCGCGCCTTCGATGGAATCGTCGATGGCGTCGCGGATTTTGCGGCCGTCGTGGAAGATCGTGGTCAGGGCCTGCGGATCGAAGGGATCGGCCTTCAACGCGGCGCGAATCTTCAGGAACATCTCTTCCCGCTCATGGGGGCGACGCTCCATGCCGGGGGCATGTTCGGCAAAGCTGTGACGCAGGATGGCGGCATCAGGGGCGGGCAGGATCTCTGCCATTTCCTCGATCATCCGCTCGGGACGAGGCGGCGGCGGCGGAAAATCCGGCGCCAACCATTCGGTGATGGCCAGCCCCCCTAAAAAGGCGTTGACCGCCAGTGACACCGGCAGCAGCCAACGCAGGATGGGATGGCTCGTCATCAATAGCCCGCCGTCATCATGGGGTCCGACAGGCTGGCCATCAATTCGTCCTGCGGGGCGGTGTCTTCGGGCATGTGCCCCAGATAGATGCCCAGGGCCAACCCCAGGGCGACGGGCAGCATGGCCTGGCGGACCAGCATTTGCGGGGTGGGGGTCAGATCGGAAGCCAGCTGCGCCAGACGGCGCCAGAAGGTTAGCGGAACTTGTGGCTGGGGCTGGTCAAGGCGCGCGAACACGCCCGCCATCACCCGCTGCACTTGGTCGTGCCGGATGTCGGTGGCGGGGAAGGCATCTCGAATCAGGGTGTCGAGCCCATCCACGGTCAAAGCATGTCTCCAAGGTCGGTGACGCCTCGGCGTATCAATTCTTTCTTAAGCGCTCGCTTGCCGCGTATCAAGAGGGCTTCCATCGCCGGCACGCTGATATCCAGCACCTGGGCCGCCTGTGGGGCGCTGATTTCAGAAAAATAATGCAGGTAAAGGGCGGCGCGCTGGCGGTCGGGGATGATGGCCAGCGCCTCTTGGATCATGACGCGGCTTTGTTGCTGGGCCAGATGCTGGGTGGCGCCGGGGGCGGTGTCGGCCAGTTCGGCCGCTTCGTCCAGCCCGGTCCACACCGGACGACGGCGGCGGTCCAGGCAGCCGTTCAGGACGACCCGGTAAAGCCAGGTCGAAAACAGCGCAGCCCCGTCGCGGCGCCACTTGGGCGCCTGCGTCCACACCTTCAAGAAGGCGTCCTGGACCAGTTCCTCGGCGTCGTCGGAATTGCCGCTGACCCGTTGGGCCAGCATCAACATGGATTTGACATGCCTTTCCATCAGTGTCTGAAAGGCGTCGCGGTCCCCCGCGGCTGTCAGTTCCAGCAATTCGTCGTCGTCGCGGCTGTCGTTCATGGCCGCACCCGGATCATCGAAACACTCCACCCCCAAAGGCGGCAAGCTTTGCCGCCCTCTCGGCAACATTTGCCGGGTCACCCGGCAGCGATTTCCCTGTTCTGGGGAGTGACGCCTTCTGAACCGCCCTTCCTGCCCGAGTCTCCCGTCGGGGCTTGTTGGCCCCTCTCTTGCAAGGAATGTGGCGACAATTTGGATACTGCACTAACAAAAAGTAAATGTGCAAGCGATAAAATAACGGACGCCAAAAGTATGTGGCGAGCCGCTTTTTCTTTGTCTAAATCAAAGTATTCGTTATGTATATGTTGCTTTAGAATTTTTGTTCGCAGGATTTTTATTTGCGCTCCGTGCAACTTGCTGTGAGCCGAATTGTCGGCTTGCCGCAGAAGCGGAGAAAGACCATGACAAGTGGGATCGGCGGGCTCGGCTCTTTCAGCTCGGCCCAATTCGAAAAGATGTTCACCCGCATCGACACCAATGGCGACGGCACGGTGTCGAAGGACGAATTCGTCGCGGGTGCCCCCGACGACCTCAGCGCCGACAAAGCCGGCGCGCTTTACGACACCCTGGACAGCGAAGGCACCGGCGCCCTTAGCCAAAGCGATTTGGCCTCGGCCTTCCAGCAGATGGCGGCGACCATGCAGGCCGGGATGATCCAGGTGCAAAGCGTGGAGGCGGGCGGTGGTGCGCCGCCGGATGCGTCCGACCTGTTCGCCAAGCTGGATACCGATGGCGACGGCTCGGTGTCCAAGGATGAATTCGTTGCCGGCCGCCCCGACGACGTCAGCGAAGACGACGCCACCGCGCTTTACGAAAAGCTGTTCGGCGAAGATACCGAATCGGTGGATTCCGAAACCTTCGTCGCCGGCATGCAGCCTCCTCCGGCTGGCGGTGGCGGCGGTGGCGGTGGTGATTCGGACGAAGTCTATGACGCCTTGGACACCAACCAGGACGGCGTGGTGTCGCGGGCGGAATTCCTGGCCGGCCGTCCCGACGATGTCAGTGAGGAAGAAGCAACCAGCCTGTTCGAAAGCCTAGCCGGCGAGGATGCCGATTCCATCACCTCGGAACAGCTCGCCCAGGGCATGCAGGGACCTCCGCCGCCGTCTTCCGGGGATTCCGGCAGTTCGCTCAGCCAGGACGAGCAGGAACTGGTGGACAAGCTGATTGCCGCGTTGCAATCGGGCGACACGTCCGGGACCGGCACGGATTCCCCCTTCTCGTCGGCCATGCAGCAGTTGATGACGGCCATCGAGGCCTATTCCAAGTCACAGCAAGGCAGCATGGGGCAGTATGCCCAGAATTCGTTGTCGGCGCTGTCGCTGAGCGCATGATTGACCGGGCCTCTTCCTGCGCGAAGAAAAGTGGTTTTCTTCGCGCAGGGTCGGCCTGGGCCCCCCGTGTAAGCGATTGGTGGAGAATCCACCCATCGTCTTGAGAACAAGGGGATAGCACATGAGCATTTCATCCGTGGGCGGCCGCCCGCCATCGCTGCAGGACACGCTGGCCACTTCGCTGCAAAGCAAGGGACTGAGCAGCGAAAAATCCTCTTCCATCAGCTCGGAACTGGAAAGCGTGGTCAAGTCGACCATGAGTTCGGGTTCGACGCCGGCCGATCCGGCCAGTGTGCGCCAAGCCTTGGAAGACCAGCTGACCAAGGATGTCCAATCCGGCACCCTGACCCAAGAGGAAGCCGATCAGGTTCGCACCGCCTTGGACGAATTCGAAAGCCAGATGGCGGCCAACCGTCCGTCCGCTCCGCCGCCCGGCCCGCCGCCGGGGGGTGGTGCTCCGTCGGCCGGTGGCGCCGGGGAAACCTCGGAAACCGAGGAAGAGGACGAGACCGAAAAGAGCGCCCTGGAAGAACTGCTGGAAAAACTGCAGGAAGCCAGCCAGGGCAACGACGCCAGCAAGGCCAAGGATTACCTGACCCAGCTGCTGTCGTCCGGTCTGGTGGACATCAAGGCGTAAGGTGAAACGCCGTCCCCAAGGAAATTTCCTTGGGGACGGCTAGGCCCAAGGGACCGCGCGGCTTATGCCGCGGGAGGCAAGGGGTTCTGGGGAACCCGCCCGCCGTCTGAGGGGCAAATATAACGGAGACGCGCATGCTGGCCTTGTCCGACGACGAAATCCTCGACTTCGTCGCCGCCGGCAGCATGCGCGCCTTCGCGGTTTTGTGTGTGCGCAAGCTGCCGTGGCTGGCGCTTTGCGCCGCGAACGCCCATGGCGACCGGGCCCGCGCCTTGGATGGCGCCGCCCGGGTGATGATCAAAGTCTGGGAAAACGCCCCGCTATGGCCGCCGCGTTCCGGCCGTCTTGACCGCCGCCTGCTGGATCTGCTGGAAGCCGGTCCCGGAGGTGGCGGGCAGAAGGCGGACGCCATAGACGACGAAGATATCGCCGCCCTGATCCGTCAAGTGGTGGGCGACTGCGCCAGCCGGCCGCAAAAGCGGGCCGGCTGGCTGGATCGGCTTTTCGGGGGTTAGCTGAGCTGCGGCAGCGACGACAGCGCCGCTTCCAATTCCCGTTCGTCGTAGGGCAGGTCCTTCAGGTTGCCGGCGAAATAGTCGGTATAGGCCTGCATGTCGAAATGGCCGTGGCCCGACAGGTTGAACAGGATGGTTTCCGCGCTTCCTTCCGCCTTGCAGCGCAGCGCTTCCTCGATGGCGCCCTTGATGGCGTGCGAGGATTCGGGGGCCGGCACGATGCCTTCGGCGCGGGCGAAGGTGACGGCGGCGGCGAAGCATTCGGTCTGGGCGAAGGCGCGGGCCTCGCACAGCCCCAGTTCCTTGACGTGGCTGACCATGGGGGCCATGCCGTGATAGCGCAGGCCGCCCGCATGGCTGCCCGGCGGCATGAAGGTGGACCCCAGGGTGTGCATCTTGACCAAGGGGGTCAGATGCCCGGTGTCGCCGAAATCATAGGCGTACTGGCCCTTGGTCAGGGTCGGGCAGGATGCCGGCTCGACGGCGACGATGCGGGTCTTGCCGCCGTTCTTGATGTTCTCGCGGATGTAGGGGAAGGCCAGGCCGGCGAAGTTCGACCCGCCGCCGGTGCAGGCCACCACCACGTCCGGCGCCGCGTCGGCCATTTCCATCTGCAGCATGGCTTCTTCGCCGATGATGGTCTGGTGCAGGCAGACATGGTTCAGCACGCTGCCCAGCGCGTATTTGGTGTCGTCGCGGGTGGCGGCCACTTCCACCGCTTCCGAGATGGCGATGCCCAGCGAGCCGTTGGAATGGGGGTCCTTTTCCAAGATGGCGCGGCCGCAACTGGTCAGCGAAGACGGGCTGGCGATGCAGCGCGCCCCATAGGTTTCCATCAAAGCGCGGCGATAGGGCTTTTGGTTATAGGAAATCTTCACCATGAAGACCTCCACCTCGATGCCGAACAGCGAGCCGGCGAAGGCCAGGGAACTGCCCCACTGTCCGGCGCCGGTTTCGGTGGACAGCCGCTTGACGCCTTCCTGCTGGTTGTAGAAAGCCTGCGGCACGGCGGTGTTGGGCTTGTGGCTGCCGGCCGGCGACACGCCTTCGTACTTGAAGAAGATCTTCGCCGGGGTGCCCAAGGCCTTTTCCAGGCGCCGCGCCCGGACCAGCGGCGCCGGGCGCCACAGGCGATAGACGTCGCGCACCGGTTCGGGGATGTCGACCCAGCGCTCGGTGGTCATTTCCTGGGCGATCACCGCCTGCGGGAAGATGGGGGCCAGGTCGTCGGGGCCCAGCGGCTGGCCGGTTCCGGGATGCAGGGGCGGCGGCAACGGCACCGGCAGGTCGGCGGCCAGATTGTACCAAGCCTTGGGCATCTTTTCTTCGGGCAGGAAAAATTTGACGGAATCGGTCATGGCGGACGTTTCCCCTGATTGGCGTTCGCCCGTTGGCGGGCTTGGCTCCGTTGTAATCCGCGCTTCAGCAAAGGCCAAGGCGGGGCTGTGGAATTCATCGTGAAAAAGTTCAAAATTCCCTCTTGCCAGCCACGGTCGATCCGACTATAAAGCCGGCCTTCGCGGCGGATTGCTCTGTCGTGTTAGGGGCGTATAGCTCAGTTGGTAGAGCAGCTGACTCTTAATCAGCTGGCCCTAGGTTCGAGTCCTAGTGCGCCCACCAAGTTCAAGGAAAACCCTGTCGAAGCATCGCTTCGGCGGGGTTTTTCGTTTGTGGCGGCGATGACGGCGGAAAGTCCATTTTTCTCTTGCATCAGGACGCTCTCGGACATATAAAGCCGACCTTCGCGTCGGGGAGACCCGCGCACTTGGGGCGCATAGCTCAGTTGGTAGAGCAGCTGACTCTTAATCAGCGGGCCCAAGGTTCGAGTCCTTGTGCGCCCACCAAGTTCAGAAAGGCCCGGTCGAGCGACCGGGCCTTTCGCTTTGCCGGAAAGGCACCATGGAATATTTGACTTCTGATCATCCGCTGGCGCGGGCTTTGGCCCAGCGTGGCTACACCGATCTGACCGCCGTGCAATCGGCGGTTCTGGCCCCCGAAACCACCGGCCGCGACCTGTTGGTCTCGGCCCAGACCGGGTCGGGCAAGACCGTGGCCTATGGTTTGGCCCTGGCCGACACCATCTTGGGCGACGCCCCGCGGCTGCCGCCCGCCGGCGCCCCCCTGGCCCTGGTGGTGGCGCCGACCCGCGAATTGGCGCTGCAGGTCCGCAACGAACTGGAATGGCTGTACCAAGCGGCCGGCGGCCGCGTGGTGGCCTGCGTCGGCGGCATGGATCCGCGCGCCGAGCGTCGCACCTTGGCCCAGGGCACCCACATCGTGGTCGGCACCCCCGGTCGTCTGCGCGACCACCTGGAACGCGGTGGGCTGGATGCCAGCGCCTTGCGCGCCGTGGTGCTGGACGAAGCCGACGAGATGCTGGACATGGGCTTCCGCGAGGATTTGGAAGCCATCTTGGACGAAGTGCCGGCCGAGCGCCGCACGCTGTTGTTCTCGGCCACCCTGCCGCGCGAAATCACCGACATGGCCAAGCGCTATCAGCGCGACGCCTGGCGCATTTCCCTGGCCGCCGGCGCCCAAGGCCATGCCGACATCGAGCACAAGGCCATCCGCGTGGCGCCGACCGAGATCGAGCACGCGGTGGTCAACACGCTGCGTTATTTCGACGCCCCCACCGCCATGGTGTTCTGCGGCACCCGCGAGGCGGTGCGCCATCTGCAGTCGGGCTTGCTGGAACGCGGCTTCGGCGTTGTCGCCCTGTCGGGTGAGCTTTCCCAGAACGAACGCAACAAGGCGTTGCAGGAACTGCGCGACGGTCGTGCCCGGGTCTGCGTCGCCACCGACGTGGCGGCCCGCGGCATCGACCTGCCCAACCTGGATCTGGTGATCCACGCCGAATTGCCGCGTACCGCCGAAACCATGCAGCACCGTTCCGGCCGTACCGGCCGCGCCGGGCGCAAGGGCGTCAGCGTCCTGATGGTACCGTTGTCGCGCTGGCGCCGGGCCCAGCAATTGCTGCAAACCGCAGGCGTCCAGGCGGAATGGATCGCCGCCCCCAGCGCCGACGACATCCGCGGCTTGGACCAGCAGCGCCTGCTGACCCATCCCATGTTCGACGAAGTGTCGGGCGACGACGACGTGGCCATGGCCAAGACCCTGTTGGAAGGCCGTTCGGCCGACGACATCGCCTTGGCTTTGGTGCGGCTGTACCGGTCGCGTCTGCCGGCCCCCGAAGAAATCTTCACCCAAAGCGCCGAGGCGCCGCCGCCGGCGCAAGGGGGCGGTTTCGAAAAGCGGCGCGGCCGTCGGGACGACGCGGCTGGCGATGGCAATGCCGTGTGGTTCCGCCTGAACATCGGCCGCCAGAAGAACGCCGACCCGCGTTGGATCCTGCCGCTGATCTGCCGTCAGGGCCATGTGTCCAAGCAAGATATCGGTGCCATCCGTATCTTCGATCGCGACACCCGCTTTGAAGTGGCGGCCCATGTGGCCGAACGCTTCCAGGCCGCCATCCGCTCGGTCAAGCACCCGGAAGGCCGGATCGAGCCGGTGGAAGGCGTCGAGCCGGGCGAGTTCCGCAAGCCGCCCCGCGCTCATACTGGTGAACGCCCTCATGGTGGTGAACGCACGCCTTATGGCGAGCGTCCCCAGGGCGAGCGTCCCCAGGGCGACCATCCCCGTGGCCCGCGTCCCCAAGGCGAAAAGCCCTTCAACAAGGCCGGCGACAAGCCTTTCAAGGGCAAGTCGTTCAAGGTCAAACTGGGTAAGAAGCCCCAACCCCAAGACTGACGAGGAAGATCATGGTCGAACAAAGCCAATGCCCGAAATGCGCGTCGGAAAACATCTATCACGACGGCAGCTTGTGGGTGTGCCCCGACTGCGCCCATGAATGGACCGGCGACGAAGCCGCCGCCCCCGCGGAAGGCGTGATCAAGGACGCCAACGGCAACATCCTGGCCGATGGCGACAGCGTCACCGTGATCAAGGACCTGAAGGTCAAGGGCTCGTCCCTGGTGGTCAAGGGCGGCACCAAGGTCAAGAACATCCGACTGGTCCCCGATTCCGCCAACGGGCACGACATCTCGTGCAAGATCGACGGCATCGGCGCCATGGACCTGAAGTCGGAATTCGTCAAGAAGGCGTGATTTCCAGCGGGGGCGCCGCCATCGTGGCTTTCTGCGAAGCGATCCGTCCCTCCATTGCCATTGCGTCGCCCTGCAAGGGGTCCATGAACCCCAGACCACGCCGCGTCAACACAACGCGGCGTGGTCTGGACGGTTGCGGGTAAACGCGGCCAAGAACCCTCAATCCAGTGATATCCCGCCCATGCCGGCCGCCGGTATGCGCGTCGCATGGCCCGTTTGATCGGCTCGCCGTAGGCGGGCGAGTTGGCCTATTCCCCCTGGGTGTCAACGAAGGATTGGATATTTGCGCACAGATTGGACAGTCTGTAAGACAGCAAGTCCACAGGAATGTTATGCTGCCTAATTATCGGCAAGCTGATAACGTCCACATCAGAATTGCGGATACGCGAATGCGGGGGAAACGGTGCGCAAAAGCGTGATCTTGTTGATCGAGGATTCCATCGAGGACGCCGACCAGATCAAGGCGGTGTTCTCGGACAACCATGCGCCGCTGCAAATCCTGCACGCCACCGACGGCCAGGACGGGCTGGATTGCCTGTGTCGGCGGGGGCGGTGGGCTGACGACACGCCGCGTCCGGATCTGGTGGTGGTCGACTTGAACATGCCGCGTCTGGATGGCCGGGGCTTCTTGGCCGAATTTCGCCGTGACAGCCAGTTCAGCGCCATTCCCGTGGTGGTTCTGACGGTGTCGGAAGCCGAAGACGACGTGATGACCGCCTATCGCTGCGGCGCCGCCGGCTATGTGGTCAAGCCGGTTGACCCGGAACGTTTCGTCGCCGCCATCCGCGACTTGGCCAATTATTGGTTGGGCCTGGTGCGCCTGCCGCAGATGGGGTGACTTGGCCTTCCGTGCCGCCAGCGGCACAGGCAGGTTCCTTAGGCCAGCATGTCGAGCTTGCCGCCGCGGCCCGGGGGTGGTGACGGCAGGGGGGACGAGGGGGCGGCGACCTTGGCTTCGTCTCCATCGTTGTCTTTGTCGGGGCCGCGCTCGCTGGCCTCTGTCCCCCGCGATGCGGTTTGGGGGGAATAGACCGAAGACAGGCCTGTGGCGGTGATCTGCATGGTTGTCATCCTTTCTTGTGCGTGAACGGCCGTTCTGGCGTCAGGACAGCTTGGACCACGAAGCTGACGTCATCCTGACATCGGCCAAAGCGCTGCGCATTTGTCGGATGACCCCTTTGTCCACTTGGGCCGGGAACAGCCGCTGGATCATCAGGAACAGCCGTTCCGGGCCGCGTGGATAGACGTCGCGGGCATCACGGACGATGCCGTCGACGATCCGACGAGCCACCCGTTCAGGCGCGTCCAGTCGCATGCGGAATGCCTCGGCATAGCCGGCGAATCCCTCGGCGGCAGGGGTGCGGGTGCCGCGTGGGGCGCAATAGGTGACGCCGACACCCAGGTCGGCGGCCTCTCGCCGCAATGCCTCGGACCAACCGCGCAGACCGAACTTGCTGGCCGAATAGGCGGCGAAGAAGGGAAAGGCGATGTCGCCGAACATCGAGCCAACGTTGACCACCCGTCCCTGGCCGGAAGCCTGCAGCAAGGGCAGCAATTGCCGTGTGATCGCCATCGGTGCCAGCAGGTTGATCTCCAACATGCGTCGCCAGGCGTCCTCGTCCTGGTCGGCCAGGGGGGCGGCGTCGACCACGCCGGCGTTGTTGACCAGCAGGTCCAACCCGCCGTACAGCGCCGTCACATGGTCGGCGATGCCGCGCCGGGCCTTGGAATCGCCAAGGTCCAGGCTCAGCACATGGGCGGCGGTCGGGTCGGGCAAGCGTTGTCGGGTGTCTTCCAGCGCCGCGCCATTGCGGCCCAGCAGGATCAGCCGCGTTCCGCGCCGGGCCAGTTCCATCGACAGCGCCCGGCCAATTCCGCTGCCGGCACCGGTGACCAGGGCTTGTGCGCCGTCAAGCTGCATGGCTGATCTCGGCCGGCCGGGGCGCCAAGGCGCGGAAGACGTTGCCGTAAAGACCATAGAAGTCGCGGGCGGCATCGACCACGACGCGACGGCGGGCGGGCGTGTCGATGGCGTCGAGCAGACGGGCGAAGCCCTCCACATGGCCGACGTCCAGCCCCCCATGCGAGGTCAGATAGCTGAAGCCGCCGCCCGACGTCGCCTCGGCGCCCAAGCGGGCGCGAATGGATTGGGCCGCCTGGATGGCCAGCGCCACCGACATGCCTTCAAGGACGTGGACCATGCCCAGCAAGGCATAGGGGCCTTCCTCGGCGATCAGGTGATAGGCGGTGGCCACCATGGCTCGCACCGCCACCGGCGGCCGGGCCCGACGGGTCGCCTGGCCGTCGCCACCCAGCGCGACGATGTCGTCGAGGATCCATTCGTCATGGCCGGTTTCCTCGGCCACGTATTCGCGCAGACCGGCGGCCAGGACGGCGTCGTCGGGGCCGCAGGCGGCCAGGGCGGCCTGCAGCAACGGCACGGTGTGGCGGACATGGTGGTAGGCGCTGTGCAGGAAGGACAGGTACAGCGGCAAGTCGGCGCCTTCCGCAACCGTTCGGGCGATCAGCGGAATGGACAGGAAGTCCTGGCGCTCGCGATGGGTTTCGGTGATCAGCATTTCGTGGAAATTCATTTCCGCCTCTTTCAGGAAATGGGCGATGCGCCGTCGCCGGGGGCGGCCATCCATGGTGAACAGGGCGTTGGCCCGGGCTTCGGCTGCGGGGATCAGGGACAGTTCGAGGGGGCGCGCATAAGCGGGGGCCGACCGGGTCAGCTGTTGCAGGCGCGGCAACCATTGTGCCGGCGACATCGCCTTCGCTTCCGGTCGGGCAACGATGGCGGCCAGCAGGCCGGCGCGGCCGGCCAGGACGGCGCAGGCTTGGATGGCGGGGTCGGCCAACAGCATGGGTTCGATCCACTCGGGATGGATGTTGCGGCCATTGGCGGTGACCACCACGTCGTCCTTGCGTCCCAACACCTGCAAGCTGCCGTCGGGCAACAGGCGGCCGCAATCGCCGGTGCGCCAGACGCCACCGGTCGGCGCGCCCCCCAGATAACCGGTCATGACGGTGGGACCGCGGACGACGATTTCACCGTCTTCCACCGAGACCCGCACTCCGTCCAGCGGATGGCCCACACTTCCGGGAGAACGCCGGCCAGGGCGGTTGACCGCCACCACCGAACAACATTCCGACAGGCCATAGCCTTCGTGGACCGGCAGGCCCAGCGACCAGGCGGCGGCCCCCAAGGTTTCGCCCACCGGGGCGCCGCCGACGGCGACGAAGCGCAAACTGGCAGGGGCTTGACGACCTGTGTGACGCAACCACGCCACCCAGCCGGCCAGCAGTTCCGGGACCAGCACCGAGGTGGTGGCCCCCACCTGTTCCGCCTCGGCAGGGGCCGATTGGGGGCTGGCTGCGATGTGGACGCGCGCCCCCAGCTTCAACGGCAGCAGCAGTCCGGCCAATTGTTCCAGCAGCAGCGAAAACGGCAGCACCGACAGGTGGATGTCGTCCGCTTCGGCTTGTACCGCCCGTTCCAGGCCCCGCAAGCTGGCGGCCATGGCGCTTTCGTCCAGCAACACCCCTTTGGGGGCGCCGGTGGTGCCCGAGGTGTAGATGACGCGCCGCGATGGCGACACCGTCGGCCATGGCGCCGACGCGGGGTGTTCCAACACCACGACCGGCACGCCCGGATCGCCCAGGCGCTGGCGGAGTTCGGCGGTGGTCACCACCACGCCGATTGCGGCGTCGGTGATCATGTGCTGCCACTGACCGGGCGAGAAAAAGTCTGGCAGTGGCACGATGGTGCGGCCCAACGCCGCCAGCGCCAGGTCGGCGGCGACGTGGCGGCGGTCGCGTGGCATCAGCAGGCCGACCACGGGCGCGCTGTCGGCCAAGGCCTGGGCGGTGGCGGCAATGGCCTGCGTCAGTTCGCCGTAGCTGAAGGCGCCTTGGGCGTCGGTGATGGCGACACGGCCGGGGCTGCGTCGGGCGATGGCGTGGATGGCCTCGAGAACCTCACGCATGGTGGGCCTCGGCCTTGAGGGGCAGGGGCGTGGACGGCAGCAGTTTGGCGGGCAGGCTTTGTCCTTCGACCGCCAGCACGCGGGGGTCGTGCAGATAATAGCTGCCCCAGGCCGCGGGATGGGCCACCCGCTCGCGTCGGGCCGGGCCCAGGTCGATGGTGGTCAGTCCTGCCCGACGCAACATCGCCCGGAGCCGGGTGGTGGCGGTGAACAGGCCGTAGGCGCGGCCATCGGCCAAGCACAGGCGGATCGCCGCCCCCACCAGCGGCAGGGCTGCCCCGGACCGGGGCGCGGCCAGGTTGGAGAATTCGACGATCTGCCGACGTGACACCGGACGGCCGAGAACCCGTCCCAACAGGTCTTCCGGCGGTCGGTCCAGATAGACGTCCGAGAACAATCCGTCCTCGGCGAAGCGCAATCCGGCCACCGCCTGGGGATTGCCGGACGGATCCAGGGTGGCGACCAGATGGTCGGGAAAGCCGGGCACGTGGGCGCCGTATTCAGCCAGGTACACGGCGCGGACGGCCTGTTCCAGGCGGGGGCGGTCGGGATGGTCGCGATCGGCGAGGATCAGGGTCATGAATCACCTCCAGGGTTGAGGGTGATCCTGACCGGGCTTGCTGACGCCAACCTTACGGATCGGGAAAAACCAGCCGGAAACGCGCCCCGCCGCCGGGGGCGTCGTCGATCGCCACCGTGCCGCCATGGGCCTGCATGGTGCGTTGGACGATGGCCAGTCCCAGGCCGGCCCCGGCGGTGCGGCGGTCCGAACGCCAGAACCGTCTGAAGATGTCGGCCCGACGTTCCGGGGGGATGCCGGGGCCGTGGTCGGCCACCGTCAGTTCCGGCGGCGAGTCGGTGACGGTGACCAGCACGGTCGTGCCGACCGGCGTATGGCGCAAGGCGTTGTCCACCAGATTACGCACGGCATGGAACAGGGCGTCCGGCTGACCATGCACCGTCACCGCCGTTTCGGGGGCTTCGACCTCGATGTCGCGTCTGGCGCGGATGGCCATGGGGGCCAGATAGGCGGCGACGTCGCGGGCGATTTCCGACAAATCGGCGTGATCGTCAGGGGCGACGGCCAGCGCCTCGACCCGCGCCACCCGCAGCAATTGCTCGACCAGATGGGTCATGCTTTCCAGGTCGCGGCGCAAGGGGCCGGCCACCGCAGGGTCCTTCAGCGTGTCGATATGGGCGGTCAGAACCGCCAGCGGCGTCCGTAATTCGTGCGCCGCGTCGGCGGTGAAATCCCGCTGCACCCGAAATCCTTCCTCCAAGCGCTCCAGGGCGTTGTTGACCGCCTGTACCAGCGGCAGGATCTCGCGCGGGACGTTTCGGCACGGCAGGCGGATGTCGGTTGCGGCCGGGCCGATGGTTTCGGCCTGCCGCGACAGGGTGCGCAAAGGCGCGACGGCGCCGCGAATGGTCAGGATGCTGACCCCCAGCAACAATAGCAGGAAGGGGGCGGCCAGCCAGCCGCCATCCTCGAAGAAGTCGGCCAGCACGGTCTCGATCAGTTCTTGGTAGTCGCTGCCCAGCCGGACGACCTGGACCAAAAGCCGCCTGTCCCCCAGGCGGACGGGGAAGGCCTCGCCGAAATAGCTGTCGGGGCCGGGGCCGTCGGGGTTGTACTGGTACAGCGAACCGTCCTCGTCCTCGCCCTCGCCGATGCGGCCGGGGATCGGCCCGACTTCGGCGCCGGCGGCCAGCAGGGTGGCGCCGGTGTCGCGGTCGCGCACCGCGAAGCCATGCGCCTTTCCCGCTTCGGCATAGGAGTCCAGCATGCGCTGCGGCACATCCAGGACAAGCTGTCCGTCGGGACCGGTCTTGATCGCCTCGGCGATGGTTCGGGCCGTTTCGATCAGCGAACGGTCGCGCAATGAGCCGGTGGTGTTCTGGAATTCCAGCCACAGCCAACCATAGGCGAAGACGATGGCGGCCAGGGTCGCCAGCGACAGCCGCAGGACGATGCGCCCCATCAGCGACGGGGGCGGCTTCAATCGCATCGGTCCTCCGCCAGCATGTAGCCGACGCCGCGCAGGGTGTGGATGGTCACCCCGGCCCCGCCTTGGGTCAGCCGCTTGCGCAGCCGCGACAGCAGCACTTCGACGGTATTGGACGAAACGTCGTCGTCGAAGCCGTACAGTCCTTCCTCCAAGGCCCGCTTGGGCACCACGCGGCCGGCCCGGCGCAGCAATTGCTCCAGCAGCTCGGACTCGCGCCGGGGGATGCTCATCACCGTGTCGCCGACCCGCACTTCTCGGGCCGAGGTGTCCATGTTCAGTCGGCCGCACGACAGTTGTACACCCAGGGCGGCGCCGGGACGGCGCAGCAAGGCGCGAATGCGGGCCAACAACTCCTCCATGGCGAAGGGCTTGACCAGATAGTCGTCGGCGCCGCCGTTCAGGCCGCGGACCCGGTCGTCAACGCCATCGCGGGCGGTCAGCAGCAAGACCGGCAGGGCCTGTCCGCGCTGACGCGCCCGTTTCAGCAAATCCAGGCCGTCGCCATCGGGCAGGCCGATGTCGAGAATGGCGGCGTCGTAGCTCACCGACGCCAGGGCGAGGTCGGCGTCCTCGACGGTGGCGAAGCTGTCGACGGCGAAGCTGCCGCTTCGTAATCCCTGGCACACCAGTTCGGCCAGACGTTCATTGTCTTCGACCAGCAAAATTCGCATGAAGTCCCCTCAGCGCAGGACGTATTGGATGTCCGAATCGTCCTTGGCCTTGAACCGCACCTGCACCAGGGTGCCAGAGGCATCGTACCAAAGCTCGCGCGACAGGTCGCCGGTCATGGCGTAATGGTGGGCGGCCACCATGTGGTTGCCGACGGCAACCCGGTCGGCGCCCAGGTCGGCAATGCGGACGGCCATGGCATGGCCGTCCAGGGTGTTGAGCAAGGTCGATTGCTTCACCGTTTCATCGTTCCACAGGCTGGCGGGCAGGGTCTCGGCCAAGCGGGCCGTCTTGCCGTCGCCGTTGACGGACAGCCCACCGTCGCCGCCGTCCACCTTCAGGACATGGTGGGTGCCGTCGTCATTGGTTTCGGACGCCAGGGCGACCAGACGGCCGTCCTTCCACGTCTCGTGGCCATGATGTTCGAAACGATAGACCGGGATCATCGCCATCTTCACCACCACGTTGGTGTCGACGCTGACCTGCAGGCCGTTGTCGGATGTCGGCTGGAAACGCAGGTGGTGGGCGCCGACCGCCTCGCCGTTCCGCAGAACGGTGAAGTCGAGCGGTCCGGGCGTGGTGCCGGCGATGGCGACGCCGGTGGTCAGGGACAGGCTGAGGGCAAGCGGGGTCAGGAAAGCAACAAAGCGCATGGTCGTCTCTCGCGTTGTTCGTTCATGAGAGGAGTGAGACGCACTGTGGCAGGGATAGCTGACGGCAACCTGACAGGGACGAATAGCCCGGTGTCAGCTTGCGTTCAGCTGGATGCTTTTCTCTGTGGGCAGCTTTTCACCACCCGAGGCCGCCATGTCCCGTTCCGTCCTGTTCGCCACCCTGCTGTGCGGTCTGCCGACCATCGCCCTGGCCCAGGACACGCCGCCGCCGCGTCTTGACCCAGACAAGGGCTGGTACTTCTCGGGCAAGGGGGGGCCGTCCTTCGCCTCCCTCAGCGGAGTCCAAGCCCAAAACGGCGCGGCAACGACCGAAGACAGCGCCGCCAATGTGGTCG
Source organism: Magnetospirillum sp. 64-120 (assembly GCA_001898825.1). Taxonomy (GTDB): domain Bacteria; phylum Pseudomonadota; class Alphaproteobacteria; order Rhodospirillales; family Magnetospirillaceae; genus Magnetospirillum. The sequence goes on from MKVK01000036.1 coordinate 63,535, forward strand.
GCGCTTTCGGCATGGCCGGCGGCTACGAATGGAGCTACCGCTACCACGTTCCGCTGCGAACCGAACTGGAGTTCATGAACCGCACCGAGCTGACTTACGACGCCAGCCCCATGTTGAGCACGCCGGGATCCGGCGCCTTGGCCAGCACGGTGCAGAACATCACCACCATGGCGCGGGGCTACTGGCATTTCCCGGTCGGCAGCCGGGCGTGGTGGCCGTTCGTCTCGGCCGGTCTGGGCTGGTCCCACAACACGACCAAAAGTCAGTACACCCCGTCGGGCGGCACCATGAGCAAGCAAAAGGCAAGCAGCGACGACCTAGCCTGGAGCGTCGGCGCCGGAGCCACCTTCAAACTGGGGCCCGACGTCATGAACGACGTGGAACTGCGCTATGTGGACCTGGGCAAGGTCGACTGGGGCCTGCCGGCCGGCCAGGACATCCAGGCCGACGGCCTGGGCCATTTCGGCGCCACCGAATTGGTCTTCTCGATCCGCTACATGTTTTGAGACCAGGGGAACTCCCCCGAGCCACGACGAAAAACTGGTGCCGGTTGCAGGGTTCGAACCCGCGACCCCCTGATTACAAATCAGGTGCTCTACCAGCTGAGCTAAACCGGCTGCCACGAGGGGCGAAGTTAGTGTGAAGCGGCGTTGCCCGCAAGGTCTTGATCGCGAGCTAGTTCGTAAAGGGCGATGGCGGCGGCATTGGACACGTTCAGGCTTTCCACCAAGGGGCTGATGGGCAATTTCACCAGATGGTCGCAATGTTCGCGGGTCAGGCGGCGCAGGCCTTCGCCTTCCGCCCCCATGACCAGGGCGATCTTGCCGGACAATTTGGCCTGGGCGATGGTTTGCGTCGCTTCGCCGGCCAATCCGGCGGTCCAGAACCCGGCATCCTTCAGTTGCTCAAGGGCGCGGACCATGTTGGTGACGCGGACCAGCGGCATCACTTCCAGGGCGCCACTGGCGGATTTGGCCAAGGTGCCGGTTTCTTCCGGCGAATGGCGGTCGGGCACCACCACGGCCAAGGCGCCGAAAGCGGCGGCGCTGCGCAGGATGGCGCCCACATTGTGCGGGTCGGTGACCTGATCCAGCAGCATGACCACCGCGTGGTCGCGGCCTTGCACCAGTCTGGCGATGTCTTCGATGCCAGGGCTATCCAAATGTTCCACCAAGGCGGCGATGCCCTGATGCACGGCGCTGGGCGGCAGCAGGGCGTCCAGGTCGCGACGGTCGATGACTTCTTCGCCGGGCAGCGGACGCAGGGCGCGCCCCTTCATGATACCCGGCGCATGGGTCTTCAGCGCTTCGGCGGTCAGCACGATGCGGCGGACTTTTCGCTGCGGATTGGCCAGCGCAGCCAGCACAGCATGGACCCCGAACAACCAGATTTGGTTGCCCGGCAGGCGAGGGGGGCGGTCCGAGGGCTTGGCGTGGTCGCGGCCGTGGTCGCGTTTGCCCTTGGGTTTTTGGCGGAAATCCCGGTTGTTCATGGCGTCTCCTTGTCGAACATGATTTATCCTTCGTTTTTCGAGTTGACAAGGGCGCGAAAATCTCGATATTTGCGCTCTCCCGTCACCCCGGCCTTACCGCCGGGAACGGTGTGGAGGGGTGGCCGAGCGGTCAATGGCAGCAGACTGTAAATCTGCCGGGAATTCCCTACGTTGGTTCAAATCCAACCCCCTCCACCATTCACTTCCGGGCCGGGCGAAGGCTTCTTAGCCTAGCCATGGTGTGGGACGCGGTCTGGGCGGGTGTAGCTCAATGGTAGAGCAGAAGCCTTCCAAGCTTACGACGAGGGTTCGATTCCCTTCACCCGCTCCATGAGCGCCCTATCTCGGGTAATTTTGGCACGACCAGCGCGGCAACCGCCGCCGATCAAGTGGGTTTGACATGGCTAAGGCAAAATTCGAGCGCAATAAGCCTCACTGCAATATCGGCACCATCGGTCACGTTGACCATGGCAAGACCTCGCTGACCGCTGCCATCACCAAGGTGCTGGCCGAATCGGGCGGCGCCACCTTCACCGCCT
>MKVK01000037.1 GCA_001898825.1 Magnetospirillum sp. 64-120
ATGGATTCGCCGTGCAGGGACAGGTCCAGACCTTCGCGTTCCTCGTCGGGGGTGACGCGCAGTCCGATGACCATGTCGATGACCTTCAGCAGGATGAAGGACGCGACGGCCGAGTAGACGATGGTGGCGACGATGCCGTACAGCTGGGTCAGAACCTGACCACCGTTGCCTTCCAGAAGACCGGCGGTGCCGCCGATGCTTTCCACCGCGAACACGCCGGTCAGGACGGCGCCGACGATGCCGCCGATGCCGTGCACGCCGAAGGCGTCCAGAGAGTCGTCATACTTCAGGGCATGCTTCAGGCCAGTGGCGCCCCAGAAGCAGACCACACCGGCGATCAGACCGATCAGCAGGGCGCCGCCCACACCGACGAAGCCGGAAGCCGGGGTGATGGCGACCAGACCGGCCACCGCGCCCGAGATGGCGCCCAGCACGCTGGGCTTCTTGCGCAAGATCCATTCGGCGAACATCCAGGCCAGGGCGGCCGAGGCGGCAGCCACCTGGGTCACCAGCATGGCGAAGCCGGCGCGGCCGTCGGCGGCAGCCGCCGAACCGGCGTTGAAGCCGAACCAGCCCACCCACAACAGCGAGGCGCCGATGATGGCCAGCGACAGGTTGGCCGGGGCCATGTTGTCGGTGCCGAAGCCCTTGCGCGGGCCCAGAACGATGGCCGCCACCAGACCGGCGATGCCGGCGTTGATGTGCACCACGGTGCCGCCCGCATAGTCCAGAACGCCGTCCTTGCCCAGGAAGCCGCCGCCCCAAACCCAGTGGCAGACCGGCGAATAGACCACCAGGACCCACAGGCCCATGAACACCATCATCGCCGAGAACTTCATGCGGTCGGCGAAGGCGCCGGTGATCAGCGCCGGGGTGATGATGGCGAACGTCATCTGGAACACCACGAACACGGTTTCCGGAATGACGCCGGTCAGCGAACCGACTTCGACACCGGCCAGCAGAACCTTGTCCAGGCCGCCCAGATAGGGCGAGCCTTCGGCGAAGGCCAGCGAGTAGCCGACGATCACCCACAGCACCGAAACCAGCGCGGTGATGGCGAAGCTTTGCATCATGGTCGCCAGGATGTTCTTCTTGCGCACCATGCCGCCGTAGAACAGCGCCAGACCGGGGATGGTCATCAACAGCACCAGCGCCGTCGAGGTCAGCATCCAGGCGGTGCTGCCCGAATCCAGGGTCGGAACCGGAGCGGCTTCCGCCGCCGCCGCCGCTTCTTCCGCCAGCGCCGCGCCGGCCATAAACAACG
>MKVK01000038.1 GCA_001898825.1 Magnetospirillum sp. 64-120
TGCTTCTAGCCCTGGGTGTCTGCAACCGGCAGCGTGGATGGCCGGGTCAAGCCCGGCCATGACGAAAAAATCTTTGGCAAATGAAAAGCCCCATATCCGGCGCTATGCCTGACACGGGGTTTTCCTCAAACACACCTAGTCCCAACGGCTCTCGCTTGCGCGGGACGCCTTTTGCGTCGGAACCCGAAGGGGGCTTAGACCAGGCTGTCGCAGAACTTCTTGATGCGTTCGCAGGCCTTGGTCAGCGCCTCGGTCGAGGTGGCGTAGGAAATGCGGAAGTAAGGCGACAGGCCGAAGGCCTCGCCCTGCACCACCGCGACACCTTCGCTTTCCAGCAGATAGGTGGCGAAGTCGCCGTCACTGTTGATCACCTTGCCGTCAGCGGTCTTCTTGCCGATGACGCCGGCGCAGGACGGATAGACGTAGAACGCGCCTTCCGGGGTGCGGCAGGACAGGCCCTTGCACTCGTTCAGCATCTTGACCACCAGATCGCGACGCGCCTTGAAAATGTCCTGGTTCTTCGGAATGAAGTCCTGGGTGCCGTTCAAGGCTTCCACGGCGGCGGCTTGCGACACGGTCGCGGTGTGGGTCACCGACTGCGACTGGATCATGTTGATGGCCTTGATCAGCGGCAGCGGGCCGGCGGCATAGCCGACGCGCCAACCGGTCATCGCATAGGCCTTGGACACGCCGTTCATGGTCAGCGTGCGGTCGTACAAAGCCGGTTCGACCTGGGCCGGGGTGCAGAACTTGAAGCCGTCATAGACCAGATGTTCGTACATGTCGTCGGACATCACCCACACATGCGGGTGCTTGACCAGCACATCGGTCAGGGCCTTCATCTCGTTCCAGGAATAGGCGGCGCCGGTGGGGTTGGACGGCGAGTTCAGCACCAGCCACTTGGTCTTCGGCGTGATGGCGGCTTCCAGGTCGGCGGGCTGCAGCTTGAAGCCCTTGTCTTCCGGGCAGGCCACGAACTTGGGCACGCCGCCGAACATCAGGGCGATGTCCGGGTACGACACCCAGTAAGGGGCCGGCACGATGACTTCGTCGCCGGGATTGATGGTGGCCATGAAGGCGTTGAAGATCACGCCCTTGCCGCCGACGCCGACGGTCACCTGGTCCGCGGTGTAGTCCAGGTTGTTCTCGCGCTTGAACTTGGCGACGATGGCCTTGCGCAACTCGACGGTGCCGGCGGGCGGGCCGTACTTGGTGGCGCCCTTGTCGAGCGCCGCCTTGGCGGCGGCCTTGATGTTGTCGGGGGTGTCGAAATCGGGCTCGCCGGCGCCGAGGCCGATGACGTCGCGGCCGGCGGCTTTCAGCTCGGCGGCCTTTTGCGTCACGGCGATGGTCGGAGACGGCTTGATGGCCGACAGCCTGTCAGCGATGAAGGGCATGGTTTTCCCCATGGAATGAGAAGAGAAAGTCAAGACGCAGAAATTACTTGCGGCGCACGGCCAGCGCAAGTGCGTTCACCAAGAACCGGACGTCGTGAGGCGGTTGTTTTTTCAAGAACCACCGCCGCCGCCGCCCAATGCTCGTGACCGTCGAACTGGGTGTCGTTGGCCACCAGCCGGCAGCGCCATCCCGCCAGCCGGATGTCGCCGACGCAATCGGCCATGCGCGCCAGCCGGTCCTTCATGATGCCGCCGCCCTTGGCCTTGCTGCCGCCGATCAGGGTGCTGCTGAAGGCCACCACCCCCAGTTCAAAGGACGACGACGGCATCTGCATGGTGGTGCGCAGGCGTTCCACGTCGGCGGCGATCTTGGCCCAGCCGTCGACGTTGCGTTTGACTTCGACGATGGCGTGGGGCGCGGGGCCCCCGCGATACAACAGCAGGTCGGCGCGCCGTGTCGCCTCGTTGCGGCTGAAGGGATCCGCCGACCCCCGGTTGGTGTCGCGAAGCGCATCGCTTAAGCGGAATTCCGGCCAGACGCTCATGGGGGCGCACCATTCCCACAGGGCTTGCGCCACGGAAACGGTGATCAGGTATTCCGGAGCCCAGGAAAAATACCCGCCGTTGCGGGTCCAGGCCGAATAGGTGTGCCGGGCGTCCGCCACCCCCGCCAGCACGGCATCGACGATTGCGGAATTACTGCCCGACGCCATCAGCGCTCTCCTTAAAAACGAATCAATTGAGATGAAATGCATACAAAAGTTGCCTAAGCCAAGGCAAGCGAGAAACACACCAAAGATTGTATGTTGTAAATTAAGTAACCAAAGGTTGTTATTCCATGGTGCGGACCTGCCATTGGGTGGTCTGTGCGTATACTCAAGTATTTAGAATGCGGGAAAAGTCCGCATTCCGTTGACGGGCTTGCGCCTGAAGGGTTATGTTCGCTGCGCCGCAACATACCCCCCGGTTGGAGGATCGTAAGATGGCCAGCAAGCAGGCAGAGCAGCTTTTCGATTTCGATATCAGCAAGTTCGTGGGTGACTTCAAGGTTCCCGGCGTCGACGTGGAAACCTTGGTGGGCAGCCAGCGCAAGAACATCGAAGCCCTGACCCAGGCCAACAAGTTGGCTTATGACGGTCTGCAGGCGGTGTTGAAGCGTCAGGTGGAAATCCTGCGCCAGACCATGGACGAAGTGGCCCAGGTGTCCAAGGACATCGCCGAGCCCGGCAGCCCCCAGGACAAGGCCGCCAAGCAGGCCGACCTGGCCAAGGAAGCTTTCGAGCGTTCGCTGTCCAACATGCGCGAACTGGCCGAGATGATCGCCAAGGCCAACAACGAAGCTTTCGAACTGCTGAACAAGCGCTTCACCCAGAACCTGGATGAAATGCGCGACGTGTTCACCAAGGCCGCCAAGAAGTAATTCCGGCGCCTTCGCGTTCGACGGCCGTCTTCCCCGGAAGGCGGCCGTTTTCGTATGTGAAAGATGCGAATTCCGCGCATTAAATAATTCTAAGCTGTTTTGCCCGCCCTGATGGGGTAGCTTGCACCCGGTTTCCGCCTGGGGTAAGCAAAACCCATGATCCAGATTAGCTCACTGACCCATACCTATCCGGCAAGCCGCAAGCAGGCGCCGCGCAAGGCGCTGGACGATCTGACCCTGTCGGTCGGGGAGGGCGAGTTCGCCATCCTGTCGGGCCCCAACGGCTCGGGCAAGTCCACCTTGTTCCGCATTTTGTGCGGTCTGGCCCTGCCGTCTTCGGGGGCGGTCACCATCGGCGGCTTCGACCTGTTCAAGCAACCGGCGGAAGTCCGGCGCATCCTGGGCGTGGTGTTCCAGAACCCGGCGGTGGACAAGCATCTGTCGGTGGCGGAAAACCTGCGGCTGCACGCCGACCTTTACGGCATCAAGGGTGACGAGTTCGCCCGTCGCCGTGACGAGGCTTTGGGCTGGACCGATCTGGCCGACCGCTTGGACCAGAAGGTGGAAACCCTGTCCGGCGGTCTGGCCCGTCAGGTGGAACTGGCCAAGGTGCTGATGACCCGGCCCAAGGTGCTGCTGCTGGACGAACCCACCACCGGCCTGGACCCGGCGTCGCGCCGCAATTTCCTGGACGCGTTGCTGCGCTTGCAGCGGCAGTGGAAGATGACGGTGCTGATGACCAGCCACGTGTTTTCCGAAGCGGAAGACGTGGACCGTGTCGCCATCATGCGCGAAGGCAAGCTGCTGGCCTATGACAGCCCGCAGGCGTTGAAGGCGATGATCGGCACCGAGATGGTGGTGGTGCAGCCCATCGGCGACGCCGAGGAACTGGCCGTCAGCTTGCGCGCCGAACTGGGGCTGGCGGTGCGCCGCCATGGCGACGAACTGCGTCTGGAAGAGACGGAAAACGGCGCCGGCCTGCCCATGCTGGAAGGCATCCTGGATCGCTGGCGCGGCCAGATCAAATCCATCTCGATCAAGCAGCCGGACCTGGAAGACGTCTTCGTCCACGTCACCGGCAAGGCGGTGCCCGAACACGCCACCCACAAAGCGGAGGCCCGTTGATGCTCAGCGTCGCCCTTTCCCTGGCCAAGCGCGAATTCGTCCGCTTCGTCCGCCAGCCTCAGCGGGTCATCGGCGCCGTCGCCCAGCCCCTGATGTTCTGGCTGTTCCTGGGCGCCGGCATGGGCACCAGCTTCCGCCCCGCCGGTCTGGCCCAAACCAGCTATCTGGAATATTTTTATCCCGGCGTCATGGTGATGATGCTGCTGTTCGCCTCGGTCTTCGCCTGCATCACCATCATCGAGGACCGCGACGCCGGTTTCCTGCAGGGGGTGCTGGTGGCGCCGGTCAGCCGCATGGGCATCGTGCTGGGCAAGGTGTTCGGTGCCACCGCCATCGCCTTGGTGCAGGTGCTGTTGTTCACCGCCGCCGCTCCCTTTCTGGGGTTGCATCTGACCCTGTTCGGTCTGGTGCTGTTGCTGCTGGGCTTCGTGCTGACCAGCATCGGCTTCGCCGGCCTGGGATTCCTGTTGGCCTGGGGCATGAAGTCCACCTCGGGTTTCCACGCCATCATGATGGTGTTCCTGATGCCGCTGTGGATGCTGTCCGGCGCGCTGTTCCCCATTTCCGGGGCGCCGGGCTGGATGAATGTGGTGATGCTGGTCAACCCGGTGTTCCATGCGCTGGAAATCATCCGGGCGCCGTTCTATGGCGACGGCGTGGCCCTGCTGGGGCAGTCGGGTTACCTGACCTCGCTGGCGGTGGTGATCGCCTGGGCCGGGCTGTCGCTGCTGGGGTCCATGAAGCGGGTGGGCAAGCGCGAGCAGGGGGTATAACCCGGTTCTGGCTTCGGTATGGGCTGGCTGCCCGCGCGTTGATTGTTACAGATTTATGACAATATGATGACGGTGAGCCGTCGTCATGACCTCGGCTCTTACGATCCTATGAAGCACTTCGGGCCCGGTGGCACTGGGCGGTGGTCATAGTGGTCCTAAGGGGCGACGATCACCGCACTTCGATGCTCCGGCGCCCGGACGGAGGTCCGGCCCATGGGCGAAGCGGTGGTTCTGGTCAACATCCTGGGGGCGGCTGCCCTGTTGCTGTGGGGCCTGCGCATGGTTTCCAGCGGCATGTCCCGCGCGTTCGGCGCGCCGTTGCGCCGTTTCATCAATCGTGGTGCCGACAACCGTCTGATGTCGCTGGGCATGGGGGGCCTGGTCACCATCGCCCTGCAAAGCAGTACCGCCACCTGTTTGATGAGCGCCTCTTTCGTCGGCCGCGGGCTGATGGGGGTGGACATGGCCCAGGCGGTGATGCTGGGGGCCAATGTGGGCACCAGCCTGGTGGTCAAGTTCCTGACCTTCGACGTCGGCCCGCTTTCCGCCATCTTGTTGCTTTGTGGCGTGGTGTTGTTCCGTTCGGGCGGCGGCGGTCATCGCCGCCCCCTGGCCAAGGCGTTGATCGGGCTGGGGTTGATGCTGCTGTCGCTGCATCTGCTGGATGCGGCTTCGGAACCGTTGCGTAATTCGGCACAACTGCGTCAGGTGTTGCACGACCTGGACGGCGCTTGGCTGGTCGGCGTGGTGCTGGCGGCGTTGCTGGCGCTGCTGGCCCATTCCTCGGTGGCGTCGATCCTGTTGATCCTGCCCTTGGCGGCCAAGGGTGATTTCGGTGCCGCCTTTGGTTTCGCCCTGGTGCTGGGGGCCAATCTGGGCAGCGCCTTGTCGCCGGTGCTGGAAACCGGCGACCAGAAGCCCCGGTTCCGCCGGGTTCCCCTGGGCAACCTGCTGGTGCGCGCCTTGGGCTGCGTGGTCGTGCTGCCCTTCCTGGATCATTTGTCCGCTTTCGCGGCCACCTTGGGCGGAGACCCGGTGTCGCAGTTGGTCGCCTTCCACGTGGCGTTCAATCTGGTCCTGGCCCTGTTGTTCCTGCCGTTGACCGCGCCCATGGCGGCGCTGCTGGCCCGCCTGCGCCCCGATGTGGCCGAGGCCGAGGACGGGCGCCAGCCGCGCTATTTGGACGATTCCGCCCTGGATTCCCCCGGCGTGGCCATCGGGCTGGCGGCGCGCGAGACCCTGCGCATCGGCGACCAGGTCGAAGCCATGCTGCGCCAGTGCCTGGACATGTTGTCGGGAAAGGCGGCCAAGGGCAGCGACATCGGCAAGATGGACGATGTGGTCGACGCCCTGCATCAGGCGGTGAAGCTTTATGTGGCCCGTCTGGCCAATGACGACCTGGACGATTCCGAGCGGCGGCGGGCCAATGACATCATGACGTTCGCCATCAATCTGGAACACATGGGCGACATCATCGACCGCAACCTGCGGGACCTGGCGGAAAAAAAGACCAAGCGGCATCTGTCGTTTTCCGAAGAAGGCATGGCCGACATCGCCGCCCTGTTCACCCAGACCCTGGAAAACCTGCGCATGGCCTTGACCGTATTCATGACCGGCGACGTGCGCATGGCGCGGCAACTGGTGGCGGAAAAGGCGGAAATCCGCATGTTGGAGCGCAATGCCGCCGAGGCCCATCTGCAGCGTGTCGGCAGCGGCCGGCGGGAAAGCATCGAGACCAGCGCCCTGCATCTGGACATTCTGCGCGACCTGAAGCGCATCAACGCCCATATCGCGTCGGTGGCCTATCCGATCCTGGAAAGCCGGGGGGAACTGGAGGAAACGCGGCTGCGGATCTCGCCGGCCTGATCAGGCCGGCTTGCTGCCCTTGTCCTTCACCTCGTCCAAGGCGCCCAGCATCTCGGTCTTCTGGCCTTCGTCGGTGGTCACCGTTTCCAAGGTGCTGTCCAGCCAGGTTTCGATGGTGCGCTTCATTTCCTCGTGGGTGCCGACCAGCGTCGGTTCCTTGGCGACCCGCTTGGCCATGCCTTCCACCACCCAGGTCTGGCACTGGGCGCCCAGCACCTGGCGGTAACGGGCGGGGCCGAACTTGCCGTAGACGGTGAACAGGTAAAGGGTGAACTTGCGGATGTCGTCGCCCAAGACCGGCAGCAGCAGTTTCAACGCCGCCGGGTTGGTGGCGGCCACCAAGGACACCGCCTTGCGCATCTCGGCGGTGTCGTGGCCGGGGAACAGCGCGGCCATGCGCATCTTCTGGCAGACGTTCCACAGCACTTCGGCGTTGATGTTGTCGGACGCCGCCGTCATCAGGCGGTGGGCGTCGGACAAAAGCAGCGGCAGCTTGCCGTCCACCAGGGCGCTTTCGGTGGCGTAGTCGGACAGCAGTTGAACCTTTAGCGGGTCGCGGAATTCCAGCAGCTTTTCGCCCAAGGAATTGACCAATTGCGGCGACAGCGTCGAATAGGCCGGGATCAACGGCACCTGCCATTCATAGCGCAGCAGGTCGCGCATGGCGGCGTACAGCTTGTCGCCGGCGCTGGGCTGCGGTTTGCGGCGCACCGGGGCGGGGGGATCGACCAGGCCCAGAATCTGGCCCAGGGACCGCCAGAAACTGATTTGCGGTTTGCGGATGGGGCGGAATTTGGGGGATTTCAGGCGTTGCTTGAAATAACGTCGGGCGCAGGCGCGCACCACCAGGGCCACCACTTCGGAAAGCGTGCGGCCGCACCACAAGGGGTCTTCGTCGCTGGCCGGCAACTGACGTTGCGGGGTGGTCAGCACGTCCTTGAACAATTCGGGATTGCCCCGCATCACCCGGAACGCCTGTTCCAGCAAGATGGGGTCGGCCATGACATGGTCATAGACTTTTTCTTCGGGGACCAAAGCCAGGACCGGCATCGCATCTTTCAGGATGGCGGCCACTTCCCGACGCAGTAAGCCGCGGATGGTTTCGACCGGTTGAGCGGGGGGAACCAGGGACGGCAGGGCGAGCGTAGGGGTGGCAACGGCACTCATGGTCTTGTCCACACACTAGGGGGTTAAGACCAAGATGAACCGATTTTAAACGGAATACAACAAATGGTGTTATTGATAAATTTGACGAACAACTAAAGATAATTTTCGTCAAATTTTATCTTTTTATTTTTCCCAGCACACCCGGTTGCGCCCTTCTTGCTTGGCGCGGTAAAGCTGGTGGTCGGCTTCGGCGATCAGCCCGTCCAAGCCTTCCGACGGGTCGCTGGCGACGCCGATGCTGGCGCTGAGGCGCACCGGTTTGCCGCCGAAATCCAACTGCATTTCGCTGATCCGGCTGCGTAGGCGCTCGAAATAGGAGGCGCGCTTCTCGGCCGCCAAGTTGAAGGCCAGGACGCAGAACTCCTCGCCGCCGAAACGGGCCACCAGATCGGTCTGGCGGCATTCGGTTTGCAGCATCTTGGCTACGGCCACCAGGGCGGAATCGCCGGCTTCGTGTCCGTGGGTGTCGTTGATGGACTTGAAATGGTCCAGGTCGATCAAACCCAGCGACACTTCCGCCTGACCGCGCAGCGCGGCGGCGACCAGCGGCTGGGCGCGTTCGAAAAAGGCCCGGCGGTTGGGAATGCCGGTCAGGAAGTCGGTGGTGGCGGCCGCCTTCAACTGGTCCACCTGCTCCAGCAGGTCGATGTTCATGGCGATGCGGCAGAAGAACTCTTCGCGCAGGAACGGTTTGTTGAGGAAATCGTTGGCGCCGCTTTTGATGAACTTGGCCGACAGCGTGCTGGACCCTGACGACGACACCCCGATCACCGCCACCTGATCACGGCGCCAGGTGCGGCGAATGGCCTTGATCAGTTGGAATCCGTCCATCACCGGCATGTGGTAGTCGGTGATCACCAGCCGGATGTTGTCGGTGTCGGCCAGACGTTGCAGCGCCTGTTCGCCGTTGGTGGCCTCGACCACCTGGAACTGGTACAGCGACAAAAGGTCGACCATGTATTTGCGCGACGTGGTGGCGTCGTCCACCACCATGGCGCGGATGGTGCGGTTGTGATCCAGGCGGTGGACCAGGGACGCCAGGTAATCCAGGCTGCTGGGATCGTCCTTGACCACGTAGTCGATGACGCGTTTGGACAGCACGCGGTCGCGGGTGTCTTCCGAATAATTGCCGGTGAACACCACCGAGGGGATACCGTGGGAAATGGCCACGTCCACCACTTCGCCCTCGGGGCCGTCGGGCAGGAACAGGTCCAGCAGCGCCATGAAGATTTCGTCGCGCCGTGTGGCCAGGATCTGGCGGGTTTCGGCGATCGAGGCGGCCCCGATCACCTGGAAGCCGGCGGCACGCAGCTTCGACGTCAGAACCGACAGAAAGAATTTTGAATCGTCGACGACAAGGATGGTTGTCATGGCTTGCGGCCAAGGCCCTTTCGACCGGAATGTCCCCTGTGCAGAACTTACCACAAGGGGGGACAGGGGGGCCAGAGGGGCCGGGGCAGGTTTATTGCGCCGCCAGGGGCTCGCCTTCCGCGTCGATTACCTCGGCGGTGGCGTCCTCGCCGTCGCCCAAGGACGCCGGCAGGATGCGAAAGGCGCTGGCCCCGACGATGGTCAGGGTCAGGGCCAGGGCGAAGCCGCCCAAGCCCAGAACCACCTCGGCCAAGGTGGGGACATAGGCGTTCACCTGCCCGTCGGCGAAGCTGGAGGCGACCTCCATGCCGGGGAACAGGGTCAGCGGGAAGGCCTGGCCCCCGATCAGGATGACGTAAATTTGTGCCAGGCCGCCAAGCACCACCAGGATGGCGGCGGCGCGCAGGTGGCATCGCATGGCATCGGGACGCAAGACCAGGAACAGCGGCAGCAGTCCGCCCAAGCCCACCTGAACGCCCCAGAACAGCCAAGTGTAGACGCCGCCCTGCAGCAAGATGAAGGTTTCCACCGGCACACGGTCGGCCTGATACAGCGCGGTGACGTGCTGGACGGCGACGAAATACAAATTGGCGGCGATGAACAGCCCCAGCAATCGACCTTTTTTGCGCAGCAATTGCTGCGACAACGGCCGCGCCAGCGCCGCGCTGGACCCCATCAGGAACAAAATGAACAACGCCAGACCGAAAGCGAAAGACATGGCGATGAACAAAGGCGCCATCACCGCGCTGTTATAGGCGTCGCGCGCCATCAGGAAGCCGAAGATCGAGCCGGTGCCGGTGGTCAGGATCAGGCGCCACAAAAAGGCGGTGATGGCGGCGGGCTTATAGGCCCGCTTCATGCGCCAGTCGATCATCGCCCACAGGTAAAAGCCGACCACGGCGAAGAAGCCGGAATACAAGATGACGTTCCAGGCGAAGATGGACTTGAAGTTGAAATGGGTCATGGCGACGATCAGGCGGTCGGGCCGTCCCAGGTCAAGGACCAGGACACCCAGGCCCCCGGCCAGCAAGGCCATGGCCATCAACGCCGACAGCCGGCCCAGCGGCTGATAGACCTCGCGCCCGAACACCGAGCCGATGGAGGCGACGTTCAGGGCGCCGGAAGCGGCGACGATCAGGAAGATGGCGAAGACGTGGGGCATGCCCCACACCACCTGATTGGTCATGCCGGTGACCCAATGGCCCTGATGTTCCATGTAAAGGACGGCAATGCCGGCGGCGACGATGGCGGCGACCAGGGCGGCCAGTATGGTCAGCCAGCCCTTGGTCCAGGCGGGGATCGCCAGATAGTCGATGCGATGGCTGCTCATGACTTAGATCCCCTGATAGCGGATGGCCGGATCGACGCCCAGATCGGCGCGGATGCGGCTGGTGGCTTCTTTCGATATTCGCTGGGAAATCTCGGATTTGGGATCGTTCAGGTCCCCGAACAGCATGGCGGCGCCGCCCTCCTTGGAACAGGCTTCCACGCAGGCCGGCTGGCCGCCGGCATCGATGCGGTGGGCGCACAGCGTGCAGCCTTCCACGCAACCCTTGCCGCGCGGGTTGTGGGCCGACTGGCCGGTCTGGTCTTCATGGGCGAAGGATCGCGCCTTGTAGGGACAGGCCATCATGCAGTAACGGCAGCCGATGCAGATGTGGCGGTCCACCAGAACGATGCCATCGGCCCGTTTCATGCTGGCCCCGGTCGGGCAGACGTCGACGCAGGGCGGCTTGGCGCAATGCTGGCACATGACCGGCAGGGAATGCTGGTTGCCGGTCTTGGGGTCACGCACGTCCACCTTGCGGATGTACTGGGCGTCGGTGGCCGGGCGGTCCAGCGCCGGCAGGCCCATCTCGGTCTTGCAGGCGTCGACGCAGGCGGTGCAGCCCTGGTCGCATTTGCTGGTGTCGATCAGCAAGCCCCAGCGGTTGGTCGGACTGGCCGGCTGGCCGGGGGCGCGGGCCTGGGCGGGGGGCGCGATCAGGGTCAGGCCGGGGGCGATGGTGACGGCGCCGATGGCAGCGGCCTTCAGCAGGTCGCGCCGCGTGGTGTCATGGCTCATCGCGTGGCCTCCACCTGCTGTTGGTGCTGCGGGGTGGTGGCGTGACAGCTGAAACAATCGATGCTGACCGCCGCGTATTCATGGCAGGACGCGCAGAACTGGCCCGGCGCGTTAACCGGCACCGCATGGCCGTCCTTGACCTGGGCGTGACACGACACGCATTCCTTCAGGCTGTACTTGGCCCCCCGGATGCCCTGGCGCAGGGTGTCGTCGCGCTGGTGCTTCAGGAAGTCGAAATGATGCCGGCGCATGGTGGCCGGATCGTCCACGCACGATCCCCCCAGGGCTTTAGAGGTGGCCTTGGGGAAGCTGGGGCCGGCATCGCCGGCCCAGGCCCCCATGACGCTAAACAGCCCCAGCACCAGGGCCAACAGGACAGCCCGCACGCCCATGCCTATTCCCCCAAGCCCATCTGGATGTAGCCGGTGGGGCAGACGTCGGCGCAGATGTGGCAGCCGATGCATTTGGCGTAGTCGGTCTGCACGTAACGCCCGGTGGTGCGTTCGGATTTGGCCACCCGGCTGACCGCCGTCTGCGGGCAGAACACCACGCAATTGTCGCATTCGAAGCAAAGTCCGCAGGACATGCAGCGCTTGGCTTCGTCGATGGCCTGGCTTTCGTCCAGCTTCAACAGGCGTTCGGTGAAGTTGCCGATCACCTCGTCGGCGCCGATGTGGATTTCCTGGCGGTGGCGGCGCGGATTGTGGGTGAAGTGACCCAGGAACAGTTCTTCGTGGGTGATGATCTCGTTGGCGCCGCGATCCTCGAAATTGTGCACGGCGAACTTGGCGCCGCTGGTGCCGCGCGTCGGCATGCCGTCATATTCGGCCGGCGACAAATTGGTCTCGCGCAGCTTGTTCAAAAGCTTCCAATGCTGCACGTCCACCTTGGGGCGCTTGCTGACTTCGCCGCTTTCCAGGAATTCGGCGATGGAAGCGGCCGCCACCCGGCCATGGCCGATGGCGGTGGTCAACAGATGCGGGCGCACCACGTCGCCGCCGACGAAATGCTTGGGCCGGCCGGGGATGCGCATGGTCTTGTCGGCATTGATGAAGCCGTTGCCGTTGTCCAGTTCGGGCAAGCCTTCCAGGTCGCCCTTCTGGCCGATGGCGGCGACGATCAGGTCGGCCTCGATGACGAATTCGGTGCCGGCGACGGGCTCGGGGACCATGCCGTTCATGGTGCACTTGCACATCTTCAGGCCGGTGGCGCGGCCGTCGGCGCCCTTCAGCACCTCCAACGGCATGACGCCGCCCTTGATGTCGATGCCTTCGCGCTTGGCGTCGTCCACCTCGCGCTGGGCCGCCATCATCTTTTCCACCGGGAACAGGCTGGTCAGCGTGGTTTCGCAGCCCTCGCGCTTGGCGGCGGATGCCACGTCATGGGCGGCTTCGCCGAAGATCACGTGTTCGATGCGGTCCTGGGCCGAGACTTCCTTGATATGGCCCAGACGGCGGGCGACGGACGCCACGTCGATGGAGGTGTCGCCACCGCCGACGACGATGATGCGGCCGGTGACCGCCTGCAGGCGGCCTTCGTTGAAGGCTTTCAGGAAGGCGATGCCCGACACGCAATTGGGGGTGCCTTCCCAGCCGGGAACCGGCAGGCCACGGCCCTTGTGGGTGCCGACCCCCCAGAAGATGGCGTCGAAATCGGCTTCCAACTGGGCGATGGTGATGTCGCGGCCGACACGCATGTTGGTCTTGACGGTGACGCCCAGGTCGATGATGCGCTTGATTTCGGCGTCCATCACGTCACGCGGCACGCGATAGCCGGGAATGCCGTACCGCATGAAGCCGCCCAACTCGGCATTGGCTTCGAACAGGGTCACGGCGATGCCGCGCCGGCGCAACTGGAAGGCCGCCGACAGCCCGGCCGGGCCGCCGCCGATAACGGCGACGTGCTTGCCGGTTTCGCTGGTCACCGCCGGATAGGCGGCGTTGTTCTCGATGGCCCAGTCGCCGACGAAGTGTTCGACGGAATTGATGCCGACGTGTTCTTCCACCATGTTGCGGTTGCAGCCCTGCTCGCACGGCGCCGGGCAGACGCGGCCCATGATGGACGGGAAGGGGTTGGCGTCGGTCATGCGGGCGAAGGCGTATTGCTGCCAGCTGGTGTCGGCCGGCGGCTTTTCCATGCCCCGGGTGATGTCCAGCCAGCCGCGGATGTCATGGCCCGACGGGCACGACCCCGAGCACGGCGGCGTGCGCAACACGTAAGTGGGGCATTTATGCGACCAGCCCGCCTGGAAGATGGCGTCGGTCCACTGCGGATAGTCGGTGGCGCCATCCTTGTAGCGGCGGAAATTCTTGCCTTCGGTGATCGCCTTGGCGGTGGTCTTGGCCATGAAACCCTCTCCCTGAAACTGAATATTTTTTCAGTCGTTTTTCAGTCGTTGTTGCCGAGAACGATGGCGTTGCTCACCAACTGGTGAACCGACACGATCATTTCCCGGTCGAAGCCGTAAGTGGGCAGCACCTTGGTGAACTGCGCCTTGCAGATGGCGCAGATGGCCGCCATGTGGGTGACGCCTTCGCGCTTGACCACATCGTTCAACGCTTCCATGCGCGGCTGCGATCCCTTGATGCGCACATCCATCAATTCGTCGGTCAGCAGGCCGCCGCCGCCGCCGCAGCAGAACGTCTTCTCGCCGATGGTGTCGGGGTGCATGTCGACGAATTTCGGCACGCACGCCTTGATCACCTCGCGCGGGATGACGAACTGGCCGCCGGGGCGCTCGCCCATGCGGCTGGCACGCGCCACGTTGCACGAATCGTGGAAGGTCAGCACCATGCCGTCATTGCCGGACTTGTCCAGCCGGATGCCGCCGCGCTGGATCAGGTCGTAGGTGAATTCCAGGATGTGCTGCGGCTTCGGATAGCGCGGATCCAGGAAGTCCATGGGACCGATCAGCGTGTTCAGGAAGGAATAGGCGACACGCCAGGCATGGCCACATTCGCCGAAGACGATGCGCTTGACGCCCAGTTCCAAGGCCGCCTCGCGGATGCGCATGGCGATCTTCTGCATCTGGTCGTAGGACCCGATGAACATGGCGAAATTCGCTGCTTCGGTGGCCTTGGTGGAAATGGTCCACGAGGTGCCGGCGGCATGGAACACCTTGGCGTAGCCCATCAGCCCCAGGACATGCGGCTCGGCGAAGAAGTCGGCCGACGGCGTCACCAGCAGGATTTCGGCGCCCTGTTCGTCCACCGGCATGCGGATGTCCAGGCCGGTCTCGTCCTTCAGGTCTTCTTCCAGGCCTTCCAGGTTGTCGATCAAGGCCGGGCCGGGCAGGCCCAGGTTGTTGCCGATCTTGTGGACCTTGCCGATGATCTCGTTGGCGTATTTATGGCCCAGGCCGATGTTGTCCATGATGTCGCGCGCCGCCATCGACACTTCGGCGGTGTCGATCCCATAGGGGCAGAACACCGAGCAGCGGCGGCATTGCGAGCACTGGTGGAAGTAGTTGAACCATTCGTCCAACACCTCCTTGGTGAACTCGCGGGCGCCGACCAGCTTGCCCATGCCCACCGCGCCCAAAGCCTTGCCGGCCGGGGTGAAATAGCGGCGATAGACGGATCGGAACAGGTCCTGGCGCGCCACCGGCATGTTCTTGGGGTCGTTGGTCCCCAGGAAGTAATGGCACTTGTCGGTGCAGGCGCCGCATTTGACGCAGATGTCCATGAACACCTGCAGGCTTTTGTACTTGCCCAGCAGTTCGCCCATGCGGGCGATGCCCTTTTCCTGCCAGTCGGGGACCAGCTCGCCGGGAAACCCCAGGGGCTCGTTATGGGCCGGGGCCGCCACATAGGGTTTGGAGTCCGCCATGGCGCCCGGCTGCAGGCAGGGGATGGCCCGTTCGGCGGGGTCGCCCATGGCGGGAATCTTGGTGTCGGCGGCCATGGGCTTAATTCCTCTCGCGTTCCAATTGGGCGGCCCAGGGCGCCAGATGGCGGCGCTCGCGCGGGTCGTCGGCCTGGTTGCGGGTGGGGCTGAAGAACACGCCGGGCGCATGCAGCAGCTTCGAGAACGGGAAGACCAGCATCAGCAGCGCCACCAGGAACAGGTGCGCGGCCAGGATGGGGTCGGCGGGCAGCACCCGGATGTCGAACACCATCAGCCCCAGGAAAAAGCTTTTGACGGCGACGATGTCGGTGTGGGCCAGCATCTTCATCATCATGCCGCTGGCACCGATGGCCAGCAGCAGCGCCAGCATCAGGTAATCGGACGGGCCGCTGATATAGGCGATGCGTTGGACGACGACGCGGCGGACGAAAAGGGCGGCCAGACCGGCCAGCATGGCCATGCCGCCGTAGACGCCGAAGGGCTGCAGCCAGACGATGGGCGCCCACACCGGGTCCAGGAAATAGCGTAGGTGGCGGACCACCACCAGGGCCAGGCCCAGATGGAAAGCCATGGCGAAGATCCACAGCGGCTTGTTGGCCTTCCACAGGCTTTCGAACAGCGTGACCTCGCGTCCCACCCTGAACGCGGCGCCGGCTGGAGTCAGCGGGGCCGGGGTGGTGGGAATCTTCAGCGGCGCCGGCGTGCGGGCGTATTGGGCCACTTTCAGGCCCACGCCCACCACCAGCACGGCGAATGCCGCATAGAACAGAATGGCGAAAAAGGTCGTCACGTCATCCTCGGGTCTGCCGTGCGGGACAAATGTCCCCGTTTGCCCGCAAGGTGTGGGCATCTGGGGGTGTCACGTTTCCTGTTTCCGTCACCCCCGGGCTTGACCCGGGGGTCCAAGATGGCCGGATCAAGTCCGGCCATGACGGGAAGAAGGGGGGCTTAGACGCAGCCGGTCGGCTTGGGCAGGCCGGCGATCTTGCACGCCTGCTTGCCGGGGCCATAGGGGAACAACTCGTACAGGTACTTGTTGTTGCCCTTTTCCGGACCCATCTTCTTGGCGATGGCCTTGGTCAGCACGCGCACGGCCGGGGCGATCTGGTATTCGGCATAGTATTCGCGCAGGAAGTTGACCACTTCCCAGTGCTCGGGGGACATGTCGATGCCCTCGTCCTTGGCGATCAGGCCGGCCAGGTCTTCGTTCCAGTCGTTGATGTTGACCAGGAAGCCTTCTTCGTCCGCCTCGACGGTCTTGCCGTTGGTTTCGTAAGCCATCTGTTTTCACTCCCTCTTCTTGTTATCAAAGCCAGGCATGGACGGTGGAATTTTCCGCCGCCAGGTCGACGAAGCCGTCATAGTCGACAACCCCGATGCCGTCGGCCACGCCGGCCGGATCCAGACCCCGAGCCTTCAGGTCGGGGCCAAGCACGAAAATCTTCACCGATTGCGCCGCGTCGGCCAGTTTCGGGGCCATGGCGGTGGCGGCCATGGCGGCGACCACCGCGTCTTCCAGCAGCAGAACGCTGTCGCCCTTTTGGGCATGGCCCAGGCAGGACTGCAGGTTGGCGCGTTCGAACGGCGATTTGTTGACGGTGTGCAAGGTGCTCATTTCCATCTTCTCCCTTACGCCGTCATCACCACGTCCATCTCGCCCATCAGCTTGGCCATGTCGGCGCGGCTGACGACCTCGACGTCGACCAAAAGGTCGGCTTCGGACAGACCCCGTTCTTCCAGGCTTTCACGCTCGACGAACAGTTTTTCGATGTCATAGCCTTCCAGCGCCCGATAGGTGGGCGAGAAGTTCTTGTGACC
This sequence comes from Magnetospirillum sp. 64-120, assembly GCA_001898825.1. Lineage (GTDB taxonomy): Bacteria > Pseudomonadota > Alphaproteobacteria > Rhodospirillales > Magnetospirillaceae > Magnetospirillum. Next base: position 16,849 of record MKVK01000038.1, read on the forward strand.
CAGGTCCTTGGTGTCCTGACCCTTCTTGATCTGATAGACGCCGTCATCCAGGAAGGCCACATGGACGTCTTGGTCGAAAGCCGCCGAGATCAGCACCATCTCCAGCACTTCCAGCGCATAGACGGTGCCATAGGGGGCCTTGCGGTTGACGAACATGAACTTCTTGACGACGCCGCCTTCGTATTCTTCTTCCATTTTGTCCCCCATCAATCGCCGAAGGTGACCATGCGGTCGGCCTGGATGCCGGCCTCGATCAGCTGGCCCAGGCCCGAGATGCGGAAACCCGGGGCCAAGCTGTCCTCGACGATGCCGCGGCGCATGCCGGCGGCGACGCAGACCACCAGATCCACCTTGTGGTCCTCGGCCAGCTTCTGCCAGTTCTTGACCACGTTACGGTCGTCGGACGGCGGGTCGGAATGCTTGGTCGCGTTCAGCACGCCGTCGTAATAGAAGAACACGCGGAAAATCTGGTGCCCCTTGTCGATGGCCGCCTTGGCGAAACGATAGGCGGAATCCGAGGCCTGGTGGTTATAGGGGCCTTCGTTGACCAGAATACCGAACTTCATGCGCCTTCCCCCTTAGAAGTGCAGATGCGCCGACGTGTTCAGGTTGGCGCGGCCACCGCGCCAATTGTCCACGTGGTACTTGGTGAAGGGCAGTTCGGTCAGCTCGAAGAAGCGCGGCCAGCCGATGCGTTCGATCCACTCGCCCATGCGTTCCCAGGCCCGGGCGTCCGCCTTGTAGGCGCCCAGGATCTTGCGCACCACTTCGGCGGCTTCCGGCCAGCGCGGCGCGTTGTTGGGGATGCCGGCGGCCACCAGCTTGTGGAACATCGGCTTGGAACGGGTGGACGAATGCTTGCCGCCGACCCAGATGGCGATCTTGGAATTGACCGGGTCGTTGATCTGCATGGGCGGGCAGGGCGGATAGCAGGCGCCGCAGCACACGCACTTCTTTTCGTCCACTTCCAAGGACGGCTTGCCGCCCACCAGGGCGGGGCGGATGGCGGCCACCGGGCACCGGGCGATGACGGCCGGGCGTTCGCAGACGCCGGCCACCAGTTCGTGGTTGATCACCGGCGGCTTGGTGTGCTGGACGTTGATGGCGATGTCACCCTGGCCGCCGCAATTGATCTGGCAGCAGCTGGTGGTGATCTTCACCCGGTTGGGCATGTCTTCGTTCTTGAATTCATCCACCAACTGGTCCATCAGCGCCTTGACCACGCCCGACGCGTCGGTGCCGGGGATGTCGCAGTGCAGCCAGCCCTGGGTGTGGCTGATGAAGCCCACCGAGTTGCCGGTGCCGCCCACCGGGAAGCCTTCGGCCTCGAGGCGGTCGATCAGCGGCTGGACGTTTTCTTCCTTGGGCGTCATGAACTCGACGGCCGAACGGATGGTGAAACGGATGTAGCCGTCGCAGAATTCGTCGGCGATGTCGGCCAGCTTGCGGATGGTGTAGACGTCCATCTGGCGCTGGGTGCCGGCCTTGACCGTGAACATGGCGACGCCGGTGTCGGACACGTGGCGCAGCACACCCGGACGCGGGCGGTCGTGCCAGGCCCAGCGGCCGTAGTTTTCACGCAAAACCGGGTGCATGAACTGGGTGCTTTCGGGCACACCGCTTTCAATGGGACGGCGCAATTCGCTCATCGTCCTCGTCTCCCTGTCTAAGATTATTCAGCCGCGTTGGTTTTGCGGTCGTTCCACTTGCGGGCTTCCTCGTCCCAGCCGTCGGTGCGGACATAGGAATTGGTGCGCGGCTGGGCGATCATGTTGACGTCCAGGTCCAGCCCGATGCCTTCCAGATAGTTGACCACGCCGATGCGTTCGATCATCTCGCCGGTGCGCTCGTGTTCCAGGGCGTTTTCGGCGAAGAAATCCAGCATGTTGTGGGCCAGTTCCAGCAGGCGTTCGTAATCTTCGTCGGTGTCCAGCTTCATGAAGGGCACCAGCACCGAGCCCATCAGGTCACCGATCTTCAGCGTGCGCTTGCCGCCCACCAGGATGGCGATGCCGCGATCCTTGCCGGGCTTCAGCGCCTTGGTGCAGACGTTGATGCAATGCATGCAGCGCACGCAGGACTTGTTGTCCACGTCCAAGGTGTCGTCGTCGTTCAGCGCCAAAGCCTGGCTGGGGCACATGCGGATGACCTGGTTGATGAATTCCTTGCGGCCCAATTGGGCGACCTTGGCCTTCACCTCGTCCTGGTTGACCTGCATGTCGTCGCGCCAAGTGCCGATGATGGCCACGTCGGCGCGCTGCGTCGCGTTGGCGCAATCGTTGGCGCAGCCCGAGAACTTGAACTTCATCTTATAGGGCAGGCTGGGGCGGTGGATGTCGTCGGTGAAGTCGTTGATCACCGTGCGATGGGCCTTCAGCGTGTCGAAGCAGGCCTGTTCGCAGCGGGCCTGGCCGACACAGCTGGCGGCGGTGCGCACGCCGGCGCCGGCGCCGCCCATGTCGAAGCCCAGTTCGTTGATCTTGTCCCAGGCATGCTGCACCTGTTCGGTGCGGCAACCCTGCATCATGATGTCGCCGCTTTGTCCGTGCAGGGCGATCAGGCCGGAACCGTGCTCGGCCCAGATGTCGCACAAAGCGCGCAAGGTCTTGGTGTCGTAGAAGAAGCCCGGCGCCGGCATGATGCGCAGCGTGTGGAACTCGGACGATTCGGGGTGCTTGTCGGCCACTTCGGAAAAGCGCGGGATGACGCCGGCGCCATAGCCGAACACGCCGACCGTGCCGCCCTTCCAATAGCCCTTGCGGGTTTCGTAGCTGAGTTCCAACTGACCCAGCAGGCTTTTCATGTAATCGGCGTAAGGCTGGCCCTCGTCATTGGCCAGCCGCTTCAAGCCGGTCACGAAGCTCGGCCAGGGACCGCTCTCCAACTGGTCCAGAAGCGGCGTCTGGGGCATCTTCTTCGACATCGTCCTACTCTCCCTGACCATCGTGTTAGCGGGGGCGTGCGGCTGTGGCCGGACGCGATCATCCCCCTTCGGCCCGATCCGGTCGCTCGGCCGGTTCGGGTCGGATTCCCTCTCTCAATTCATCGTGTCCAGGAAGCTTTACGCCACCCTTGGAACCGTCCCTGATGGGTGTTTTCGTTGCGGCTCTCGTCGCGTTCCATGTGGCGCGGCGGGCCAATCACCCTTATTACATTAATGGATCATAATATTATGGACTTCTAGGTTCCAAGAGGATTCTTTTAGCAAAGACGAAAAACGTCCGAGCGAGGTTGCAATGACAAATATGATCCTGGCTTGTATCGCGGTAAGTCTCTGTAATAACAACATTTGCTGCATTGGCGAGACTAATGCTGCGACGCAAGAAAAGGCGTGATCCCCATGGCTTTCAACCTGGACGACGATGATTCGTACCGGCGCTGGCGTGACCAGAAGCTGTCCGCGCGGCCCGGTGATTTGACGGAACTGGCGGTGGAGGTGGGCGACATCGCGGCGTTGAGCCCGGCCGAGGAAGACGCCCTGCGCCGGCATGTGCGACGCTGCAACATGGCTCTTTACGTCGAGACCTCACGGCAGCCGAACCGCGACGACAAACGGGCGGTGGCCGCCCTGGGGGGGCGTTTCGGTCTGACCGCGCTGGATCGCAACCATCTGGCCGACGACGACGGCATCACCCCCTTGGCGGTGGCATCCGACGGGGCGCGGGCGCGTTACATCCCCTATACGGAGCGTCCCATCGCCTGGCACACCGACGGCTATTACAACCCGCCGGCCACAGGGGTGCGGGGCCTGATCCTGCATTGCGCCCGTCCGGCAGCGCAAGGCGGAGAAAACAAGCTGATGGATCCCGAGCTGCTTTATATCCGGCTGCGTGACCTGGATCCGGATTTGATCCGGGCGTTGTCGCAGCCCCAGGCCATGACCATTCCCGGCAACGACGACGAAGGCATGACACGGCCGGCCATGACCGGGCCGGTGTTCTTTGTCCGCGACGGCCGGCTGGCCATGCGCTATACGGCGCGCACCCGCTCCATCGAGTGGCACCCCGAAGCCGCCGCCGCCGCCCAGGTCATCCGCAGGGTTTTGGAAGACGGTGGGGCCGATGTCTTCGTCGGCCGCCTGCAGGCGGGGTGGGGCTTGCTGTGCAACAACGTGCTGCACACCCGTGAACGGTTTTCTGACGACCCGGCACGGCCGCGCCTGTTGTATCGGGCGCGTTATCACGACAGAATCCAGGGAACTTAGGGAGGATCTGATGTCCGAAGAAAAAACCACTCCGCTAGCCGAGATCGAGGCGCCGTGGAGCCGTCACCTCAGCCTGTCGGCCATCGACCATGACAGCGGTTTGCGCATGCTGCGGCTGCGCATCAAGGAAGGTCGGGCGCGTTTCACCATCATCGATCTGGACGAACGCACGGCCCGGGAACTGGCCGGACAGTTGCTGGACTGGGCAGGGGAATAAGGCGGCTTAGGCGCTGGGCTGGACCACCGCGCAGGACTTCTTGGCCTTGCTCAGACGCTTGCAGGCGGCGCGGGCCTGGTCTTCGGTGAAACCGACCAGACGCGAACGGTAGATCACCTTCTTGCCCGACTTGGCCTTGCTGACGTCCACGGTGGCGCTGGACACCAGTCCCCCCAATTTCTGGGCGGCGCTGCTGGCGGCCTTGTGCGAGGTCTTGTAATCGGTGAAGGCGCCGACCTGGATGCTCCAGGTGTCGGGGTCGGCGTCGCCCACGTCTTCGTCGCGCTTGGACGCGGCCTTCAGCGACACGGACTTGCGGCCGGCGGCATCGCTGGCGGCAGACGCGATCAGCTTGTCCAACTCGGCACGGTCTTCTTCCTCGACCCTGGCGGAACGGATGTCGGTGCCGCTGTTCAGGCGGGCGAAGCCCTTGTCCAGGATCTGGGCCATGTTGCGGTCGCGCCAGCCGGCGGTGTCGCCACCGAACACCACGCCGACGACGCGATGGCCGTCACGCTTGGCCGAGGCGATCAGATTGAAGCCCGAGGCGTTGATGTAGCCGGTCTTGATGCCGTCGGCGCCCTGGTAGCGCAGCATCAGGCGGTTATGGGTGGAAATGGGCTGGCCCTTCCAGCGGAACTGGCGGGTCGAGAAATAATGGTAGAACTTGGCGTGATGCTTGACCAGGGCGCGGGCCAGGGTGGCCTGATCGCGGGGCGTCGACACCTGGCCCGGATCGGGCAGGCCGGACGCGTTGCGATAGGTGGTGGACGCCATGCCCAGCTGGCGGGCTTTCTTGGTCATCATCTCGGCGAAGTCGTCTTCGCTGCCGCCCACCGCTTCGGCCACCACCACGGCGACGTCGTTGGCCGACTTGGTCACCAGGGCCAGCACCGCGTCTTCCACGTCGATGCGCTCGCCCACCTGCAGGCTCAGCTTGGAGGGGGCCTGACGGGTGGCGTGGGCCGACACCGGCAGGCGGGAATTCATGTTCAGCTTGCCCTGTTCCAAGGCATCGAACAGAAGATAAAGGGTCATCACCTTGGTCAGCGACGCCGGATAGGACCGGCGGTCGGGATTGACCGCGTAAAGGACGTTGCCGTTGTCGGCATCGACGACGATGGAGGCGTAACGGCTTTCCTTGGCGGCGTGGGCGGCAGGCGCGGCCACCACCACGGCAAGGACCAGCAGCAGGGCGCGGCTCAACATTCCGGCGAGATGACGGGTCAAGGGCAACTGTCCGACCTTCCCTTTCTGACGTGTTTCCCTAAGATTCCGCCGAAGACCTTAAAGAAATCACAATTTCATGTCTACTTTCCCGGCCAAGCCTTGAACATTTCCAGCATCGCGTGATGGTGGAGGACAAGGATTGGGGGTATAAAAGTGTGCGAATGCGAAAGGAAACGAGCATGCGGACCCAGATTGGCGTGATTGTCGGTGCCTTGGCTTTGGCGGGCTGCACCTATGGGGGCGGCGACATGGGGGATCCGGCGACCCGCAAGTTCCACTGGTTTTCCTATGTGGCCGGCGACGACATCAAGGCCGCCTGCCAGCCCGGCACCCCGGATCGGTTCCGTCTGGTTTACAACGGCCGTTATGATCAGCAATTGCGCATGTACGAGGTGGATTCCGTGCGCCATGTGCTGAACGCCAAGGTCACCAAGCCGGCCGATGTCGGGCGGGTCAGCGGCGACGACCTGCTGGCGCCGTGGCGTGCCGTCGAAGCCTCGACACCGCTTGGCCAGCCCGCTTATGACGCCCTGGTTTCCTCGTTCGAGGCCGCCGGCCTGTTCGGAGCGCCGGCCGTGGGGCGTGAATTGCCGTCCCATGGCTTCCACTGGACGGCGGCCAGCTGCAAGGACGGCCAGTTCCGGTTCACCGGCTGGGCCTATCCCGAAACCGATCTGATGGCGCTGCCCTTCGTCGCCCCGCTGATGGTGGCCGACGGGACGGGGGTTGCCCTGAACCGGCCCGGGGCCATCGCCTACGACCCGCAATACGAAGACAGCCTAAGGCGCGGCCAAGTGACCTCGTTCCGGCTGAAAGTGGGTGAAAACGGCATGGTGCGCTGACCTGTTACGGTTTTGCTGCGCTGCACAATAATCCTTGACTTGGCTGTGGGTTTTCGCCCAGACTGCGCATATCGCGTCGCAGCATGCGCCCGTTCGGCTTGTCCGCCGCCCGAGGTCTGACATCCAATTCCCGACCGATGTGCCGGCGACGCCTTTGGTTTTCCCATCAAAAGGATGTTCCGCCGATGTCTTCCGCCGAGACCCCCGCCAAGCCCGCCGTCAAGCCCGTTGCCAAAAAGACCCCGACCAAGGCCCCGGTCAAGCCCGCCGCCAAGCCGGTTGCCGCCCAACCTGTCGCCGCCAAGCCGGTGGAAGCCCAGCCCGTCGTTGCCCCCGCCGCCGCCCAGCCGGTGGCGCCGGTTGCGGTGGAGGCTCCAGCCGTGGTCGCGGTCCCTGTTCCGGTTGCGGCTGCGGTGGCCGCTGTCCCGTCCCTGGACGAGGTCGGCAGCAAGGCCCAGGCGGCGGCGCTGAAGTCCTACGAGGACGTCTCGGCGGCGGCCAAGGACGCTTTGGACGCGGTGGTCGCTTCGTCGGAGGTGCTGACCCAGGGCTTGCAATATCTGGGCGACACCGTTTATGGCCTGACCCAGCAAAGCATCGACGACGGCATCGCCGCCGGCAAGCAGATCATGGCCGCCAAGACCTTGCGCGAATTGATCGACCTGCAATCCAGCTTGGCCAAGACCCAGTTGGACCGCCTGCTGGCGGAAGCTCCGCGTCTGGGCGATTTGTCGGTCAAGCTGGTGGAAGATGCCGTGGCGCCGCTTTCGGCCAGCCTGACCGCCGCTTTGGACAAGATGGTCAAGTCTGCGGCCTGATTGGTTTTTTTCTGATTTTCCAGACGGCCCGGCACCTTGTGTCGGGCCGTTTTCTTTTGATCTCGGGCAAAGACCCCCTTTTCGGATTGCGGATTTGACCAATATGATAGGCGTGTACCAGTGGGCAGCCACCGCTTGCGAGATCATGAGCGACCATAACGACGACAAAAAAGGCGGCGACGGCAATCAGACCGGTGTGGTCATCAAGACCCGTCCGAAGACCAAGAAGCCGTCCATGTACAAGGTCTTGATGCTCAACGACGACTACACGCCGATGGAGTTCGTCGTCCATGTGCTCGAGCATTTTTTCAACAAGTCGCGGGAAGACGCCACGCGCATCATGCTGCATGTGCATACAAGGGGCGTCGGCGTTTGTGGTGTCTTCACCTATGAAGTGGCGGAAACCAAGGTGACCCAGGTCATGGACCTGGCCCGGCAGAACCAGCATCCGCTGCAGTGCACGATCGAAAAGGACTGAAGGTTCCAAAACTTTAGGCGTTCCAACAATAAGGAGAGGGCCGCATGCTGTCGCAAAACCTGGAACAAAGCCTGCGTCGTGCCTTGGCCCTGGCGGCGGAACGCCACCATGAATACGCCACCCTGGAACACCTGCTGCTGGCGCTGTGTGAAGACAGCGACGCGGTGTCGGTGATGCGGGCCTGCAACATCGACCTGGACCGGTTGACGGGCGACCTGCGCGACTTCGTCGACAATTCGTTGAAGGACCTGGTCAGCGAACGCCAGGGCGAACCCAAGCCCACCGCTGGTTTCCAGCGCGTGGTGCAGCGTGCCGCCATCCACGTCCAATCCTCGGGCCGCGAGGAAGTGACCGGCGCCAACGTCATCGTGGCGCTGTTCTCGGAACGCGAAAGCCACGCGGTCTATTACCTGCAGATCCAGGACATGAGCCGCCTGGACGCCGTCAACTACATCAGCCACGGCGTCGCCAAGGCCCCTGGTCGCAGTCAGAACCGCACCGTGCATGGCGCCGACGAGGACGCCAACCCGGAAAAGGTGGTCAAAAAGGGCCAAGAGGCGCTGAACGCCTATTGCGTCGATTTGAACCAAAAGGCGCGTGACGGCAAGATCGACCCGCTGATCGGCCGCGAGGCGGAAATCGAGCGCACCATCCAGATTCTTTGCCGTCGCTCCAAGAACAACCCGCTTTACGTGGGCGACCCGGGCGTCGGCAAGACCGCCATCGCCGAAGGCCTGGCGCTGCGTATCGTCAAGGGCGAGGTCCCCGACGTGCTGCGTGGGGCCACCATCTTTTCGCTGGATATGGGAACCCTGCTGGCCGGCACCCGCTATCGCGGCGATTTCGAGGAACGCCTGAAGGCGGTGGTCACCGAGCTGGAAAACTATCCCGGCGCGGTCATGTTCATCGACGAAATCCACACGGTGATCGGCGCCGGTGCCACCTCGGGCGGCTCCATGGACGCGTCCAACCTGTTGAAGCCGGCCTTGGCGGCGGGGTCGTTGCGCTGCATCGGCTCGACCACCTACAAGGAATACCGCAACCATTTCGAAAAGGACCGCGCTTTGGTGCGCCGGTTCCAGAAGATCGACGTCAACGAGCCGTCGGTCGAGGATTCCATCAAGATCCTGAACGGCATCAAGGTCTATTACGAAAACCACCACCACGTGAAATACACCGCCGACGCCATCAAGGCCTCGGTGGAACTGGCGGCCAAGTACATCACCGACCGCAAGCTGCCGGACAAGGCCATCGACGTCATCGACGAAGTGGGGGCGGCGCGCATGCTGCTGCCCGAATCCAAGCGGCGCAAGACGGTGACGGTCAAGGACGTGGAAGAAATCGTCGCCAAGATCGCCCGCATTCCCCCCAAATCGGTGTCCACCAACGACGTGGAAGCGCTGCGCAATCTGGAACGCGACCTGAAGACCATGGTCTATGGCCAGGACAACGCCATCGAGGCGCTGGCATCGGCCATCAAGCTGGCCCGCGCCGGCCTGCGCGAACCGGAAAAGCCTATCGGCTGCTACCTGTTCAGCGGCCCCACCGGCGTCGGCAAGACCGAAGTGGCTCGCCAATTGGCCCGTATCCTGGGCATCGAGCTGACCCGCTTCGACATGTCCGAATACATGGAACGCCATTCGGTGTCGCGCCTGATCGGCGCCCCGCCCGGCTATGTGGGCTTCGACCAGGGTGGCCTGCTGACCGACGCGGTGGACCAGCATCCCCATTGCGTGCTGCTGCTGGATGAAATCGAAAAGGCCCATCCCGACCTGTTCAACATCCTGCTGCAGGTCATGGACCACGGCCGCCTGACCGACAACAACGGCAAGAACGTCGATTTCCGCAACGTCATCCTGATCATGACCACCAATGCCGGCGCCGCCGACATGGCGAGGCCCGCCATCGGCTTCGAGCGTGAGGCGCGCGAAGGCGATGACCAGGAAGCCATCCAGCGCATGTTCAGTCCGGAATTCCGCAACCGTCTGGATTCGGTCATCCCCTTCGCCAACCTGCCCACCGAAGTGGTGGCCCAGGTGGTGGACAAGTTCGTCATGCAGTTGGAAAGCCAGCTGGGCGACCGCGACGTCCATATCGAGCTGACCGATGCCGCCCGCCAATGGCTGGTGAAAAAGGGCTACGACCGGGCTTTCGGCGCCCGTCCCCTGGGCCGGGTCATCCAGGAACACATCAAGAGGCCGCTGGCCGAGGAACTGTTGTTCGGCAAGCTGGTCAAGGGTGGCCTGGTCAAGGTGGATGTGGGCGAAGACGGCAAGCTGTCCTTTGTCATCGAAGCCGCCCCCGGCAAGCCGGAAAAACCGGAAAAGGTGGCGGAACTGGTGGAGTAGTGAGCCCGGACGAGATTCAGGCCCGCATCCTTTACAAGGACCAGGACGTCATCGTCCTGGACAAGCCGGCGGGGCTGGCGGTTCACGCCGGCCCCAATTCCCCCGATCATCTGGAACTGTACCTGGACGCGTTGAAATACGGCTGGAGCCAGGTGCCGCGTCTGGCCCACCGGCTGGATCGCGACACCTCGGGCTGTCTGCTGCTGGGCCGCCACGACAAGTCCATCAAGCGCCTGGGCAAGATGTTCATGCAAGGTCGCATCGAAAAGGCCTATTGGACGGTGGTGCATGGTGGTCCGGCCGCCGACCAAGGGGTGGTGGACGCGCCCATCCTGAAGATCACCGGCAAGGGTGGCTGGCGTATCGTCATCGACCCGGCCGGCCAGCCGGCTGTCACCCAATGGCGGGTGCTGGGGCGCGGCGACGGCCTGACCTGGATCGAATGCGTGCCCAAGACCGGCCGCACCCATCAGATCCGCGTCCACATGAAGCATCTGGGCTGTCCCGTGCGCGGCGATTGCTATTACGGTCCCGATCCCAGCCCGGGCCAGATGCTGCACCTGCAATCCCACAGTATCGGCGTGCCGCCGCTGTCGGCGGGCAAGGACTGGATCCGGGTGGCCGCGCCGGTGCCGGCGCATATGATGGCGGCGTTGTCGGCCTGTGGTTACATTCAGGCTGGGTTCAGCTAAGGATGATTAAGGTGAGGTGATATGTCATCAGGGGGGGCATCAGATGACCGAGACCGCCGATCTTCCTTATCCCATCCAGCGCCTGTTCCGCACCCGGGTGGTGCCGGTGCTGATCTTGTCAGGTCTGTTGCTGCTGGGCGGCGGCTGGGTCTCCGTCAACTCGCTGGAACAGCATGTCTATCTGGAAACCACCCAGCGCCGGGTGGAAACCACCATCGATCTGGCGGAACGGGCCGAGCCGGAATTCTGGAACCAATTGTTGTCCGGCGCCGATCCGAGCAAGGTTCTAGCCGATCCAGCGGCGGCGCGGGCGGTGGCCATGCTGGAGGCGGTCAGCAAGGACGGCCACGCGCTGCAACTGAAGATCTTCAACGCCCGTGGGGTGACCATTTATTCCACCGATGCGGCCGATTGGGGCGTGCGCGAGGAAAACACCCTGTTGCGTCAGGTGCTGGATTCCAAGATGCCGGCGCTGGAAACCTCGCTCAGTCATGACCAGAAGGTCTACGAACTTTACATTCCGACGGAAACCAATGGTCAGACCCTGGCTTTCGAGGTGTACGAGCCGGCCAGCGTTTTGGACGAAATCATCGCCGATTCGTTCATCCAATTCGCCATCCTGCCGGTTTCCATCTTGTTGGTCCTGGGCATTTGGCTGGCCCGCATCACCCGCAATGCGCAGGTCGAGATCGATTCCCGGGTTCAGATGCAGCAATCCCTGCGTCGGCAACTTGAACGCTTCGTGTCGCAAAGCGCCGGCATGGCGGCGCGGCAATCACCTGACGGCAGCGTGCCGATCACCCGTTCCGGCATGACCTTGTTCTATTCCGACGTCCGCGACTTCACCAGCCTGGCCGAGTTTCACCCGCCCAAGGCGACGGTGGATTTCCTGAACGAGTTGATGACCCGTCAGGTCGAGGCGGTGACGCGGCATGGCGGTGACGTGGACAAGATGATCGGCGACGCGTTGCTGGTGCGTTTCGAAGGCGCGGACCGTGAAGCCCGCGCCCTGCTGGCGGCCCAGGAAATCCTGGCCGATCTGGCGGCGCACCCCATGGCGCGGGGCATTGGCATCGGCGTCCATGACGGCGAAGCCATCCTGGGCCCCATCGGCCCGGCGGAACGTCAGGATTTCACCGTCATCGGCGACAGCGTCAATTTGGCGGCCCGCTTGTGCGCCCTGGCCGGCGATGGCCAGTTGGTGGTGGACGAACTGGCGCTGCGCCGTTCGGGCCTGCCGGATGACGGCTTCGGCGAGGTGGAAGACCAGCAGGTCAAGGGCCGCACCGCCCAGGTACGGGTGCGGCGCTGGTCGCCGGGCTGATCGGACGCTTCACACACTCAGGTCGATGACATGGCCCAGGCTGCCCTGGGCCTGGGGTCGGGCGGGCGGCGAGCCCTCGACGGCGGCTGCTACCATTTGGGCGACGGCGGCGTCCTGCTGCGCCGCCTGGCGCAGCATGCGCACTCCCAGATCCTGGCCGTGATGGCCTTTCCATCCGGCCAGGGACAGCTCGGTCATGCCGGTGACATCCATGAGTCCGGTCCCTTTATGCACACGTACGGATGACTCTTTATACCACAAAGCGAGGTGGTTTTTCAGGGTCCGAAGGTATGAGCGTGCTATAACGTGTAAGGCCCGAAGGGGTGGGTATCACTGGCGGACGCATGGAAAATCTGATTCCGATCGTCTTCGGCCTGACTTATCTCGGCATGGCGCTGGGACGGGTTCCGGGACTGAAACTTGACCGTACCGGCATCGCCTTGATCGCCGCCGTGGTGCTGCTGGCATCGGGAAGCGTGGCGGTCGAGGATGCGGGGGCGGCCATCGACATGCCCACCGTCTTGCTGTTGTTCGCGCTGATGCTGGTATCCGCCCAATTCCAAGAGGCAGGCCTGTACCGAGTGGTGGCCGGACGGGTGGCGGTCAACGCCGGCAGCGCCGACCGCCTGTTGGGCTTCGTCATTCTGGTGTCGGGGCTGCTTTCGGCGATCTTGGCCAACGACATCGTGGTCTTCGCCATGGCCCCCATGCTGGTGGAAGGGGTGCGGGGGCGCGGCATGGACCCCAGGCCGTTCCTGCTGGGTCTGGCCGGCGGCGCCAATGCCGGCAGCGCCATGACCATCATCGGCAATCCGCAAAACATCCTGATCGGTCAGGTGGGGAACCTGGACTTCTGGCATTTCCTGCTGGTCTGCGGGGTGCCGGCGGTGCTTTCCATGATCCTGGTTTATCTGGTCATCCGCCGCCTGTGGCGGGCGGAACTGTCCATCCCCCCGGTTCCCGCCGCCGAAGGTCTGGTGCCGGCGCTGGACAAATGGCAAACCGCCAAGGGCATCGTCGCGGTGGTGGGGCTGCTGGTGCTGTTCGCCACCGATCTGCCGCGCGAGGTTGGCGCCCTGGCGGTGGCGGCCCCCTTGCTGCTGTCGCGGCGTCTGGCCAGCCGCGACATGATCGGCGCGGTGGACTGGCACCTTCTGGTGCTGTTCGCCTGTCTGTTCGTGGTCACCGATGCCTTCGCCGCCAGTCCGTGGGCGGCCAGCGGGGTGGAATGGCTGGCGGAACGGCAATGGCTGCCCGACCGGGTGGCGGTGATGGCGCCGCTGTTGACCCTGGCCTCCAACACCATCGGCAACGTGCCTTCGGTGATGGTCATCTTGTCCATGTGGCCCATCGAAGGCGACGGGCCGCTTTATGGGTTGGCGCTGCTGTCCACCCTGGCCGGGAACCTGCTGCTGGTGGGGTCCTTGGCCAACATCATCGTCGCCGAACGGGCCCAGGCCCTGGGGGTGCGCCTGTCGTTCATGGATTTCGCCCGCGCCGGCATCCCCATGACCCTGGCCTCGCTGGCCGTCGCCTGCGGCTGGCTGCTGTTGGGCGGTTGGATGGCCTGGTAGACCTTTGCCGCCGCTGCTGATCAGCGGGATAGGGACATCTGGCGCGACGGGTCATAGCCGTCGCGCATGGCTGCCAAAAGGATTTCGGCGCAGGCCACGGCGTCCGACAGGGCGTCGTGGTGGTTCAGCGGCTGGGCCAGATAACGGCAGACGTCGGGCAGCTTGGTGGGGCGCAGGTTCCATGTTTCCCGTGCCGCCTTGACCGTGCAGACGAAAGGGACAAGGGGGGCGGCGAAGCCATAGGCCCGGCAGCTTTCCGCCAGAACGCCCTTGTCGAAAGGGGCGTTGTGGGCGACCAGGAAGGGGGCGCTGTCCACTCTTTCGCGGATTTCCGGCCAGATATGACCGAAATCCGGCTGCTCGGCCACCATGTCCCAGGTAATGCCGTGAATGTGGGTATACAGCATGCGGGCTCGCGGCGGGCGGATCAGCCGATGCCAGGTCTCGGTGACGCGGCCGTTTTCCACCATCACCAAAGCCAGGGAACAGGCGCTGTCGCGGCCCTGGTCGGCGGTTTCGAAATCCAGTGCGATGAAGCGGCTCATGGGGTGGGGCGGTCATCCGCCTCGGGCGGTGTCGGGCGGGGCACGGTGATGGTGGCGGCCGACTTGGCGGCGCCTTTCAGCCGCAGCCCCAGGAAGCGGGCGGAAAGCGCGCGATACAGCGGCTGCGGGCAGATCAGCCGCGAGATGCCGAAGGAAATCAGCGCCGTGGCCAGCAGCATCAGCGTCATGGCCGGGCTTTCGGTCATCTCCATGACGATGATGACGGCGGTGATGGGGGTCTGAACCACGCCGACGAAATAGCCGGTCATCCCCAAGATGATCATGGCGCCCACCGGCACCATGGGCATGAACTGGGCCAGATTGGCCCCCAATCCGGCCCCCACCGACAGGCTGGGGGCGAAGATGCCGCCGGGAATGCCGCTGGCATAGGACGCCAGGGTGGCCAGCAATTTCAGGATGCCGAAACTGGCTGGGACGTTGTCGCCGCCTTCCAGCAGGCTGCGGGCCTGTTCATAGCCGGTGCCATAGGTGTTGTTGCCCGACACGATGCCGATTCCCGCCATCACCAGGCCGCACAAAGCGGCGAAGATCACCGGATGTGCCTTGATCCAGCGGCCCGCCGTACCGGGGATTCCCTTGGAAATCTGGATCAGCAGACGGGCGAACGCGCCCCCCAGCAGGCCGCCGAACACCCCGCACAGCATCACCGCCCGCCATCCTTGCTCGATGGCGATGTTGGCGTTGGTGCGGCCGAAATAGGTGTAGTTGCCCAGCACCGCCATGGACGCCAGACCCGAAACGATGACCGCCGTCAGCACGGTGCCGCTGGTCCGTTCCTCGAAGGATCGCGACAATTCCTCGATGGCGAAGACGATGCCGGCCAAGGGGGTGTTGAAGGCGGCCGAGATGCCGGCGGCGCCGCCGGCGATGATCACCGCGCGTTGCATGTCGGGGCGGTGCAGGCGCAGGATGCGGCCCATGGAATGCATGATGGCGGCGCCGATCTGCACGGTGGGGCCTTCGCGGCCCACCGAGGCGCCGGCGCACAGACCCAGCACGGTCATCAGCACTTTGCCGAAAGCGATGCGCAGCGACAGCACCTTGCCGCGTTCGGCCGGGTCGGTCATGGCCAGGGCGGCGATGCTTTGCGGGATGCCGCTGCCCTCGGTGCCGGGAAACACGCGCCGCGTCAAAAAGACGATGCCCGCCAGACCGGCCGGACAGATCACCAGGGCCAGCCAGGGCGAAACCGTGATGGCCTTGTGGAACAGGCCGCTGCCCTGTTCGGCCAGATGGGCGAAGGCGATGGCGAAGGCGGCCACCAGGACGGCACCGGCCCAGAACATCATCCGCCGCAACCAATAGCGCGGGGACAGTTGCAGACGCCAACGATGTTTCACCGACAAGGCCACGGCTTGGGTCCTAAATGTCCTCGAATTCCACGGTGGTGGTGGTGGTCAGGTCGTCCTGGCTGGCCACATGGTTGCGTCCCTGGCGCTTGGCCAGGTACAGCGCTTCGTCGGCGCGATGGATGAAGGCGCCCAGGGTCTCGCCGAACTCGTATTCGGCGACGCCCACCGACAGCGTCACCTGGCCCAGCACCTGACCGGTGCGGCGGTTCAGCACCTTGCGGCCGGCCACCTGACGGCGCACCGTCTCGGCCACCGCGACGCCGTCCTTCAAACGGGTGTCGGGCAAGATGATGGAAAATTCCTCGCCGCCATAGCGCGCCGCGGTGTCCTTGCCCTTGATGCAGTCCTGGATGGTGCGCGCCACCAGCTTCAGCACTTGGTCACCCAACATGTGGCCGTGGGTGTCGTTGAACTGCTTGAAGAAGTCGATGTCGATCATCAGCAGCGACAGGAACTTGCGCTCTTCCTCGGCTTCCAGCGCCGCTTCGCGCAAACTGACGTCGAACAGCTTGCGGTTGGCCAAGCCGGTCAGGGCGTCGGTGGTGGCTTCGCGCTTCAACTGGTCCAGGTCTTCACGCAGACGGGCGATTTCGCCGGAACTGGTTTCCAGGCGTTCTTCCAGTTGGCGGTTGACCTCGATCATCACCTTGGTTTCGTCCAGGATGGACTTGACCAACTGCCCCAATTCCGCCGGTTGCTGCGGGGCGGTCAGCTCGCCGCTGAAGTTTTCCAAGGCGCTGCCGTATTGGATGGCGCCCTGGCTGGCGGTGGACAGATAGTCCATCACCCGGGCCACCGCGTCCTCGATGCGCTTGCCCACCGCCCGCAGTTCGGCTTCGTGCTGCGACATGCCGAAGAAGCGTTCGTACAGGTCGGCGCTGACCGTGTCGGTGAATTTCTGACCCGAACGCAGGATGCCGTTGATGGCCTTGCTCAGTTCCGGGTCGCGGTCGGCGACGAAGGCGTACCAGACCATGAAGTTGTTGGGATGGGCGGGGACGCCGTAACGGTCCATCATGCCCATGGCGGCGCGGGCACAATGGGCGGCGATGTCGACGGGGTCGGTGAAGGTGATCATCGCAGGGGTCCTAGTTGCATTGGCCCACCGAGCCTTCGGCGCAGATACGTTGCCCGTCGGTCCAGCGAGCCCCGGAAAGGTCGGCGTTCAAAAGGTCGGCGCCGGTCAGGCGGGCGCCGGTCAAATCGGCCCCGCGCAAGTTGGCGCGGAAAAACCGGGCGCGGCGCAGGTCGGTCTGCTTCAGCGACGCCCCGGCCAGGTCGGCCTTGGTGAAGTCGGCCTCGGCGAAAATGCCGCCGTCCAGCCGGGCGCCCTTCATCTCGGCGCTGATGAAGCGGGCGCGATACGAATCGCTGCCGGTCAGCGTGGTTCCCGCCAGTTTGGCGCGCTGGAAGCTGGTTTCGCGCAGGCGCGCCCCGCTCAGGTCGTGTCCGGACAGGTCGCGTTCATCCACATAGCAACGCTGCCAATCCACCTTGGGGGCGGCCGGCAGGGTGCAATCGGCGGCACGGGCGGCGGAAACGCACAGCAACATGGTAATCACGGCGGAAACTGGAATTGCTTGTCGCATCTTTCTTTTTTAGACGCGGCGCGTCCTGGGCGAAAGCACTATTTGGCTGTTGTCCTGCATGGTTTACCTGCGCCTGTCACAGGCGTAGTCTGTGAAGACGTTTCCGTGAAGCGATGGGGCGAAGCATGAGCGATCACTCCGCCGACGCCATTCTGGCTCAGGCCGAAGCACATTGGATGTCGGGCGAGGCCCAGCAGGCCAGGGAGGCGTTCCGCCGCGCCCGCATGCTGTACCATCAGGCCGCCAATGCCGAGGGCGAGGCCAATGCCTTGATCTTGTTGGGCGATTTCGAAGCCGACCATGATCATTGGGATGAAGCCGGGCTGGCTTATGCCGAAGCGCGTCAACTGTATACCCGCCTGGGCGACCAGCACGGCCAGGGCAACACCCTGGTGCGTTTGGGGCGTCTGTCCCAGTCCCGCGCCCGCATCGCCGAGGCCGAGCAATATTACCAGTCGGCGCAAGAGGTGTTCTCGGCGGCCGGCGACATGTCGGGCATGGCCCACGTGACCAAGCGCCGCGGCCATCTGGCCCGCGACCAGGGCCGTCACGACGCGGCGCTGGATCATTATCATCAGGCGCTGGAACTGTATCGGCGGGCCGGCGACACCTTGGGTCGCGCCAATACCCTGAAGGGTCTGGCGTCGCTGCATCGTCGCCTGGGCCATGCCGACAAGGCCCATCAGGATTTCGAAAGCGCCCGCGACCTTTACGCCGAAGCCGGCGACGTCCTGGGCGAGGCGGCGGCCTGTCGCGGCCTGGGCCATTTGCTGCGGCAAGTGGGCGATCATGACGGCGCCGTCAGCGCCTTGGACGCCGCCCGCCATCTTTATGCCGCCATGGGGCACCTGAAGGCCGAGGCGGAAACCCGCCTGGAACTGGCCGAGGACCTGGCGCCGTCCGACCCGGGCAAGGCCCGCGCCCACCGCAAGCATGCCCACGACCTGTTCCTGCGGGTGGGCGACGTGGACCAGGCCGCCGCCATCACCGTGGATTAGTTTCCGTATCCGCCGCCGCCGGGGGTTTCCACCACCAGCACGTCGCCGGTCTCGACCTGCACGCGGGCGGTGCCGGCCAAGCGTTCGACCGTGCCGTCGGCCCGTTCCACCCGGTTGTCGCCGGGCCGGCCGTCACCGCCGCCCGCCAGCCCGAAGGGGGCGACACGGCGGCGGTTGGACAGGATGGCGGCGGTCATCGGTTCCAGGAATTTCAGCCGCCGGACGACGCCGTCGCCGCCGTTCCATCGCCCCGCCCCGCCCGAGTTGCGGCGGATGGAAAAGCCGTCCACCAGCACCGGGTAACGCCATTCCAGAACTTCCGGGTCGGTCAGGCGCGAATTGGTCATGTGGGTCTGCACGGCGCTGGCCCCGGCAAAGCCCGGTCCGGCGCCTGCGCCGCCGCAGATGGTTTCGTAATATTGGCGGCGTTCGTCGCCGAAGGTCAGGTTGTTCATGGTGCCCTGGCTGGCCGCCATCACCCCCAGCGCCGCCATCAGGCAGTCAACCACCGCCTGGCTGGTTTCCACGTTGCCGGCCACCACCGCCGCTGGCGGCAGGGGGGCCAGCATGGAGCCTTCGGGGATGATCAGTTCCAAGGGTTTCATGCAGCCTTCGTTCAACGGGATGGCGTCGTCGACGATGCAGCGGAAGACATACAGAACGGCGGCCCGGGTGATGGATTTGGGGGCATTGGCGTTGCCCGGCCGTTGCGCGCTGGTTCCGGTGAAGTCGATGCGGGCCGACCGTTCGGCCCGGTTCACCGTGATGGCGACCCGGATGACGGCGCCGTCGTCCATTTCGACGGCGAAGGCGCCGCCCTTCAGGCCGGCGATGGCGCGGCGCACCGATTCCTCGGCGTTGTCCTGAACGTGGCCCATATAGGCGCGGACGATGTCGACGCCGTATTGGTCGCACAGGCGGAGCAGTTCCACCGCACCCTTTTCGTTGGCCGCCAGCTGGGCCTGAAGGTCGGCGATGTTCTGGGCGATGTTGCGGGCCGGGAAGGGGCCGGAACGCAGCAAGTCTTCGATCTCGGCCTGCCGGAAGTGGCCGGCCTCGACCAGGGTGACGTCGTCCAGCAGCACCCCTTCCTGGTCGATCAGGGTGGAATCGGGCGGCATGGAACCCGGCGTGATACCGCCGATATCGGCGTGGTGGCCGCGCGACGCCACGAAGAACATGGGTTCGCCGGCGACGAAGACCGGGGTGACCACGGTGACGTCGGGCAGATGGGTGCCGCCGTTATAGGGCGAGTTCAGCACATAGGAATCACCCGGCCGCATGGTGTCGCGCCGGGCGTTCAGCACCACCCGCACCGATTCGCCCATGGACCCCAGATGCACCGGAATGTGGGGCGCGTTGGCGATCAGTCCGCCGTCGGCGTCGAAGATGGCGCAGGAAAAGTCCAGCCGTTCCTTGATGTTGACCGAGTGCGCCGTGTTGGCCAGCACCGCCCCCATCTGTTCGGCCACGCTCATGAACAGGTTGTTGAAGATTTCCAGCATCACCGGGTCGGCGCTGGTGCCAGCGGCCCGGCTGGTGGGGCGCGGGGCGACGCGGCGCAGGATCAGATGGCCCTGGGGCAGGATCTCGGCCCGCCAGCCCGGTTCGATCACCGTGGTGGCGTTGTCCTCGATCACCATGGCCGGGCCGTCCACCTGATGGCCGGGGCGCAGCATGGCGCGGGCATGGATGGGGGAATCGCGCCAGGTGCCGGCGCAGAACATGCGGGTGTGGCCCAGGGGTTGGGCGGTGCCTTGGGCCGGTTCCAGGGCGGGCAGGGCCGCCGGTTCGCCGCCGCCCGACACTTCGATGGCGGCGGATTCCACCACCAGGGCCCGGCCATCCATGATGAAGCCGAAGCGGGCGCGATGGGCGGCGGCAAAGGATTGGGCGACGCTGTCCAGCGGACCGAAGGCGACGTCCAGGGCAGTGTCCGAGCCTTGGTATTTGACTTTCAGCGTACGGCTGGCGCTCATGTCCGGGCGCTCGACGCCCTGGCGTTCCAACTCGCAGCGGGCGACGGCTTCGATGTCGGCCATGGCGCGGTTGACCGCCGCCATGCCGTCGGTGGTCAGGGGGGCTTCCAGCCCTGTTTCCTTCAGCACCCGCAGGTCGGCCAGACCCATGCCATAGGCCGACAGCACCCCGGCCAAGGGATGCAGGATCACCACGTCCATGGCCAGTTGGTCGGCCACCAGACAGGCGTGCTGACCGCCGGCACCGCCGAAGCAGGCCAAGGCGTGGCGGGCGACGTCGTGGCCGCGGGCGACGCTGACCTGCTTGATGGCGTTGGCCATGTTCATCACCGCGATGGCCAGGAAGCCTTCGGCCACCTGTTCCGGGCTGCGGCCGGTCCGTTCGGCCAATCGGGCAAAGCCGGCCCGGGCCGCCGCCACGTCCAGGGGCTGGTCGGCCCCGGGGCCGAACACCTTGGGGAAGTGGTCCGGATGAATCTTGCCCAGGGCGACGTTGCAATCGGTGACCGCCAAGGGGCCGCCGCGCCGATAGCAGGCGGGGCCGGGATTGGCGCCGGCCGAATGGGGGCCGACCCGGAACCGCGCCCCGTCATAGCTCAGCACCGAGCCGCCGCCGGCCGCCACCGTGTGGATGTCCATGATGGGGGCGCGCACCCGGATGCCGGCGACCATGGTGTCGAAGCTGCGTTCAAAGGCGCCGTCATAGTGCCAGACATCGGTGGAGGTGCCGCCCATGTCGAAGCCGATGATGGCGCCAAAGCCGGCCTGCAGGCTGGTGGCGACGCCGCCGACCACGCCGCCGGCCGGCCCCGACAGGATGGAATCCTTGCCCTGGAAGCGCCGCGCGTCGGTCAGCCCGCCCGAGCTTTGCATGAACATCAAGCGTGATCCGCCCAGATCGGCGGCCACCCGATCCACGTAGCGGCGCAGGATGGGCGACAGATAGGCGTCCACCACGGTGGTGTCGCCGCGGCCCACCAGCTTCATCAGCGGGCTCGCTTCATGGGACAGGCTGATCTGGGTGAAGCCGATGTCGCGGGCCATGCGGCCCAGGATCTTCTCATGCTCGGCGAAACGGTAGCCGTGCATCAACACCACGGCCACCGCCCGCAATCCCCGGTCATAGGCGGCCGACAGCGCCGCCCGGGCCGCGTCTTCGTCCAAGGCGCGCAGAACGTCGCCCTGCGGCCCCACCCGTTCGTCCACTTCGACGACCTGGGAATACAGCATTTCCGGCAAGGTGATGGTGCGGGCGAACAAATCCGGGCGGTGCTGCTGGCCGATGCGCAGACAATCGGCGAAACCGGCGGTGACCACCAGCAAAGTGGGTTCGCCGTTACGTTCCAACAGGGCGTTGGTGGCCACCGTGGTGCCCATCTTCACCGCCGTCACCTGTTCGGGCGCAATCGGATCGGTGGGCGTCAGCCCCAGGAAGCGGCGGATGCCGGCCAGGGCCGCGTCTTGGTACTGTTCCGGGTTTTCCGACAACAGCTTCAGCGTCGCCAGAACACCGTCCGGTTTCCGGGCGACGATGTCGGTGAAAGTGCCGCCGCGGTCGATCCAGAACTGCCAGCCGCCCATGGAAACTCCCAAGCCAAGGAAGAGTGATGCTATCGCAAGCCCTTATCCGGCGAAAGGCGTTTGCGTCCTTCGGATGAGCTTGCTTAGCCAAGTGATCATGGCTGGTATCCCTTGGTGATGTGGCAAAATTCTGACCGGCGAGTATGGTATGGGGAAGTAATGCTGAGGTATGTGTTTTGGGGGTTATCATGTCCAGGCTGCTGCACTCGCTCACCATCGCCGTCCGTCTGTGGGCCATCGTCGTCCTGGCGGTCGTCGGCTTGGCCATCGCCTTTGTCACCGAAGTTCAGATGCTGTCGAAAGACACCATGGAGGCCCGGCAGGCTAAGGTGCGCAACGTCATCGAAGCCGCTGCCGGCATGGTGGGCAATTACATCGCCCAGGTGGAAAAGGGCGAGCTGACGCGTGAGCAGGCGCAGGCCGCCGCCATGAGCGCCATCAAGGCCATGCGCTATGACGGCACCGAATACATCTGGATCAATTCCTTGGACGGCCTGATGGTCATGCACCCGACCAATCCCAAGCTGGACGGCAAGGAACTGTTCGGGCTGAAGGACCCCACCGGCAAGTTGTTCTTCAAGGAAATGGTCGACGTGGTGCGTGCCAAGGGCGAAGGCGTGGTCGAATACATGTGGCCCAAGCCGGGTTCCGAGGTGCCGGTTCCCAAGGTGTCCTACGTCAAGGGCGTTCCGGGCTGGAACTGGCTGCTCGGTTCGGGCATCTATGTGGACGACGTCGCCGCGACCGTGCGGGAACGCGCCATAGCCCGTGGCATCCAGACCGCCATCGGGGTGGTGGTCCTGACCTTGGTGGTGGTGGTCATCGCACGTTCCATCAGTGCGCCCTTGAAGCGTCTGACCGGTACCATGGACAAGCTGACCCACGGGCAGTTGGACATCGCCGTGCCCGACGTCGACAAGGGGGCCGAGATCGGCGCCATGGCCAGGGCCATCCAGGTGTTCAAGGAAAACGCGGCTTCCATGCGCCAGATGGAAGGCGAACGGGCCCAGGCGGAAGCCCGCGCCGAGGAACAGCGTCGGCAATTGCGCCTGAAGATGGCCAGCGACTTCGAATCTTCGGTCAAGCATGTGGTCAGCATGGTGGGGGAATCGGCCCAGGCACTGAAGGGCACCGCCACCGCCATGAGCCACAACGCCGACGACACCGCCGAGAAGTCCCAGGCGGTGGCCGCCGCCGCCGAACAGGCGACCGCCAACGTCCAGACCGTGGCGGTGGCCACCGAGCAACTGTCGGCGTCGATCCAGGAAATCTCGGGTCAGGTGCATCGTTCGGCCTCCATTGCCCAAAGCGCGGTGGACGCGGCCGAGCGCACCAACACCATCGTGCGCGGTCTGGCCGATGCCGCTGCCCGCATCGGCGAAGTGGTGGGCATGATCAACACCATCGCCAGCCAGACCAATCTTTTGGCCCTGAACGCCACCATCGAGGCGGCGCGGGCCGGTGACGCCGGCAAGGGCTTCGCCGTGGTCGCCGGCGAGGTGAAGAACCTGGCCAACCAGACCGCCAAGGCCACCGAGGAAATCGTCAGCCAGGTCGGCTCGGTGCAATCGGCCACCAACGACGCGGTCAAGGCCATCGGCGAGATCAGCCATGTGATCGCCGAGATCAACGAGATTTCCGGCTCCATCGCCGCCGCCATCGAGGAACAGGGCGCCGCCACCCAGGAAATCTCGCGCAATACCCAGCAGGCCGCCCAAGGCACCCAGCACGTTTCCGAAAACGTCGTCGGCGTGCGGCAGGTGGCGGGGGAAACCGGCCGTTCCGCCGGCAACCTGCTGGATCAGGCCCAGCATCTGTCGGAAGAAGCCGGCCAACTGACCGACGCCGTCGATCGCTTCCTGTCAGAGGTGCGGGCGGCTTAGTATTCATTCCGGTGATCGGCTTCGATCACCGGAGCCCTCATGCGGCGGGCGGGTTTCTTCGAAACCCTTGCCTCCCGCGACATAAGCCGCGCGGCCCATCGCGGACGAAGTCCGCCTTCGGCAGAAGGGGCCTAGTCAAATCCCAACAAGTTCCCCTTGTTGGGATTTGGAGCAAGCACGTGGTAGAAAGCGGGGCAGGAAACCACCATCGGACCTGTCCCGCCGTGCCAGCTTCCCCCGAAGACCTGTTCGCCTGTTTCGACCACCTGGGGATCAGCGTCGAAACCCACCATCACGCCCCCGCCTTCACCGTCGAGCAAGGCAACGAAGTGTGGGGCGCCATTCCCGGCATCCACTGCAAGAACCTGTTCCTGAAGGACGCCAAGGGCAAACTGTGGCTGGTGGTCGCCCCCGCCCATACCCGTGTCGACCTGAAGACCCTGCCCGGCCGGATCGGTTCGGCCCGGCTGTCGTTTGGATCGGCCCAATTGCTGGGCGAGGTGCTGGGCGTCGAACCCGGATCGGTCACCCCCTTCGCCCTGATCAACGACCATCAGCGCCGGGTCACCCCGGTGTTGGACGCCTGGATGATGGCGCAGCCGGTTTTGAATTATCACCCCTTGCGTAACCATATGACCACCAGCATCGCCAATGACGGGCTGCGCCGTTTCCTGGCCCATACCGGCCACGTGGCGGAAGTGGTGGAATTGTAGGAAGGCAAAAGGCATGAGCGAGGAACGGGTGCAAGGCCCGGCCGGGGCGGATCGCATCGGCGCTTTGCGCGACGAGTTGACGAGACGGGATTTGGCCGGCTTCGTGGTGCCGCGCGCCGACGAACACCAGGGCGAATACGTGCCGGCTTCGGCCCAGCGTCTGGCCTGGCTGACCGGTTTCACCGGTTCGGCCGGCATGGCCACGGTGCTGCGGAGCCGCGCCGCCATCTTCGTCGACGGCCGCTACACCATCCAGGTGGCCCAGGAAGTGGATGGAACGTTGTTCGAGATCCGCCACATGGTGGACCAGCCCTTGACCCGCTGGCTGGACGAAACGCTGCGGACCGGCGACCGCCTGGGCTATGACCCGTGGTTGCACACCGCCGACCAGACCCAGGCGCTGAAAGCGGCCTGCGAGCGGGCGGGGGCGGAATTGGTCGCCTGCGACACCAACCCGGTGGACGCGGTGTGGACCGACCGACCGGCCCCGCCTTGCCGGCCGGCTTTGCCGCATCCCTTGGTTTTCGCCGGCCGGACCTCGGCGGAAAAGCGTCTGGCGCTGTCCGACACGCTGAGGGCAGAACGTCTGGACGGGGCGGTGCTGACTGATCCGGCGTCGCTGGCCTGGCTGCTGAACGTGCGTGGCGACGATGTGGCCTATGTGCCGCTGCCGTTGTCTTTCGCCATCATCCACGGCGACGGTTCGGTCGACTGGTTCCTGGATCCGGCCAAGTCCAGTCCGGCCTTGGTCGAACATTTGGGGGGCGGTGTCACCCTGCGCCACCCCGACCACTTCCTGGCCGCCCTGGGACAGATGAAGGGGCGGGTGCGGGTGGACAAGACGACGGCGCCCATGGCGGTGGTCCAGGCCTTGACCGTGGCGGGTGTCGCCGTCGACCAGGGCGCCGATCCCTGCACCCAGGCCAAGGCGTGCAAGAACCCGGTGGAACTGGCCGGGGCGCGTGCCGCCCATCGCCGTGACGGCGCCGCCATGGTGCGTTTCCTGGCTTGGCTGGAACGCCAGGACGGCTTGGATGAATTGACGGCCGCCGACCAGTTGTACGCGTTGCGTGCCGAAGGCCAGCATTTCCGTGGGCTGTCCTTTCCCACCATCGCCGGGGCCGGCCCTAACGGCGCCATCGTCCATTACCGCTCCAGCGAACGGACCAATCGCAAATTGCTACCCGGCCAGCTGTTCCTGCTGGATTCGGGGGCGCAGTATCTGGACGGCACCACCGACGTCACCCGCACCCTGGCCATCCGCACGCCGTCGGCGGAAATGCGCCGCCGCTTCACCCTGGTGCTGAAAGGCCATATCGCCATCGCCCGGGCCGTCTTTCCCGAAGGCACCACCGGCAGCCAGCTGGACGTCCTGGCACGGCGCGCCTTGTGGGAAAACGGTCTGGATTACGACCACGGCACCGGGCACGGCGTCGGCTCGTACCTGTCGGTGCATGAAGGGCCGCAGCGCATATCCAAGCTGGGAACCGGGGCGGTGCCGTTGCGGGCCGGAATGATCGTCTCCAACGAGCCGGGCTATTACAAGGCCGGCGCCTATGGCATCCGCATCGAGGCCCTGGTGGCGGTGGAGGAACGGCCGCTGCCCCAAGGCGGCGAACGGCCGCTTTTGGGCTTCGAGACCCTGACCCTGGTGCCCATCGACCGCAAGCTGGTCGAGACCGGATTGTTGGACGCGGCGGAACGGGCTTGGCTGGATGCCTATCACGCCCGTGTCTGGGACGACATCGCGCCACTGGTGGACGAGACGACCAAGGCGTGGCTGAGAACCGCCACCGCCCCCTTGGACAAGGACTGACCCATGACCTTCATCGCCATGAACCGTTTCCGCATTGCCAAGGGCCGCGAGGCCGAGTTCGAGGACATCTGGGCCAACCGCGAAAGCAACCTGCCCGGCATGCCCGGCTTCGTGTCGTTCAAGTTGCTGCGCGGTCCCAGCGGCGACGAGCACACCTTGTTCGCGTCCCACGTGGTGTGGGAAAGCCGCCAGCATTTCGAGGATTGGACCCGGTCGGAAGCCTTCCGCAAATCCCATGGCGGCACGGCGCGTTCGGCCGGGCTTTATCTTGGTCCGCCGCAGTTCGAAGGCTTCGATGTGGTGTTGGAATAGACGGGCTGTATCGTCATTGCCGGGCCTGACCCGGCAATCCATGTTGCCGCCATGGACCCCCGGATCAAGTCCGGGGGTGACGGTGTTTCTACCCCCTAGGGCGTCCAGCCCGGCGCCGCCATTTCGAAACCGGCGAAGTCGAAGGCCGGGGCGACCACGCAGGACACCAGGGTCCATTCCCCCAAGGGTTCCGCCGCTTGCCAGAAATGGGCGGGGACCACCGCTTGCGGGACTTGTCCGGCCAGCACGTCGCCGCCCAGGGTGATCTCGGTCACGGTGCTGCCGGGGGCTTGGGCGATGGACAGCTTCAGCGGCTCGCCGCCGTGCCACAGCCAGATTTCCACCGCGTCCACCTTGTGCCAGTGGGACCGTTCGCCGGCTTGCAGCAGGTAATGGATGGCGGTGCAGGCGCCGCGTCCGCCATCTTGGGCCGCATGGCGATAGGTTTCGGCGTAATGGCCGCCTTCCGGGTGGGGCCGCAGCCCCAACCGGTGGATGATGGCCTTGGCGCTGGTGGCGCTCATGCTTAGTCCTGCGGTTCGGTGTCGCGCACCGAGCGGCGGTTGTGGATGGTGGTGAACCAGTGGGCCAGATGCGGGCGGCCGGTGCGCCAGTCGGCGACCGCCTTGCGGAAGTCCAGGTAACCGAGTGCGCAGGCGACGCTGATCGGACCGATCAGGAACACGCCGCCCCAGTGGCCGACTTCCTTTTCCAACTCGTCGAGGGCGCGGGTGATGGCGGCTTGCTGACGATCCAGCCAGCCGTCCCAGCGCTTGTCCTCGGGGCGCATGGTCTGCTCGACGCGGATGGCGACGGCGGCGTCCAGGATGCCGTCGGCCAGGGCCTGCAAGGTCAGCTGACGCCAACGTTCCACCGGATGGTCGGGAAACAGCTTGTGGCCGGAATGCAAGGAATCCAGGTATTCGCAGATCACCGGGGAATCATAAAGGACAGTGCCGTTGTCCAGGGTCAAGGCGGGGATCTTCGACAGCGGGTTCTCGGGGACGAAATCGGCTTCCGACGCCCAGGCGTTGGTCTTGATCATTTCCAGCTGGTCGTCCACGCCGCATTCGATGGCGGTCATCCAGGCCTTGCGGGCATAGGGCGAGGTATGGGAATAGCGCAGTTTCATGGCAAGACGTTCTCCTGGGATTGCGGGAAAGGCCGGGTTGACCCGGCTTGTTCAATTCCCTCTGCCGGACTGATTAAAACACATCCTTGCGGCGACGCAATTCAGCGAACACCAACGAGGGTTCGGTGCCGGGGTCAAGCCCGACGGCACGGGCCACCGAGGCCACGTCGGCGCGCAGGAACGGATTGGCGGCGCGTTCCTGGGTCAAGGTGCTGGGTACGGTGGGGCGGCCTTGCGCACGCAGGGCGGCGACCGCCTCGACACGGGCCTGCATGGCCGGATTGTCGCGTTCCACCAGCCGGGCGAAGCGGCTGTTGGCGGCGGTGTATTCGTGGGCGCAATAGACCAGGGTCTCGCCGGGCAGGTCGCGCAGCCTGGACAAGCTGGCCCACATCTGGGGGGCGGTGCCTTCGAACATGCGGCCGCAGCCCAGGGAAAACAGCGTGTCGCCGCAGAACAGCGCATGGCTGTCGGGGAACCAAAAGGCGATGTGGCCGCTGGTGTGGCCTGGCGTCTCGAACACCATGGCGGCGGCGTGGCCCAGCAGGAAGGTGTCGCCGTCACCCACTTCCACGTCGATGCCGGGGATGCGCTGCGAATCCTTGCGGGCGCCCACCACCTGGGCGTTGGTCGCCGCCTTCAGCTCCAGGTTGCCGCCGGTATGGTCGCCGTGATGGTGGGTGTTGAGGATGTGGGTCAGCCGCCAGCCCTTTTCGGCCAAGGCGTCCACAACCGGTTCGGCCACCGCCGGATCGACCACCGCGGTGGCGCCACTTTCCTCTTCATGGACCAGATAGACGTAATTATCGGACAGAACCGGGATCTGATGGACGACGACATGGGCCATGCTGGCCTCCCTTATCCGACGATCTTGTAGATCACCACGTCGCGGCTGGTGCGGTCTTCCAGTTCCAGGCTGGTGGCGACGCTCATTTTGGTCACTTCCAACAGGCCGTGCTTGGGCAGATAGGCGCGGCCGGGATCCGCCATCAAGACCAGGGCACCGTCGGCGGCCAATTTTTTCAGCCACGGATAGATGTATTCGGTCATCGGCCGTTCGTAGCAGACGTCGCCGGCCACCACCACGTCCCACCGGCAGGGTTGGCCGACGATGTCTTGGCACAGAATCTCCACGTCCACATCGTTCAGTTCGGCGTTCAAGCCGATGGCGGTGGCGGCCATGGCATCGATTTCCACCGCTTGCACATGGGCGGCGCCGTTTTTGGCGGCGGCGATGGCCGAGGCGCCGCAGCCGGCGGCGAAGTCCAGCACGCGCTTGCCCCGCACCATGCCCGGGTTGTCCAGCACATAGCGGGTCAGCGCCTGACCGCCGGCCCAGCAAAACGCCCAATAGGGCGGCGGCAGGTTGACGCGCAGCAACGCCGCCTCGGTGGCTTCCCACAGCGGCGTCACCTCGGTGGCGGTCCACATGGAAATTTCCGGGCAGGCCGGGGGCTGGGCGATTTCGGTATTGGCTTTGATGAAGCCGGCGGGATCGTCGATCATTGCAGCACCTTGCCGGCGACGATGGCGGCCAGCAGACCCCATCCGAACAGGCGGTTGGATTTGAACTTGGCCAGGCAGTCGGCGGAATCGTCCTGGTCCAGCGTCGCCACCTGCCAGACCAGCTGGGCGGCGGCCACCAGCAGCAACGGATAAAACAGCCAGGACAGGCCGGCGGCCCAGCCGGATGCGGCGATCAGCGCCACCGCGCCGGCATAAAAGGCGATCAAGGCCGGCCGCGTCTTGTCGCCCAGTCGCAGCGCGGTGGACTTGACGCCGATCAGCTGGTCGTCGTCCTTGTCCTGGTGGGCGTAGATGGTGTCGTAGCCCAAGGTCCACAGGATGCCGGCGGCGTACAGCAGAACCGGGGCCAGGGCCATGTGGTCGGTTACCGCCACCCAGCCCAGCAGCGCCCCCCAATTGAAGGTCAGGCCCAGCCAGGCCTGCGGCCACCAGGTGATGCGCTTCATCAGCGGATAGGGGAAAACCAGGGCCAGGGACGCCACCCCCCACCAGATGGCGGCGGTGTTCAATTGCACCAGAACCATCAGTCCGACCAGCAATTGAACGGCCAGGAACAGTCCGGCCCGGGTCAGGCTGACGGCACCCGACGGAATGGGGCGGCCCTTGGTGCGTTCGACCATGGCGTCGAATTTGTGGTCGGCCATGTCGTTGACGGTGCAGCCGGCGCCGCGCATGACCAGGGCGCCGACGGCGAACAGCGCCATCAAGCCGAAATCGGGCCAGCTTGGCGCGGCCAGCGCCGCGCTCCACCAACAGGGGAACAACAGCAGCCAGGTGCCGATAGGGCGGTCCAGCCGCATCAGCCGTAAATAGGGGCGGGCCGGTGACGGCACCAGACGGTCGATCCAGTTGCCGACGGGAATGTCGCCGTCAAGGGTGGGGCTTTGGCTCATGGGCCGCAGCCTAGACCAGTTTCCACTGAAGCGGAAACTGTCTTGTTGCTGAAGGCTGGCCCGTGCCGGGCTGCTCAGGCGCCGCTCGGGCTGAAGGCCGGCCCTGTCAGCCGTTGCTTATGGTGGGAAAGCGGATGGGCTTGGGCTGCGGCGCCTTGTTGCGATAGCAGAGGATGCCGTTGCTCCAGTAAAGCCCGTTGACCCCCCAGCCGCGCAGGGGTTCCTTTTCCACCGCCGCCGGCTGCATGGGCTTGCCGTACAGGTAGCCCTGGCCCAGCCGGACCTTCAACAGCTTCAGCAGGTTGGCGGTTTCCGGGGTTTCGACGAATTCGGCGATGGTCCCCACCTTCAGGTCGGAACACAATTGGGCGATGGCCCGCAAATAGGGGGTGGGCTGGTCCGAGCCGGCGACCTCGCGGATATAGGCGCCGTCGATCTTGACGTGGTCCACTTCCAAGGCGCGCAGATAGTGGAAGGCGGCGGAACCGGCGCCGAAATCGTCCAGGCAGACGGCGAAGCCCGACTTGCGCAAGGATTGCAGGATGGCGTTGACCGAAGGCAGGTCGTCCACTTCCGCCGATTCGGTCAGTTCGAACAACATGCGGCCGCGCAGGTCGGGGCAGCCGGCGACCATGGACAGCAGCTTGCGGGCGGTCGGCGCGTGCGACAAGGATCGCCCCGACAGATTGACGGCGAAGCGCAGGGCCGGGTTGTTGCCCACCGGCGAACGCATGAAGTTGATGGCCCGGTTCAAGATGGCCATGTCCAGGTTGCCGACGATGCCGACGTTTTCGGCGAAGGTGACGGTCTCGAACGGTGAATTGGTGCCGGGGAAACGCACCAGGCATTCGAAATGGTGCACGGCGTCGTTCCACAGGTCGACGATGGGCTGGAACACCAGCTCGAAACGGCCTTGGTCGATGACCTCCTTGATGTCGCGAATTTGGCCCACCGTGTCGGACAGGCGCGAACTGACTTCCTTGGCCAGGTTGTTGATGTGGACGTCCTCGCCTTGCGAGAAGCGGTTCAGCGAATAAAGCAAGGCGTTGGTGGCCTCTTCCGGCGAAATGCCGCCGGCGTCCAGGGCGATGGTCGTCGATTTGACCGGGCCGGGTTGGACGTCGGGCAGGAAGGCCTTGACCAGTTCGTTCAGCGCCCCTTCGATGGCGGTGGTGGTGACGTTGGGGGAATGGATGACGCCATAGCGGTTTTCCCCCAATTCACCGGCGGCGTCGCCGCCCATGGACACCGCTTTCAGGCGGTCGCCCAGTTCGGCCATGAACTCGTCGGCCTTGACCGGGCCGGCGGCGGCGCGCACCTGTTCCACCGCCGGCAGTTCCAGCATGGTCAGTTGATAGGATTGGTCCTCCTCGCCGCCCATGGATCCTTCATCCATCATGCGGCGCGCCAGGGTGGAAAAATCCTCGCGGTTCAGCAGTTGGCCGATGGGGGTGCGGTTTTCCGCCGGCACGTCCAGGGCCGAGGCGTGGGTCAGGGCCAGCAGGCGGTGGCCGGGCTTGTCGGGGTGGCGATAGCCCGCCAGGGCCACCGGCTTGGACGGGCCGCCATGCACCCCGGGGGTGTGCAGCAGCAGCAGGCGCACCCGCTCGCCTTCATCCATGCGGGACAGCGCCCGGTCGACCCGCTCCGCGTCCTGGGGAATGAACACCGAGGCCACCTTCAGCCCGGTCAGCACGCGGGCCGGCTTGCTGGTCAGCGCCATGGCGGCGCCGACGGCGAAGACGATGGCGCCGTCGC
Source organism: Magnetospirillum sp. 64-120 (assembly GCA_001898825.1). Lineage (GTDB taxonomy): Bacteria > Pseudomonadota > Alphaproteobacteria > Rhodospirillales > Magnetospirillaceae > Magnetospirillum. Next base: position 48,675 of record MKVK01000038.1, read on the forward strand.
CATCCACTTCGACCAGCAGGTCGGCGGCGGCGAAAGCGAAGGCCACGTATACTTCGCGTGATGTGGCGATATCTCCGGCCGCCATGGTCCCCCGCCCGGGTTGTGCTTAGTATGTGCGGAAAATATGACATGGGTGACGCCGCCGCCGCCAGTGTCGAGATGTGCCGCTGGGCTTGCTTTTCGTTTGCGCCGCGTTTATAAGCTTCCTCCTTCAAGCGCGCGCGGGCCTGATTAGGGCATGCCCCGCCGCTTGTACACGCACGTAACCCTTTTCGCGAAGGAAGCGAAAATGCCCAAGATGAAGACCAAGAGCGCCGCCAAGAAGCGGTTCAAGCTCACCGGCACCGGCAAGGTCAAGGCCGGCGCCGCCAACAAGCGCCACTGCTTGTCCGCCAAGCCGAACGACATGAAGCGCCAGTCTCGTGGCACCTTCGTTCTGTTCAAGACCGATGGTGAAAACGTCAAGAAGTTCTACCTGCCGAACGGAGCTAAGTAATGGCGCGCGTCAAGCGGGGCGTGACCACTCACGCCCGTCACAAGAAGATTCTGAAGCTGGCCAAGGGCTATCGCGGCCGCGCTTCCACCTGCTTCCGTGTTGCGATCGAAAAGGTCGAAAAGGCGCTGCGTTACGCCTATCGCGACCGTCGCGCCAAGAAGCGTAACTTCCGCGCTTTGTGGATCCAGCGCATCAACGCCGGTACCCGCCAGTACGGCATGCCCTATTCGCGCTTCATGAACGGCCTGAAGAAGGCCGGTATCGTGCTGGACCGCAAGGTGCTGGCCGACATCGCCGCGCGCGAACCCGACGCCTTCAAGTCGCTGGTGCAAAAGGCCGAGGCGGCCCTGGGCTGAGGCGACTGCGACTGGCAGTCTAGTTTGCTTAAGGGGGCTGCCCAGTGGGCGGCCCCCTTTTGCGTCCCGGGTGTACTTATTCCTTATGGGGATGGAACATGGACGAGTTGAAGAAGATCCGTGACGAGGCGCTGGCCTCGGTTGCCGCCGCCGGCAACCTCGAGGCCCTGGAAGCCGCCCGCGTCGCCGCCTTGGGCAAGAAGGGCAGCATCTCGGGCCTGATGGCGTCGTTGGGCAAGATGGACCCGGAAGCCCGCAAGGCCGCCGGCGCCGCCATGAACGAAGCCAAGGATCAGGTCGCCGCCGCCATCGCCGAGGCCAAGGCCCAACTGGAAGCCAAGGCTTTGGACGAACGTCTGGCCCGCGAGCGTGTCGACGTCACCCTGCCGGTGCGTCCCGACACCCTGTCCGGCCGCGTCCACCCCATTTCCCAGGTGATGGAGGAAATGGCCGCCATCTTCGCCCAGATGGGCTTTGACGTGGCCGAAGGTCCCGATATCGAGGACGACTTCCACAACTTCACCGCGCTCAACATCCCGGCCGAACATCCGGCCCGGCAGATGCACGACACCTTCTATTTCGGCGAACGCCAGGACGGCTCGCGCCATCTGCTGCGCACCCACACCAGCCCGGTGCAGATCCGCACCATGGTGTCGAAGAAGCCCCCCATCCGCATCATCGCCCCGGGCCGCACCTATCGCTGCGATTCGGACATGACGCACACGCCCATGTTCCATCAGATCGAGGGTCTGGTGATCGACAAGACCACCAACATGGGGCACCTGAAGGGCTGTCTTTTGGAATTCGTCACCACCTTCTTCGAGGTGGACGAGGTGCCGGTGCGTTTCCGCCCCAGCTTCTTCCCCTTCACCGAGCCGTCGGCGGAAGTGGATATCGGCTGTTCGCGCGAAGGCGGCGAATTGCGCATCGGCAAGGGCGCCAGCTGGCTGGAAATCGGCGGTTCCGGGATGGTCCACCCCAACGTCTTGAAGGCCTGCGGCATCGATCCCGACGAATATCAGGGCTTCGCCTTCGGCATGGGCGTGGAACGCATGGCCATGCTGAAATACGGCATCCCCGATCTGCGCACCTTCTTTGATTCCGATCTGCGCTGGCTCAAGCATTACGGCTTCGTGCCGCTTGACGTGCCGACCCTGTCCGGAGGGCTGACCCGATGAAATTCACCCTGTCCTGGCTGAAGGCCCATCTGGACACTGACGCGTCCCTGGCCGAAATCGACTCCCGCCTGACCATGCTGGGCCTGGAAGTCGAAGAAATCGTCGATCCCGCCAAGGATCTGGGCGGCTTCACCATCGCCCACATCGTCGAGGCCGAGCAGCACCCCAACGCCGATCGCCTGCGGGTGTGCAAGGTGGACACCGGCAACGGGATCATTCAGGTGGTGTGCGGGGCGCCTAACGCGCGCGCCGGCATCAAGGTCATCCTGGCCCAGCCCGGCTGCTTCATTCCCATCACCGGCGACAAGCTGAAGAAGGGCAATGTGCGCGGCGTCGAAAGCCAGGGCATGATGTGTTCCTGGCGCGAGCTGAAACTGGGCGAGGACCATGAAGGCATCGCTGAGTTGGCCGTCGATTCCCCGGTCGGCGCCAAGCTGGTCGACGTCATCAGCTTCGATCCGCTGATTGAGATCTCCATCACGCCGAACCGTGCTGACTGCCTGGGTGTGCGCGGCGTCGCCCGCGATCTGGCGGCGTCCGGCCTGGGAACCTTGAAGCCGCTGGTGGTCACCCCGGTCAAGGGCACCCATGTCAGCCCGATCACGGTGTCTTTGGACTTCCCGGAAGACGCCCAGAGCGCCTGCCCGATGTTCGTCGGCCGCCATTTCAAGGGCGTGAAGAACGGCGAAAGCCCGGCCTGGCTGAAGGATCGTCTGACCGCCATCGGCCTGCGTCCCATTTCGGCGCTGGTGGACATCACCAACTACTTCACCTTCGATTTGGGTCGTCCGCTGCACGTCTTCGACGCCGCCAAGGTCAAGGGCGGCAAGATCACCGCCCGTCTGGCCAAGCCCGGTGAGACGCTGCTGGCCTTGAACGGCAAGGAATATTCCTTGTCTTCAGAGATGACGGTGATCGCCGACGAAGCCGGGCCGGAAGGTCTGGGCGGCGTCATGGGCGGCGAACATTCGGGCTGCACCGAGGACACCACCGAGGTGTTCCTGGAAGTGGCGCTGTTCGATCCCATCCGCACTGCCACCACCGGCCGCAAGTTGGAAATCCTGTCCGACGCCCGCTTCCGTTTCGAACGCGGCGTCGATCCGGCCTTCCTGATCGACGGCGCCGAACTGGCGACCGCCATGATCTTGGAATTGTGCGGCGGCGAGGCGTCCGATCTGGTGATCGCCGGGGCCGAGCCCGATTGGCGGCAATCCATCGCGCTGCGTCCCCAACGGGTGGAAGCCCTGGGTGGCGTGGCAGTGGACACCCCGCGTCAGGTGGACATCCTGACCGGTCTGGGCTGCACGGTGTCCGAACATGGCGACGGTCTGCTGGTGGTGCCGCCGTCCTGGCGCGGCGACATCACCGCCGAACACGACCTGGTGGAAGAAGTCATCCGCGTCAACGGCTACGACCTGCTGCCGGCCACGCCCTTGCCGCGTCCCACCATGTCCAAGCCGGTGCTGACCCCGGCCCAGCGCCGCGCCGCCTGGGTGCGGCGTCAGTTGGCCAGCCGTGGTCTGGTGGAAACCGTCACCTGGTCGTTCTTGGCCTCGGCCCAGGCCAAGCTGTTCGGTGGCGGGGCGGCGGAAATGCATCTGGCCAACCCCATCTCGGCCGATCTGGATTGCATGCGCCCCAGCGCGCTGCCCAATCTGGTGACCGCCGCCGGCCGCAATGCCGATCGCGGTTTCAAGGATGTCTGCCTGTTCGAAATCGGCGCCCAGTTCGACGGCCCGGAACCGGGCCAGCAACGGGCTGTCGCCGCCGGTATCCGTTCGGGCCGTGCCGTGCCGCGGCACTGGAACGAAAAGACCCGTCCGGTGGACGTGTTCGACGCCAAGGCCGACGTGCTGGCCGCCATTGTCGCCGCCGGCGCCAACCCGGATTCGTTCCAGACCACCACCGACGCGCCGGGCTGGTATCATCCCGGTCGTTCCGGCGTGCTGAAGCTGGGCAACAAGCCAGTGGCTTTCTTCGGCGAGTTGCACCCGGCGGTGCTGAGTGCGCTCGACGTCAAGGGGCCCATGGTCGCCTTCGAATTGTTCCTGGAAGCCCTGCCGCCGCAAAAGGCCAAGGCGACCAAGGCCAAGCCGCTGGTGAAATTGTCGGCCTTCCAGCCGTTGGAACGCGATTTCGCCTTCGTGCTGGACAGCGCTGTGTCGGCCGATGCGGTGCTGCGCGCCGCCAGGAACGCCGACAAGGCCCTGGTCACCGACGTTTCCGTCTTCGACCTTTACGAAGGCCCCAATGTCGGCGAAGGCAAGAAGTCCCTGGCCATCTCGGTGACCCTCCAACCCTTCGACAAGACCCTGACCGACGAGGAAATCGAGGCGGTGGGGACCAAGATCGTCGAAGCGGTGGTCAAGGCCACCGGCGGTGTGCTGCGCGGCTGACATGGCCACCATCATCCTGTTCCGCCATGGCGAGACCCATTGGAATCGTCAGAAGCGTATTCAGGGCCATGGCGATTCCCCTTTGACGCTCAAGGGGATCGACCAGGCCCGCGCCTATGGGCGGGCGGTGTCGCCGTTGCTGGGGGCGGCGCAGTGGCGGCTGGTGTCGTCGCCGTTGTCGCGCTGCATGCAGACCATGGCTATCCTGTGCGAAACCGCCCGTCTGGATTTCGCCCAGGTGGAACGCGACGCCCGCATCAAGGAAGTGTCCACCGGCGAGTATTCCGGCCGCCTGAAATCCGAGTTCGCCCCCGGCGATTTGGGCGGCAGCGGCCGGCAGTCGTGGTTCTTCCAGTGTCCGGGCGGCGAATCGCACCAGCACATGGTGGACCGGCTGACCGCATGGCTGAATTCCCTGGGGGCCGACGAACACGTTCTGGCGGTCAGCCACGGCATCGCCGGCAAGATTTTGCGCGGCATCTATGCCGGCTGGGACCCGGATTTCGCCCTGGCCCAAGACAGCCCGCAGGACGCTTTCTACCTGCTGCGTGACGGGCGGGTGGAACGCCACGAAAGCGTTTAGCCCCTTGTGGCGGGGCCGCGCTTGGTGTTCATTGACAGGGTGTGCACAATTCAAGGAGTGACGAGATGAAAAGGCGGCTGTTGCTGGCGTTGGCGATGATGGCGGGATTGGTCTGCCAGGCCCAGACCCAGGCACACGCTGCCCAGCGCGAGCTGGTCATCGGCGTCGAGGACCTTGAATATTATCCGCTTTATGCCATGCGTGACGGCGAATATGTGGGCGCCATGCGCGAAATCGTCGATGCCTTCGCCCGGGCCAAGGGCTACAAGGTGACCTATCGCCCGTTGCCCATCAAACGTCTGTACGCCGAACTGGTGGGCGGTGGCATCGACCTGAAGATGCCCGACAACCCCAATTGGGGAACCGACGTCAAGGCGGGGCTGAAGGTGGCCTATTCCAAACCGATGGTGTCCTACATCGACGGTGTCCTGGTGCGCCCCGGTTCGGTGGCAAAGCCGGTCGAGCAGTTCGCCACCCTGGGGACGGTGGCTGGCTTCACCCCCTATGCCTGGCTGGATCGGGTGAAAAACGGCACCGTGGCGCTGAAGGAAAACCCGCGCATGGAACTGCTGCTACGCCAGACCGTGGTCGGCCACGTGGAAGGCGCCTATGTCAACGTGGCGGTGGCCCACCACGTGCTGAACTCGATCCTGAACATGCCCGGCGCCCTGGTGTTCAATCCCATGCTGCCGCATTCGCGCGATTTCTATTACCTGTCGTCGGTCAAGCACGCCGACGTCGTCGCCGAGTTCGACGGCTGGATGAAGGACAACGCCCAGCTGGTCAAGGACATCAAGGACCGCTTCGGCGCCGAAAAGGGCGGCAACTGACCGGTCAATCCACGGCGATATAAGCGATCTCGATGATCTCCAGCGTCTCGATGCCGCCGGGGATGCGAAGCTGGACGGTGTCGCCTTCGTACGCCTTCATCAAGGCCCGGGCGATGGGGGCGATCCAGGAAATCCGCCCCTTTTCCAGATCGGCTTCGTCAATGCCGACGATGGTCACCGTCTTTTCCTCGTCCCGTGAGTTGGCATAGGTGACGGTGGCGCCGAAGAACACCTGATCCTTGTTGGTCTGGGCGGTGGGGTCGACCACGCGCGCCGCCTCGATGCGCTTGGTCAGGAAACGCAGGCGGCGGTCGATTTCGCGCAGGCGCTTCTTGCCATAGATGTAGTCGCCGTTTTCCGAACGGTCGCCGTTGCCGGCCGCCCAGGACACGGTTTCCACCACCTTGGGACGTTCGACGCGGGCCAAAAGGTTCAACTCGGTCCGCAGGCGGTCCAACCCTTTCGGCGTGATGTAGTTGGGCGAGCCCTTGGGAATGGGCGTGGCACCTTCCGGCAGGTCGTCGTCGTCGTGGTCGGTTTCTTTGGTGAAGGCTTTACTCATTCTCGGCTTCTTGGCTAAGGCGGCGTCCCAGCGGGCCGGGTTGGCCATCGCCGACCATATGGCCGTCGATGATGATCAGGGGACGCACGGACAGGGCGTTGGTCAGGAAAACTTCACGGGCGGTCAGCAAGTCTTCGCGGCTGATGCTGCGTTCGATGGCCACCATGCTGCGCAGCATTTCGGCACGGCGCACCCCCGGCAGGGCGCCGTCGGCAACCGGCGGGGTAACCAGGATGCCATCATTGCCCACCACGAAGATGTTGGCGATAGTGGTTTCGGCCACCCGGCCCAGGGTGTTCAGCAATACCGCGTCGTCGGCTCCTTGATCCTGGGCTTCCATGCGGGCCAGGACGTTGTCCAGATAGGACAGCGCCTTGACTCGTGACAACGGCGACATCTGGTTGCGGCGCATGTTGCGGGCGGTGACTGCCCGTGCCGGCCCCAGGGGCGGTGGCAAAGGGGCCGGTGTCAGCAAAATGGTCGGCGTGCTCGGATCGGGCGGCAGCAAGCCGCGCTGACCGGGGCCGCGGCTGACGGTCAGGCGCAGGGCCGCGTCGTGCATGTTGTTGGCCTGCAACACGTCGTGGATGGCGCGTCCCAGCCAGTCTTCGCCCGGGGGCAAGGGCAGGCGCAGGATGGCGGCGCCTTGTTGCAGGCGGGCCAGATGCAGGTCCAGGCGCAGGGGGTGGCCATGGCGGATCTTGATGGTCTCGAACAATCCGTCGCCCAGGGTGAAGCCGCGATCATGGGCCTGCAGGGCCGGCGCGCCGGAGTCAACCAACTGGCCGTTCAGCATCAGCTTCATGAGGCTTCTCCTGCCAGCGCCCGCAGGATGGGGCCGGCCTTGACCAGGGTTTCGTCGTATTCCGCCACAGGGTCGGAATCGGCGGTGATGCCGCCCCCGGCATGGATGGCGACCTGTCCGTCGCGCCAGGCGGCGACGCGGATGGCCACCGCCAGATCCATGGCCCCGTCGTCGCCGATCCAGCCATAGGCCCCACAATAGGGGCCTCGGGGGGCGGTTTCCAGTTGGGCGATGATTTCCATGGCGCGGATTTTTGGCGCGCCGGTGATCGATCCGGGGGGGAACGCCGCTTGCAACAAGTCCACTGCGTTCTGATCGGGCCGCAACCGGCCGGCGACCACCGAGACCAGATGGTGGATGGCTGGAAAGCTTTCCAGCGCCATGCGTTGCGGGGCGTGGACGCTGCCCACGGCGCAGACCCGGGACAGGTCGTTGCGCATCAGGTCCAAGATCATCAGGTTTTCCGCCCGATCCTTGGCGCTGCCAGTCAGTTCTGCGGCCAGTTCCCGGTCACGGGCCGAATCAGAATGGCGCGGCCGTGTCCCCTTGATGGGGCGGGTCTCAACCTGCCCGTGGCTGTCCACCGACAAGAAGCGTTCCGGCGACACGGCGGCCAGGGCGCAGCCGCTCCCGGCGACGAAGGCGGAAAACGGCCCCGGCGCCAATTGCCGCATGCGGCGATACAGGGTGAAGGGGCTTAACCCGGCGGGCGCGGTGGCGGTGAAGCGCTGGGCCAGGTTGGCCTGGAACACGTCGCCGGCGCGGATGTAGTCCACCACTTGCGCCACCCGCATCTGATATTGCTGGCGGGGCAGGTCGGGGCGGGCTTGGGTCCCCGGCCGCCACTTTATCGGCGGCAAGGCCGGCGCCGCCATCAGGCGGTCGCGCAGGTGGCGGGCGGCCTTGTCCTCGCCGATCACCCAGGCCTGACCGCTTTGGTGGTCGAAAGCGGCCACCGCGTTGAATTCGCCCAGCACGCAATCGGGAAAGCGGGGCTGGGCGGGGGGCGGCGGCGGCAGCCGTTCCAGATGGCGGCCCAGATCATAGGACAGCCAACCGGCGAAGCCGCCCTGAAACGGCGGCAGGCCATCGATCGTCGCATGGTGCCGGGCGGCCAAGCGCGCCGCCAGATGGGGGAACGGCGATGTGCCGTCGCCCACCAGGACATCCACCGGATCGGCGGCGATGTAAGAATAACGGGATCGGGGATCGCCCTGGGCGGCGCTGTCCAGCAGCACCGCCAGGGGATCGTCGGCCAAGGGCGCGAAGATGGCGACCGGATCGGCCGCCGGCAGCTCAAGAACCGTCCGCGCCAAGTTTACAGCATGCTGGCGAGCACGCGGTCCGGCGGGTTGTGGCCGTCGGCGAAGGTCTTGATGTTGATGATGACCTTCTCGCCCATGTCGATGCGGCCTTCGATGGTGGCCGAGCCCAGATGGGGCAGCAGCACCACGTTGTCCAGGCCCAGCAGCTTGGGGTTCACGGCGGGTTCGTGTTCGAACACGTCCAGGCCGGCACCGGCCAGTTCGCCGCGGCCCAGCATGCGGGTAAGCGCGTTTTCGTCGACGATTTCGCCGCGCGAGGTGTTGATCACATAGGCGTGCGGCTGCAGCAGGGCCAGACGACGGGCCGACAGCAGATGGAAAGTGGCCGGGGTGTGCGGGCAATGGACGGTGACCACGTCCATGCGGGCCAGCATCTGGTCCAGGCTTTCCCAATAGGTGGCTTCCAGTTCGGCTTCCACCTCGGGATGCAGGCGCTTGCGGTTGTGGTAGTGGATGGACATGCCGAAGGCCTTGGCGCGCCGCGCCACCGCCTGACCGATGCGGCCCATGCCGATGATGCCCAAACGCTTGCCCCAAATGCGGTGACCCAGCATGAAGGTGGGGCTCCAGCCGTTCCACTTGTCGGAACGCAGCAGGCGCTCGCCCTCGGCCAGACGGCGCGGCACCGCCAGGATCAGCGCCATGGTCATGTCGGCGGTGTCTTCGGTCAGCACGCCCGGTGTGTTGGTGACGGTGACCGAACGCTGACGGGCGCTGGCCAAGTCGATGTGATCGACGCCGGTGCCGAAATTGGCGATCAACTTCAGGTTGGGGCCGGCCTGGGACAGGATGGCGGAATCGATGCGGTCGGTGATGGTGGGCACCAGGACGTCGGCGGTCTTGACCGCTTCGATCAGCTCGGCCTTGTTCATCGGCTTGTCTTCAAGGTTCAGCCGCGTGTCGAACAACTCCATCATCCGCGTCTCGATGACGTCGGGAAGCTTGCGGGTGACGACGACGAGGGGCTTTTTCTGTGGCATTCTTTGTTCTCCTCCCGAGACCCCAGTTCACTCCACGACCTATCAAGACCGGACGATCTTGTCCAGCGATGGTTTCGTGCCGCACCCCGTCGCTTGACCGGGCGGGCATCAAAGACCCTATAATGCCCAAGATGCTGCGCTTCAAGGAGTGGAATTTCGCATGTCTTGGGTTCGGGGGGCGGTCACCGTCCTGGCGCTATGGCTTTGGGGGCCTGCGTCCGGCATGGCCGGCGAAACCAGCGGCCTGCCCTTGCCGCGCTTCGTCTCGTTGAAATCGGACGAGGTCAACCTGCGCACCGGTCCCGGTGTGCGCTATCCCATCGACTGGATCTATACCCGCAAGGACTTGCCGGTGGAAATCGTCGCCGAGTTCGAAGCCTGGCGAAAGATCCGCGATTGGGAAGGCGCCGAAGGCTGGGTGCATCAGTCCATGCTGTCGGGGCGCCGCATGATGGTGGTCATCGGCCGCGAAGGCCGCGTGCTGCGCACGTCCGATTCCGAATCCTCGGACCCGGTGGCCCAGGTGACCCCCGGCGTGCTGGGTCGCATCCTGCAATGCCCGCGCAATCGCGATTTCTGCCGGGTCGAGATCGGGCATTCCCAAGGCTGGCTGAAGCGCGATTACCTGTGGGGTGTCTATAAGGGCGAATGGTTGGAGTAAGAGTTGGGGTATTATTGCCCCTCAGGCGGCGGGCGGGTTTCTCCGAAACCCTTGCGGGTGGAACCCGCCTTCGGCAGGCCGCCTCCCGCGGCACAAGCCGCGCGGCGCAGTCGCGCCTAACCCAAGCCGTCAGACGGCTTGGGTGTTTAACCATCCCTTGGATCGGAACCAGCGGGCCAGCAGCACGGTGACGCAGATGGCCAGCCAGGATCCGGCCACCGTGTCCGACATCCAGTGCACGGTGGTGGCGACACGGCTGGACACCACCAGCAACGCGATGGACAGCCACAGCGCCCAATGGCGCGGATACAGCACCATCAAGGCCGACATGGCGGCGAAAGCGGCCTGGGAATGGCCCGACGGGAAGGAATTCATCCCCCAATGGGTGTTGAACGGCTCGAAGCCGTAAAGCCCCTGGTCGAACCAATAGCGCGGGCGCATGCGGCCGATGGCGGTCTTGATGGCGTTGCTGGTCAGCCCGGATGTCGCCATGGACAGGAACAGGAACCCGGGCTTGATGGCCAGCCGGCGCCAATGATCACGACGCTGCAGCGACGGCGCCCGCCAGGCCAGGATCATCAGGGCCAGGAACAATACGCCCGCCGGCACCAGGTAAAGCTGGGCCTCGCCCAATTTGGTGACGGTCTTGAAGAAACCTTCCCATTCGCCGCCCATATGGGCTTTGAAGGCGGCGGCCACCGGTCGGTCCAGAGCCAGCATGGAAAGCGTGCAGAACACCGCCACGTATCCGGTTCCCCAACTGAGCGGGTGGGCCTGGATGGTGGCGCCATGGGCGGCCAGACGCTGGCGCAGGGGCTGGGCCTTGCGCCAGGATTGCTCGGCCCACAGGGCCAAGCCCTCCCAGGCCAAGCCCAGGCGTTCCATCAGGGACAAAAAGCCCCGGTTCATGGCGCCATCGCCCCCAGCACCGCCAGACTGGCCTTCTTGCCGCGGGAATAGTTGAAGCCGTCCAGGATGGCGAAGGCCTCGATCTTGGTGCCGTTCGCGGCGGCGCGGGCGTCGAAGGCGGCCTGCTGGCGGCTTTCCACCAGGACCAGGGCGCGGGGATGGGCCTTCAGGTAGTCGGCGGCGCCGCTCCCGTCGGTGAACTGGGTCTGGGTGCCCAGCAGGAACACCAGGGACGGCTCGGAATAACCGGCAGCGGCGACGGGAACGTCCGATCCGATGGTGTTCACCACCTGGGCGGCGGCGCGCGACAGGAACATCTTGTCCAACAGGGGAAGCGTGCCCTGGAACACCGCCGGATAGGTGGCGGCGGCGGTCAGCGCCAGCGCCAGGGCGGCGTTGACCATTTGGCCGCGCCACGCCAGCACCGCCGGGATAATGGTGGCGGCGACGATGGCCAGCGCCGCCACCGCGTTGACCAACGAGAAACCGTTGCCGAAAACCATGGGCAGGCCCAGCACGGCACCGGCCAGGATCAGCCCGACCAGCGTCCAGACCGCGTACCAGGCCTTGGCGGCTTTGGCGCGGAACGCTTCCAAGCCTTCCAGGGTCAGGGCGGCGGTCATCAGCGCCAAGGCGGGAAAGGCCGGCAGCACGTAATGGGGCAGTTTGGTGGGAATCAGCTCGAACATGATCCAGGTGGGGGCCGCCCAGGCCAGCAGGACCCGGAAGGCGAAGCGATGGCGTTGCGACCACAGCTTGACCGCCACCGGCGCCAGCAACAGCGATCCGGGCCAGAACAGCACCGGCGCCAGCACCAGATACAGGCCGGGGAAACCGCCATGGCTTTCCTGGGCCCCCAGCAGCTTGGGCAGCAGGTCGCCCTTGACCGCTTCGCCGACGAAGGCGCCGCCGGTAGCCTGGGAAATGGCGACGAACCACGGCGCCGCCACCGCCGCCGCCACCACGGTGCCCAGCATGGGCTTCATGGAATTCAGCCAGCGCAGATTGCGGTCGGCGATGCCCAGGGCGGCGATGGTCAACAGGCTGATCACCGGCACCACCGGTCCCTTGACCAGAATGGCCACACCTTGGATCAGCCAGAAAATCAGCGCTTCCGCCAGGCCGGGGCCTTTGATCTGGGGGGCGGGCGTTCCAGTGGAGCAACCGCCACCCGAACCGCCGCCGCTGGCGGCTTCGCGGGCACGGCCCAGAATGTAGAACCGGGCCAGGATGAACTGGGCGGTCACCGTGCACAACAGCAACAGCGCGTCGGTCTTGGCCTGATGGGCTTCCGACACGGTCATCAGCGTGGCGGCCAGCAGACCGGCGCCCAGCAATGCCGGGCGCGGCCCCAGGATGGTGCGGCCGAAGGCGAAGGTCAGGATCACCGCCGCCCACGCCGCCAGCATGGACGGCAGGCGATAGGGCCAAGCCTGGGTCGAGGCCGGGTGCGACAGCGCCTCGACGCTGGCGGCTTGCAGCCAATAGGCGCCGGCCGGCTTTTTCGCCCGCATTTCGTCCTGGAACTGAATGCGGATGAAGTCGTTGCTTTCCAGCATCTGCCGGGTCGCCTGCATGAAGCGCGATTCGTCGCGGTCCATGGGCGGCAGGCTGGCCAGGCCGGGCAGGTACAGCATCAGGCAGAACAGGGACAGCAGGGCAAAGGGGCGCAAGCCGCCGGTCAGTCGTTCCACGAGATGTGTCCTTGGTCAGTTCTTGGGCTGGGCATATCTACATCAGAATGCCACAGGAAAAAACAAGGCCCCTTTTCGTCTCCGAAAAGGGGCCTTGCAGAAATGAGGGGACTCAGCGGGTCGGCACCGGCTTTTCGCCGCTGTAATCATAGAAGCCGCGACCGGTCTTGCGGCCCAGCCAGCCGGCTTCCACGTACTTCACCAGCAGCGGGCAGGGACGGTACTTGGTGTCGGCCAGGCCGTCATGCAGCACATGCATGATGGCCAGACAGGTGTCCAGACCGATGAAGTCGGCCAGTTCCAGCGGCCCCATGGGGTGGTTGGCGCCCAATTTCATGGCGGTGTCGATGCTTTCGACGCTGCCGACGCCTTCATACAGGGTGTAGACCGCTTCGTTGATCATCGGCAGCAGGATGCGGTTGACGATGAAGGCCGGGAAGTCTTCGGCGGAAACCGGCTTCTTGCCCAGCTTCATCACCATCTCGCGAACCAGCGAGAAGGTTTCCTCGTCGGTGGCGATGCCGCGGATCAGCTCCACCAGCTGCATCACCGGCACCGGGTTCATGAAGTGCATGCCCATGAACTTGCCGGGGCGGTCGGTGGCGGCCCCCAGGCGGGTGATGGAAATGGACGAGGTGTTGGACGCGATATAGGCCTCGGGCTTCAGAACCGGACACAGCGACGAGAAAATCTTGCGCTTGACCGATTCATCCTCGGTGGCCGCTTCGATCACCAGGTCGCTGTCGCCGAAATCGGCGTAAGCCGTGGTGGTCTTGATACGAGACAGGGTCGAGGCCTTGTCTTCCTCGCTCAGCTTGCCCTTCTGAATCTGGCGGTTCAGATTCTTTTCGATGGTGGCCATGCCCTTCTTCAGGGCTTCCTCGGTGATGTCCAGCAAGACCACGTCGAAGCCGGAAGCGGCGGCGACATGGGCGATGCCGTTGCCCATTTGGCCGGCGCCGATGACACCGATTTTCTGAATGGCACTCATGGGATGCTTCCCTTCCATCTTGGTGTTGGCTTGGTCACATAAACGAACGGGGCGGATTGTTCCGCCCCGTCCCACACTTCGTCTTACAGCGCATCAGTCAGTTCAGGCACCGCCTTGAACAGGTCGGCGACCAGTCCGTAATCGGCGACCTGGAAGATGGGGGCCTCTTCGTCCTTGTTGATGGCGACGATGACCTTGCTGTCCTTCATGCCGG
>MKVK01000039.1 GCA_001898825.1 Magnetospirillum sp. 64-120
CCTGAGACCGGAAAACTCCTCCAAATTTGGGTAGAGTCCGCCATCTACGGAGACGGACTTATGAAGCGCAGCCGGTTCAGCGAGGAACAGATCATTGGCATCCTGAAGGAACAGGAAGCCGGTCATGCGACGGCGGATGTGTGCCGTAAGCATGGGATTTCGAGCGCCACCTTTTACAAGTGGAAGGCCAAGTACGGTGGTCTGGAGGTGTCGGAGGCCAAGCGGCTGAAGGCGCTGGAGGACGAAAACGCCCGACTGAAGAAGCTGCTGGCCGAGGCCATGCTGGACAACGCCATCTTGAAAGACGTCGCCTCAAAAAAATGGTGACGCCCGCAGCTTTGCGGTCTGCCGTTGCTCATGTCCGTGCCGATCACGGCGTGAGCGAGCGGCGGGCGTGCCTTGTGCTGGGGGCGGAGCGGTCATCGATCCGCTATCACTCCCGGCGCCCCGACGATGCCGAGATCCGGGTGCGGCTGCGCGAGTTGTCGCGGCAGCGCCGCCGCTTCGGCTATCGCCGCCTCCACATCCTGTTGGCCCGGGAGGGCCATGCCATGAACCAGAAGAAGCTGCGCCGATTGTATGCAGAAGAGAAGCTCCAGGTCCGGCGCCGGGGCGGGCGCAAGCGCGCCTTGGGCACGCGGGCGCCGATGACGATCCCGCAGGGGCCGAACCAACGCTGGTCGCTGGACTTCGTCGCCGATGCCTTCAGCGACGGACGGCGCTTCCGCATCCTGACTGTGGTCGACGACTTCACCCGCGAATGCCTGGCGCTGGTGGCCGACACCTCGCTGTCCGGCGCCCGCGTCGCCCGTGAGCTGGATAATTTGCTCGCCAGGCGCGGCAAGCCGCTGATGATCGTCAGCGACAACGGTACCGAGTTCACCAGCATTGCCATGCTGCGCTGGAGCCAGAACCACCAGGTGGAATGGCATTACATCGCGCCGGGCAAACCCATGCAAAACGGCTTCGTCGAGAGCTTCAACGGCAGGCTCCGCGACGAATGCCTCAACGAGACACTGTTCTCGTCACTGCCCCACGCCCGGCACGTCCTGGCCGACTGGCGAGACGATTACAACCATGCGCGGCCCCATACTGGTCTCGGCGGCATCACCCCCGCCGAAGCCGCCGCCAAGGCCGCGACGCAAGCAGGGCTGGGGCATGCCCCAGCCCTGCTTGCCATCACCGCCCGTTTCGGGCATCAAAACCAGACGGGACTCCACCCATAACCGGAGGAAACTTCGGTCTCAG
>MKVK01000040.1 GCA_001898825.1 Magnetospirillum sp. 64-120
TGACCTGAGACCGGAAAACTCCTCCAAATTTGGGTAGAGTCCGCCATCTACGGAGACGGACTTATGAAACGCAGCCGGTTCAGCGAGGAACAGATCATCGGCATCCTGAAAGAGCAGGAAGCCGGTCATGCGACGGCGGACGTGTGCCGCAAGCATGGGATTTCGAGCGCCACCTTCTACAAATGGAAGGCCAAGTACGGCGGGCTTGAGGTGTCGGAAGCCAAGCGGCTGAAGGCGCTGGAGGATGAAAACGCCCGCCTGAAGAAGCTGCTGGCCGAGGCCATGCTCGACAACGCCATTTTGAAAGACGTCGCCTCAAAAAAATGGTGACGCCCGCCTCTGTGCGGTCTGCCGTTGCTCACGTCCGTGCTGACCACGGCGTGAGCGAGCGGCGGGCGTGCCTTGTGCTGGGGGCGGATCGATCGATGATCCGATACCGCTCCCAGCGTCCCGACGATGCCGAGATCCGGGAGCGGCTGCGCGAGTTGTCGCGGCAGCGGCGGCGCTTCGGCTATCGCCGCCTCCATCTCCTGCTGGCCCGGGAGGGCCATGCCATGAACCAGAAGAAGCTGCGTCGATTGTATGCAGAAGAGAAGCTCCAGGTGCGTCGCCGGGGCGGGCGCAAGCGTGCTTTGGGCACGCGGGCACCGATGACGATCCCGCAGGGACCGAATCAACGCTGGTCGCTGGACTTCGTCGCCGACGCCTTCAGTGACGGGCGGCGCTTCCGCATCCTCACCGTGGTCGATGACTTCACCCGCGAATGCCTGGCGCTGGTGGCCGACACCTCGCTGTCCGGCGTCCGTGTCGCCCGCGAACTGGATGGTTTGCTCGCCAGGCGCGGCAAGCCGCTGATCATCGTCAGCGACAACGGCACCGAGTTCACCAGCATGGCCATGCTGCGCTGGAGCCAGGATCACCAAGTGGAATGGCATTACATCGCCCCGGGCAAGCCCATGCAGAACGGCTTCGTCGAGAGCTTCAACGGCAGGCTCCGCGACGAATGCCTCAATGAGACGCTGTTCTCGTCACTGGCCCATGCCCGCCGCGTCCTGGCCGATTGGAAGGACGACTACAACCACGCGCGGCCCCATTCCGGCCTTGGTGGCCTCACCCCCGCCGAAGCCGCCGCCAAGGCCGCGACGCAAGCAGGGCTGGGGCATGCCCCAGCCCTGCTTGCCATCACCACCCGTTTCGGGCATCAAAACCACACCGGACTCCACCCATAACTGGAGGAAACTTCGGTCTCAGG
>MKVK01000041.1 GCA_001898825.1 Magnetospirillum sp. 64-120
CAACAACCGCACGATGGCAGGATAAAAGGGCGCACGGTGCGCCTTGGTCGGTCGGTTGTTTTTGCAGCATTTTTAGACGCGTCGCGCACCGTGCCGGGTTTGCGCGCACCGTGCGCAACACCCTCAATCTCTTATGTCCCCGCGATTTTTCGCACTGTGCGGTGCTGCGCCATGGCCGATGAGAACGAATTCCGTATCCGGCCGGGTCGCATTCGCTCGACCCGCGCGCAGTCGGCGCGACCCTTCATCGCCCAGGCGCTCGCGGCCGCGAAGAAGGCCGGCGGCGGCGTGTCGCGTTCAGGCCGCGTGGTCGCCGACAACCGCTCGCGCTTCGGGCGTGGTCAGCGCGCCTCCATCCAAGCCAACCGTCTCATCACCGCCCGCACGCGCGGCGCGGTCATCAAGGCCCGCGTCGTACGGCACTCGGGGCGTTCCGCACCGCTCGGCACCCACCTCGATTATCTACGCCGCGACGGCGTGACCCGTGACGGGGACAAGGCGCGGCTGTTCGGGCCAGGTGATGGGGAAGCGGACGGCCGCGCCTTCGCCGAGCGCTGCGAGGATGACCGGCATCATTTCCGCTTCATCGTCTCGCCGGACGATGCGTTGGAAATGTCGGATCTCCGATCCTTCACCAACGATCTGGTCGGCCAGATGGAAAAGGATCTCGGCACGCGGCTCGACTGGGTCGCCGTCGATCATTGGAATACCGAACATCCCCACGTCCACCTCATCGTGCGCGGCGTCCGTGACGACGGCCAGGACCTCGTCATCTCCCGCGACTACATCAAGGAGGGCATGCGCGACCGGGCGCGCGAACTCATCACCCAGGAGCTGGGGCCGCGCACCGTTCTGGACATTCGCCGCACGCTCGAACGCCAGATCGAGGCCGAGCGCTGGACGCAGCTCGACCGGCAGCTTGTCCGCGACGCGGGCAAGTCCGGCATCATCGATCTCGCGCCACGCGCTGACCAGACGCCGGACGAATTCCACGCGCTGAAGGTCGGTCGGTTGCGCACGCTCGAAGTCCTCGGTGTCGCAGGCCAGGTCGGCCATTCGCAATGGTTCATCAAGCCTGAGGCCGAGTCGGTCCTGCGCGAACTCGGCGAACGCGGAGACATCATCAAACGCATGCATCGCGCCTTGACCGAGCGCGGCATCGAGCGTGGCTCGGCCGACTATGTCATCGCCGGAGAAAACCTCGACG
>MKVK01000042.1 GCA_001898825.1 Magnetospirillum sp. 64-120
GCGACGCAAGCAGGGCTGGGGCATGCCCCAGCCCTGCTTGCCATCACCGCCCGTTTCGGGCATCAAAACCAGACGGGACTCCACCCATAACCGGAGGAAACTTCGGTCTCAGGTCAGATGCGGCAGCCCCGCCGCACGGTATGCGTCCTTGACCAGTTGTTCCACGCGGGGACGGTCGGGCCGATCAGTGAGATCCAGCATGGTGGTCCAGACATGCAGGAACCGGCGTGCCGCCGCCGTGGGGTTGTCGGTGATGGTGTTCATAGAATGCGCCCTCGGACGCGGAATTATCCGCAAAGTTAATGCCCGAGGTATTTAGCTGTCTACGAAGCACGCGTTTACAAACGCATATTGCGTGTTTGCAGTGAGGACGTTGAGATCAGCCTTGTAAGAGGCAATGCTTCATCGTCTACAACCTTGCTATCAGCCCATCGACCACTTCATCAATGGATGCCTCGTGATAACGAACTTCGACGGGTACCACCTTACGGAACGGTTCCGGTAAGTTAGCTGCCGCAACTGTCAGCTCAATAGCCCCTCGTGTAATTGTCGTGTCGCTCGGCACAAACACAGGCACCTGAAAAGAAATCGGTCCAACCTTGTGCATGAACTCCTGACAAGTGAGCTCCCACTGCGCACTCATCTCATGACGCCCTTCTTCCCAATAGAATTTATTGGGGTCTCTGGGCCTCGGAGGCAAATTCGCCGATAGAAGATGCGCATATCCCCTCCTATCGACGATAGGCATAAGCTGATCGAACCCTAGATCAAACATTCCTGTCCCCCACTTCCCAGCCGGAGGCTGGGGAGGAGGAGGAAGAGACGTTTGTTCCTCTGCGCAGTTTTCTTCATCATCCTCGGGTTCGGGAAGTAGCATCAGTCCACCTCGCGCGACCAACTGGACGCGAGCCGATTGCGCGGACTTGAAGCCGGTATTTTCGATATCCAGGTCGATAAAAAATCGTCGCGTCGGATATTCCATTGCGACGGCAAGCCCGCTCAATCGGTCTCGAACCTGTTTCAGCCAAGCAGGGTAAGCATATTCGGTATACTCCCGGATCTCCTGTTCACTCGGAGGACGCCATCGAAATAATGCAGCCCCAATGCCATTCATTGGACGATCGGGGGGATGGGTTTTAAAAATGGTTTCCTGAGGGTGGTAGGCCTTGATCCGCTCCAGCAAAATATCGACATCCTGATCGCTTAGACGTCGATATTGCTCTACCTCAATCACGCCTCGGTCGAGCTCTTTGCCGTTATGGCTGAATGATGCACGAATGGCGGGGTGTGTTGCCTTGAATGAGGTAATCTCTTTCTCATATGCAGCAATCTTTTTATCGCGTTCGTCCGGTTCCGGTGAAAGGAGCCAGTCAGACGGAATTTCAACAAAGGACAGGCCATAATGCCTCGCCGTAGTCATCATCCCAACGTCATGCGTCAGCAACGACACTGACTGAGCATTCATATGTGACCACGCGAGAGCTTCATCCACAATGCGATCGTCATTGTGGTCAAGGTCAAGATCATCGGGTCTTGGAGCCGCTTTACTCCGTGGCCCTGCCAGAATGAACGAAACTGTCGTCCCCCCAGATGAAAACGATATCCGGCATTCGTTGGCGCGCACCATCTCTCGTAGCCATGACGAAACTTCCCGAGCCTTCCGCGATCGACGTGAATTCCCATCTTGCTTCAGGCGATCGATTTCGGTCTGTACCGTCCTTGGAATATAGACGAGCACGTCAGGCGCCCCGTCGGTCAGCTCTCCCCAGGGCAGGCTCTCGACCTTTTTGCATTGAAGGAGCAAATTGGTGTCACAAAAGAAGACCTGACGCATGGTTTGCCTACGACCTGATCAGCGCAGGGTGGAATAGTAGCTGCGTTCAGCATTCCACCAAAGCGCGACATCAAAGTGCTGCTATAGGATTTCCACCGCCGCCCGCATCATGGCGTCGTTGACCTCGATATAGCGTTGCGTGGTGCTGAGGTGCCGGTGCCCGGCCAGCGTCATGATGACCTTGGCCGACACGCCGCTGTGGGCCAACCGGGTGATGAACCAGCGCCGCCCGCTGTGGCTGCTCGCCCCATCGATCCCCGCCGCGCCATAGAGGTTGGTGAACAACTGGCATAGGGTATTGGGTGAGAACGCCGTTTGCTTTTGCGTCAGCAGGAACGGTGTGTCGCCGGGACGCTGGGCCACCTTCAGCGCGGCCACATAGCGTTCCAGTTCCTTGCGCAGCTTGTCGCCCACGAACACCGCCCGCGCCTCGCCGGTCTTGGTGATGGCCCCGCGCAGCAGGATTTGGTCCTTGACCTGGCTGTCACCGGTCAGCACGTCCTTGACGGTCAGGGCGGCGATCTCGCCCACGCGCATCCCGGCATAGAAACTGAGCATGAGGGCGGCGCGGTTGCGGGCCGCGTGCTTCCTGCTGGCGATGACGGCCAGCACACGCTTCAGCTCGCTCTCGCTCAAAACCTTGGCCTGTTTCATAGCTGAAACCTTGAGAAATCAACGCCAACACACAAAACGTTATAAGCGCCGATTGCCCGAAGTCGCAACGGCGTTGATCCGCGCATTATTTCAATGAGATAGCCAGAACATAAGAAAATGTGCGTTTGTAAATAAGACAAAGCCGGGCAATCGGCAATTAATTACAAGGCGATGCGGCATTAGTTCTTGTTAGAGCGGCCTACGCACCTTTTCTGCGGGACAGCGCCTCGCGTTGGCTGCCGCGCCCTTGGGCCATGAAAACCTAATGAAACGCACAGAAGTACATATTCGCCCCCGGCCATGCCGGATGCGACGGGCCATAGAAAGTCGAGATGCAGCAAGAACCACCCTTCGTCGTCGCAATCGTGGATGATGATGCCGGATTTCGGGATGCGATTGGCTGGCTGCTGAAGGCCAACGGCTATGGCGTGCGCGGCTATGCGGACGCACCGTCCTTCCTCGCCGGTCACGATCCAACGGTAATTGGCTGCGTGCTGCTCGATCTGCGCCTGGACGATTCCTGCGGCATCGACACGCTCGTTGAAGCACGGCTGCGCGGCCTTGATGCGCCCGTGCTGATGATCTCGGGACACGGTGACATTCCCACCGCTGTAAAAGCAGTGAAGCTTGGTGCGGCGGGCTTCATCGAAAAGCCCGTGGATAATGAGTTGCTCCTGCGCTCGGTGGCGGATGCCTGCCATCTTCACTTGGAACTACGCAGCCGATACGGCATGGCGACTGAGGCCATCGGCCGGTATCAACTTCTGACGGCACGGGAGAAGCAAATTTTCTGGCTGCTAGTTGAGGGCCGCTCGACGAAAGAATGTGCGACCACGCTCGGTCTCAGCGCCCGCACGGTAGAAATTCATCGCAGCCATCTTGGCGACAAGCTTCGGGCATGGACGCCATCCGAACGCCTTCGCATCGCGTGGCACGCCAAGGCGCTTGCCTGCCATCAGACTGCCGATACTGGCAGTACGTAGAGACCCCGTATGTTCGCCGTTAGGGCAGGATGATAGCCCTACGCCCACAGCGCTCAGTCGTGGGAAGGGGTCATGTCGCAGAATTTCGCCTTATCTGGCCGCAACGTCCTGGAAACGGCGATACGAGAGACAGCGTGTTTGTTCGCCAATCCGATGTACCGGGACGCGATTGAGGGAAAGCCGTTCTTCACCAAAGAATGGTTCGGGCGGTTCCTCGTTGATTGGAAGGTTGCTCGCAGTATTGATAAAGATCGACAGACGATGGCCTATGATTTTCTGAGGAACGAGCTCACGTCCATTCACGGAAAAATCGATCCAGACAAGATATCTGACATTGCCGTCGCATTGAAAAATAAGTGCATTTCAGCAAGGTGTGGCAGCAATGGGCCGCAAAGAGTATTGCCATTGTCGCTTACATCAAAAGTCGCATATTTTTTCTTTCCATTGACAATGTGCCCATATGACAAATATGCATTTAATTCGCTGAAGAAAAGAATGCGCCATCATGAGGATCGTCCGCGATATCACGATTACGTATCATACGTTAATTCATTCAATCTGTTGTTCAGTTCTGTTGAAGGCGAAATCGCGGCAGCAACCAGATTGGAATGCTCCCGATCAAGCTATCCTCTCCCGGACGCATTGACGGGAAATGTCGCCGTCCACCGGAAAATACTCGATCAAATGCTGGTTATCGAGGGGCGCTGAGGTCATGGCGCTCATGTCTTGCCGCTCGGAGATGCGGGGAAAACACGCCGAATATCTCATCGATGCAATCGTCGTCGCCGCGCCACTGGCAATCGGACTTTGCATCTACCTTCTCAAGCGCCCTAAAACAATCCTTGTTAACTACATTATCGAAAATCTCTGGGCTGCCAATTTTATTGGCGACATGAAAGTCTTTGGAGACAACCTAAGTGCCTGGATGTACTTCACGGTATATGCGGCACCCGATGGAATATGGGTGTTTTCATTCACCTACGCCATGATCCTAATCTGGCTGCGCGCTGACTGCTTCATTTTAAAACATGCATTCATATACACGCCACTCAGTATCGCTGCTTCTTCTGAGTTGATGCAATTATACGGGGTCGTGCGGGGCACCTACGACCCGCTGGACCTGTCTTCATACATTATCGGCGCAATCTTGGCGCTTACTGTTTCTTTCATCCGGGGGAAGTTCCATGCGGACTAAAAAAGGGCTTCTGTATTCTGCACCCACAATAGCCGTCTTCTGTCTTATCGCGGGGGCATCATTCGATATGGCGACACCGGACTCGCTATCGGAGAAATATGGCATCACGGTCGATGAAGTTAAGAGGCTTAGGGATGAGTTCGGGAATTTGGACGAAGTGGAGGCGATCCTTGTTGTTCAGAAAAACAGCGGCTTTCTCGGTTTTTTCAAAGACAAATTAGAGGATGTTGTCGCCGAGGCGCGGATATATGGTGGCGGAAAAAATATGAAGGATGCGAGGGATAAGGGAATCTCAAGAAAGGATTATGAATCCGTCCGCAAGGAGAAAATTATAAAATTAACCATGGGGGTTTGCTCTTCTGAATTGTCTGCTGCGGAGCCAGACAAGGATAGCATTGTCATTGTTTCAGAAGACCGAGCGGCTGCAAGATACGAAATCAAGGTAAAGTTGCACTCAACTCGTTTTGGCGAGGAGTGGCAATGCACGGCAGTTGGGCAAGATGGGAAGGGCGTTACAATACAGCGCCTGGAAAAGATAAAATGACATGGGGCGCCTCATTGCAACCCCGGTGCCCTCCCACATTAAGGCTGAATAGAATGAAGAAAGTCGCCGCCGTAAGTACGATGGCGCTCGTATTGGCTACGACCGACGCCCACGCGACCAACGGCGAATGCGAAGAAATCCGCTTGCTGCTCAATCCGATCTATCAGCAACTAATCGCGGCGCTCGACCGTCATCTTTACAGCCGTGACGTCAATATGAAGATCGACGCCGAGACGGACACCTGGGCGCAGTTCCAGTTCCGGGACATGGCCGACCGGCACGACAAGATGATCGTCAATCTCATCCGTGAGTACAACGACGGTGACCCGGTCGCAATTCGCAAGTGCAACGCGGTCGTTTACCAAGCCGACTGTGAGGCGTTCCAGGTCTACAAGCGTGTCGTGATCGACCTCCCCGGCATGGCGGGAAAGCGGCAAGCCATCATGGCCGAAAATGATCGGCGGTGTGCCCAGGCGCGCGGCGACTAAATGGAGCCCTTGGCGATGGTGTGGCTGCGCGGCCCCTGCCAATAGCGGGTGATGAAGTCCTTCTTGTGCAGCTTGCCCTTCTCGAACCGCATACCGGGGTAGGTATCGGCGAAGAACGCCTTGCCTTCGGCATGAACCCGCCTGCGCGTCTCGGCGTCGAACAACGTCGATGCCTGACCGGCGAATTCGCGTAGGGCGATGTTGTGGCATTGGAACACCCCCAGCCCGGCCATGACGGCCTGAAAGACGAAATCACCGTCCTCGCCGATCATCATGTCGCGGAACCAAAGCGGGGTCGGCGGCTGACGGAGAAACCAGAAACTGCCCTTCAGCTCGACGTGGCGCTCGAAGACAAGGTAGTGCTCGAAGAACGCCGGTTCGTCCTTCCAGGGATAGCCCCGCACCGCGCCATTGATCGGGCTGAAGATGTGGATGTTTTCCGCCACCTCGGGCAACAAGCCAAAGATCGCATGGCCGTCCATCTGGTCGAGCAGGATGGCGTCGTTGTCGGCCATCACCGTCCAGGTTTCGTTGCTGGCGTAGAAGTCCTCCAGCAGCGGATTGCGGGCGGGACCAGGGCGTAGCAGCGGCCCCTTGTAACGGGCATAGGTGATGGCCGGATCGGTGCGATACCAGTTCTCGCGGTAGCCCTGATCGAACACCACGACCTCAAGCCCACGTTCCAGCAGCCAGTCGAGTTGCTGGTTGTGCCATGCGAGACGCTTGCGCTGAAGCGCCTCGCCTTCGCCCATATAGGAGATGATGCGCGCCTTCATTGGACTTGCTGCTCGGGCAGTGTGTGGCGGAACAACACCGTGCCGCGCTTGTGGGCATCGACGACCCGCGCCCACAGATGCGGATCGCTCCATTCCTCGCGGATGCGTTCGCTGAACACGATCTGATTAAGAGCAATGGGGCCGCCCATATCGGGATCGACGGCATCGGCGCGCCAGCATTGCGCATAGCCCGTGTCGGTTTCATGGACGATGGCGCTATCCAGGGCAACGCCCTGCTCGCCATTGCCGAACTCGGTCGCGGCCAACACGGCATCGACCAGCACGAAGAACACCCGGCTGAACTGCTCGGCGCTGGGGTTCACCGGCATGGACACCCACCGCTCGCTGTGCCGCTTGATGAAGGCGATGTACTCAGGATCATCGCGATCCCAGAAGCAGGCGGCATGGTCCCAGGAATCGATCAATTCCTTGATCGCGCCCTTGAGCAGGCCGAAATCCAGGATCATCCCGGCATTGTCCAACCGTGCGGCGGTCAGCAGCAATTCCACCCGATAACTGTGACCGTGCAGGCTGAGGGCGCAACGGCGTGTCGAGCCGTTGCGCACCACATGCGCGTTCTCGAATCGGAACAGCTTGCGGATGATCATCGTTTGTCGTTGAAGGACTTGTTTTCGTCGCTGATGCGATCAAGAACTTCGGCGTCAGTCTCTCCCGGTCGGCGCAGACCATAACGGTCCACGCTTTCCCAAAAGACCGATGTCACGGCCCCGGTGAGGTCATTCTCCACGCGGCAGCTCGGGATCGGCTCTCCGTTCTTGACGCACCATGCGTCCACGACCCGCAAAAAGTCGTTCGTCTCCGAATTCTCGCCTTGGGGCGGATTATGGTCCCGAGAAAATTTCGAGGTGGGATCGCGCTCCAATTCCCGCTGGATGCGGGTCATCTCGTCCTGGGTCGGCCTCTTGGCGCCAAATGCGTTCGTGAACATGCCATCAACTCCGTGTGGTTAGGGGACAAACAAGGTGGAGAGCTTCGTATCCGGCGTCTCGCTGACCAGGGCTTCCGCCAGTTCGTCGGCAAGCCCCGGCCATTTCTCGATTTCCGCCGCCGCGCCCTCGTAGGTGTAGCGCAGGTACATTTCCTGGCTGATGCAGGTGTGGACGATGTAGCCCATGGGCGTCAGGCGATCCGGCCTCGTGCCGTCGTCCTCGTCGGCATCGTCGTCGGTTGCCGCCGCCGCGCTGGACTTTGGCGACCTCATCTCGACCAGCTTCCAGTAATTCTCCGTGGTCAGGTGTTCGGCCAACGCGCTGGTGCCCAGGGCCTTGGCGCTCTCCACCACCCGATCAAGGACGAATTCGGTGAAACCGGGATGGGCGTTCAGCCGCTCGACGGCAAAAGTCTTGAAGTCCGGCACCTCGACCAGCCGGTCATAGGCGGCGAGCAGGAATTCCGGACTGTCCTGCACGAATTCCGCGCCGATCTCGATCTCGTCGTCCTCGGCGCAACGGCTGAGGTCGAAATCCCAATCCAGCAGCCCCATGTGGTCGCGGAACCAGCCGATATCGAAGGTCAGCGCGTCCGGATGCATGCCCACCCAATCGCGGACGTATTGGGCAAGATCGGGGGCGTCGCCCCCGTGATAGTCGAAGAACTCCATCTCCAGCGCCTTGCGCAGTTTGATGCCCTGCGCGCCTTCCGCATAATACTGGCGGCGCTTTCCCATCTCGGAATTGGGGTTGGAGGCGTCGCAGCTCACCGTGAAGCCGTCATCCTTCAGCACCTTGCGCAAGGCCCGTTGCAACAGGGTGAAGAACGCCACGTCCTCGGGGCCGGTGATGCCCAGCATGTGGACCCAACGCTGGTTGCTGTCCGGCCCGAGAACGCCGTCTCGCAGCATGCGAGCAATGCTGCGCAGGATGGCGCTGCGATTGCGCACGGCCATGCCGCCGAAGGCCCAACCGTCGAAGGCTTGCTCGCCCCACTTGCCGCGGTCGCAATAGCCCTTGATCGCCTCGTACCACGCCAGCGCCCCATCGGGGCCGTCCACCGACAAGCCCTGCATGACGTTCAACATGCGGGCCTTGCTGGGATCGCGGTTCTGGATCAGCCAATCGCAATTCAGCTTGGTCCAGGTCAAGCATTCCTCGAAGCTGTCGATGCAATCCGCCTTGTCGCTGTGAACGCTGCCGGTGGGCACGTCCATGGCGATGGCGATATCGCTGATGGCTTCCTGCCATGCCAGGATTTCGGCGCGTTTGCCGTGGTATTCGTCCGGGGTCCAAATCCCCTGATAGACCTGGAAGCCGCCGCTGTCGCTGATGATGGTGGTGTCCTTGCGCCGCCGGTAAAGGGGCGCGTCGTTGACCAACGACCGTTCCACGTCGAGGCTGGAAACCCCGCCCGCGCTGTAAAGCGCCGCGTCGTACCGGAACAGCCCCTCGTCGCTGAGATAGTTGAACTGGTCGAACGAACGGAAGCCGTGCTCCTTGATCGCCTGGAACACGTCGTCCCGCTTGGAATAGGCATAGAAGCTGCTGTGAATGGCGGGAAAGACCGAGGCAAAATCCTTGCGCCAATGCCGGTAATCCAGGCTGGGATCGATCTCTACGCCCATGACAACACCGCTCCGTTTTCACCGTCTTCGCTGATGTCGATATCCACCGCGCGACCCGGATAGCGCTCCGCGATCCGCGCATACAATTCCTCGGCCATCATTTCGCAGCTTCGCCCGTCGAGGCCGAGGGTGCGGGCGTCGTACAACAGCTCCAGCCATTCCTGGAAAAGGTGGAATTCGATGTCGCGGTCGTTGTGGCGCACCTCGATGGACACCTTGAACCAGAAGGTGTGTCGGTGGGTGTGGGCCAGATAATCGACCTCGGCGGGGGCACCGGCATAGCGGTGCAGGCCACGCTTGCGGAAGGTCACATAGATCATGCGCCGCACCATCATGCCCCCACGAGATGCTGGTAAAGGGGCGTGGCGGTCAGATAGCGCGCCTTCAGGGCCTGCTCCTGCCGGGCGATTTCAGCCTGCATCCTGGGCGTGGCGTAATCGTCCATCAGCGTGCGGATATAGGAGACCAGGAAGTCCTTGTTGGCCCGATAGGCATCCCAATTGGCCGTCCAGTCGCTGGGATACAGAAACGGCGCGCTGTATTGCTCGTTATAGGCCAGCCGCCGAGGCGATAGCGGCATGGCCCCGGCGATGGTGGCCTCGGCCTGGGCGATACCCAGCGTCTCTTGCAGCGCGGCGCTGAACGACATTTTCGCCTGCCCCAACAGCGCATGGTATTGCGGCTTGGTGAGACTTTGCTCCTGGCACACGACCCAGTCGTATTGCGGCAGGGTGGCAGCCAAGTCCTTGAAGATGTCGAGCTGCTTTTCCGGGGCCAGCCGGTGGGGGAACAAGATGAGGTTGGGCCGTTGCTCGGGCGGCAGGCGATGGGGCGGCAGCTCGTCCCACAGATATTCGTTGGGATAGCCGCTGTAGGCGGCGTGGTCGCCCATCTCGTCGTCATCGATCTTGAGGACGCGGGAGAACAGCCCCCAATGGAACGAGGTGGTGAAGAAGTTGCGGTCGATGGCCCAGAACAGCGCCCGCTCGGTCGCATAGGACCACCTTTTGTCGGTGATGTTGCGGCCCAGGAAGTCCCAGGGATCATAGGAGCCCGCATGCCAGATCGCCGAGATGTCCCAACTTACATCAAGTAAGTTCCGCATATAGGCGAGTTGCAGGATGCCGGGATGCCACGCGTCGGTGACCAGTACCTTGTCGCCATCGCGGACCAAGCCCGCCTCGACCATGCCGATGAAGCGGTTGATCTGCTGGTTCTTCCACAGATTGGTGGTGGCGAAGTTGAGGAATGCCCCGGCGCTGGCCCGCTGCGTGCCGCCATCGCCCGGCACGTTGACGATGTTGAGCGCACCGCTGTCGATGGCTTCCTGGCCGAAACCCGCCGGGTCCATGTGAACCCGCGCCGCGATCCCCTGGGCCTCGGCATGGGCTGCGATCTGCCGAGGAACGCCCGCGAACCACTGCGCCGTGTAGCGCGTCTCGATGGGTTCCAGCGACAATATCCAGATGGTGTGCATGGTGGCGTGCCGCCCTGGTGACAATGTCTTCGGGCGGGCACGCTATGACGGTCGGGATGGGCCGGGTATTGGGGGAGTCCCCCAATGGACGGGCGTAATGGCACCTCAATGCGGCGGACGCAGTCCCAAATGCAAAAGATTTGGTGGCAACGTATCCACAAGGACAAAAGCACATTCATTTTCGCTGGACAGACCGGAGCAGCCTTTGGCCAGTTCTAAAGATGGATTAGCCCTGGCGCAGCCTCCCCATAGCTTTGGAGTTGAGGATAATTTCATGTTGCTCATCAGAGGTCATGCCACCGCCTGGAATTCTTTCAGCACGAAGGCGACAGGATATCCGGCGTCGCGGGGCATCGACGGTTACAACATTCATCGACATATAGGTTGTTCCGGGGCTGTCAGTTTCAACCTTGCCAACTGATGATCCGCACCCAACGATGGTCATGTCTTTGTGCGTGTCAACCCTGGGAATATGTTTGTGGCCATGCAAAACAAGACCGATCTTTCTTGCCTGTAACCAGCTAATGAAGTCTCCTGCT
This sequence comes from Magnetospirillum sp. 64-120, assembly GCA_001898825.1. Lineage (GTDB taxonomy): Bacteria > Pseudomonadota > Alphaproteobacteria > Rhodospirillales > Magnetospirillaceae > Magnetospirillum. The sequence continues at coordinate 11,069 of MKVK01000042.1, forward strand.
GACTCAAGAGACTCTGTCTTTTCAAAAGACTTCCCCAAGAATTTTTCATACCAAGGCTGACGGTACCACGATGGCCGCTCTACGGGGATAGGGTGATGATGGAGCAGTGCGGCCAGAACAAATTGTTGTGCAAATTCTGGAGACCGATCTAACGCTTGGCCCACGTCAAGGTACTCTGTCTCGTCAATCTGTCCACGTGCAAGATTTCCTCCCCGAACAGAATTGAAGCAGGCAAAGCCAACTTGGCACCGTTCGAACCATCGCACTCGATCGACCTGGATTCGAAGTGCATTTTGCAGCTCGGCACCCAACCACCCATCTTTTCGGACGTCATGGTTGCCAAGCACGACAATCGGATCCTCACTACCAATGTTGTGCAAAAATTCAAGAAAGTCGCGAACAGCATCCAGGTGGACATCATCTGGCGTGTCCATGAGATCCCCTGTCACTACAGGGAGAATCGGGGCAGACTCTCCAAGATCAGTTGACAGCTGCTGAATCAACTGCTTAACGCGAGGCAGGCGCCGCTGGGCAACCCGACTTCCCAAATGCAAATCGCTGAGATGGATAATGCGAAGCGGCGGGACGCTATCTGCACTCGAAACAAATTGCTCAGTATATTGGCTGTGGAGCAGATCAATATTCGGTATTCCTGGCATAACGGATAGGTGCGAAAACAGCCACTCAAGCGACTTTCTGGCGCGGGCGGCACTTTTCTCCAGTTCAAAGAACGCAGCATCGCCATATGGGGTCCATAAAAGGACGCCGGGCCAGCGAGTAGCATTTGCCATTGCAACGCGAAAGGCTGGAAACAGATTGTCTAAATGAAGGTGATGGCCATCACCAATGCCCTCTTCAATCTGAAGAATAAGACCGGGATCGGAGGGTCTAATATGCACAAGATTTTGCAGCAGATCCCTGGAGCTTAGAAAGCGATCGAACTCCCAGTCCCCACTTGGCACAAGAAGCGCAGTCCACGGAACGTCTCTAAAATAATCACGAAGCGGGCGTAGAACCTCGCCGATATCGGCGTGGCGTAGATTCATTTCGACTCGATCAACCGCTCGGCGAAAGTCATAGTACCTGTCACGCGAGGCATAGAAATCATGGGGTGCAGCGTCTAGCAGCGCCTTCAAAGCAGACTTTGCCTCCCACTCGTTATCAAGAGTCGGAGTCACTCCCGATGGCTGCAGGATATGCGCAACCCAGTTCGCGTGTTTCCAGGAAAAACGAAATCCCACGGCGTGCCCCCGATCTTGGCGTTAAGGCTTTCCAAAGCGATGGCGCGATTGCGCCCAGCCTCAAGGAAATGACGGACGTTATCCTGAACACAAGCCTACAAAGCTGCGACACCCTGAACAACCAAAAATCTTTCGATCGCCCATACACATTATCTTTGGGTGAAAAGTCGGTGCAACCTGTAGCTTTTCACCATTGGTTCATGCCGTCGATAAAGACGGGGCCTCGTTTGCGATGTGAGCAACACGATCAGCATCGCCCATGCAGGTTCTTTCTCCCCCCACTATGCGCTCAGAACCTCAATCGCCCCGACAGGAGAGGTCGCTCCAGAAACAATACCTATCTGAGATGCCGTGATGCCCCCACCAGTTCCGCCAGCCCATTCACCCGCATCTTGTCAAACACCCGCGCCCGATGGACTTCCGCCGTTTTCAGGCTGATGCCAAGGTCGGCGGCGACCTCCTTGGTGGCCTTGCCGTTGGCCAGCAGCCAGAACACTTCCCGTTCACGGGTGGTCAGCAGGCTGTAAAGCCGCATCGCATCAATCGCACGGCCATAGCGGGCGCAGAAATCACGGTGATGAGCGCAGGCGCTGGCGACATCGGCCAGCAGCTTGGCGTTGTCGATGGGCTTTTCGATGAAGCCCATTGCCCCTTGCTGCACCGCGTTGACGGCGGTGGGAATGTCGCCGTGGCCGGAAATCATAATCACCGGCATGTCGTGGCCGTGCGTCCGTGAGCGCCGGAAGACCTCGATGCCGCAATCCTCGCCCAGGCGCAGATCAACCAGGGCGCAGCCGATAGCGCGGATGTCGTGCTGGGCGATGAAGGTGTCGGCGTCACCATAGGGACGAGCGTCATAGCCGTTCGCCCGCAACAGCCAGACGATGGCCTCGCGGAAGCTGGCGTCGTCATCGACGACAGCCACGGCAAAAGGCGCTTCGGTCATAACGCCACCGGCAGCCAACAGGTGACGCAGGCGCCGCCATCGTTGTTGTTGGCGATCTCCAAATCGCCGCCATGGGCGGTCAGGATGGCCCGCGCGATAGGCAGGCCAAATCCGCTGCCGCCCGGCTTGGCCGAGGCGAACAGGGCATGGCCGTTGCGCAATGTGTCTTCCGCGAAGCCGGGGCCGCTGTCGCGCACGCAAAACATGGCCTTGCCGCTCTCTTCCGTCAACGCGACCAGCAAGGTCCGCTGGGACGCGGCGGCCATCGCCTCGCAGGCGTTGCGCACCAGATTGACCGCCAATTGCTGAAGGGTGGCACGATCGCCCAAGACCACCGCCGTGCATCCGTCCAACTCGAATTGGGCCGATACGCCGCTGTCGTCGCAAATTTGACGCAGCAGCGGCACCACGTCGCCCATCACCGCCGCCAGCCTCAGTACTTCGCGTCTGCCGGTGGCCTGGTCGAACTGCGCCTGGTTGGCGGCGATGATCTCGCGCACCCGCTGCACCTCGCGCTCAAGCCGCCCGGTGATTTCCGGCAGTTCCGCCGGATCGACATTTCCCCGCTCCGCCATGGTGTGCAGCGCCTGGGCATAGGTGGAGGCGGAGGCCAAGGGTTGCCTGATCTCGTGCGCCAGCTTGGATGCCGTTTCGTGGGTGGTGAAGTGGCGGTACGCCTTGTCCAGGGCCGTTTCCTGCTTGCGCAGCTTACGCAACGCCCCTTCGCGATCCTCCACCGCCCCGGCGATGATCAGGCTGAGATAGCCGATGGACAGCATGAAGTAAGGGGCACCGGCCACGACCGCATGGTCAGGCTGCAACAGGCTGGCTGCCGTGATCGACACGTTGGCGAGCAGAGTGGACAAGGCCGCGCCCAGCACGCCGAAGGCTACCGCGTTCCACGCCACCGGCAGCATGACGAAATAGGAGAAGCGCCCCTGGTCGTGACCCAGCAGCAGTTCCGCCACCTCCAGATACAGGATCAAGGCGGTCGCCAGCAGGCCGACGAACAGCACACGGCCATCACGCTGCCGGAAGTGGGATCGCCACGGACGGTTCAGCAGCAACAAGGTCGGCGCGAGGGTGACGATACCCAGCGCGTCACCAATGAAGAAGCGAGCAGCCAGCGGCCCATATTCCGACCACGGGATCGCACCATCGGCGCAGAAGTTGAGGACGTTGATCGCGGCGACAATGGCAGGCGTGGCGAGAGACGCGGCGATGAAGCGGTGGATATGGGCCTGACGGCTGAGGTCCACCGGCCCGCCAAGCCAGCGCCGCAGCAGCGCCACCCCAACCACATAGCCGGTCGGCGGGATCAGCCACGACAGCCAAGCGCCGGGCGTGGTGACGGCATAGGGGCCAAGCAGCACCACATATCCGATGCCAGCAGAGGCTAGCGGCCAAAACCGGGGAAAACGAAGCAGAAAGGCGAAGGTCAGTCCAGCGGGCGGATACCAAATGCTGACACCAGGGCCAACATTCATCGCCACCGCCGCCTTGTGGGCCAGAACCCAGACAACAGGGTAAAGCGCAATAATCACTGCCTTGCGCAGCCCATCGCGGCTCGACGGCGGCACCATGAACAACCTCTATGACTTTCCCGCTGAACCCCAGGCCGCAAACTTACATGCTGTAAGTTGGTCTGTCATGGGGTGGCAGCGGCAATCCGCACAAGAACATTGGGGGGGGGCGGCAGCACCGGTCCATTCGCAGCCGCAGGCGGCCTTGATGTCGCGACAGGCACAAACCTGCAACTCCCTAGGACTAAGACAACCAAAACTGCGCCGGCCTCAGGAGAACGAAAGGGGGTGATATGAACTGCTCGCTGGGATATTGTTGGGCACCCGTTTCCGGCGAGCAGCTTGGCTGATGAAAATCGAAGACCTCTCTCAAACAGACCTTTTACACCTGATCGAACGATACTATGCGGGCGATAAGGTCAGTAATCTGATCAAGGCATTTGGCCTCGACCTGAAGCCTAATCAGTTTGTAGCGGCGCTGCCCCCAGAAGAGTTAGATCAGTGTTGCCGTCATTGCGGCAACACCTTGTTTCGCAGTCGCAGTTCCCGCTCATACTCGCTCGTGACCAAGCCCCCGCACTGTCCTGTTTGTGGTCATTATGAACTTGGTGGAACGGGAAGATGCACTTGCCCTGCCTGCAAGGAAGAAAGAAGCCAAATCGAACGTGCCAAGATCAATTCTGTTTCTGAAGCTATATCCTCTTATCTGAGAGAGCAGGTTCGCCCACCTCGCGACTACGCAACGCTGGATATTCGGCAGAAAGTTTTCCTTGCGGCGTTGTTGCGAGCTGCAGGTGACGAGACATGCACTTTCATAGATCGAGTCGACCAAAGCACTAGCAAGCAGCCAATCGCGCCGACGGAAGAATATATCAGGGAGATGCTCCTTGAACTCTGGAATTGTGGCGCGATCTACGTTTCTGACGAGAGCGAAGTCGAAGCCTTTGGCGTTGAACAGCATGCCGATGGGCTAAGGGTTAAGGGCGTTTATATATTCAAGACGTGCTGGAACGTCTGTGTTACCGGCGCCACAGTTATCGAGATGATGAGGCCGCGTCAAATTGAGCCAGATGCGGATGCTCTCTCATTTTGGATCGACATGTCCGTATCCGAAGCCTTAGCTTACCTGAACAACGAAAGAGCGCGAGTAGGGTTAGACGCACCTTCAGGCGAAAAGACAACTGCCATCATACGCATGATAGTGGAAAAGTATTCGACGGCAGAGGCAGTCTTCTTTATCTGGGTTACGCTCCGTGACGTTGTTTATGCGAGAGAAAGCAAACGACTAAATCGAGTTCATGCAGCAAACTGCATCCCCGTTTATCTCTCAAGCAAGTTTGAGAAATATATGTCAGAGGGATGGGAACCGAAATCATACAATCGCTTTGGAGCTCAAAGCCTCGCGAGCGACATCCTATACAATAACGTCCTCGGACTTCGCGGCGACGGGTTTACGAAACGCCCGTCTCTCGAAGCCTTGGGGCGAACGGACAAGGTGTTGCCGCCTCCTAACGAATGATCATTTTTATCATTGTCGCCAAAGCGGCTGTTCAGGGCGTTCTTAGCCGCTCCGCACCAAGGGGTATCGCTTCTTATCTTAGGTTGCGGCGAGAGGCGCAGGTTCAAACACCGTGTATTCCGCGTGCCGCTTGTTGTTGGTCTGGGACGGAATGAAGATTTCCGCCGCGTTCCTGTCCGTCGCCGCGCTGACACGGATGAGCTTGTTGACCAGGGACAGTGTGACCTCGCCACCAGGGGCCAGTTCCTTGACGCTCTTGATCGCCGCCTGAAGTTCGCCAGCAGCCACCTTGATCTCGGTGGCGAGTTTGCCGTCACCGATGGGCGAGGTGAAATGGTGAACAGGCTCTATCGTCCCCTGCTCGTCCAGCAGCGCCCAATCATGGGCGGTGACCTTCATCAACGTGGCCTCGCCATGGATGGCTTTCCGCAAACGGCCCTCGGCCTTGTCCTTGGCGACGCCCAATGTCACTGCGTACCAGTCGGCGAACGCGCCCTCCAATGGGACGCTTGCCCATTTGGCCTCGTCCACCTCGATGCGGGCCATCTTGTCGATGACCGTCTCGAAACGGACGGTCAGGCTGTCCTCGCCGCGCGTGATATAGGACATGGTTCCCGGAACGAGGTCACGTTCCTGCCATTTGATGCTCTTGGCCTCGTCATACGCCGCGACCGCCGCATCGTAGTTGGTAGCGGTGATCGCCACAGTGGCGCGGACGGAATCCAGCTCGCTGGGGCCATCGATGGTGAACTTGGCGCCGAACTTGCCCAGCAGTGCGAACTTCTTCATGAAGCCGATGACCCGCGTGCCGAACCAGTAGGTGCCCAACGGGAGGTAATCCTGCCGGGTCAGCCGGGCATTGAGCATGCAGGTGTTGCGGCTGTTCTGCGACACCCGGACCTCGCAGCCATCCTCCCCGTTGATGATCTTGATCATCACCTTGGGCTGGGACAGCTTGCTGGCGTTGAACAGCTTTAGCAGCCGATCCAGCGCGGTCTTGCTGCTGTTGCTGTTCAGGGTGCCCGGCTTGCGTCCACGCTTGCTCTTGGCCTTTTCCGGCGCATTGGCGAGGATGAACTTCTCAAGCAGCGTCTTGCTGTCATCCTCGGCGGGCATGCCGAGGAAATGGGCGACACCCGCATCGTCGAAATAGACCGCCGCCAAAGCAACCTTGCCCTTCAACGCCTCATCGCGAGGAAGGGATGCGGTCTTCGTCGCCATCAATGCGGCAAGCCCGGCATCGAAAGTTTTTTGTCGGGTCTCCTTGGCCTCTGCCAGAGCCTTTTTCGCTTCGTCGGTTTCGCCCTGAAGCCGCCCCCACAGCTTTCGCGCCTCTTCAACGCCGCGCACTTCCTCAATGAAGGCGGCGACGCTGTTGGGGCGCTTGGCAGCGGCCAGCTCCAACGCGGCGCTATAGGTGCTGATCGCCTTCTGACGGCGGTTCTTCGCGGCCTTTCCGTCTTCGTCGGCGGGAGCGAAGCCGTCCAGGTCAGGATCGAAGAACGCCTTCACGGTGGGAAGGAAGCGACTGGCTTTCTTGCCGCGTGCCGCCGCCTTCACGCCCTTGCGCTGAAGCAGCCCGGCATATTGGGGCTTATCGCCCCAGGTGTTGTGGAACACGAAGGCGCGTTCCAGCGCGGCATAGAGGGCGAGGTTCTTCTCACGCTGGGATTGGTGCTCGTCCTTGGCCCGCTCATCGAACTCGGCGACGACGGCCTCGACCTCCTTGATCGCGTCCTCAAAGCCCGGTTCCACAACGTTCGCGCCGTCCATCGAATGGCTCCATCATTCACAAAAATTCCAATGCGGATGTTACGGAATTTTTGGAAATTGGCAACGAGCTTACATGACGTAAGTTCGCGAATTTTCGCGATGGCGGCGGCGGTGAATTTCAGTACTCGTCGGCCAGCATGATGGTCAGCACGCGGATGGTCACGGCAGGGTTCGCCGGATCGTCCGACGCGAAGTTCAGGTCGGTGTCGTAGTAGTCGATCTTCCAGATCATGCGGTGCCCGCCAACATTCATGACCGCGCAATCGTGCTCGGCATACGGATCGTTATCTGGCGTGAAATCGGAAAACGCTGCGACGGCAGCAAGCACATCCAGGACGGCTTGATGGCCGAGTGCCTGGATGCCCCTGGTGATGACCACCTTGCCACGACTGCGATCTCGGCGAAGTTGGTCGTTGAGTGCGGCGATACGTTCCGTCCGGTCCATGCGGCCCTCGCTGTTGCGCGGGCACGGTTCCGGGATTGGGCTTTGCGCCCGGTGCTGCTGCTATAGCTGTGGCGCGAGCGGGGCGTCTACGGGAAGGTTTATTCCTCGTCTTCCGCCAGCACCAGATAGGGGAATTTCGGGCCTTTCGGCTTTGGTTTGGCTTTCTTCCGATTGGCTTTCCGCACCTCGGCCTCAAGCTGCTCGATTGAACCGGGTTTCGGGCGATACTCCGGCTTCACGTAGGTCAGTTCCTTGGCCTTAGCGCTGTTCCGGGCGTGCTTGTAATGGTGCTTAATCATCTGCACCGACGTGCCCATGTTCTCGGCAAGATCGAACACATCCACGTCACCTTGGAGAAGTCGCGTGTCGGCATAGGTGTGACGCAGGGAATAAGGCGTCCGCCGCTGCTTAGTGCGCCCCATGCGCAGGTCGATCTCCTTTTCCTCGAACAGATCGTCCAGCATGCGGGAGAAGGTCGTGCTCGGCACGCCCAGCTTGCCACCCTTGTCATTGATGAATAACGGATCGTTTTGACCTGTCGCGATCTTCCGTGATTTTAGCCGCCTAATCGCATCCGCCGCCTCGGGCATCGCCACCACGTCACGCTCGCCGGTCTTGCCTTCGTGCAGATCGAGAATGACGACCTCACCACCGTCCTGTTCCAGCAAGTGAACATCGCGGTTCAGCAGGTTCATCGCCTCGCCGGGGCGCATGCCGCTGTAATACAGGAAGATGCAGTAATCCCGGAGTTGTTCTCGACGTTCGCGCGTCCTGCCGTTCAGCGTCAGCTTGGGCCATTCCCACAGCCACGCCTCAAGCACCTTCCATTCGTCGGTCGTAAAGCCATCTCGCTTGGTGCGGTTCTTCAGACTGACGCTGAAGGTGGCCTTGGGACGGTCCTCGTGCCGCATGTACCGTTTGTCGATGGCGTAATCGAAGATCTGGTTGAGGATCTGCATCTCGTGCATGACCGTCGTCGGCGCGACGCTCCTGCCCCGATACGTCACCTGCTTATGCCGCCAGTCGATGTAGCCCTTCGCGATCTCGGTGGTGATACGCGCGATAAGGCGCACGCCCACTTCCTTGAAATAACGCTTCAGGGGAATGGCGGCCATGGTCGCCCGCTTCACCGCCGTCTTGCCGCGACTCCGGTCGGACTGCACCTCGGCAACGTATTCGGTGATGACGTCCTCCAGGGACTTGTCGAACAGCGCCCCGGCGTCGCCCTTTCGGACGGCGGTCATCACCGCGCCGTACTGCATCAGCGCCCATTGCTTCGCCGTTTCCAGACTGGTGGTGGGGGAACCGTTCTCTTCACCACCCTCGCGGAGAAGCTGGATTTTGTAGGGGCGCAGTCCCTTAACCTTGATGGGGAAACGGACGTACCAATTATCCCCCGCGTCCTCGCGTTGAAAGATCACCAAGCCCGGCCATTCCGGGAATGCGTACTTGCGACGCATTCCTTTGCCTTTTCCTCGGCTCTTGGGGGGCATTTGCGGCTCTTGGCTACGGGCGCTGTGTAATGACTGTGTATAAAACGCTACTTTAAAGCGCGATTTTGCGCAATGTGTATCAATTGTGTATCAGCTAAGTCCTTGATTTTTCTTCCCAACCGCCGTTCAAATTTTGCTGGTAATAGACCAGTTGGTGACCGTCGGCCTTCCAGGTTTTCCAGCGGTCCCGCGCCGCCAGGACGGCGTTTTCGTCATTGCCGTCGAACAGGTCCAGGCAGCGGTCCCAGCCGTCCAGGCTGGTGGGCTGGGCGCCGTCGCATAAGACCAGGACGGTGGCGGAATTGGGGTTTTCCTCGGACGCGGTCAGCCAGATGGGCTGAGCCTGCGCCTCGCCGTCGCGGGCCGAGCCATGCGGCAGCCACGAATCCTCGGCATAGGTCCACAGCAGGGCATTCAGGTGTTCGACCCGTTCCTCGGACCCGGCGCGCACCACCACGCGCATTCCCGCCTGCACCGCCTTTTCCAACAATTTGGGCAAGGCTTGGTCCAACGGCATGCGCAGCAGGTGATAAAAGCCGATCTGGGTCATGGCCGCACTTTAGCCCCCGGCCAGGGCATCGAACAAGCGCACACCGAAACCGACGGCGCCCTTGGGACCCCAGGCATGGTCTTCGTCGCGTTCCGATACCCCGGCGATGTCCAGATGGGCCCAAGGCACGGATGCGGCGACGAAATGCTGCAGGAAGCGGGCCGCGTCGTCGTTGTCGGGCACTTTCCCCCAGCCGCAATTCTTCCAGTCGGCCACATCCGAGCGGAAATCATCGTCGCAGGATACCGCCAGCGGCAGCCGCCACAAGGGTTCGTCCTCGGCCTTGCCCTGCTTCAGCAGCTTGGCGGCCAAGGTATCTCGGTTGCAGTAAAGCCCGGCATGATGGCGCCCAAGCGTGCGCACCACCGCCCCGGTCAGGGTGGCGGCATCCACCAGGGTGCGCGGCTTCAGATGGGCACAGGCCCAAGCCAGGGCATCGGCCAGCACCAGCCGCCCCTCGGCGTCGGTATCGACCACTTCCACATTCAGGCCCTTGTAGGAACGGATGATGTCGCCGGGACGCAGAGCCCCTGAACCCGGCATGTTCTCGGCGATGGCCAAAACACCGGCCACATTGGCCTTGGCGCCACGCAAGGCGACGGATTTCAGGGCGCCCAGCACCGCCGCCGCGCCGCCCATGTCGCCTTTCATTTCTTCCATATGCTCGGCTGGCTTGATGGAGATGCCGCCGGTGTCGAAGGTAATGCCCTTGCCCACCAGAACCAGCGGCCTTTCCGTCGGGGCTCCACCATTCCAGCGCAGCACCACCAGGCAGGGGGGCCGGGTGCTGGCCTGGCCCACTGCCGCCAGCAGGTTCAAACCGTGTTCGGTGGGGTTCAACACCTCGACATTGACGCCCAGCGCCGACAAGGCTTGCGCCTGTTCGGCCAATTCCGATGGCCCCAACAGATTGCCCGGCGCGGTGATCAGGTCACGGGCCAGGAATACGCCGTGGGCCACCGCCTGACGCTTTTCCCATTGGGCCTGCGCGGCGGCCGGATCGGCACAGCGGATCACCACCCTGTCCGGCAGTGGCAAGGGGGCGTCGTCGTCATCATGAAAACGGATTTGCGGCGCCCGGTAATCACGCAAGCACAGGCCAAAGGCCAGTTCTGCCGCTTGTGACGCCGACAGGGTCAGGTCGACCCAGGCCGGGGACAGGCAGCCGCGCAACAGCACCGCCAGCTCCGCCCCTTGGGCTCGCGGTCGTCCCTTGGCCAATTCCACCCGCACGGGCTGGTGGGCGGCCAACAGGCGCGACGATTCGGCGGCCACCACCTGGGTGGCCGCATCCTCGCAAACCGGGCTGAACTCAATCCTCGTAATGGTCGGCCACCAGTCGGTCCAACAGACGCACGCCGAAGGCGGTGGCGCCCTTGGCGCAGGTGGCGGTGTCCTTCTTGGACCAGGCGGTGCCGGCGATGTCCAGATGGGCCCAGGCCACGTCGCCGACGAAGCGCTTCAGGAACTGGGCGGCGGTGATGGAACCGCCTTCGCGGCCGCCCACGTTCTTCATGTCGGCGATGTCGGACTTCAGCTGCTTGTCATAGGCGTCGCCCATGGGCAGGCGCCACAGGCTTTCGCCCACGGCGGTGCCGGCCTTGGTCAGCTTGTCGGCCAGCTTGTCGTCGTTCGAGAACAGACCGGCATGTTCGCCGCCCAGCGAGATGATGATCGCCCCGGTCAGGGTGGCCAGATCGACCATGATCTTCGGCTTGTAGGTTTCCTTGGTGTACCAAAGGGCATCGGCCAGGACCAAGCGGCCCTCGGCGTCGGTGTTGATCACCTCGATGGTCTGCCCCGACATGGAGGTCACCACGTCGCCGGGACGCTGGGCGTTGCCCGACGGCATGTTTTCCACCAGACCGACGACGCCGACGACGTTGGCCTTCGCCTTACGACCGGCCAAGGCCTTGATGGCGCCGATCACAGCGCCGGCCCCGGCCATGTCCCACTTCATGTCTTCCATGCCGCCGGCCGGCTTGATGGAGATACCGCCGGTGTCGAAGCACACGCCCTTGCCGATGAAGGCCACCGGCTGCGCGTCCTTGTCCTTGGCCCCCAGCCAACGCATGACCACCAGCTGGCTTTCGCGGTCCGAGCCCTGGCCGACCCCCAGAAGCGAACCCATGCCCAGCTTCTTCATCTGCTTTTCGCCCAGGATTTCCACCTCGACGCCCAGCTCGGTCAGGGTCTTGCACTGGGCGGCCAGGCTTTCCGGATAGATGACATTGGCCGGTTCCGACACCACGTCGCGGGTCAGGAACACACCTTCGGCGATGGCTTCCAAAGGCGCGAAAGCGGTCTTGGCGCCGGGGGCAGCGGTCAGCACCGCCAGCTTCTTCACCGACGGCTTGTCTTCCTTCTTTTCCTTGGTGAAGTACTTGTCGAAGCGATAGGAACGCAGCAGCGCGCCGAAGGCGGCGTTGGCGGCGAAATCAGCCTCGGAAATCTTCAGGCCGGGCACCGCGTCAATGGCGACGGCAACCTGGGAATCACCCGAGCTCAGCACCTGGGCCAGACCAGTGCCGCCGAAGCTTTGTGCCGCTTGCGCATCGATGGAATCGGCCTTGCCCAGGCCCACCAGCACGACGCGCGACACCTTGGTGCCGGCGGGCGCCAGGATGGTGAGCACCTGATCCTTCTTGCCGGTGAACTTGGAGGCGTCCACCGCCCGCTTGATACCCCCCCCGGACAAATCGTCCAGGGCCTGGGCGGTGGGGGTGAACACCTTGTTTTCCAAAACGCCGACGACGATGGCGCCCTGGTCGGGCAAGTGCGGCTTGGCGAAGCTGATTTTCATGGAAGAGAGGTCCTTTGCGGGAATGCCTTTCTTCCAATGTAGCGCCCTGGCGCGTTACGGCAAGGGTGAAGGCGGCGTATGCACGCCATGGGGTTGGTCGCCGGCCGCCTTTTCCTCGGCCAGTTCCTCTTCCTCCATCTTCTTGCCGCCGGCCAGCATGAACACCAAGCCGCCCGGCAGCGCGGTGACCATGGTGACGATGCCGAAGATGATGGACAAGACGATGGCCGAATGGTCGGCGACGCCGACAAAGCCGAAAGCGGTGACCATGGCGGTTTCCCGCACCCCCCAGCCGGCGATGGAAATGGGCAGCGTCATCACCAGGATCACGGGGGGCACCAGAACCAGGGTGTCCAGCACGTGGACGTCCAGGCCCAGGCCGAGCGCCAAAACATAAACCGCCAGCGACAGGTTCACGTGTCCGACCAGCGCCACCACCAGGGTTCCCAGGCTCCAGGCAGGATGAAAGAACAGCTTGCGGGTGTCGCCGGCCAACTGCACCAGACCCCGGGCCAGCTTCCAGCGGCGCAGGCTTTGCGGCAGCTTGTCCATGCTGGCCAACACCAGGATGCCGATGACGCAGATGGCCAGCAGCATGGGGAACACCCACACACCCGGCAAATCGGGGACACGGGCCATCAGGATGGGCTGGGTCAGGCAAACCAGCAGCACCAGGGCGAACACGGTCATGGCCCGTTCCAGCGCCACCGAGTTGACCGCGGTGGCCAAGGACAGGCCGGCCCGGCGCGAGAACCACATGCGCACCGCGTCACCGCCCACCGCACCGGGCAGGACGATGGAAAAGAACACGCCGATGTAATAGACGGCGAAGGTCGAGCTCCAGCGGAACACCGCCTCCAAGGCCCGCAGCACCAAGCCCCAGCGCACCGCGCCCAAGGCGATCTGCAGTTGCATCAGCACCACCGCCAGCAGAACCATGCCGAGATCCATGCCCTTGGCCTGGGCCCAGGCGCTGGGCAGGTCCACCTTGGACAAAACCCAGGCGATCAACCCGACGGAGATGCCGCCCTTCAAAATCCAGGGCAGAAGACGCTTGATCATGGAAACCTTACCCAACCGGCGCGACGCGCAGCCGGTTTAACACATCACCGCGTAAGGCGCACGGGCAAACGCTTGCGGCCCCAATCGCCGGGCTGGGCCTCGAACACCCCCGGCACGGGGGTGCGGCAGGATTTGCAGCAGCCGTTTTCATCCAGCCCCCAAGCGGTCAACTGATACCAGTCGCGCCCGATCAGCCGGCTGCCGCACTGGGGACAATAGGTGCTGCCGCCCACTTCGTCGTGAACGTTGCCGGTGTAGACGAAGGACAGGCCGGCATCACGGGCGATCCGGCGGGCCCGCGTCAAGGTCGCCGCGGGGGTGTTGGCGATGTCGCGCATTTTCCAATCGGGGTGGAAGGCGCTGAAATGAAGCGGCACATCCGGCCCCAGCTCGCGGAATATCCAGGCCGTCATTTCCGCCAGCTCGGCATCGGAATCGTTCTGACCGGGGATCAGCAGGGTAGTGATCTCGAACCACACCCGGGTTTCGTGCTTCAGGTAAACCAAGGTATCCAGCACGTCGGCCAGATGACCACCGCACAGTTGATGATAGAAACCTTCGGAAAACGCCTTCAGGTCCACGTTGGCGGCATCCATGTGGGCATAGAACTCGGCCCGTGCGGCGGGCGCCATGTACCCGGCGGTCACCGCCACGTTCTTGATCCCCAACTGGCGGCAGGCGATGGCGGTGTCGATGGCGTATTCCATGAACACCACCGGGTCGTTGTAGGTATAGGCCACCGACCGGCATTTCAGCTGGGCGGCGGCCCGCGCGATCAGGTCGGGAGCGGCGGAATCGTTCAGCCGGTCGATTTCGCGGGCTTTCGAGATGTCCCAGTTCTGGCAAAACTTGCAGGTCAGGTTGCACCCCGCCGTGCCGAACGAAAACACCGGAGTGCCGGGCAGGAAATGGTTCAGCGGCTTCTTTTCGATGGGATCGACACAAAACCCCGACGACCGCCCATAGGTGGTCAGCACCAGATGGTCGCCGTCGCGCGCCCGGACGAAGCACAGGCCGCGCTGGCCGTCGTTCAGTTTGCAAAAGCGCGGACAGACGTCACACTGGATGCGGCCGTCTTCCAGTGCATGCCAGTGACGGGCGGGAAAATGCGAGCCTTGCAGATCTGCGTTCATGGCCAAGCCTGTGCTATGATGCCCCATCCGAACAAAGCGGGGCGCCGCCATGACCACTATACGCCCGAGTGCCGTCGCCGGCATGTTTTATCCCGAAGACGCGGCGCAGGTGATGCGCCAGTTGGAAACCTGCTGGGCCGACGCCAAGCCCCATCCCGGACTGGGCGTGCCCAAGGCGGTCATCGTCCCCCATGCCGGCTGGATCTATTCCGGCGCGGTGGCGGCCAGCGCCTATGGGCTGCTGAAGCCAGCACGCGGCAGCATCACCCGGGTGGTGTTGCTAGGGCCCAGCCACCGGGTCGCCTTTCGCGGCATGGCGGTCAGCGAAGCCGACCAATGGGCCTCGCCCTTGGGGGCGGTCAAGCTGGACCGCGACGCCATCGCCCGCGTGGTCGGCCATGTCCCCATGGTGGGAACGCTGGAACAGGCCCATGCCCAGGAACATTCCCTGGAAGTGCACCTGCCCTTCCTGCAAAAAGTGTTGGGCGATTTTTCGCTGATCCCGGTGGTGGTGGGCGATGCGACGCCCGAGCAGGTGGCCGCCTTGCTGGATGCCCTGTGGGGCGGGCCGGAAACCCTGATCGTGGTGTCCACCGACCTGTCCCATTACCTGGATTACGCCAGTTGCCGCGACCTGGACAGCCGCACCCGGGACGCCATCGAGAACCTGGACCCGACGGCGCTTTCCCGCGAACAGGCCTGTGGCCGCATGCCCATGAGCGGATTGCTGCTAGCGGCCAGGCGCCGCGACATGACCGTCGCCACCTTGGATTTGCGCAATTCCGGCGACACCGCCGGCCCCAAGGACAAGGTGGTGGGATACGGGTCGTGGGCGCTGTACGAAGCCCGGGCCGCGGATATCCGCGACCTGGGCCCGCTGTTGCTGGAACTGGCCCGCACCGCCATCCAGTCCCATCTGGACCATGGTCAACCGGTTGATTCCCATGCCGGCCCCGACATGCCCGCCGCCCTGCGCCAGCCCGGTGCCTGTTTCGTGACCTTGAAGAAGAACGGCCAGCTGCGCGGCTGCATCGGCTCGCCCCAGGCGTGGCGGCCGCTGGCCGAGGACGTGTGCGACAACGCGGTGAAAGCCGCCTGCCGCGACCCGCGCTTTCCCCCCGTCACCGCCGCCGAATGGCCGGAAGTGACGCTGTCGGTCTCGGTGCTGACGCCACCGACCCCCATGACGATCACCGGCCAGGACGACCTGCTGGCGCAACTGCGCCCCGGAATCGACGGACTGATCATCGAGGACGGGACCAAGCGCGCCCTGTTCCTGCCCAGCGTCTGGGAACAACTGCCCGACAAGCGGCAATTCCTGGCCCATCTGAAGCTGAAGGCCGGGATGACCGCCGACCATTGGTCACCCACTTTCCGCGCCCAGCGTTTCGAGGCGGTTGAAATCAAACCCCTCGCCCACTAGTTTGCCGCCATTCTTTTTTGAACGGATGTCTGCCTTGCTTGATTTGCTGCCCGCCCTGGAAACCGCCGCCCGCGACGCCGGCCGCGTCATCATGGACATCTATGCCCAGGACTTCGCCGTCCACTTCAAGGGCGAGAACGATCCGGTGACCGCCGCCGACGGCAAGGCCGAAGCGGTGATCCTGCCGGTGCTGCGCCACTTGACCCCGCACATCCCCGTCGTCGCCGAGGAAGAAGCCGCCGCCGGCCGCATCCCCGACGTCGGCGCCGATTTCTGGCTGGTGGACCCGTTGGACGGCACCAAGGAATTCATCAAGAAGAACGGCGAGTTCACCGTCAACATCGGCCTGATCCAAGACGGCATGCCGGTTCTTGGGGTGGTTTACGCCCCAGCGCTGGACATCTTGTGGGCCGGTGCCGGCAGCCAAGCTTGGCGCCAGGACAGCCAGGACCGCCGGTCCATCCGCTGCCGCAAGCCCCCGGCCCAAGGGGCGGTGGTGCTGGATTCACGCTCGCACCGCGCCGCCGACCGCATGGAAGCCTTCATGGCCACCCTGCCCGGCGCTGCGGTCGAAAACGCCGGCTCGTCGCTGAAATTCTGCCGTATCGCCGAAGGCAGCGGCGACTTCTATCCGCGTTTCGGCCCGACCTGCGAATGGGACACGGCAGCCGCCCATGCGGTGCTGCTGGCCGCCGGCGGCGAAGTGGTCACCTGGGACCAAAAACCGCTGGGATACGGCAAGCCCAAGTTCCTGAACCCGGACTTCCTGGCCCGCGCCAAGGCCTGACCAACCCGCATGGGTCGCCGCGCCCCACTCGCAAGTATTGATAATCAATATTTTGCGTCGCAAAATATGCATCATTCCTAATACTTGCGCCCAGGAAGTAACATTATACTGCCTTCAAATCTCGCTTGCATATCAGTGTGTGCTGATTAAGACGACCCGCAAGCAGGTCGTGCGCAAACGGGAGGTTCCTCGATGTCCACACACACCGTTCCGGCACATGCCGGGCGAACCCTGGTGCTTTGCCTGACGCTGGCCACGGCGACGCCGGCCTGGGCCACCAACGGCTACTTTTCAAACGGTTACGGCGCCCCTTCCAAAGCCATGGCCGGCGCCGGCGTGGCCATGGGTGAAGGGCCATTGGCATCAGCCCAAAATCCTGCCTTGGGCACCGCTGTCGGCAACGTCGCAGGTCTATGCTTCACCTCGTTCATGCCGCATCGCGACGTCACCAACGAAGGCACCGGCGGCCTGAAGAACGGCACCTATGAAAGCGAGAACGAGTTCTTCGAAATCGTCTGCGGCGGCGCCAACTACATGGTCGACGACAAGACCTCGGTCGGCCTGCTGATGTTCGGCAATGGCGGCATGAACACCGAATACAAGGACAACGTGTTCGTTCCGGGCTTCGGCAGCGGTACATCGCCCTTGGGGGTCGATCTGGCGCAAGCCTTCTTCTCGTTCAATCTGGCGCACAAGTTCGACAGCAATCTCAGCCTGGGCGTCGCCCCGGTGTTGGCGGTGCAGCGCTTCAAGGCTTACGGGCTCGAGATGTTTTCCGGCTCGTCGACCGATTCGGCCCATTTGACCGGCAACGGCTATGACTGGTCCTATGGCGGGGGTTTCAAATTGGGCGCCACCTGGGACCCCACCCCCTGGCTGTCCCTGGGCGTGGCGTACCAGTCGCGCATGTGGATGAGCAAATTCGACAAATATTCCGGCCTGTTCGCCGAACAAGGCGACTTCGACATCCCATCCTTCGTCAACGAAGGCATCGCCATCAAGCCGCATCGGGACTGGGCGGTGATGATCGAGCATCAGCGCATCTTCTACGAAGACGTCGCCTCGCTCAGCAATTCCCATGCCCGCTCTGCCAGCGTGCTGCGCCTGGGCAGCGACGACGGCGGCGGTTTCGGCTGGAACAACATGGACATCTATCGCATCGGCGTGCAATGGCAAGCCGACCCGGCGCTGACCCTGCGGGCCGGGGTCAGCCATGCCACCGAATTCACCGACGGTCAGGAAGTGCTGTTCAACATCCTGGCGCCGGCGACGCCGACCACCCATGTGGGGTTTGGCGGCACCTGGCACATCGACGAGCAGTGGTCGCTGACCGGATCCTACGCCCACGCCTTCTCGAACGACTTCAGCGGATCAAACCCGGCGATGAACGCCAACCAGACCACCAAGTTGCGCATGGACCAGGACGAGTTGGCCATCGGTTTTTCCTATAAGTTCTGACCCTTTTCCGCCCCACCCCGAATGTTCTATGGTGCGGGCATGAGCCAGATCCTGCCCCATGCCCGCATCGAACCGGTGAACGACACCTCCATCGCCCTGGCCGGCGACATGCTGCGCCATGGCCAGTTGGTGGCGTTTCCCACTGAAACCGTCTATGGCCTGGGGGCGGATGCCACCGACGACCGGGCGGTGGCCGCTATCTACGCCGCCAAGGGCCGTCCCAGTTTCAATCCGCTGATCGTCCACGTGGCCGACCCGGATGACTGCGCCGCCCTGGTGCGGGTGGACGACCGCGCCCGTCTGGTGATGGCCCGCTTCTGGCCCGGCCCGCTGACCCTGGTTTTGCCGCGCGCCGCCGGCTCGCCGGTTTCGCTTCTGGCCAGCGCCGGGCTGGACACCATCGCCATCCGCATGCCCGGCCACGATGTCGCCCGCGCCGTCATCCGCGCCGCCGGTCGCCCCATCGCCGCCCCCAGCGCCAACCGATCCGGCGCCGTCAGCCCCACCCGGGCCGAACACGTGGCGGAAAGCCTGGGCGGCCGTGTCGCCCTGATCGTCGATGGCGGCGCCTGCCGGGTGGGGGTGGAATCCACCGTGCTCGACCTGTCCACCGAGCGCCCCACCCTGCTGCGTCCCGGCGGCGTCACCGCCGAACAATTGGAAGCGGTGCTGGGCCAGCCCTTGGCCTGCCCGCATCAGGACCCCGAGGCGCCGAAAAGCCCCGGCATGCTGGCCAGCCATTACGCCCCCGGCCTGCCGGTGCGGCTGGACGCCACCCATGCCGCCGCCGACGAGGCGCTGCTGGGCTTCGGTGCCATGGACTGCACCTTGAACCTGTCGCCGTCTGGTGACCTGGAAGAAGCCGCCGCCAATCTGTTCGCCTTTTTGCGCCGCCTGGATGAACGTGATTATCGCGGCATCGCCGTCGCCCCCATCCCGGAAACCGGCTTGGGCGTCGCCATCAACGACCGCCTGCGCCGTGCCGCCGCCCCCCGGAGCTGAATGATGAGCCTGATTCCGTCCCTGAAAGCCTTGCTGGGCCCGGCCCATGTCCTGACCGAAGCCGCCGACCAGGAAGCCTATGTCACCGAGGAACGCGGTCTTTATCGCGGCCAGACCCTGGCGGTGCTGCGCCCGGCCGACACCGATCAAGTGGCCGCCGCCATGACGTTGTGCGCCCAGGCCAAGGTGGCGGTGGTGCCCCAGGGCGGCAACACCGGCCTGTGCGGCGGCGGTGTGCCGGGGCCGGGTTCGGTGGTGATGTCCACAGAACGGCTGAACCGCATCCGCGCCATCGACACCGCCAACTTCACCATGACCGTCGAAGCCGGCTGCGTGCTGGCCACGCTGCAACAGGCAGCCGACCAGGCCGGCTGCCTGTTCCCGCTGTCCTTGGGGGCGGAAGGCTCGTGCCGCATCGGCGGCAACCTGTCCACCAATGCCGGCGGCGTCGGCGTGCTGCGCTATGGCAACACCCGCGACCTGACCCTGGGCCTGGAAGTGGTGCTGGCCGACGGTCGCGTCTGGAACGGCCTGCGGTCGTTGCGCAAGGACAACACCGGCTATGACCTGAAGCATCTGTTCATCGGCGCCGAAGGCACCTTGGGCATCATCACCGCCGCCAGCCTGAAGCTGTTCCCCAAGCCGGCCGAACAGGCCACCGCGCTGATCGCCCTGCCCGATCCGGCGGCGGCGCTGACAGTCCTGTCCGCCGCCCGGCGCCAATCGGGCGACGCGGTGACCGCCTGCGAACTGGTGGCCCGCATCGGTCTGGAACTGGGCATGGCCCACGTAACCGGGGTCCGCGATCCCTTCGACCAGCCTTATCCCTGGTATCTGCTGCTGGAATTGTCGTCGTCGCGGGCCGGCGGGCTGCAACAGGCCCTGGAAGACATCCTGACCGAGACCCTGGAAGACGGCGCCGCCCTTGACGCGGTGTTGGCCCAGTCGGGCGAACAGCGCGCCGCCTTCTGGCGCATCCGCGAAGGCGTGCCCGAAGCGCAGAAAAAGGAAGGCGGGTCCATCAAGCACGACGTGGCGGTGCCGGTCAGCCGGGTGCCGGAAATGATCGAACGCTGCACCAAGGCGGTCGAGGCCGCCATGGATGGCGTCCGCGTGGTCCCCTTCGGCCATGTGGGCGACGGCAACATCCACTTCAACCTGACCCAGCCCAAGGGCGGCGACAAGGCGGCGTTCCTGGACCGCTGGGCCGAAATGAACCACATCGTCCACGACATCGTCGCCGAGCTGAACGGCTCGGTCTCGGCCGAGCATGGCATCGGCCAGCTGAAGATCCACGAAATGGCCCGCTACAAGCAGGACGTGGAACTGGACCTGATGAAGCGGGTCAAGCAGGCCCTGGACCCCGAAGGATTGATGAACCCCGGAAAGGTGCTGCCCTGACCCGGTCCGGCCCGGCGTCATCCCGGCGGGCAGATTCCCGTTGGTCGGCACCCCAGGTGCTGTCTATAATCCCGCCGCCATGATGGGAATTACGCGCTATATCCTGCGTCAACTCGCAGTGGGGATGATCTTCGTCTCCACGGCGCTGGCCTGCGTCTTGTGGCTGACCCAGTCATTGCGCCTGATCGAGATGATCGTCACCCAAGGCATTTCGGTGGGAACCTTCCTGAAGCTGACCGGCATGCTGATGCCCACCTTCCTGGTCGTCATCATTCCCATCGCCTTGTTTTCCGTCATCTTGTTCACCTACAACAAGCTCAACACCGACCGCGAACTGGTGGTCCTGCGGGCCGCCGGCCTGTCCAACTGGGCCTTGGCCCGTCCCGCGCTGATCCTGGCCGCCATCGCCACCGTCGTCGCCTATGCCCTGTCCTTGTGGGTCATCCCCAAGACGGTGCAGAACTTCCGCGAACTGCAGTGGTCCATCCGCAACGACATCTCGAACATCTTGTTGCAGGAAGGAAGCTTCAACAAATTCGGCAACGGCCTGACCATCTATGTGCGCGCCCGCAACAGCGAGGGTGAATTGCTGGGCATCTTGGTGCACGACCGCCGCAACCCGACCAAGCCGGTCACCCTGATGGCTGAAAAGGGCGCCATCGTGTTCACCGAACAAGGTCCGCGCATTCTGATGGTCAAGGGTAACCGCCAGCAATTGCCCGAAGGTACCGGCCAGTTGTCGGTGCTGAATTTCGATTCCTACACCGTCGACCTGAACACCGCCCAGGGCGATTCCGGTCCACGCTTCCGCGATGCCCGCGAACGTTCGATGCTGGAACTATACAACGCCGACATCAAGGAGTTGGGCGACAGCGACTATCGCCGCGCCAAGGTCGAGCTACACCAGCGCCTGACCTCGCCGCTTTATTGCCTGGGCTACGCCTTGATCGCCCTGGTCACCCTGCTGACCGCCACTTTCGACCGCCGGGGGCAGACCACCACCATCCTGACCGCCATCGGCCTGATGGTGGCGACCCAGGCCGCCGCCCTGGGACTGGCCAACCTGGCCTCGGCGAATCCGGCCTTCCTGGTCAGCCTGTACCTGTTGGCCGCCCTTCCTTTGGCGCTGGGGTTCTGGGGATTGGCCCGCCCGCCGCGCACCAATCCATTCCGCCGCCGGTTCTCGGCGCAACCGGCCTAGGGATGCTGTCGTCATGAAGAAAATGCATCCCGCCTTGCTGGTCGCCGGCCTTGCCGTCAGTTCTTCCGCCTGGGCCGCATCGCCGGCCGACGTCGGGTCCTGGGGCGACGCCTGGGGCGACGAAGCGGCGCCGCGGCCCGCCGCCGGCACGCAGCGTCCGGCCCGCACCCAGGTCCCGACCTCGACGTTGCCCACTACCACCCCGGTGACGTCGGCGCCGCTGCCCAACGGCCCCCGCCCGGCCGACGTGGGCGGCTGGGGCGAAGCCTGGGGAAGCGAAGCAAGTCGCGCCCCCGCCCCCACCGCACCGCGCACCGAAGTTCCCCGCTCGATGCCGCAGGTGGCGCCGGCCGCTGTGCGAGCGGCGCCCAAAGGCCCCAGCCCGGCCGATGTGGGAGGGTGGGGCGACGCCTGGGGCAACGACCCCGTCAGCCGTCCTGCCGCCACCAAAGCCGCGGCCGAGACTTCGGCGCTGCCTGCCGCCAATCAAACACCCAACCGGCTTCCTGTCGTCAACACCACTCCGGACAACCGTATCGAAGTCAACGCCGCCATCCCCACGGGGCACGGCAACGACGACGAACCGGTGCAGATGACCGCCGACCAGATCATCCATGATCGCGAACTGGGCATCGTCACCGCCAAGGGCCGGGTGGAAATCATCCAGGCCAACCGCACCCTGGTGGCCGACACCGTCAGCTACAATTTGAAGCAGGACGTCATGTCCGCCTCGGGCAACGTGGTCCTGACCGACCCCACCGGCGACGTCGCCTTCGCCGACTACTTCGAGCTGACCGGTGACTTCAAGGATGGCGTCGCCCAGGAAATCAAGGTCATCCTGGCCGATGCCTCGCGTATTCGCGCCAGCAGCGGCACCCGCGTCGCCGGGGACCGCACCGATTTTGAAAACGGCATCTACACCGCCTGCGAACCTTGCCGCCGCAATCCCGACAAGACCCCGTTGTGGCAGGTCAAGGCGGTGCGCGTCACCCACAACCAAGCCGACCAAGAAATCGAGTATCGCGACGCCTGGATGGAATTCGCCGGAATTCCCGTCCTCTACACCCCTTATCTGTCCCATCCCGACCCCACGGTGCGCCGCCGCAGCGGATTCCTGATGCCGACAGCCAGCATGTCGTCCAATTTGGGCGCCAATGTTTCGACACCTTATTACTGGGCCGTCGCCGACAACCAGGACCTGACCTTCACCCCGCGTTTCCTGTTCCCCAGCTCCAGCAGCACCAAGACCCCCAACCTGGATAAGAACGGACGTTCGATCCTTCAGCGCGTGGTGCTGAACGGCGAACACCGCTGGGTGGGCGCCGAAGGCGAGACCAAGACGGTGGCCAGCTTGACCGCCGACAAATACTCGGCGGACCTGCGCGGACACGTCGACGCCACCGGCCGTTTCGACCTCAGCAATGTCTGGCGTGCCGGCTACCAGGTGCAGCGATCCAGCGACGACACCTATACTGGCATCTATGGCTATTCCTTCCAGCGCAACCAGCCCTGGCTGACCACCCGCCCCTATGTGGAAGGTTTCGGCCGCCGCAACTACGCCTTGCTGGAAGGGTTTTCGTACCAAGGACTGCGCCAGCAGGACGACCCCAGCGACTCGCCCTTGGTGCTGCCCCATGCCAGCTTCAGCCATGTGGGCATGCCGTCGGCGCATGGCGGTTATTGGAGCCTTGATTCCGATATCCTGTCCTATGCCCGCAGCGAGGGTTTGGCCGCCACCCGCCTGTCCAACAAGGTCGCCTGGAACCGGCCGTTCCTGGGCCGCATGGGCGACGTCACCGACTTTTCGGCGTCCTTGCGGGGTGACGCCTATCACGCCGACCACCTGAACAATGGTGACGGCTCGGCCAATACCGGCCGCGTGATCCCCCAGATGGCGCTGAACTGGCGACAGCCGTTCATCCGCCAAAGCGCCACCATGCCGCAGATCCTGGAACCCTTGCTGATGGTTGCCGCCAGCCCCAATGGCGGCAATCCGCGCAAACTGCCTAACGAGGATTCCCAGACCTTCGAACTGGACGAGATCAATGTGCTGAGCCCCGACCGCATGACCGGACTGGACCGGGTCGAAGGCGGCGTCCGCGGCGGGTACGGCTTGCGCTGGAGCACTTATCCTTCCCGCGGCGGCTACGTCACCGCCCAAGTCGGCCAAGGCTGGCGCGCCCGCAAGGACAGCACCTTCGCCCCGGGCCAGGGTTTCGACGATTACCTGTCCGACTATGTCGGGCGCCTGGACATCGCGCCGACCGGCAACTTGGCCCTGCTGAACCGCGTGCGCCTGGACAAGGACACCCTGACCCTGCGGCGCAATGAAAACACCCTGTCGGTGGGGTCGCCATTGCTGCGCTTCACCACCACCTACCTGATGCTGGAAAAGTCGGGCAACGACGAACAGACCTTCGACCGGCGGCATGCCCTGGTCAACACCTTGTCCTCGGACATTTCCCGCTACTGGGCCCTGGCGGCGACGGTTTCATCGGACCTGACCAATGGCGGCGACGTGCAAAGCTGGGGGGCCAAGGCCACCTATTCCGACGAATGCTTCGCCTTCGTCACCGACCTGCGCCGGACCACCACCCAGGACCGCGACGACATGGCCGGTTACACATTGACGTTCAACATTGTGTTCCGCACCTTGGGCGACTTGCCTCTCAACGTGTTCTAGATCATGCAGCGGGCGGCCCCTTCCCCGCCCGCGACAGGAAGGACGTGGCATGCTTTTTCGTTTCATCGCCCCTTGCGTCATGGCCGTCACCCTGGCCTTCACCGCGCCCCCCCATGCGGCCCGCGCCCAGTTGCTGGACCGGGTGGTGGCGGTGGTCAACGACGAAGCCATTTCGTTCCGCGACCTTGATGCGCGTCTGCGCATGGCCTTGGTGTCGTCCAACATTCCCGACACCCCGGATGCCCGCAAGCGCGTCCTGCCGCAAGTGTTGCGCAAGATGATCGACGAACGCCTGCAATTGCAGGAAGCCCAGCGGCTGAACATCTCCCTGGGCAATGCCGAAGTGGACGGCGCCATCGCCACCATCGAGCAGCAGAACGGCATGCCCAAGGGGGCGTTGCTGGGCAATCTGGCCCGTCAGGGCGTCGACCCGGCCCGGGTCCGCGAACAGATCAAGGCGGACATGACCTGGCTGCGCCTGATCAGCCGGACCACCGCCTCGCAGATCCGTATCGGCGAAGAAGAAGTCAACGACCGCCTGCAAAGCATCGCTGAACGCCAGGGGCAAAGCGAAGTGCGCGCCGCCGAGATTTTCCTGCCGGTGGAAAGCCCCGAACACGAAGCCGAAGCCCGTGCCCTGGGTGAAAAGTTGATCGAAGGCCTGAAGGCGGGAACACCGTTTTCCGCCCTGGCGCGCCAGTTCTCGCGCTCGCCCACCTCGGCCAATGGCGGTTTACTGGGCTGGGTGTCGCCGGGTATGGTGGACGACGAGGTCGCCGCCGTCCTCGACAAGCTGGGTCGCGGCCAAACCTCGGATCTGGTCCGCACCTCGTCGGGCTTCGTCATCATGACCGTGCTGGAAACCCGCATCGTCGGCCAAAGCGTCGATCCCGAGAACAGCACCGTCACCCTGGCCCGCATGGTCCTGCCCGTCCCCTCCGGTGCCCCGCCCAAGGGCGAGTTGCTGGAACGCGCCAGCCGCCTGACCCGCGACGCCAACAATTGCGCCGCCTTCGACGCCCTGGCCGCCAAGGCCGGCACCACCGCGACGCGGGTCGGACCGGTCCGTATCGGCGAGTTGTCCAACGACCTGAAACGAGTGGTCGCCAACCTGAGAAGCAATCAGGTGGCGCCGCCCGTCGACACGGCGGAAGGCATCGTCGTCAACATGGTCTGTTCTTTCCAGGAATCCCTGGTCGCCACCCCGCCCACCGCGGCCCAGGTGCGCCATCAGATCGAGGAAGAACGCCGCGACATGCTGAGCCGGCGCTATATCCGCAACCTGCGCCGTGCCGCCTTCGTCGATGTGCGGATGTGACGCGCCGGTCATGAGCACGCCCCAGCCCCTGGCCCTGACCATGGGCGAACCGGCGGGAATCGGCGGTGAACTGACATTGCTGGCCTGGCTGCGCCGCCAGTCCCTGGCGCGACCGTTCTTCGTCCTGGACGACCCGGACAGGCTGGCGGCGCTGGCGGCGCACCTGGGATGGGACGTCCCCATCGCCTGCCTGGGCAACGCCGGGGAAGCCGCGTCCCGTTTCGACCACGCCTTGCCGGTTCTGCCGCAAAAGCTGGCAGCGGCGGTGGTTCCCGGCCAGCCGGATCCCGCCAACGCGCCAGCGGTGATCGCCTCGATCCGCCGCGCGGTCGAACTGACCCAAGCCGGCGAAAGCGCCGCCGTGGTCACCAACCCCATCAGCAAGGCGGTCTTGTATCAGGCGGGGTTCGCCTTTCCCGGCCACACCGAATACCTGGCCCATCTGCTGGGCCAGGACGGGGCCGAGGTGATGATGCTGGCCTGCCCCCAGTTGCGCGTGGTGCCGGTGACCATCCATGTCTCGGTGGCCGAAGCCGCCGCGTCCTTGCGCAGCGAAACCATCGTCCATGCCGGCAAAGTGGCCGCCGACGCCCTGCGCCGTGATTTCGGCATCGCCCATCCGCGTCTGGCGGTGGCCGGACTGAACCCCCATGCCGGCGAGGACGGCGCCATGGGCCGCGAAGACCTGGACATCGTCGCCCCGGCGGTTGCCGCTCTGCGGGCCTTGGGCGTCGACGCCCGGGGGCCGCTGCCCGCCGACACCATGTTCCACGCCCGCGCCCGCGCCGAATACGACCTGGCGCTGTGCATGTATCACGACCAGGCGCTGATCCCCATCAAGACCATTGATTTCGATGGCGGGGTCAACGTCACCTTGGGCTTGCCCATCATCCGCACCTCGCCCGACCACGGTACCGCCTTCGGCTTGGCGGGCAGTGGCCGGGCCAATCCCGACAGCCTGATGGCGGCCCTGAACATGGCCGCCCGGATGTCCGACAACCGGAGCCGCGTTCCGTGACCGAACTGCCCCCCTTGCGCGACGTGCTGGCCGCCCACGGCCTGACCGCCCGCAAATCCCTGGGCCAGCACTTCCTGCTGGATTTGAACCTGACCGGCCGCATCGCCCGGGCCTCGGGTCGGCTGGAAGTGGGCACCACCATCGAGATCGGCCCCGGCCCCGGAGGCTTGACCCGCGCCCTGTTGGATGCCGGCGCCCGCCACGTCATCGCCGTCGAGCGCGACGACCGCGCCATCGCCATCCAGAATGAAATCGCCGCCGCCTATCCCGGCCGCCTTGAGATCATCGCCGACGACGCCTTGAAGGTCGACGCCGCCGATCTGGGCGAGGCGCCGCGCCGTATCGTCGCCAACCTGCCGTACAACATTTCGACCGTGTTGCTACTGAACTGGCTGCGTCGCATCGACGCGTTTGAAAGCCTGACCCTGATGTTCCAAAAAGAGGTGGTGGACCGTCTGGCCGCCGCCCCGCGTACCCCCGATTACGGCCGGCTTTCCGTCATCACCCAGTGGCTGTGCGAGGTTCGTCCGCTGTTCAACGTGGACAAACGCGCCTTCACCCCGCCGCCCGCCGTCATGTCCACCGTGGTACAATTGCTGCCGCATCCCCAGCCCTTGGCCCCGGCTCGGCTGGAAACCTTGGAAAAGGTCACCGCCGCCGCCTTCGGTCAGCGCCGCAAGATGCTGCGTTCCAGCCTGAAATCCCTGGGCTCCGCCGAGGAATTGCTGGAAGCCACCGGCATCGCCCCCACCGCCCGAGCCGAAGAACTGACCGTCGAACAGTTCTGTGCCCTGGCGCAAAAGCTCGATCAGCACTAACCCTATGTAATATATTGATATTGTGGATAAAAGAGCCCAGCGTGCTATGGTAAGGGCATGAAACGCTCAAGTGTTCCGCATTCCCGTTCCGCCCCGGTGGACATTGTCGGCATTCCCGAGCCGCAATTGCGCGAGCACTTGGAACATGTTCTGGCCCAGGACAGCGCTCACGTGGTCGAGCCGCAGACCCTGTTGGGACTGGCGCAGCACCTGACTCCCGACGACCGACACACCACCTTGGACCATCAAGACGACACGGTCGAAGGACACGAAGACATGTTGCCGCAATTGCGGCTGGTCGACGCCCTGCTCGGCAAAAACAGCGGCGACGCACCGCAACAGACCCGGCGCCCCTTCGCCGAGTTGATCAGCGCCGAACAATACCGCCGCCAGCGCCGCAAACGCATCAGCCGGCGCACCGACAGCCCCGACACGCTGCCGCCGCCGTCACCCCAGGCGGAAAACGACCGGCTGCTGCTGGAGGAAATCGGCCACCGGCCCGTTCATCGCGCCGGCGGTTGGACCGCCGAACAGCAAGACTCTCACGCGGCACCGGGCGAGACCTTGTCCCCCCCCCTGGCGCCGCAGGGCTTTTCCACCGGGGACGAGGTGATGGACGCTTTTGTCCCCCTACCGGACGCCGTACCGCAGGAAGCCCCGCCCCCCATCGCACTGAAGGTCCGGCGCAAGGAAAAGCCCACACCCCAAAGCGCGGTGGAAAGCGTGCCAGAAAGCATCGCGGAACCCCAGCCGACACCAAGCGCCAAGTCCCCTGTCAAGCTGAAGATCAAGGGCAAGCCGCGCCGCCAGTCCCCGCAGGCGGAGACCGTGCCGGAAACCCCGGCGGCCGAAGCCGCGACAGCACTCGCCCCCGCGCCGGCCCCCCAGCCCGAACCGCAACAGGCCGCCAAGCCAGCGGTCAAGATGAAGGTCAAGGGCAAGCCGCGCCGCCATGCCCCGCAGGCGGAAACCTTGCCGGAAACCCCGGCAGCCGAAACCGCGACAGCACTCGCCCCCGCGCCGGAACCCCAGTCCGAACCGCAGCAGGCCGCCAAGCCGGCGGTCAAGATGAAGGTCAAGGGCAAGCCGCGCCGCCAGTCCCCGCAAGCGGAAACCGCGCCCGAGCCCCTGGCGGAGGAAACCGCCCGACCCTCCGAGCCCGCACCGGAGCCCCAGCCAGAACCGCAACAGACCGCCGAGGCGGCGCCGGAATCGCTCCACGCGCCGGAACCGTCCTTGCCCCCCGAAGTGGAAGAAACCGTTCCGGCAGCCGAAGCTGTTCGTGTCCAGGTGGACGACCCGTTGGCACAGCGGATCGAAGACATCATCGCCGCCCACGCCCGGCGCGACGTCGTCGGTGCTCCACCGCGCGGCAGCTTCGACTTGCCGGAAAACCGCGAAGCCCTGGCCAAGCTGCTGGACGACACCGCCCCCGCCGCCGATTTCGACGCCCTGGATCTGGTCTATGGCTGTTGGGGCAAGACCACCCATGACAGTGACAGCCGCGCGTTGCTGGCGGTGGCCCAACAGATCAGCCGCAATTTTGGACTGCCGGACAAGCTGCCCATGGCCTCGACCAAGGCCTGGAAGATGCTGGACAACAAGCTGTTCGCCCCCGAACTGGCCGACCGGCTGGAACAGGTGGGGCAGTTCATCGTCGATTGGCAAAAGACCCAGCGCATCTTCCTGATCCTGGAATTCAGCGAGATCGAGCTGATCGAATATCTGTTCGAGGCCCTGTCACCCGCCGATTACCCGGAATTGCTGGCCGAAGTGATGAACTTCAAAGTGCTGTCCAACCGTCGCATGGGATTGTTGCGCCGCTTCCCGGCGCGGCTGCGCAAGCAGACCCAACCCATGCTGCCCGACCGCAAGGAAGAAGCCCTGGTGGTCCAGGCCCACGGCAAGGCGTTCCTGCAACGCATCGCCGACCCGCGCGGCTTCGCCCCCATCGTCGACCTTGCCGGCAAAATGCTGGAAGAGGTGGAAAAGCTGATGAAGCAAACCGCCAACACCGGCGCCCCGCCGCAACTGGGCGCCCCCCCAGGTGGTGGAGGCGGTGGCGGTGGGGCGCTAGGCCGGATCGGCTGATCCCGGGATTTTAGTCCGAGCGAGCCCGGCACGGGCCGGCCTTCAGCCATACCTACAGCGCCAGGACCCGACCGGCATGAATGGCCCTGGCCATGCCTTCCAGCATGGTCGCCACATCTTCGAAATCGCCCATGCGGTCGGTGTTGATGTTGATGTCGAACTGACTGGCGTCGGACAGGCGCGAATGGAAAGCTTCCCAAACGAACTTGCCGCGCATGTGGTTCAGTTCCAACGCCTTGGCCAATTGCTGGTCGTAGGTGCCGTGGCCGGACTGGGCCATACGCTTGGCGCAAATCTCCGGCGTGCCGGTGATGCGGACCCGAAGCGCGCAAGCTTCGCGCAAGATGACGTGGGCGCCGCGGCCGACGATGACGCCGCCCATACGGCCCAGGCTCATCACCACCTTCATAAGCGTGTCGCGATAGGTGTCGGGACCGACGTCGCGGCCCGAGAACAGGCGGTACAGCCACATGTCCTTGGCGCGGCCGAAGCCTTCGTCCAGCATGCGGACGATGGCCGGGTCGTCCTGCAGACGCGCGGCGATTTCCTTCAGCACCACTTCGTCGTAAAGCGGGACGTCCATACGCTGGGCCACTCGGTGGGCGATGATGTCGCCGCCCGAGCCGTAATCGCGGGAAATGGTGATGACGGGTTTCTTCGGATGCCGGGTCGAGGGCTCGTCATGGGTGACGGTCGCCACCTCGGCCATGGCGGCAATCACGGACAGGATGTTGTGGGACATGGTCGCCTCCCTCACCGTTCCCCTCCATCATACGCCGGGACGGCAGGAAAACGACGACGCCTCTCGGCATGGCTGCATCGCCCCAGATGCAACACCGGGGCGGCAACACGCCGGAGGCGTCTTTCCCCCATCCCCCCCCGGGGTGGGTTCTGGGGGAGA
The DNA here is from genome assembly GCA_001898825.1 of Magnetospirillum sp. 64-120. Taxonomy (GTDB): domain Bacteria; phylum Pseudomonadota; class Alphaproteobacteria; order Rhodospirillales; family Magnetospirillaceae; genus Magnetospirillum. The sequence continues at coordinate 41,658 of MKVK01000042.1, forward strand.
TGATAGCTGATCCGCCGCTTGCGCCTATCGGGCGATCACCCGATGTCAGCGCGGCAGACGATAGAAATCAGCGATGTGGTTCCAGGCTTCCTCGGCGGTTTCGACGAAGGTCAGCAAATTCTTGTCGTCGGGGCCGATCATGCCTTCCATGGCCATGGCGTCGAAATTGATCACCCGTTCCCAATATTCGCGGCCGAACATGATCACCGGAATGGGGTCGATCTTGCCGGTCTGGATCAGGGTCAAGGCCTCGAACAGTTCGTCCATGGTGCCGAAGCCGCCGGGGAACACCACCAGGGCCTTGACCCGGATCATGAAATGCATCTTGCGGATGGCGAAGTAGTGGAACCGGAAGCACAGTTCCGGGGTGATATAGGGATTGGGCGCCTGTTCGTGCGGCAGCACGATGTTCAAGCCGATGGACTTGCCGCCGATCTCGAAAGCGCCGCGATTGGCCGCTTCCATGATGCCGGGACCGCCGCCGGTCTTGACCACGAAATCACACACATGTTCGCCGATGCAGGTGTTGGTGACGATGCCGGCCAGACGGCGGGCTTCCTCGTAATAATGGCTGTTGGCCAGCATGCGCCGCGCCACCGTCAGCGCGTGGGCGACACGCTTGTCGCGGGGATGGGCGCGAGCCGCCTGTTCCGCCTGTTCCACGTTCGCCTTGGCGGTCTCCGGATCGGGGATGCGGGCCGACCCGAACATGGCGATGGTCGAGCGGATGCCCTGTTCCTGCTGCAGCAATTCCGGCTTCAGCAATTCCAGTTGCAGCCGCACCGCCCGCAGATCGGGGCGCAGCAGGAAGTCGTCATCGACGAAGGCCAGGCGATAGGCGGGCGACGCCGTCTGCGCCGTCACGCTGCTATCCTCGCCGGGGACTTGCACATAATCATCGGGCAGGGCGGGGAAAGGGGTGTCGGTCGCGTCGTCAGTCATGGGAAACTCGATTCATCGGCAATAACAAACTTTCTTCCATAGTCATGGGTCCGGGTTAGCACCGGGTAAAGAGGCCTGCCTGGAAATTGTCGATTTTATCCCGTATACGGGATTATCTTTGGCTTTCATTGCTGCGGGCGCGAACGATGACCATCCATGCCGCTGGGGATTTTGGCGACTTTTCCCTGACCATCGCCGTGTCGTCGCCGCCTTGGTACCAGAACTGCTATATCGTCCGCCACAAGCCCAGCGGCGAGATCGCTATCGTCGATCCCGGCGGCGACGCCGAGCAGATCATCGCCGAAGTGAAAGCGCAGCAGGACAAGCTGGGGGCCAAGCCGGTGGACATCTGGCTGACCCACGGCCATCCCGACCACATCGGCGCCGCCCGCGCGGTGGAACAGGCACTGGGGGTGCGCACCATCGCCCACAGCGAAGAAAAGCCGGTGATCGACCGCGCCAGCGAGCTGAACCGCGCCTTCACCGGCGAGGGCCAGGACGGCCCCACCCATCTGCACCTGTTCGAGGGCGAGCCCGACTTCACCTTGGGCGGGGCAACGGTCAAGACCATCTTCACCCCCGGCCACACCCCCGGCGGGGTCTGCTTCGACTTCGGCGGCTTCGTGATCACCGGCGACACCTTGTTCCGTCAGGGCGTCGGCCGCACCGACCTGCCCGGCGGGTCCGAGGCCAAGCTGTGGGACTCCATCACCCGTCTTTTGTCCAAGCTGGGCGACGAGGCCCGCCTGTATTCCGGCCACGGCCCCGACTGGAGCGTCGCCGAGGCACGGCGCTGGTGGCGCATGATGGCCTGACGGGCTATCCCCGTTTTTCGACAATGGCAATGATGCGCCCGGGAACCTGTCGGTCCTCGGGGGCCGGCTCGGTCTTGAAGATGACGTTCTGAATGCTGTCGCCAAACAGCGAAAGGATGTCTTGGGCCGCATAGAACCGGGCGTGCCGAAGGCCTGAAGCCTGATGCAGCTCGTCTTCGGTTTCCGGCCGGAACGGACAGCCGATGGCGGCATAGCCCCCCGGCTTCAGCACGCGGGTGATCTCGTGGATCGCCCGGGCCGGGTTGCTGCTATAGGGAAGAACCCAGCCGCACACGACGACGTCGAAGGTCGCGTCGGCGAACTTCAAGTCGTGGACGTCACCCAATTCGACCAGTTCCGAACTGGAAAGCAAATCGATGGCGCAAATGTTCTCGAGCTTGAACCCCAGATAGACCAGCACCATGATTTCCGCTTCGGTCCGCGGGCCGATGGTCAGCACTTTCATCTCTGCGGCATGCTTTTCCACCCGGTCCACCGAGAACAAGGGCCTGACCAGCACCTCGGGACGGCTTCCCTCGTCCCCCATGGCCTTCAACTCGGCCAGATTGTGGTCGACACCGTTCTGGATGGTGTTCGCCGCCTCCTTGCGGATATCCACCCCGCTGCCTTGGCTGGCGAAGCGTAGATCGGCGATCATTTTCCGGAACGCCGGAATTCGGAAAACTTGTTCCGGGTAAGCCCGGAAATGGCCGATGATGAATTTTTCAAAGAACTCATCGAACACCCATTCTATTTTTCTGGTCATCAAGCCCCCCTTTTGAGATTTCGCTGTTCGACTGAATTCTTGGGTCGGGATTGATCCTACTATGCGCACAGCGACTGCGGAAGCTGCGCCAATGCCCCGCCCCCCCCTTTTAACCGCCCGCCACCATCCCCACGTGTCCTTTAACGATAAAGGGGAACACGTCATGGATATCTCGCCGCGCCGCGCCAGGCGGCTGACCGTGCTTTTGCTTGCCCTGGTGGCCATCGGCCTTTATGCATCGACCCTGCTGCGCTTCGGCACCATGATGGGGCGGTGACATGGACGCCGCCGCCACGCTCCCCCATGTCACCGCCACCTTGAACGGTGCGGCCCTGGCGGCGGCCCTGGCGGGATTGGGCTTCATTCGCATGGGCCGGCGCGACCTGCACCGCGCCGCCATGGTGACCGCCTTGCTGGCCAGCGCGCTTTTCCTGACAGCCTATGTGGTCTATCACTTCGCCGCCCCCATCTTCCAGTTCCGTGGCACCGGCTGGGTCCGCCCGCTTTACTACACCCTGCTGATCGCCCATGTGGCCTTGGCCGCCCTGGTCACCCCCATGATCCTGATCACCGCATGGCGCGCCGTGAAGGGCCGTTTCGACTCCCACACGCGTCTGGCCCGCTGGACCTGGCCGGTGTGGGTGTTCGTCTCGGCCTCGGGGCTGGTCGTCTACGCCATGCTTTACCATCTTTATACCTGAGCCCGAGGTCCGCCATGCGCATGAAACCCGCCCTGGAACTGCTGAAGCTGCGCATCGGCGTCACCATCGCCGCCACCGCCGCTACCGGATACGCCGCCATGGTCGAAAAGGTGGACCCGCTGTCCATGGCCCTGCTGGTCCTGGCCATGCTGCTGGGATCGGGGGGATCGGCGGTGTTCAACCACCTTTACGACCGCGACATCGACGCGGTGATGAAGCGCACCCGCAACCGTCCGCTGGTGGTGGGCAGCATTTCCAACACCGACGCGCTGATGCTGTCGGCGGGCCTGACCATCGCCGGCTTGTCGACGGCGGTGATGACGCTGAACTGGGTGGTGGCCGCCCATCTGTTCCTGGGCATCTTCGTCTACGCCATCGTCTACACGGTGTGGCTGAAGCGGCGGACGTGGTGGAACATCGTCTTCGGCGGTGCAGCGGGTTCCTTCGCCCTGCTGGCCGGCGCGGCGCTGGGCGAGCCGGCGCAGTGGCTGCTGCCGACGCTTTTGGCCATCACCTTGTTCCTGTGGACGCCCAGCCATTTCTGGGCCCTGGCCATTCTGCTGGCCGACGACTACCGCGCCGCAGGCGTCCCCATGCTGCCGGTGGTGGTGGGGGAAAAACGCACGTCGCTTTGGATCTTGGCCAACTCGGTCGCCCTGGTCGGCTCGTCGCTACTGCCTTGGGGCTTGGGACTGCTGGGACCGCTTTACGGTTGGGGAGCGGTGGGCCTGGGGGCTGTGCTGTTGGGATTGAACCTGAAACTGGTGGCCAGCCCCAGCCGGCGCTGGGCCGGCTGGAACTTCGCGTGGTCGATCCCTTACCTGCTGGGATTGCTGTGCATCATCGCCCTGGACAAGCACTGGAGCTGATGCTCGATGCGCGACAGCAGGGAAATGTGAATGGCGGGTTGCGCCTGATGCGCAATGTTGGCCTGGACCATGCGACGCCAAGTGCCCTGGCGGGCCCAGCGACGCAGACGTTCGGCGGCGTGGGTGTGATGGTTCAGTTCAAGCATTGTCGATCTCCGATCTTTCGCGCCGCCCGATCATGCGGCTTGAGATGATCGTGCACCCATGCAATCATCGCGAAAATGCCAAATATCGCTAATATGGTCTGCATTATCGCATGAGTCAGCACCGCATCGACGATTGGGACGACCTGCGTTTCTTTCTGGCCGCCGCCCGCGCCGGGTCGTTCATGCGCGCCGCCGACGACCTGCGCACCAACCAGACCACGGTGGGCCGCCGCATCGAACGCTTGGAAGCCGGACTGGGGGTCAAGCTGTTCGACCGGGTCGGCCGCGCCATGCGGGTGACGCCGGCCGGCCAGAACCTGCTGGCCATGGCCGAAGCCATGGAGGAAGCTGCCGGCAACATCGAACGCGACCTGGCCGGCCACGACCGCGAACTGGCCGGCGAGGTCACCATCGCCGCCCCCGAGGGCTTGGCGTCCTTTGCCCTGACCCGCTGGCTGGCGGATTTCCGCCTGCGCTATCCGCGCATCACATTGCGCATCAAGGTCAGCAACCAGGTGGTCGACCTGCGGACCCGTCAGGCCGACATGGCCCTGCAACTGGCGATCCCGCTGGACCCACGGGCGGTGGGGGTGAAGGTGGGCACCTTCCGCGTCCACCCCTTTGGCTCGCACGAATATCTGACCCGCGCCGGCACCCCCGCCGGCCTGGACGATCTGGCCCGCCACGATTTGCTGGACCATTGGGGCTATGCGGCGCTGCCCGGCTTCGACCAGTGGCGGCGGCTGACCGCCGACCACCCCCGCGTGGTCTTCGCCACCGATTCGGCTCGCGTCTATCTGGAAGCCGCCCGCGCCGGCCTGGGGATCGCCTTTCTGCCGGTCTATTACGCCCGCTCCATGGACAACCTGCGTGAACTGGACCTGGGGCTAAGCGTCGCCATGCCGCTGTGGCTGGTGTCGCACAGCGAAACCAATGGCGCCGCCCGCGTCCAGGCGGTGTTCCGCTATTTGCGCGAACGCTTCGCCGATCCCGAGGAAAAGCGGTTCAGTTAAGGCGCGAAGCGCTGCCCGGTCCGGGCTTTAGATGGATGGGCTTCAGAACCAGCGTTTACGCTTGAACCACACCATGACGGCGATGGTGAACGCCCCCATGCCGGCCAAGATCCACCAGAAAGCCGCATGGTTTTCCAAGCCGGGCAACCCGGCGACGTTCATGCCGAACAGGCCGGTGACCAGGTTCAGCGGCAGCATCACCGCCGACAACACCGACAGGATGTAAAGGTTGCGCCCCGACCGTTCCGCCGAGCGGGCGGCGAATTCGTCATGCAGCAGGCGCGATTGCTCGACGCATTCCTGAAGGTCGCCGATGGCCCGCTCCACCCGGGTCAGCAGCGGGTCGAAGCGTTCGCCTTCCTCGTCCTTGACCCAGGCCGGCAAGGTGTTTTGCAGACGGGCGAACAATTGCCGCAGCGGCATGGCGCGGCGCCTCAGCTTGATGGCCTCGCGGCGGATGGCGCCCAACTCGCCGGCGATGCCTTCGGCGGCGTCGTCCAGCACCATGTCTTCCAAGGCGTCGAAGCGGCGACGCACCTTGCGACCGAAATTCTCCAGATCGGCGACGGTCTCTTCCAACAGGTCGAAGAACAGCGCCGAAGCGGTGGGCGGCGCGTCCCCCACTTCCAGACGGAAACGCAAACGGTCGGTGGCGGCCAGCGGCTTCCAGCGGCCGGTGATCAGTCGGTTGGGTTCCAGCCAGACATGGATTTCCGCCATCTCGCCGCCATCGGCGTCGAAATCGCGCTGACGGTCCTCCAACACGATCAGGCAGCCGCTGCCGAACACCTGGGCGCCGGCATCCTCGTTCCGGTCCAGCATCATCGACGCCAGTTGCGGCGGCAGGCCGGAATGGCGCATCAGCCATTGCCGCCCCGGTTCGGTGGCGAAGTTGACGTGAATCCAGACGAAGTCGAAATCCACGGCCTCTGCGGCCAGCGGCCGGTGCGCCCGCGCCTTGCCGTCCTTGACGGCGAAAGCATAGACCATTCCCGCCTCACCCAAGGCGGTGGAAGGGGACTGGGGGACAACGGCCACGGGGCGGGCTCCTGCGCGGTTTCCCCCTGTATGGGTCAGCCGCCGCCGCCGATCAAGTTACGAATGCAGCCAGCGCAGCCGCCCGGCCTCCACCAACGCCGCCTTGTCCGCTACCAGGGCGTTGAAATAGGCCCGTATGGCCGTGGCCGAACCTTCCAGCCGCGGGATCGGGCCGGGACGCAGCCCCAGCCCCTGGGCCTTGGTCAACCGGGTTTCGACCACCGCCGGCGGGGTCAGGAACACCACGTCCCCCCCCGAATCCAGCCGGGCCAGCATGACGATGCGACGTTCCGCCTGATAATCGGCCAGATACAGCCCGTCGGCCAAGGCCGCCAGACGCACCATTCCGCCGGCCCCCACCACATAGGCGCCCCGATCGCCATCCCAGTGAACGTCCACCTGGGTGCCGTCGTCGCGACCGTAAACGCCGTCCTTCCAGCCGGGAACGGCGATTCCCGCTTCCACCACGGCTGGCGTCACCTGATAACAGGCCGACAGCAGCAGCCCCAACGCCAGCACCACCCACGACTTGCGGCCCATCAGCCCACCTCTTCGCGTCCGATCCGCCGCCACCATGCCCAAGCGCCGCCCGGCCCGCCTTGACAACGGACAAGCGTAGTATCCGGCTGTTACCCGCTGGCCTGCCGACCGCCTCATAATGCCGGCCATAACACCAACACAGGGAGGAGCCGAAAATGGCTGCCAAGAACATTCTGATGCTGGTCGGCGACTATGCCGAGGATTACGAGACCATGGTGCCGTTCCAGATCCTGCTGGCCGTCGGCCACACGGTCGACGCCGTCTGCCCCGGCAAGACGTCGGGCGAGCAGGTACGCACCGCCATCCACGATTTCGAAGGCGACCAGACCTACAGCGAAAAGCGCGGTCACAATTTCACCCTGAACGCCGATTACGCCGCCGTCAGCGCCGAAAGCTATGACGCCCTGGTCATCCCCGGCGGCCGCGCCCCGGAATATCTGCGCCTGGACAAGTCGGTGCTGGCCCTGGTGCGCGCCTTCGACGCCGCCAAGAAGCCCATCGCCGCCATCTGCCACGGCGCCCAACTGCTGGCCGCCGCCGACGTGATCAAGGGCCGCAAGGTGTCGGCCTATCCGGCCTGTTCGCCGGAAGTGACCATGGCCGGCGGACAATACGCCGACATCGCCATCGACGGCGCCGTCACCGACGGCCATTTGGTCACCGCCCCCGCCTGGCCCGCCCATCCGGCATGGATGGCGCAGTTCCTGGCGGTTTTGGGCACCAAAATAAGCCACGGATAAGCTATGATGGTCCTCCGACGCCAAAAGCCCCCCGGAGTCCATCATGTGCGACATCTATGCCAGCACCGATCCGGCCCTTTACGAAAGTGTCAGCCGCTCGGTCCGGATCGGCGGCGTGGTCACCAGCCTGAAGGTGGAACGTCGTTTCTGGCAGATTCTGGAAGAGATCGCCGCCGAAAGCAGTCTGTCGCTGGCCCAGTTCCTGACCCAGCTGCACGACGAAGTGATCGAGCGGCGAGGCGAGGTGGGCAATTTCGCCTCGTTGTTGCGGGTGGTGTGCACGACCTATCTGGGCCGTGCGCATCCCGCCTAACCCACAGGAAAAACGCGGTTATCAGACACTTGACTCGGGCTGGGAGGTGCGTATAAGTGCCGCCAACAATTCTTAGAAACCTTACAGAGTTGATGGAGCCCGCTTTGCGCCTTCTGCCCTATTTGCTTGTTTTGGCCATGGCCGCCCCGGTTTTGGCCTGGGTGGTGATCAATTCCCTGCTGATCAAGGGGCAGGCCACCAGCTTCGCCACCGCCGACCTGTGGGTGCTGATCCCGCTGGGCCTGTGCATGATCGCCGCGTTCGCCCTGCTGGCCACGTGGATGGATAAGGTGATCGTCCGCACCCGCGGATGATCGCCCCCGAACGCTAAAGGTGATCATCCGCGCCCGCGGATGATCCCAGGGGCCGGCTCTGCTCCCCCCCACACCAGGCGGGGCCGGCTTCGAAATGGAAAAGCCCGATGTCTTTGGCGTCGGGCTTTTCCTTTGCGCGAAGCGCGGGCCCGGGCCGGCTCAGACTTGTTATGCGCGAAGCGCGTGCCCGTGCCGGGCCGGCTCAGACGCCGCCGGGCTTTAGATGGATGGTGCGAGGGGTTGTTTCACAGGGGCCCTTGAGTCTAGAGTGCGCCCCTCGACACCACCCCCGAGGCCAAAATGTCCGACCGTATCCTGATCCTTGATTTCGGCAGCCAGGTGACCCAGCTGATCGCGCGCCGCGTGCGCGAAAGCGGCGTCTATTGCGAAATCCACCCGTTCAACCGGGTGACGGCCGAAACCCTGGCGCAATACGCGCCCAAGGCGGTGATCCTGTCGGGCGGCCCCAGCTCGGTGGCTGACTTCGGCAGCCCCCGCGCCCCCGAGGCGGTGTTCGACCTGGGCGTGCCGGTGCTGGGCATCTGCTATGGCCAGCAGACCATGTGCGAACAATTGGGCGGCAAGGTGGAACCGGGCGACCATCGCGAATTCGGCCGCGCCTATGTGGACGTCATCGACGATTGCGCGCTGTTCACCGGGGTGTGGGCCAAGGGCGCCAAGGAACAGGTGTGGATGAGCCACGGCGACCGCGTCACCAAGCTGCCCGACGGCTTCCGCGTCGTCGGCACCTCGGAAGGGGCGCCGTTCGCCGCCATCGCCAATGACGAACGCCGTTTCTATGCCGTGCAGTTCCACCCGGAAGTGGTGCACACGCCCCACGGCACCCAGCTGTTGAAGAACTTCACCCACGGCGTCGCCGGCTGCAAGGGCGACTGGACCATGGCCGCGTTCAAGGAACAGGCCATCGCCAAGATCCGGGAACAGGTGGGCAAGGGTCGGGTCATTTGCGGCCTGTCCGGCGGCGTCGATTCCTCGGTGGTCGCGGCCCTGATCCACGAAGCCATCGGCGACCAGCTGACCTGCGTCTATGTGGACCACGGCCTGATGCGCCTGGGCGAAAGCGAACAGGTGGTCAGCGTCTTCCGCGACCGCTTCAACATCAATCTGGTCCACTGCGACGCCTCCGACCTGTTCCTGGGCAAGCTGGCCGGCATGACCGACCCGGAACAAAAGCGCAAGACCATCGGCGCCTTGTTCATCGACGTGTTCGAGGAAGAAGCCAAGAAGGTGGGCGGCGCCGACTTCCTGGCCCAGGGCACGCTGTACCCCGACGTCATCGAATCGGTCAGCTTCATCGGCGGACCCAGCGTCACCATCAAAAGCCACCACAATGTGGGCGGCTTGCCCGAACGCATGAACATGAAGCTGGTGGAGCCGCTGCGCGAGTTGTTCAAGGACGAAGTCCGCGCTTTGGGCCGCGAACTGGGCCTGCCCGACGAAATGGTCGGCCGCCACCCCTTCCCCGGCCCCGGCCTGGCCATCCGCATCCCCGGCCAGGAAATCACCCGAGACAAGCTGGAGATCCTGAAGAAGGCCGACGCCATTTACTTGGAAGAAATCCGCAAGGAAGGCCTGTACGACGTCATCTGGCAGGCCTTCACCGTGCTGTTGCCGGTGCGCACCGTCGGCGTCATGGGCGATTCGCGGTCTTATGATTACGCCTGCGCCCTGCGTGCGGTCACCAGCACCGACGGCATGACCGCCGATTTCTACCCCTTCGACATGGCCTTCATCGGCCGCGTCGCCAATCGCATTATCAACGAGGTCAAGGGCATCAACCGGGTGACCTACGACATTACCTCGAAGCCGCCGGGCACCATCGAGTGGGAGTGATTTTTCAATAGGTTAGCTGATTTTGGGAGGCTCCTTCGGGAGCCTTCTTGCTGTCCGCCTCGCTCCATGCCATTCTCATCTGTGTGTGATTTTGTGAGTGGTTGTCCGCACGAAGGGGGATAGGGATGGCGGTTTTCAAGCGCGAGGGATCGCCCTATTGGTTCATTGAATTTACCTTCAAGGGCCAGAAGGTCCGCCAGTCCAGCGGCACCACCAAGAAGCGGGAAGCCGAGGAGCGGGAACGCATCCTGCGCCAGGAAATCAAGGAACAGCTTCTCCTGGGCAAGGTGGCGGAAATGAGCCTGGGCGAGGCCATAGACCGCTATTACGACGGGGTGATCGTCCCCAAGGGGAATATCGGCGTTGCCAAGCGGGAGCTTTACGCCCTGAACCAGCTACGGGAAGGCTTGGGCGCTGATTCCCCCATCGCCAAGCTGTCGGCCCGCGTCCTGGCCGATTACAAGGACAGCCTGCTTGCCGGGAAAAAGGCACCGGCCACCGTCAACCGCTACCTCGCCACGATCAAGGCCATCCTGAACAAGGCCAAGGACGAATGGGGCACCCTGGCCGTGGTGCCCACAATCAAGCTCCTAAGCCTCGACAACGCCCGTTACCGTTGGCTGACCGAGGAGGAGGAGAGGGCGCTTCTCCCCGCCTGCGCCCCGCATTTGCGCGATCTGGTGGTCTTCCTGATGGATACCGGGGCGCGGCTGCGGGAGGCCACCTTGCTGACCTGGACGGACGTTGACCTTGATCGGAAGCCCCGTGCCGCCGTTCGGTTCATGGAAACCAAATCCGGCAAGCCACGGGGCGTCCCGCTGTCAACGCGGGTGGAGGAGATGCTGAGGCGGCTTAGGGCGGAATGCCCGGAGGGTGAAGGCCGGGTGTTCCTGTACCGCCCCGTGGGCCGTGGGGGCGTCGGAGACGACGGAACCAAGCGCGGCAAGGCAATCCCGTTCAACAACCCCTTCGGAACCTGGGATACCGCCCGGAAACGGGTTGGGCTGGAGGACGTGAACCTGCACGACCTGCGCCACACCTTCGCCAGCCGCCTTGTCATGCGGGGCGTGCCGCTGCTGACCGTTTCCAAGCTGCTGGGACACCACAGCATCCAAATGACGATGCGCTATGCCCACCTTGCCCCGGATGCCTTTGACGCGGCCATAGACCTATTGGAGGGCGGCCAACCGCGAGCGGAGCCAGTCCCCGCCGCTGCTGCCCTTGCGCCGCTTGAGGACGGGGCGGGCGACCAGATTGCAGGCGGGGCTGGCGATCTGGCTGGGGATGATCTTGCTGCCTTCGAGGAAGGCGACGAGATCGGATTTGAAGAACCTGGGGCTTCTGCCGATGTAGCTCTTGGGTAGATCGAGCCGGTCGAGTTGGCGGACAGAGACGCGGAGATAATCCGCAGCTTCCACCCGACTTAACACCTCGGTCATTGAGGCTATATGCGCTCCTTTGCTGGTGGTGAACAACAAAAACCCCGCCAGCGAGATACTGACGGGGCGGACAATTTTGCTTACTTCTTCTGCGACAACTTATCGGATTGGCTAAGGGCGATTAACTACCCCAAGAGCATCTGCGTTCATGCAAGTTGCTCTGATATGAGTGGCTATAATTGCTCTATTTGCTGAGCTAATATTTGACCACCCTGCATCCCAAACGTCATATGCATGCCAAGAGTATCCCTTTGTAAGAGATTTTGACATCGTGTTCATTGAGTGCAAGGCCGAAGCAAGGTACTTGTCTTTAATGGTTAGAGACGCAATGTCAACTATACCCGCAATGTAAACAAGCCATCTGGCCAAGTGAACATACTGATCCCATGCACCAATCCCTTGTGTGAATGCACGCTTCTTCTCAATGATGTCAGCAAGAACAGATACAACTTTCTGATCATTCACACTTTTGCCGATTGCGCCTACGGCGGCTATTATCTCGTATAAAGACGATGATATTTTTATGTAGTCATCGGTATAATGATATCCATTATTGAGTACATTGCGTAAATTTACTGTTGCGTCCTTACATTTCTCTGCATCAACAACTGAAGCGGACACGCCTTTAAAAAAGTCAGCGATTTCCGTCCCATCAATCACTCTCATTCCATAGCAATGAGAGTAGTAATCTTTGACGTACTGACTAACGGCATTCCTTGACACGAGAAAAATGTTGCCACTCACGATTTGCTTGAATGACAGTCCTTTATAATCACTAATTATGGCTTTCAAATTTGTATCGCTTAAAGAGTACCCGAGAATAACAACAGTGTTCTCATGCAACACTGTGCTTAATTTTCTCGAAAAATAACTCTCTGAATTTATGAAGCGAAAATAATCATCCGAAGTTACAACCATATTGTCAGGGCTGTCTATGGAGCCGTGCACATGATACACCTCAGCATGATTTCTCGATCGCGGTATTGGAAGGCCAGGGGTTAGAGAGTGGCAGCGATCATCGCCAATAAGTGCTTCGGCAAGCTTGTCATAGTTTGTAGTTATAATTGAGACCGAATGCTTGTGTAGAACGTCTTGGATTGCGGAGTTGTCTCCGCTGAGAGAAATTCCATTAATGTGAGAGCAAATCTCTTCGTAAATGCTCTTGCCGCATTTTGATAACTCTATGCTTATAACTTGAGCCGCCTCTTCGAGTGCAAGCGGGTTGTTTCCTTTAACTGGGAAAAGAGCGGCCTTTAAATCTGCGCCATTCGCCAATGTGTCGCAGCATCGCTCAAGGAGTTCTTGCCAGTTTGGCGCCGCACCTTGCGTTACAGCTTTTGAAAAGCCAGTCCCAGTGAACAGGCAAAGGCGTCCAGAAGCTGCTGCGTATGCGATCTCGAAATATGCGCTCATTGGTAATCTTCCCGCCACTTGCGTTTCTACCGGCAAAAGTTTTGCCGATATTGCGCTACCTCTAAGGGTGTGGCAAGGGAGGCGTTAGCGCCGCAAACGTTCCGCGTACTTCATCGCGTACTGCATGCTGAACTTCGTGGCCGTTGCCAGCCAGTCAATGTCCTCCACCCGCTTTGCGTCTTCGACGGTTTGCCGCAGGAGCGGTGTGAGGATGTCGATAAGCAGCTCACCCGGATCGGCACGAGTGCGCCCCTTGGCAGACACGACGATGGTGGAAGCTGCGCCGTCTTGCGTGGTGGCTTGGGCGGATAACGCCATATTGCCAGTCAGCACCCAGTTAACATCCACTCCCTGTTCCGCCAGGAAGCGCAGTGCTTCGGCTGTGGGGTAATACTCCCCACGTTCCCAGCTTTGCCATGTGCGAGGGGAAACGCTCACCCGGCTTGCCATCTCAGTCTGCGTAAGTCCGAGATCATCCCGAACCTTACGAAGTCTTTGGCCAACTGCTGGAGGTGGATGTGACATGGGCTGTCTCCTGCCTTATGGGGCGGAGATTTGCAGCGCCATATTCTTGCGCAACTGAATAGCAGTGAGTTGCCTATTGAGCAAGAACCAGCGCGTTGACTGCGCAGTATGGCGCGTAGTAAGACGAGAAATCCTGCCTGTTCGTCAGGCAAGTTACGTCTGCTGTCTCCGCTATCCTGCGGGAGGTTTCATGCCCATGCGTTGTTTGGCACTGTCCGCCGCCCTTATGGTGCTGGCTGCGTATCCTGCTGTCGCTGCGGACTTCCCGCCCTACTCCACCAAGCGGGTGTTTGACCAGTGCATCCAGGCCGAGAAGTTTTTTGATGATGCCTACAGTGCGTCCGAGGTGTGGCCTCCCTCGGTCTGGACCGCAAGGGTTGATGCACAGGGATGTGTTGCCAGGATTTCAGGGCTGAGTGAAGGAATTGCCGCCGCCATTGGGTTCATGACCGCTTCCGGCGTGGAAAAGAACCTTGCTGCCTCTGCTTACCCCACTCAATTCGGCTGTGCCGTTGGCGGATCAACCACCGAAATGCAGGTGCGCATCTTCGTTCAGTACGTCAAGCGACACCCGGAACTCTTCCCCGATCTGTGGTCAATCACCTTCTCCAAGGCCATGCAGGAGAAATTCCCTTGTGACGGTCGCCAATGAGCAAGAGCTTGCGCTATATCGGCATTGGCGTTGTGGTTCTCCTCGTTGCCGGGCAACTGCGCCTCTTCGCGGATGCCATTACCTCTTCCCCGCTGAATGCCATCGTGCTTGCTGGCATTGGCGTTGCGCTTTGGCTTGACCACACCCGCATGAAGAAGCGGGAACAGGAGAAGGCCGAGTTTCTGGAGCGAATGGAGCAACAGGAGCGGCTGCGGAAGCTGGTGCCGCAAACCCCGGACGAACGGTATGCCGCTTACGTCAGACAGTGCGAAGGGTGGTGTCCGCCCATGTCGCGGGCAGAGTGGGACCAGGAAGAGGGGCTTGCTCCTGTCGCCCCCGGCACCACCCAACCCGGTTGACAACTTCCATCCCTGAGCTTTACATAACACTCAACGACCGTTGAGGGATGCGTAAAGCCATGCGGTATGTCGCCTACTATCGGGTTTCCACGGACAGGCAGGGCCGCTCCGGTCTTGGCCTGGAAGCACAGCAAGAGGCTGTTCGGGCGTTCCTGGCTGGCAAGGGCTGGCCCCCGATTGCCGAGTTCACCGAGATTGAGAGCGGGCGCAAGTCCGATCAGCAGCGCCCCCAGCTTGCCGCCGCCCTGGCTGCCTGTCGCCTACATAAGGCGGTGCTGGTGATCGCCAAGCTGGACAGGCTGGCAAGGAATGCTGCCTTCCTGCTGAACCTACGGGATGCCGGGGTAGAGTTCGTCGCCTGCGACATGCCCGACGCCAACCGCCTTACCGTGGGCATCATGGCCTTGGTAGCGGAGGACGAGGCCGACAGGACCAGCGCCCGGACAAAGGCCGCCCTGGCCGCTGCAAAGGCCCGTGGGGTGGCATTGGGAGGTTTCCGGGGGTACGTGCCCACCGAGGCTGATAGGGCCAAGGCTGCCCACGCCAAGCGGGAGAAGGCGAGGCGGACGGATTTGCTGCCGGTGGTCGAGGCCATCCGGGCCAAGGGCATCACCAGCCTGAACGGCATCGCCAATGCCTTGAACGAACAGAACATCCCAACAGCCACCGGCAAGCGATGGCAGGCCATTCAGGTCAAGCGGATGCTGGAGTTATCTGCATAAACTAAGCTTCATTCAGATGTGTATAATTTCCATGCGCTCCCGTTGGTCGCACGGCTGCGCCTTGCATAGCATGGGACTGATACTAATCTATAAATCTATCTAATCTACACTTAATAATATTAATCAATGCATCCTTGCATTCCTAATCTCCTATTGTCGATTAGTCATATCGCATTCGCTATGCAAGGAATTAATCAGATTAAATGTAAGAAACGGATACTGGGGTGTTAACCATTCTGCCTTCTTGTTCATTACAAGGACGAGCAACTCAGATTGGCGAGCCTACGGGTTCCAGTCCGTCGCCGGATCGAGCTTGTCCATTAGGCAGGGACGTACAGCCAGTTTCCAAACCAGACAGATATCCGAACCAAAACAACGTATCTTGCCGGTTATGGGGCTGTTTGATCCTAAGCCGCAGTAAGGCGCATCGCCATTGATCTGGCCTGTTGTGGAAACCGGAGCGGACCAGAGAGGGTGTATGGGGGACATTGCCGCTGGAGATGATCTAATCACCCCCTCGCAAAAATCCGCCGAATTTTGGCTTCTGGGCGTGCTTCCATCGCCATTGCCGAACATCCGGGATGGCAGTACCGTAGGCCCTGCACGGGAATGGCGCTGGAGCCGATAGCCGCCTGAACCTGCTGTGTGTGATTTTGTGTGTGGAATGCTGCGCCTGCCGGTCTCTTCCTGTCTTTGAAAGCGGCTAAAAACCTAGGATTTCTGCGCCTATGGCGCCAATTTCTCCCATTATCAACGAGGTCAAGGGCATCAACCGGGTGACCTACGACATCACCTCGAAGCCGCCGGGAACGATCGAGTGGGAGTGATCCAGAAATAAGAAAAGGCGCCTTTCGGCGCCTTTTTCATGTTTTGAAAGGACGAGTGGAATGATGATTCCATATACCTAAAAATTGCATATCATCTCCTCTAGGTGACCTGAGACCGGAAAACTCCTCCAAATTTGGGTAGAGTCCGCCATCTACGGAGACGGACTTATGAAGCGCAGCCGGTTCAGCGAGGAACAGATCATTGGCATCCTGAAGGAA